>NZ_VMSH01000035.1:0-16714 GCF_007713445.1 Pseudomonas sp. RGB | reverse complement strand
TTTTCCCAGGCAGGGTTGGCGACTTTCAGCACTTCGGCCAGGTCAGCGGTGCGTTCGAACGGCTGGATTTCACGGCGTTCGACCACGGCACGGGCCATGCGGCCGGCGAAGCGTTCTTCACCGTATTCCTTGAACACGCGGGCGATTTCTTCCACCGGCGCGGTGGCGATGAACTGCGCGGCACTGACACCACGGGTAGGGTCCATGCGCATGTCGAGCGGGCCGTCGTTCATGAAACTGAAGCCACGTTCCGGGTCATCGAGCTGCGGCGAAGACACGCCCAGATCGAGCAAAACCCCGGCCACCTTGCCTGCCATGCCGCGCTCGGCGACTTCGGCACCCAGCTCGGCAAAGCTGCGCTGTACAACGACAAAGCGGCCGTCTTCGGCCGCTAGCGCTTGCCCGGTGGCAATCGCTTGAGGGTCTTTGTCGAACCCGAGGAGCTTACCGTCGGACCCGAGCTGGCTGAGTATCAACCGACTGTGCCCGCCCCGGCCGAAGGTGCCGTCCAAATAGCAGCCATCCGCGCGTACGGCGAGAGCCTCAACGGCTTCGTCAAGCAGTACGGTGATGTGGTTAAAGCCGCTATCAATAGTCACAGGATCAAATCACGCAGTTCATCAGGCATCGCGCCCGGTTGTTGAATAGCAGCCAGGTCCGCTGCAGAAACAGCATCCCAGGCATCTTCGTCCCACAATTGGAACTTGTTCAGTTGGCCCACCAGCATTGCGCGCTTATCCAGCTTGGCGTACTCGCGCAAACGCGGCGGCACCAGAAAACGCCCACTGCCATCGAGTTCGAGGTCGACGGCATTACCAATCAGCAAACGCTGCAGGCGGCGGTTTTCTTCACGCAATGAAGGCAGAGCGCGCAACTTGGTTTCGATCAACTCCCACTCATCGAGCGGGTAAACACACAAACAAGGGTCAACGGCATCAATCGTGATGATTAACTGGCCTGAACTTCGCGAAATGAGCTCGTCACGATACCGGCTCGGCATGGCGAGACGGCCTTTTGCATCGAGACTGATAGCGTTAGCTCCGCGAAACACAGATGCGTTTCTCCAAATTTTAGCGTTTTACGTTCAAAAAACCCACTTTGTGCCACTTTCCGCCACTTGCGCACACTATAGGAATGCGCCCACCACACCGTCAAGGCGCGGATTCAAGGAAAAGCCTTACAGAACGGAGATTTAGGAGTGTAAAAGGAGGAGAAACGCGAGTTCGGCGATGTTTTTGACTCAACAACCGCAAATAGCTCATGGAGCTATGGCTTAAAGTTAAAGTGATTTATTAAGAGTAAGATTTTTTTGGTATTACGAAGATGCATCTGCCAATGATTTGGCAGGGAGGGATTCTTGCGTTACTACCGGGTTTCTGCACGAGATTCGGACAGAAGGAAAAAAGGTGGAGAGTCGATCTGTAAGCCGGGTTCTGTCTTGAACAGTCATTCGTCTACGATGGCCATCACTGGACATCTTTAGCAACCTACCCGGTCCCAGCGCGGGCCACGCCTTGGGACCCTATTTGGTCTTGCTCCAAGTGGGGTTTACCTAGCCACGAACTGTTGCCAGTCGTGCGGTGCGCTCTTACCGCACCTTTTCACCCTTACCGGCACCGAAGTGCTTAGGCGGTTATTTTCTGTGGCACTTTCCGTAGGCTCACGCCTCCCAGGCATTACCTGGCACTTCGCCCTATGGAGCCCGGACTTTCCTCCCCCCCCTAATTTTCATAGAAGGCAGCGACTGTCCAATCGACTCTCCGCCGCGCAGGTTAACGGCACGGCGGGCTGAGGACAAGTATTAAAAGTGCAGCAATGCCATCACGTTCGGACGGAATGCCGGTTCGCCCCCGGAACTATTCGGCTTTCTGTTTATCCAGCGCGACCTGATACAGCACATTCTTGCGCACGCCGGTAATTTCAGCGGCCAGCGCCGCAGCCCGCTTGAGGGGCATTTCCTTGAGCAGCAGATCGAGTACGCGCATGGCCTCGCTGCCCACAGCATCCTCATCCTCCGGCGCTGCCCAACCGGCCACCAGCACCACACACTCGCCACGCTGTTGATTGCTGTCGCCTTCGACGAAGGCCCGCAACGCTTCCAACGGCAGGCCCTTGAGGGTTTCGAACGTCTTGGTCAGCTCGCGCGCCAGCAGCGCGAGGCGCTCGCCGCCAAACACCAGCTCCATGTCTTGCAGGCATTCAAGGATGCGGTGCGGGGCTTCATAGAAGATCAACGTACGCGGCTCTTCCTTGAGTGCCTGAAGACGCGCGCGGCGCCCAACGGTCTTGGCTGGCAGGAAGCCCTCAAAGATAAAACGATCCGACGGCAACCCGGCAGCCGATAATGCAGCAATCAGCGCGCACGCTCCCGGAACAGGCACTACATTGATACCAGCGGCTCGCGCCTGACGGACCAAGTGGTAGCCGGGATCGGAAATCAACGGCGTACCGGCATCGGAGATCAGTGCCACATCGTCACCGGCCAGCAGGCGCGTGATAAAACGGCTGCCTTCTTCGCGTTCGTTATGTTCGTGGCAAGCGGCTAGGGGCGTGCTGATACCAAAATGCTGCATCAACCGCTGGGAATGCCGCGTGTCTTCCGCCGCGATCAATTTTACGTCGCGCAACACTTTCAGCGCCCGGGCACTGATGTCGTCCAGGTTGCCAATGGGCGTCGCCACGACAAAAAGCGAGCCTGCAGTGGAATTCAAAGGACCTGGAGCAGTCAAAACGCACACCTCGATGGTTGGGAAAAGTCGCATTGTAGCGCGTAGGCGCCTCGATAATATGCCCTCAAGGTCGGCCGTCGATGGCTGTTGGCAGCATTTGCACGACCTAAATCGACGGTTTCACGCCAGTAACATCGCGCCTGGGCCAGTGCTTGGGTACACTTCCACGCTAATTTGATCGGTATCAGGAACACTTACATGATCGCTTGCCTGCGGCTGCTCTCCGCCCTCTGCCTCGCTGCCTTATTGGCTGCCTGTGCCAGCTCGCCCTCGTCCAGCCTTGGCGACCTCCCCCGGACCCCGGATGCCAGTATCGAGCAACTGCTCGAACAGGCTACCTCCGCCAACACGCCAGAAAAGGCCGCGATGCTGCGCCTGAGTGCGGCTGACCTGGCCTACCACCAGAACAACCCTGGGCGTTCGTCGCAGATTCTCGCGCAGGTGCCCCTGGATGTCCTGAAGCCAGCCGCGCAAGTGTTTGCCAGCACCCTGGCCGCCGAACTGGCCATGGCGCGCAATCAGCCCAAAGCTGCATTGGCAGCCCTGAACCATCCCAGCCTGCAAAGCCTGAAGGAGCTGCCGACAGACCAGCAGATCCGTACCGGCACCGTGCATGCCCGCGCCTATGAAGCCGATGGCCAGACCCTGGCCGCCGCGCGTGAGCGTGTCGCCATGGCTCCGCTGCTGACGGGCGACGCTGCCAACAGCAACCACGAAGCCATCTGGGCGTTGATTGCCGCGCTGCCGGCTGACCAGTTGCAAGCCAGCGGCAACCCGACGCTTGATGGCTGGATCAGCCTGGCCAAAGCCGTCAAAGGCGCCGGCACTCTGGAGCAACAACAAGCCGCGATCGACACCTGGCGCGCGCAGAACCCTGGGCACCCGGCCGCAGTGCAACTGCCGACGCCGCTGACCAAGCTCAAGGAACTGGCCAGCCAGCCGCTGAACAAGATCGCCCTGCTACTGCCGCAGGACGGTCCGCTGGCTGCGGTCGGCAAGGCGCTGCGCGAAGGCTTCATGGCGGCTCACTACCAGGCCGAACAAGCCGGGCAGAAACCGCCGGTCATCGAGTTCTATGACAGCTCGCGCCTGACCTCCCTCGACGACTTCTATGCCAAGGCCCAGGCCGCCGGCGTACAACTGGTTGTCGGCCCGCTGGAAAAACCGCTGGTCAAACAACTCGCTGCTCGCCCGCAACTGCCGATCACGACGCTGGCGCTGAACTACAGCGAACTGAATGAAAACCCGCCGCAACTGTTCCAGTTCGGCCTGGCCGCTGAAGACGAAGCCCGCGAAGTCTCGCGCCGTGCCCGCGCCGACGGCCTGCACCGCGCCGCCGCCATGGTGCCGCGTGGCGAATGGGGTGAGCGTGTTTACAAAGCCTTCCGTCAGGATTGGGAAGCCAATGGCGGCACCGTCGTCGGCGTCGAGTACGTTGACCAGCCGGTCGCCCTCGCCCAGCAGATTGCCGACCTGTTCCAGCTGCGCAAAAGCGAAGGTCGCGCCAAGAGCCTGCAAAGCGCCGTTGGCACTGATGTAGCAGCACAACCGTCGCGCCGCCAGGACATCGAGTTCATCTTCCTGGCTGTGACGCCGCAATTGGCCCAGCAGATCAAGCCAACCCTGAACTTCCAGTACGCCGGCGACGTGCCTGTGTATGCGACGTCCCACGTGTTCAGCGCCAGCGGCGACAAGAACCAGTACCTGGACATGACCAACGTCATGTTCTGTGAAACCCCTTGGCTGCTCAACACCACCGACCCGCTGCGCAACCAGGTTGCCGCGCAATGGCCACAAGCCAATGGCAGTCTGGGCCGCCTGTACGCGATGGGCGCGGACGCCTACCGTCTGGCTCCGCGACTGGGCCAACTCAAGGCGCTGCCGGATACGCGCGTTGACGGTCTCTCCGGCAGCTTGGGCATCAGCGCCAACCAGCGCGTTGACCGCCAGATGCCGTGGGCGAAATTCGTTGGCGGCGACATCCAGCGCCTGCCGGACACCTCGCGCTGATGCCCGAGCGGTCCAGCGCACAAAGCGGCAAGGATGCCGAACTTCAAGCCCTCCAGTATCTGCAACAACAGGGTCTGCGCCTTCTGGCGCAGAACTGGTTGTGTAAACGCGGTGAGCTTGATCTGGTCATGCTTGACGGCGATACAGTAGTATTCGTCGAAGTCCGCTACAGAAAACACGCACAATGGGGTGGCGCGCTCGCCAGTATCGACGGGCGCAAGCGTCAGAAGCTGATACTCGCCGCGCAGTTTTTTCTGCAAAAAGAGCATCGCTGGGCTGACTCCCCCTGCCGTTTCGATGTGGTTGCCATAGAAAGCACACCGTCTGGCCCCGCTGATCTGAATTGGCTTAAAAATGCCTTCGACAGCTGATTCACCGGACATCTTCACCACACACTTTTGCTCTTTGCTTTGCGGGCTGCACATTCCTGTGCCAAACAGCCGCGCTACTTAAGGTCACACAGATGGACATGCAATCCCGAATTCGCCAGCTTTTCCAGGCCAGCATCGACACCAAGCAACAGGCGATGGACGTACTTGCACCGCACATCGAGCAAGCCAGTCAGGTCATGGTCAATGCCTTGCTCAACGAGGGCAAAATGCTTTCGTGCGGCAACGGCGGTTCGGCCGGTGATGCCCAGCACTTTTCCTCCGAGCTGCTCAACCGCTTCGAGCGCGAGCGCCCGAGCCTGCCGGCCATTGCCTTGACCACCGACACGTCGACGATCACCTCGATCGCCAACGACTACAGCTACAACGAAATCTTCTCCAAACAGATTCGCGCCCTGGGCCAACCCGGCGACGTGCTGCTGGCGATCTCCACCAGCGGCAACTCGGCGAACATTATTCAAGCGATCCAGGCCGCACATGATCGCGAAATGATTGTCGTAGCATTGACCGGCCGTGACGGCGGCGGCATGGCCTCGCTGCTGTTGCCGGAGGACGTTGAAATTCGCGTCCCGGCCAATGTCACTGCACGCATTCAAGAAGTCCACCTGCTGGCGATCCACTGCCTGTGCGATCTGATCGACAGCCAACTGTTCGGGAGTGAAGAATGACCGTTAACCGCCTCAGCCTTTTGGCCATCACGCTGTGCCTTGCCATCAGCGGCTGCAGCACGGCAATCACCGCGACACGTGACACACCCATTCAGGATGACCGGGGCACGCGTACTTTCGGCAGCACAATCGATGATTCGCTCATCGAAACCAAGGTCAAGGTGAACGTCGCCAAGGCCGCTACAGACTTGGGCAATGGCGCCTCGCGCATTGTGGTAACCAGCTTCAACGGCGTGGTACTGCTGGCCGGCCAGACGCCGCGTGCGGAGCTCAAGGCCCAGGCAGAACAAGCCGCCTCGTCGGTTCAGCGGGTCAAGAAGGTCCACAATGAACTGCAGGTCATGGACCCTATTACCCTGCTGGCCATCAGTAACGATGCGTTGCTGACCACCAAAATCAAGGCGCAGATGCTTACCGACAGCGCCGTACCGGGCTCGCGCATCAAAGTCGTCACCGATAACGGCATCGTTTACCTGATGGGCCTGCTGACCCAGGCGGAAGCCACCCGCGCATCCAACCTGGTTCAGGGTGTGTCCGGCGTACAGAAGATCGTAAAAGTGTTCGAATACATCGACTGATGTCATTCGCAGCCACAAAAAAGGGCGCCGTGCATTGATTGCACGGCGCCCTTTTTAGTGGCCTGCGTTTATTGGTACTGCTGGTACGGGTTGCCCTGGAACTGGTTGTTCTGCTGCGGCGCCTGTTGCTGTTGTTGCTGCTGACCCGGTTGGCCGTATTGCTGACCTGGGATCGGGCCGAGGTTGACCTCTACGCGACGGTTCTGCGCACGGCCATTCACGTCGGCGTTGCTGGCAATCGGGTTATCCGGGCCGGCACCGCGTGCACTCAGGTTGGTCGGGCTCACGCCTTGGGAAGTGAGGTAATTGGCCACGCTCTGCGCACGACGCTGGGACAGGTCCATGTTCAACTGGCGGCTGCCGGTACTGTCGGTGTAGCCAACAATCTGGATGGTGTTCTGGTTGAACTGCTTCAGCGAGTTCGCCAGGTTGTTCAGCGGCGTATAGAAGCTGCTGGCGATCGCGTCCGAGTTGGTGGCAAAGGTAATGTTACCCGGCATGATCAGCTTGATCTGGTCACCCTGGCGCTGCACTTCAACACCGGTGTTGGCCATGCTTTCACGCAGTTTCTTTTCCTGCTGGTCGGCGTAATAACCGTAACCGGCGGCGCCGATACCGGCGATAGCACCACCGATCAGTGCACCCTTGCCACGGTTGTTATGGTCGATGGCTGCACCGGCCAATGCGCCAGCCAGCGCACCCAGGCCGCCATACTTGGCAGTTTTGCTGATACCGCCTTGCGAACCATCGTTTGCCTGCCCCTGGCTGCCGTCATAAGGATTAGGCGAGGCGCAGCCGGACAACAGGGCTACGGCGGTGGCAACAACAAGAAGACGACGCGGAGTAAACATGAAGGAAGCTCCTACTTTTGCATTCTGTGGTGCAAAGGACATTGGCAATGGACCTGTGCCGGGTTTTGAACGCGACAAACGGTAAAAATTCCGTGACCATCGCCCCTGCTGTGACAAAGGCTGGCCAGCATCACCGCTAAGCAAACCGTAGCAGACCCAGGCTGAACGCGAGCTGCGACGACGATTCTTTGTATAGAACAGCCCTAGACCCGTGGTTATTCCCTACGCCCGCACAAACGGATTCTCACGCATCTCATCGCCCAACCGGGTGTCCGGCCCGTGCCCGGTAACCACCGTCGCGCCCTCATCCAGGGTGTACAAACGCTGCTTGATTGAACGCACGATGGTGGCCTGGTCCCCGCCCCACAGGTCGGTCCGCCCCACGCCGCGCTTGAACAATGTGTCGCCGGCAATCAACAACTTGGCATCGGCAAACCAGAAGCTCATCGAACCCGGTGTATGCCCTGGCGTGTGCAAGGCCACGCCGCAACCGCAGGCCAACGCCTCATCATCTTCCAGCCAGCGATCCGGCGACGGCACCGGCGTATAAGGCACGCGAAACATCTGGCACTGCATTTCCAGGTTATCCCACAGGAATTTATCGTCCTTGTGCAGATGCAAGGTGGCGCCGGTTTTCTCTTTCAATTGGCCGGAGGCCAGGAAGTGATCGAGGTGCGCATGGGTATGGATGATGCTCACCACCTTGAGGCCCAACGCCTCCAGGCGAGCCAGGATCAGCTCGTGATTGCCGCCAGGGTCGACCACGATGGCTTTTTTGGTGATTGGGTCACCGATGATGGTGCAGTTGCACTGCAACGGGCCGACGGGGAAGGTTTCGCGAATCAGGGCAGGTAGCTGAGACATCAGAGCGAACTCGATCATTTGTAAGTCAGCGATTTTGGCACAAATGCGTTGCTCCCTACCCCAACAACCCCATCTCCTGCGCCCGCGCTACCGCCTGGGTTCGGCGCTCCACGCCCAGCTTGCTGTTGATATGGCTGGCGTGGGTTTTCACCGTGTGCAGGGAGATAAACAACTGGTTGCTGATTTCCTGGTTTGAGCAGCCTTGGGCGATCAGTTGCAGCACTGCCAGCTCGCGGGTGCTGAGGGTTTCGTGCGAGGGCAAGGCCTCGGCGGCGGCAACCACCGGCAGCAGCGCCAACAGGTTTTGGTTCAACAACGCATGCGGGGTCTTGCCGAGTTGTTCGCGCATCCAGTCAGGGTAACGTTCCAGCAGCCGCTGGAACGGTTGCAGTGCGCCACCAACCCCCGCCTCAAGCGCCTGGGCCACGATCGGCCGCGCCTTGGCTTCCTGGCCGCACTCCAGCAATACATGCGCCTGTTGGGTCAGGGCCATCAGGGCAATCATCTGGCGCCCGCTGCTTTGCGCCTGCTGTGCCAGCTCTTCGAGGCGCTGCAGGGCCGCAGCCGGTTGATGGCGGATCGCATCGAGTGCGGCCTGCTGCAGCCCGATGTGTTGCGCCAGGTGTGGATGAAACTCCGGTGCGGCGGCGGCGTGCTCACCGTTATAGGTCTGCCCCAGGCGGGTCAGCCAGGCGTCGGCAAGGTCGGTGCGGCCTTGGGCCAGCCATAATTCGCATTTGATCAGGGTGATCATCGCCAGGTAATAGATCGGCGGCACGTCCCAGATATGCATCAGGCGCTCGGCTTCGGCGAGTTCGGCGAAGGCCTTGGCGAAATCACCGCGCCGCCCTTCGAAATTGGCAATCACACAATGCCCGATGAGTACGCTGATATCGCGGCAGGCACGGGCTTCGCTCAGGCCGGCACGCAAACGGGCAAGGCCAGCGTCAGACTGATAACGCACCAGCAGCAAATAACCTTCGTAGAGCGATAACCGCGCGCGTACGGCGTACAGCCGTTGGGGCGCAAGGCCTTGCAGGCGTTGCAACCCCTGGCGCACTTCGTCCAGAGAACGCAGAATTTCGCCGCGCGCCTGCAATACGCGCGCGCGGTCGTAATGGGCCAGGGCCTCGAACAGCGGGTTGCCGACGCGCTGCGCCAGCTCCAGGGATTCGCGATTCAGGCCACGCGCGCGCCACAGGTCGGCATCGACAATAGCCAAGTTGGACAGGGTCGACAGGCACATCAGGCGCTGGCCATAGCGTTTGTGCGGCAGGCTTTCCAACGCCTCGCTGCAGTAACGCTGGGTCAACTCACGATCACCTCGCCCGCGGGCGATGATCCCGCTCAGCGCCAGCCATTGGGCCAGCATCGACTTTTGCGCAGTGGCCGACGGCGCCGGCAGGAAGCGACTGAGGTAGCCTGACAATTCTTCCGCCGCATCCAACTGGCACGCCAACCCCAGCGCCCAGCTGTAGAGCACGATCAAGCGCGGCGTGCTGATCAGCAGGCTGTCGGGCAAGTCCATCTTCCAGCGCAGCAGCATGCCCACATTCTGCTCGGCCAGCAGCTGCTCCTCTGACAGGTTCTGCACCAGGTTTGCCGCCACATCGAGGTGGCCGGCGCGCAACGCCTGCTCCACGGCTTCGTCGATAAAACCCTGGGCGTTGAACCAACGACAGGCCCGCAAGTGCAGGCTGGCAATCGGCAAGGTGGCATTGCTCGCGCGGCGCGTGCGCAGCAAATCGGAAAACAAATGGTGGTAACGGTACCAATGGCCCTGTTCGTCCAGCGGCACCAAAAACACCTGATGGGCCTGCAGATAGCGCAGGATTTCCGCGCTGTCATGGGCCTCGCGCACGGCGTCGCACAGCTCGCCGCAGAAACGATCCTGAGGCGCCGTGTCGTACAGGAACGCCTGCACTTCAACCGGCAGGCAGTCGATGACCTCTTCGAGCAGGTAATCGCGAATCAGCCCTTCGCCACCGTGCAAGCTGTGCGGCAACGCGCTTTCATTGCCCGCTTCGGCGATGGCCAACAGCCAGAAACGCAGGCCGGCGACCCACCCTTCACTGCGCCGGATCAGGTTGTCCAGCGCCTCGCCGCGCAACGAGCTGCTGTGCCGAGCCAGCACGGCCAGCGATTCGTCGTGGGTCAGGCGCAGGTCTTGTTCATGCAGCTCCAGCAGGTGCCGGGACAGCCGCAGGCGCGCCAGGTGCCAGTCGGGACGTTGGCGGCTGGTGACCATGACCACCAGCCCATCAGGTAAATGATTCAGGAAAAACTGCAGGCAACGATCCAGCACCGGGCCCTGGGCCAGATGGTAGTCATCCAGTACCAGCAACAAGGGCGCGCGCGTGGACAAGTGCAACGTCAGCTCATCGAGCAGGCCGTCGAGCCATTCTTCAAAGGCAAAGGGTTGGTGACGCTGGCGCATCTTCAGCAGGCCCAGGGATTGGGCGCCGAGTTGCGGGAAGTACTGTTGCAAACCGTCGAGCAGGCGCTCGAGGAAACGGCCCGGGTCGTTATCGCGCGGGCTCAGGCCCAGCCACAGGCTTTGCCAATGCGCCGGCAACCCCTGGCAGAACTCCACCGCCAGCGAACTCTTGCCGAACCCCGCCGGAGCGCTGACCAGTAGCAGTCGCCCCTCCAGACCAGCACTCAGCCGCTCGCACAGGCGCGGGCGCAGCACATAGCCGTCAGGCAAAGGTGGCCTGTAGAAGCGCGCTTCCAGCGTCGGAATTACTGCGCTTGCAGGCCCTTGGATTCGGGACAGATCAGTCATCGCCGGGCTCTTGTAGAAGGCTGTTGTCGGCATTGCAGATGTCCGCAGACTAGCGGTAAAAACGGCGGGTTTGTAGATCTTTGCAACATTTACCTGAAAAAGAACTACGACAAAAAATGTGGGAGCTGCCTAGCGCAAGGCTGGCTTGTGTGGGACTGGCTTGCCTGCGATAGCGTCAACTCGGTGTAACTGATACACCGAGGCGCCTGCATCGCGGGCAAGCCCGACTCCCACACAAGCCAGCTTTACACAAGCCAGCTCCCACATCGTCGAGTGAGTGTTGCTTAGCGCACACCATCCTGGCGCAGGGCCGCCGGGGTGAAGTCGCTGGTGGTGGCGGTGAAGCCGAAGTCATACGCCTGCTTCTCTTCGTTCTTCATGCCCAGGGCCAGGTAGCGGCCGGACTGCAGGTCGTAGAGGGTTTCGAGGGCATACCACGGCACTTGTTTGTCGTAGTAGTTCTCGGCGTGAGCTTCAGCCACGCGCCAAAGTTGGCCACGGCCGTCGTAATGGTCGATCACCGCGGCTTGCCAGGTGTCTTCGTCGATGAAGAAGTCACGCTTGGCGTAGATGTGGCGCTGGCCTTCCTTCAAGGTTGCGACCACGTGCCAGACGCGGCGCAGCTCATAACGTGCCAGGTCCTGGTTGATGTGGCCGGCCTTGATGATGTCGACGTACTTGAGCTTCGGGTCGTCGATCTTGTAGCTGTTGGAGGCGATGTAGATTTCTTTTTTGCCTTCCAGCTTCCAGTCGTAGCGGTCCGGTGCGCCGTTGTACATGTCGAGGTTGTCGGAGGTACGCAGGCCATCGGCAGCGGTGCCCGGCCCGTCATAGGACACTTGCGGCGCCCGGCGAACACGGCGTTGGCCGGCGTTGTAGACCCACGCCGAACGCGGCTCCTTCACCTGGTCGAGAGTTTCGTGCACCAGCAGCACACCACCGGCCAGACGTGCCGGCGCGGTCACTTGCTGCTTGAAGTAGAACAGCACGTTGCCCGGGTTTTTCGGGTCGTAGTCCTTCATCTTGTCGCGGAACACAAACTGATCGCGAAAGTACACCAGGCTGAACGAGCCGTTGGTTTGCGGCGTGGCCTGAGTGACCAGACGCGTCACGCTGCCGCCACGATAGCGGGTGATGTGGTTCCAGATCACTTCCACGCCGCTTTTCGGGATCGGAAACGGAACCGCGGTTTCGAAATTTTCCAGGCCGTTGCCGCCAGACACGAGGTTGGTGTTGGTGGCGTTCTTCTTGATGGCCGCGAACACATCAGCCGGCACGGTGGCGCCGCGATGGGTCGGGTAAACCGGCATCTTGAAGGTGTCCGGGTAACGCTTGAACATCGCGTACTGCCCCGGCGCCAGCTTGTCTTTGTACTGCTCGACGTTCTGCGCGGTGATCGTGAATTGCGGCTGCTCGCTGGCATACGGGTTGGCGAGGAAACCACGGGCATCCACGGCGCCGGCATTGGTGGGCAGCGGCGACCATTTGGGGATGGTGCCGGCCGCGTTGCCCGCCATTTCGGCGCCCATCGGGGTCAGGGTCGTACCCAGCTTGGCGGCTTCATCGGCCGAGACTGCCGCCATGACGCTACCCGCCATGATCGACAGCCCAAGCACACCCACGTGCAACAGACTTTTAGTTATTTTCATGTTCTGGCTCTTCCTGAAATGCATGCATCTGAAAAAGAAAGTCTTAGAAGTTCACGCCGGCGCTCAAGGCGATAAAGTCGCGATCGTCCACCGTGGTGAACCGGCCACCAAAGAAGTTGGTGTAGTTCAGGCCGACGGTGTAGGTGTTCTGGTACTCGGCATCGACGCCCAGGCTGACGGCCTTGCGACCCTCTTCAAAGTTGCCGCCAGGGCCTGGCGAATACCCTTTGACGTCATGAGACCAGGCCACGTTGGGCTTGAGGTTCACACCGGCAAATACATCCGGGTATTCCCAGATCGCCCGGGCGCGATAACCCCAGGACGTCGCGGTGGTGTAGCCGTCGTTGTTGCAGTTGGTGTTCAAGCCGGATGCATTCGGCAGGCCCGCACCTTGAGCGGTCGAATTGTTCAGCGCGTTGCAGAAACCACCCGGCAGCGTGCCAGGGCCGAACACTGGATCACGGCCATAACGCGCAGTGTTTTTGCTTTCCAAGCCGCCCACATGGGTTACGCCGATTTCGCCCACGGTGGTCAGGCGGGTCGCGCCCATCACCTGGTCGAAGAAGTGCGTGAAGGTGGTCTGAAACTGGGTCACTTCCTTGCGGTTGTAGCCGTGCAGGTCTTGGCCCGGTGTGCCCTTGAGCACCGATGCATTTTCATAGCCCCGAATCGGCGTAACGCCCGCATACAGAATATCGGTGGTGCTCAGTTGTACCGGCGCGTTTGGCCGGTAGCTCAATTCACCACTCCAGGCGGTGCCGGTAGGCAGCGTGGTGGAGAAGCTCAGGCCGTAGAGGCGGATATCTTCCGGGTACTCGACAAAGTACTGGGAACTGCCGGCCACGATCAACGGACGCAAAGCCGCCAGTTGCCCCAGCGGACGGGTGTAGGCCGAGTTTGGCGCGCCGGTGGCGCTGAAGATTGGCGCACGGCTGTGGTAGTTCATGAAGTACGCACCGAACTCCGTGTCCAGTGGCTCGAAGTTGTAGTGCATGGCCACGCCGAACTGGCCGCTGTCCCGTGCATCACGGTCACCGCCACGTTTTACCAGCACGCCCTCATTGTTCACGTCCACACCCAGCGCGTTCAATGTCGGCAAGGCCGCGCCAGGGATGGTGGAGCGCTTGTTCAAGACCCGCAGGTTATTGCTGCAACCGTCGGCAATCACGTCGGGCTGGGAGAAGAACGTGCCGCAGTTATCCACAACCGTCTGGTCCCACTCCAACTGGTAGAACGCCTCTGCGGAGAGGTTGTCGGTGAGGGTCTGGGACACGTAGAACATATTGACCGGAATCAAGCCTTCCTTGATCTCGGCGCCCGGACGACGGAATGCAGACACATCGATCGGGTTGATCGAGTTGATACCGCCACCAATGAACGTACTTTCGCCCCAGCTCACTACCTGCTTGCCGAAGCGCACGCTGCCTGGCTCATCGGCAACGGTGTAGTTGTGATAAATGAACGCATCGAGAATCTGCCCGCCCGAGGACTTGGCGCCCTCTTTGCGGTTGTTGTTGCTGACGTTCTTGAAGTCCAGGTCTTCGTTTTGCAGCGCGAAGTCGTACCAGTACTTGCCACGCACAAAGATGCCGGTGTCGCCGTATTTCAATTCAAGGTCATGGATACCCTTGAAGATCTTCGAGAAGGAATCACCCTTGTTGAAGTTCAGGTGGCCGTCATCGGAGGTCTGTGAAAGCCCCTTGCCGCCGTTGTTGACACCAATCAGGTCTTTATTGCGACCCGCAGTCGACCAGCTCGCCCCCACCGACAGGGATGAGTCAAAGCTGCCTTCGATTTCACCGATGTTGAAACTGACGCCGAATGCGGGCCCGGCGAGCGTAGAAGCGAGACTGACGGCCAGGGGCAGTCTTGCCCGGCGCCAGAACTGGTTTACTGAGGTCATCGACGCTACTCCATGTGCATTATTGTTATGGCAGTGAGTTCTTTCTTCTGGATGCGTGTAACGGCCGGAATACAACGATTCCAATGCCGAACGGCAACCGAGCCCCCATGGCCCGAAGCGCAACATCCTTGAAAAACTCTGAGATGGACTATAGCCAGCAGGGGGTACCGCTTGATCCCTCTAAAGTGTGATTTGCATCACCAACCCGTCTGCCACAGTCCTTTCGCCACGCCGACGAAGGCCGGCGCGGCAAGGATGGCTGAAAATTGGCAAATCACAAGTGAAGGCTTGAGATAGAGCATTGCCGCGCCCGATCGGGCGCGGCGAGGGGCATCAGAGGGTGGACAGGAACGTGCTGTTATTGGCCTGCCATTCAATGATGTCGATACGGATACGTTTTTTGTCGAGCTTGCCGACACTGGTCTTGGGAATTTCAGTAACAACGGCAATCTGGCTTGGAATCGCCCACTTGCTCAAATGGCCCAGTTCGACAAAAGGCTTGAGGTGCTCCTTGAGCTCGCGAGCACCTATCACATGGCCATCACGGACCACCAGCAACGCAAACGGGCGCTCGCCCCACTGCGGGTCGGCGATGCCCACCACCGCTACTTCGCGTACCGCCGGGTGACGGCTGACCAGGTCTTCGAGGGCCAGGGAGGAGATCCACTCGCCGCCGGTCTTGATCACATCCTTGATGCGGTCGCGAATGTCGATCACGCCAAATGCGTCCAGCGTGGCCACATCGCCAGTGTGCATCCAACCGCCCTCCCACAGCTCGGCACCCTTTTGCGGCTCGTTGTAATAGCCCTCGGTCAGCCACGGTGCGCGCAGCACCAGCTCGCCCTGGGACTCGCCGTCAGCGGGCAGGAAGTTGCCTTCGCTGTCGACAATCGCCGCTTCCACCAACGGCCCGGGCACGCCAGCCTTGATGCGGTAGGTGGTGCGCTCGTCCTCGGTGCCGGCCATCAGTTCTTCGTTGAGGTGGGCACACGACACCAGCGGCCCGGTCTCGGACATGCCGTACGCGGCAGTCAGTTGAATGCCGCGCGCCTTGGCGGCTTCATACAGCGTGCGATTGAGCGCGCTGCCGCCGATGACGATTTTCCAGCCGCCAAAATCCACGCCTTGCGCCGCCTTGGCGTTGAGCACCATTTGCAGGATGGTCGGCACGCAGTGGGAGAAGGTGACCTTTTCCTTGCGCCACAACTCCACCAGGTATTCCGGGTCGTAGCGGCCTGGATAGACCTGCTTCAAACCAAGCATGGTTGCCACGTACGGCAAGCCCCAGGCGTGCACGTGGAACATCGGCGTGATCGGCATGTACACGTCGTTGGTGCCCAGCAGGCGCACGCTGTCGACGCTGCCCATGATCGTCGCAACGCCCATGGTGTGCAGCACCAGTTGGCGGTGGGTGAAGTACACGCCTTTGGGGTTGCCGGTGGTGCCGGTGGTGTAGAAAGTGGTGGCGACGGAGTTTTCGTCGAAGTCCTGGAAGTCGTACGTGGAGCTGGCGGCCGCCAGCAGTGTTTCGTACTCGCCGACCAGGTTGGGCAGCTCGGCGGTTTTTTCGTCGCCGTCGGTGAGCAGCAGCGTTTTGTCGACCGTGGTCAGGTGGCCGGCGATGGCCTGGTAAAGCCCCACGAACTCGCTATTGACCAGCACGAAGCGGTCCTCGGCGTGGTTCATGGTGTAGAGAATCTGTTCGGGCGACAGGCGCACGTTGATGGTGTGGATTACCGCGCCGATCATCGGGATGGCGAACATGCATTCGAGGTAACGGTGGCTGTCCCAGTCCATCACGGCGACGGTGTCACCGGCCTTGACGCCGGCCTCGGTCAGCACGTTGGCCAGGCGCGCGACGCGCTCGATGAGGGTGGGGTAGGTGTAACGCAGTTTGTCGCGGTAGATGATTTCCCGGGTTTTTTCGTAGCGGGTCCCGGACATCAGCAGGCGTTTGATCAACAGTGGGTATTGGTAAGCGCCTTCGGCGGGTGGGATAACACGGGTCTGCAACATACGAATCCCTTATCTGACTGCACGGTGTTGGCTTGAAGACCTGCACTTTAGAGAGCTTATGTGTCAGCTAAATCAGCCAAAGGAATGATTTGCAGAGGCCGATGAATGCTAGCTTTGAGCCATCATCCAGGTACTGCCGGGCTGGGGGCATATCCGTTATTTGGGTGATGGCCGCTTGGGGTTCCGCCCTTACGGCGGGTCACTTTTGAAAAGAGCCTGTACGGACCGGACACATGGTTGACGGGTGTGCGGGGACATGGTGGACACTTTTG
>NZ_VMSH01000034.1:0-19342 GCF_007713445.1 Pseudomonas sp. RGB | reverse complement strand
TGTGGGAGCTGGCCGGGTACACACGCCACCCCTCTACCTGATGCACAGAGATCCAACTGTGGGAGCGGGCTTGCCCGCGAAGGCGGTAGGTCAGTCAGCTCATGTATCACTGGCCCACCGCTTTCGCGAGCAAGCCAGCTCCCACAAGTTGACCGAGTGCAGCTGCCAGCACCGCAGTGCTTTGCCTTTCTGTGGGAGCTGGCTTGCCTGGGATGCAGACACCTCGGTCTATCAGGTACAGCGGGTTGATGCCATCGCAGGCAAGCCAGCTCCCACCTCTGACCGAGTACACACGACACCCACCTACCTGACGCACAGAGCTCCAACTGTGGGAGCGGGCTTGCCCGCGAAGGCGGTGGTTCAGTCAGCTCATGTATCACTGGCCCACCGCTTTCGCGAGCAAGCCCGCTCCCACAAGTTGACCGAGTTCAGCTGCCAGCACCACAGTGCTTTGCTTTTCTGTGGGAGCTGGCTTGCCTGCGATTCAGGCACCTCGGTCTATCAGGTACACCGGGTTGATGCCATCGCAGGCAAGCCAGCTCCCACATTTGACCGAGTACAAACGAGCAGCACACCCCTCTACCTGATGCACAGAGATCCAACTGTGGGAGCGGGCTTGCCCGCGAAGGCGGTGGTTCAGTCAGCTCATGTGTCACTGGTACACCGCTTTCGCGAGCAAGCCCGCTCCCACAAGTTGACCGAGTTCAACTGCCAGCACCGCAGTACTTTGCTTTTCTGTGGGAGCTGGCCGGGTACACACGCCACCCCTCTACCTGATGCACAGAGATCCAACTGTGGGAGCGGGCTTGCCCGCGAAGGCGGTGGTTCAGTCAGCTCATGTATCACTGGCCCACCGCTTTCGCGAGCAAGCCCGCTCCCACAAGTTGACCGAGCTCAGCTGCCAGCACCACAGTGCTTTGCTTTTCTGTGGGAGCTGGCTTGCCTGCGATGCAGGCACCTCGGTGTATCAGACACAACCAGTTGATGCCATCGCAGGCAAGCCAGCTCTCACATTTGATTGAGTTCAGCCTTCAAGGTCAGGTCGGCTGTCAGGCCGCCGTGCTCTGCTTTTGACCTTAGGCGTCCCGTTAAACAACGGACACACCCCCCCCGGCCAAACCAAGCCCCCGCGCTCACACCTCACCCACCACAACCCAACGCTCTTCACGGGCCGCCACACGAATCGCCGTTGCCAACTGCTCAACCGCCCATGCCCCCTCAAAGTCAGTGCCCCCCGCGCCTTGCCCCGCCAGCGCCATGATCAATTCGTGCACTTCCAGCGTCTTCAACTCGTTGTACCCCAGTTGATGCCCGGCCGCCGGGCTGAACGCGGCATAGCCGGGCAGGGCAGGGCCGGCCAGCAACCGTTGGAATCCGTCCTGGCCGAGCCGACACACCCGCAGTTCATTCAAGCGCTCCTGATCGAACGCCAGCGTGCCTCGCGTACCGCTGATTTCAAAACTCAGGTGGTTCTTGTAGCCGTGCTTGAGCCAGCTGCTGCTCACCGTACCGCGCGCGCCATTGGCAAAGCGCAAGAGTGCGTGCACCTGGTCGTCCACCGCGATGGGTTTACAGTCGCTGCTGCCGTGGACGACCGGGCGTTGGGCGTGGACGGTCTGGGTGTCGGCGCACACGCTGTGCACCTCACCCACCAGATGGCGCGCCATCGACAGCAAATGACTGCCCAAATCCGCCAGGGCGCCGCCGGCATGGGCCACGTCACAGCGCCACGACCACGGTGAGGCCGGGTCGGCCATGAAGTCTTCGCTGAACTCGCCCTGGAAGCTGATAATTTCGCCCAACTCGCCATCGGCAATCATCTGCCGCGCCAGGCTGATCATCGGGTTGTGCTGGTAGTTGTAGCCCACCCGCGTGACCACGCCGGCCGCACTCGCGGCGCGGCGCATGGCCTCGGCCTGCGGCAGGCTGACGGCCAGGGGTTTTTCGCAATACACCGCCTTGCCCGCTGCAATCGCTGCCATGGCCATGGGGTAATGCAAGTGATTGGGCGTGGTGATGGCCACGACATCGACCTTGGGGTCATTGATCAGCGCCTGCCAGTCGCCGTGGGCCTGGGCAAACCCCCAGGCGGTCGCGCAACGCTGTGCGCGTTCGGTGTCGGCATCGGCCAGGGCGGCCAGGTTGAGGTGTACCGGCAGTTCGAATACCGCGCGGGCATTGTTGAACGCCAAGGCATGGGCGCGCCCCATGAAGCCCGTGCCGATCAGGCCGATTCCGAGTTCACGCATAGCGGTGGTCCTTTGGATTATTGTTTTCAGGACGTGTATTAATGGAATAAATATTCTCTAAATTCAATAGATAGAATAAATATTCATTAATCAGCCTGGCTAATGCACTCATATTCAGCCCATCGTCATCGCCCGCCAGTTAACAAAAGATAACGTAGCGCCGATTGTCAGACGATTCGAAAGCCCGATAGGATGGCCCCTGCTTCCTTCAGGCGCTCTAGATTGCAGGTTTCAGAGGCCGGCAAGGCAAGACGACCTAACAATAATAAATCGGGAGAAAGGTCTATGAGTGAGCCTGTCATGGGTTGGGTTGTTTGCCGCCCGCGCGTCGCACGCAAGGTTGCGATGCTGGCTACAGCGCTCTCGCTGCTGGGGGTGTTGTCGACACCCGTGCTGGCAGCCGATGAAACCGGCGCACCGCCGGCATTTGCGATTCAATCCCCCAAGGCCGCCAAAGGCCTGATGATCGACGTGGTGCACGCCGGCTCCCGCCTGGTGGCAGTCGGTGATCGCGGGCACATCCTCTATTCCGATGACCAGGGCAGCACCTGGACCCAAGCCCAAGTGCCGACTCGGCAACTGCTCACGGCGGTGTTTTTCGTCGATGAAAAACACGGCTGGGCTGTCGGCCACGACGCACAGATTCTTGCAAGCGCCGATGGCGGCGCCACCTGGACCCAGCAATACCAAGACCTCAAACGCGAAGCCCCCTTGCTCGACATCTGGTTCAAGGATGCCGAGCACGGCCTGGCCGTGGGCGCCTACGGTGCGTTGATCGAAACCACCGACGGCGGCAAAACCTGGGAAGACGTCAGCGACCGCCTCGACAACGAAGACCAGTTCCACCTCAACGCCATCGCCTCTATCAAGGACGCCGGGCTGTTTATCGTCGGCGAGCAGGGCAGCATGTTCCGCTCCAGTGACGACGGCCAGACCTGGGAAAAGCTCGAAGGCCCGTATCAGGGCTCGCTGTTTGGCGTGATCAGTACCGCTCAACCCCACACCCTGTTGGCCTATGGCCTGCGCGGCAATCTCTACCGTTCCACGGATTTTGGCAGCACCTGGGAACAGGTTGAGCTGAACGCGGCGCGGGGTGCCCTGGAATTCGGCTTGTCCGGCGCCACGTTGCTCGACGACGGTTCGCTGGTGGTGGTCGGCAACGGTGGCAGCGTGGTGATCAGCCATGACGACGGGCAGACCTTCAGCGTGTTCAATCGCCCGGACCGCATTTCACTCTCGGCGGTCACCGCGGCGGGCAACGGCAACTTGATTCTGGTCGGGCAGGGTGGCGTGCGTGTGGCCTCCGCCGCCGGTGCAGAGCTCTCAAAATAATAAGAAGGCGGGGTTTCAATGAGCAGTCATCACAACGATAAAGCGACCTTTCTTGAGCGCCTGATCTTCAACAATCGCCCGGCAGTGATCGTCATCTGCCTGCTGGTGAGCATTTTTCTGTTCTGGCAGGCGACGTTGATTCGCCCGTCCACCAGTTTTGAAAAGATGATCCCGCTCAAACACCCCTTCATCGAAAAGATGATGGAACACCGCAACGACCTGGCCAACCTGGGCAACACGGTGCGCATCTCCGTGGAGGCCAAGGACGGTGACATCTTCACGAAGGAGTACATGGAGAC
The DNA here is from genome assembly GCF_007713445.1 of Pseudomonas sp. RGB. Taxonomy (NCBI): domain Bacteria; kingdom Pseudomonadati; phylum Pseudomonadota; class Gammaproteobacteria; order Pseudomonadales; family Pseudomonadaceae; genus Pseudomonas; species Pseudomonas sp. RGB. The sequence goes on along the minus strand of NZ_VMSH01000034.1, from coordinate 15,462 downwards.
CCTGCGCCAGATCAACGACGAGGTGTTCTACATCTCCGGCGTTGACCGCTCGGGCCTCAAGTCGCTGTGGAGCCCCAGCGTGCGCTGGACCGAGGTCACCGAGGAAGGTTTTGCCGGCGGCGAAGTGATCCCGCAGAGCTACAACGGCTCGCCGGAAAGCCTCGACCAGTTGCGCAACAACGTGCTCAAGTCCGGCCAGGTGGGGCGCCTGGTGGCCAACGACTTCAAGTCGAGCATTGTCGACATTCCGCTGCTGGAGTCCTACCCGGACCCACAGGATCAGGGCAAGTTGCTGGCCCTGGACTACCGCAAGTTTTCCCACGAACTTGAAGACAAGATCCGCGACAAGTTCGAAGCGCAAAACCCCAACGTCAAGATTCACATCGTCGGGTTTGCCAAGAAGGTCGGCGACCTGATCGACGGCCTGGTCATGGTGGTGATGTTCTTCGGCATCGCATTCGTCATCACCCTGATTCTGCTGCTGTGGTTCACCAACTGCCTGCGCAGCACCGTCGCGGTGTTGAGCACCACGCTGGTGGCGGTGGTGTGGCAGCTCGGCCTGATGCACTTCTTCGGTTTCGGCCTCGACCCGTATTCGATGCTGGTGCCGTTCCTGATCTTCGCCATCGGTATTTCCCACGGCGTGCAGAAGATCAACGGCATTGCCTTGCAATCCAGTGAGGCGGACAACGCGCTGACCGCCGCCCGACGCACGTTCCGGCAATTGTTTTTGCCGGGGATGATCGCGATTCTCGCCGACGCGGTGGGCTTTATCACCTTGCTGATCATCGACATCGGCGTGATCCGCGAGCTGGCCATCGGCGCCTCCATCGGCGTGGCGGTGATCGTGTTCACCAACCTGATCCTGCTGCCGGTGGCGATCTCCTACGTAGGCATCAGTAAACGCGCCATCGCCAAAAGCAAAAAGGACGCGCACCGCGAACACCCGTTCTGGCGCCTGCTGTCCAAATTCGCCAGCGCCAGAGTCGCGCCGGTGTCCATCCTGCTGGCGCTGATCGCCTTCGGTGGCGGCCTCTGGTACAGCCAGAACCTGAAAATCGGCGACCTCGACCAGGGCGCACCGGAACTGCGCCCGGACTCGCGCTACAACAAGGACAACAACTTCATCATCAACAACTACTCCACCAGCTCCGACGTGCTGGTGGTAATGGTCAAGACCCGTGCCGAAGGCTGCTCGCGCTATGAAGCCATGGCGCCCATCGACCAGTTGATGTGGAAGATGCAGAACACCGAAGGCGTGCAATCGGCGATCTCGTTGGTGACCGTGTCCAAGCAGATGATCAAGGGCATGAACGAGGGCAACCTGAAATGGGAAACCCTGTCGCGCAACCCCGACGTGCTGAACAACTCCATCGCCCGCGCCGACGGCCTGTACAACAACAATTGCTCGCTCGCGCCGGTGCTGGTGTTCCTCAACGACCACAAGGCCGAAACCCTCGACCGCGCGGTGCATGCGGTGCAGGACTTCGCCAAGGAAAACAACAAGGACGGCCTGGAATTCATCCTCGCCGCCGGTAACGCCGGGATCGAAGCGGCGACCAACGAGGTGATCAAAGAGTCGGAACTGACCATCCTCATCCTGGTGTACCTGTGCGTGGCGACCATGTGCATGATCACCTTCCGCTCGTGGGCCGCCACCCTGTGCATCGTGCTGCCGCTGGTGCTGACCTCGGTGCTGGGCAACGCGTTGATGGCGTTCATGGGTATCGGCGTCAAGGTCGCGACCTTGCCGGTGGTGGCGCTGGGCGTGGGCATCGGCGTGGACTACGGCATTTACATCTACAGCCGTCTGGAAAGCTTCCTGCGCGCCGGCCTGCCACTGCAAGAGGCCTACTACCAGACGCTCAAATCGACCGGCAAAGCCGTGCTGTTCACCGGCTTGTGCCTGGCTATCGGGGTGTGCACCTGGATTTTCTCGGCCATCAAGTTCCAGGCCGACATGGGCCTGATGCTGACCTTCATGCTGCTGTGGAACATGTTCGGTGCGCTGTGGCTGCTGCCGGCGCTGGCACGGTTCCTGATCAAGCCTGAAAAACTCGCGGGGCAGAAGGGCAACTCGCTGTTTGCGCACTAAGCCCGACACCGTCGTGCAGTGCCGTGCGGCAAGGGTGCAATGCCCTTGCCACACGGCATCTCAGGTTGTGAAGTGGCCCAGCGCAATGCTCAGGGCACGGCGTCAGCGCAGGGCCCGTGGCATTGGCGCGATCGCCAGGAACAACTGATCCACGGGCGGCGTAATCAGCACATACAGAATGTGGGTCAGCGGTTCGCCGCCGGGTTCCGTGCGGGTATGAAGGTCGGCCTGGACATGTTGCTTGAGCAGGTCCTTCTGTGTGTACTTGCGCTGTTCCGGCAGCTTCAGGTGGGCCCGCGTGTAGTCGGCGGGCAGGGCGTCGGCATTGGCGTAATGAAAGTGCGCATACCACAACACCACCGGCGGTTTTTTGGCCTTGTCGTACACCGCGTACTCAGTGAAGAAGTCGCCGCTGAGGGTCGGGCGTTGCGGGTCGGCCAGGCTGGTCAGGTTGATGTCGATCTGTTTTTGTTCCCACAGGTAATTGAGGCTCTCCTGGGTCGGCCATTGCCGTTTGTACGCCTCACTGCACACGCGCTGCGCCAGCCGGCCGATGTGCCGGGCGTGTGCCCGGTATTCATCGATCAGGCGTTGCACCGCGGTCTTTTGCGCCAAATGGTCGCGTGCCAACTCATCGGCCAAGGCCGTGAGCTTTCCGGCGTGGCCCATCAGCAATTCATTCCAGCCACTCGGGTCGACATGTTGACGGGTCAGCGGCGAGTCGAGTTTTTGCTGCTCGGCGGTTATCAGCTGTTCAATGCCTTTGCGTTGTTCGATCAGCGCCTGGGCCAGGCCTTTGAGGGTTGCCAGTGAGCGACCTTGGGCTGTGCCTGCCGGGGCAGCCACTGGGTCCTTGGCGGTGTTGGCCCAACCGTCTTCGTGGCGGCTGAACGAGGCAATGGTTTCGCCGGTCAAGGCGTCGGTGAGGGTGAGCTGCTCCTGGCTGTTCTGGGCATCGGCAGGCTTGAGCTCACCGATGAAGTACGCCTTTTTGCGGGTTTTGAACACGCGCTTGGCCGGGTTTTTGGGACGCAGGGTTTTCGATAAGGGCAGCTCGACGTCCAGCTCTTCCTGTTTGCGTACCACCGCTTCAAGTTCGCTTTGCGCAAGCGCCTGGGCAAATTCAAGGCCTCTCAGCAGGCGTTCGGCCTCCGGGCGCAAGCGCCCAGGGTTGAGGGCTTTGAGGGCGCGAATCGCATCCTCATGACGGCGGTACCGGTCAAGGACCGTCTCATACACATTACGTTGCTCGGCCAGCGGGTACTCGGCACCGCTGCGCACTTCCACATGAGACTGCAGGGCTTGGGCCAGGTCGCTCTGTTCGAGGCGGTTGAGGTAAAACTCCTCCAGGGGTGGCAGTCGTCGGTCGGCCGTCGCCAGGGTGGCGGCGGCGAGGTAATTGAGCGCACTGAGCCTCAGGTTGTTGGCGAAAAAATTCTGCGGGTATTGGATCAGCGTCAGGCATTCCTGGCGGATCACACGGCCCGCCACCGAGTCATCTTCCAGTTGTTCGAGCGTATGCTCCATGGCCGCCGCGACCTCGGCCATGTGCTCGCGAATATTGGCCGATTCAACCGTGTTGCGGATGTATTCGTCGTAGACGGCGGTGTCTCCCAGCAGGTTGTCGACAAACATCCTGCGCGCCATCTGCCCCATGGGCTCGCCCGCGCTGGAAAAACGCATGGCGTTCAACCGGTCCACCAACAACGTCTGGATGGCCGACTGCTGGTTCCAAATGGTCCCCAGGATTTTTGCCCGATCAAGCACGTGCACGCCGGCGCCGCCGACCTTTTCCAGTTCCTGGCCCACCTTGACCATTTCCAGGCGTGGGGGGAGGGACTGGGCAAATTGGTCTTCGAGGTTCTGCAGCAGAATCTGAAACTCGGTGCGTCGTTGCTGGTGGTTCAGGGTCTCCTGCTGGTGCCGCGCCGACAGGGCGGGCCGCCGCTCGGGCGGCGCTTTTTGCAGAAGATTCCAGACCAATTGCACGGTTTTGCGTTGGTTTTTCAAGGCGGTGGCGGCGGACCACATGCGCTCCATCGATGCCAGGAAGGGCGCCATCAAGGGGGTTATTTGCGTATCGAGTGCCTGCGCGCGTGCGAGCAGCTCGTTTTTTCTACGCTGGTTTTCCTCGCGCAAGGCCGCCATCCGCTTGGGGCCACCGCCTACCAGCTTAAGGCCGCGGTCCAGTGTCCAATGGCCTTTTCCATCGGTGCAAAGCTTGATGCCGGGGTGGTCGATTTTTTCGGGGTGCACGATATACACGTCGCCAAAACCGGGAACGATGCTGGCCCTGAACAGCAAACCACCGACCGAGGCATGCCAGACCCCGTTGAGGTTGTACAAACCCAAGTGACGCCCGAGGCGGACCTGTGCAGGTGCGGGCTGTGGCCAGGGCACGCTGAATGCCCGCAGTTTTTCCAGCAGCGCTGCCGATGCAGCGTCACTGGCCAGCGAATGATCGAAATCCAGCAGCGTGCGGCCACCGCCGGGCGGTTCGGAAGGCAGGCCGACCGTGCCACGTTCAATGATCGCCGGCGGGCTGCTTGCCGGGCCGAAAACTGCTCGCCGGAACGCCGGCTGCGTGGGCAAGGCTTCCTCACGTGCAGCGTGCACCGGCGCCGCCGTCAGCGAGCCCTGATGCACCAGCAGCAGGGCGATGTTTTGCAGCAGGTCGACCCACGCCAGCGCCCGCGTCTGAGGGTCGTCACTTTCCAGCGCTGGCACATCGTGCGTGAGGCCCTGCACCAGTTGCATCAGCCAGCCGATTGCCGCCAGTGGCCCGCGCACGGCCATCAGCAGGGTGTTAAAGCCCAGCTGCATACCTTCCAGGATCAACGCCCAGCGGCTCTCGCTATTGGACGTGGACTCGCGCTCAGCCTGCGCCAGCAGTTGCTGAGTCTCGCAGCCAAACAGGTACTCCATGAGGCTGCCATTGTTCAGGGCCTGGAGGATTTCGTCGCTGCTCTGGTCGCCCGCGGCGGCCAATTGTGCCGGTTCAGGCACGCGCGGCAGCGGATCGAATTCCGAGCCCAGGCCGACCCGCACGTAGTGGGGCTGGGTAAACCCACCGTTGCTGTAGATGGCCCTGGCCGAGTCCGGCAACCAGGTCAAGACGCTGTCCTGCAACGCGCCGGGCCGTACGAGGGCGGCCAGCAGGCTGTCGCGACTGGCAAACTCCAGCAGCGAGTCGCGATAGGCCGGCCGATACAGCAGGTGCGGGCCTCGTTGCGTATCGAGGGGCTCGATGATGAACATGTTTTGCACCACGTCCGCCGTGGCGCCGGGCTTGCGCACCAAGGCCAGCACCCGCATGACGAGGCTTTCGCCGCCGACCTGGCGCCCCGTGGGGGTCGGGTTCAGCACGGCCTCCACCCACTGAACGCCGCGCGATGTCAGGCCTGCTTCGCCTTTTAGCTTGTGCTCCAGCGCTTGGGTTTTCAGCTGCACCGGCCGTTGCTGTTCGAACAGTCGTCTGCGTTTTTGTGCGGCCTCGGTATCGCTGAGCAGCGCCTGGCGCAGGTAATGAGGGTAATTTTTGCCGATGTCGACACGCTGGACCAGTTGGCGAAGGCCGTCGGCTGTCAGCCAGGGTTCGATTACCCGGCCGGTGCGGTGGCTGAGTGTCATACGGCCTTTGGGCGCGCCCGAGAGGTTTTTCAGGGCCAGATCGACCAGGCTCAGGGTCACCGGCTCGACATAACCGCCGGCCAGAGTGCCCACCGCCACGTGAAAGGTCAGTTGCAAATCGTCGGCGTGGTAGCCGCTCGACCGAGCGGCATCGTCGCAGGCACGTTGGCCACCCAGGGCGACGCTGCGATCCAGGCACAGTTGCTGATTCAAATGTTCGGTTGCATAGCTGCGCAGGGTTTCCAGGCTGTCGACGTCTGAATCGCCAAGGGTCAAGCGGCGGATTGCGGCCTGTTCAAGCAGGCACTGACGGTAGGCAAGGCGCTCGGCCGCGCCGGCGTGCTGCAGCCAGGCGGGCAGGGCTGCGCGAATCGAATTCAGGGTTGCCAGCGGTGTGGTGGTCGAGTGGCTGAAGACCTGCGCCGGGTTTGTAGCGCCAGCAAACCGCAGCTCCAGGGCCTGCACGCTGGACCCGGCCGGGAGCTCAATGGCCGCGAGAGTGTCCAGCTGCCCCTCGAGTATGAGCGCGGCTTGTACCTCGAAAATATTGCCGTCGGGCTCGTACTGCTTCCAGGTCATCCGCTGCGCGCGAAAACGCTGCTGCAGGTGCATTCCCCAGGCATGACCGAAGGCATCGAGGTCGGCGTACGCCTCGATCTGCCCCGATACGCGGCACAGCAACACCTGCGCAGGGGCGACCACCAGCACATCGCTGGCTTGCAGGGTGAGTCGGCTGCCTGCCTGCTCCAGAACGGTTTCCAGGGTATAGGCGCGCACGGCCTTTTGCGGCCAGGGGCGCTGGGCGCGCGTACGGCGGTCGGGGTAGCGGGCCAGTGTGACGAGGGTATCGAGCTGCGGTGCCAGGTTCCCTGGCTGGCGAATGGCCGAGTCGAGCAGCGCGCCTTGCAGCACGTGGGCCAGCCACTGCCAGCGGCTGCCGCCGGCATCCGTGTCCTGGCTCCAGTAGGCAGCCAGGGCGTCTTGAAAGGCGATGCTCAGAATCAGCGGCAATTCTCTGATAACGGCTTCGATCACTGCCAGGTCGTAGTCGTGCCGGCCATTGGCTTCAAAGGTCAGCGGGGTACCCGTGGCGTCGCCCAGGTAACAGTCCAGGCCGTAGCGCATGGACACATCGGGAAAGCTGCCATCGGCCAGGTGACTGAGCGCCACCTCCAGCAGCGGGAACAGGCTGCGTCCGCCGCCGTCACGGGGTATGGCCAGGCGCAGGTCCGCAAGCGGATAGCTCAGCGGCGGGTATTTTTCCTTCAAGTGGTCGGCCAGCAACTGCGCGGTGACTGAGCGCAGTGTCGGGCGAGTGAGAAACCGGGCTTCAACCGCTTGTCGGGCCGGGTGTGCAGCAGGGACGGTGTTCGGGTCTGTCATGGGTATTCCTTTACAGGTGAGCAAAACGCGCCCTTGCAAAGTAATGCGCTGCGTCGCCCGGAGGCGGTAGCCCGTTATGGCTTTAGGTGCGGGCAGCAAACTGGCCTATCATTAGCGCTTTGAACCTGATGAAAGACTGTGATGACCGATAATTTGCCTGCCGTCCTGAAGACTTCCGACATGCTTGAAATCGACGGGCTGCATGCCTTTGATTTCACCTTTGATGAACAGGCCTTGCTGATCACCGCCATGGACGGCCGTGCTGAAAAACGCTGGCGTTTCAGCCTGGAGCAGGTACAGGCCGCCACCTTCGATGACACCTTGCAAAGCTGGACCCTTACCGGTGATTCGGGCGAGCACCGCCTGATCTGCATGAGCGCTTTCACCGGCAACAATAACGACGAGGATGAAGCGGATGATGATGCGTAAATTCTGGCCCCTGCTGATGGCGGGCAGTGTCGGTGCCATGTCGGTGCAAGCCGCACCGGCAGACACCTATGAACTGCTGGTGGGCAGCTACACCGCCGGTACCAGCGAGGGTATCTACCGCCTGCAGTTTGACAGCCGTACCGGCCAATTCAGCGGCAAGCCGGTACTGGCCGCGAAGGCAGCCAACCCGTCGTGGCTGACAATCTCCAAAGACCAGAAGCATTTGTTCGTGGTCAACGAGAATGGCCCGGGCCAGAAAGACCCGGTCGGCCGCGTCAGCAGCTACAGCATTGACCCGCAGAACCATCAGTTGACCCTGATCAACCAGGTGCAGAGCCTGGGCAATGAACCCACCCATTCCAGCCTCGCCGCTGATGGACGTTACCTGTTCGTTGCCAACTATTCGGTACTCGAAGATCCGGGTGGCAGCCTCGCGGTGCTGCCGGTTGACGCCGCTGGCAAGCTGTCGGCGCCGGTGCAACTGAGCGGGCATCCCTCCAGCCGGGTAAACCCGGAGCGTCAGGCCTCCAACCATGTGCATTCGGTGGTGTCATCGCCGGACGGCAAATACGTGTTCGTTCAGGACCTGGGGGCCGACAAGGTGTTTGCCTACCACTACGACCCCAAGGCCAACCCTGAACTGCCGCTGACCCCGGCCAACCCTGCCGCCGTGCCAATGCCACCGGGCAGCGGCCCGCGTCACTTGCTGTTCAGCGCGGATGGCAAGCATGCCTGGCTGACCACCGAAATGAGCGCCCAGGTTGCCGTGTTCGATTACAACGACGGCAAGCTCAGTCAGACCCAACTGGTGGACTTTGCTGGCGGGCAGCCGGTGGCCGACAAGGCCGGCGCGGCGCTGCACGCCTCCAGCGACGGCAAATTCCTGTACGTGAGCAACCGCGGCACCGCCAACCAGATGCTGGTGTTCAGCATCGACCCGGCCACCGCGCACCTCAAGGAACTGCAGCGCCGCTCCGTGGAAGGCGACCACCCGCGCGAGTTCAGCCTGGACCCGAGCGGCAAGTTTTTGCTGATCGCCAACCAGAAAAGCAACGAAATCGTGGTCGTCGAACGCGACCCCAAGACCGGCCTGCTGGGTAAAACCGTGCAGAAATTGCCGATCGATGCGCCCAGTGACCTGAAGTTCCTGGTGCGTCAATAAGCCACAGGCCCCGCCATGCGGGGCCTGACTCGGTGTATTAATTCTATTAATAGCGGCTACTGTTTCAAAACATTACCAAGGTTCAGCCCTCGGGCGTAAGTTGGGTTCCAAGGCCTCTACCGGCCACCTAAACCAACGAACACAAGGGTTACCGACATGAACTTGAACCTCTTCTCCATCATCGCCGCTTCCGCTGTTTCCGCCACCGTGGCATTGCCTGCCGCCGCCAGCGTGGAAGTTTCCGGCAAAAAATCCAGCACCAGCGCCTACACCCAGAAATACCTGCAGCAAAGCGCCAACTTCTACGCCGCACTGGATCACAAAACCCAGCACTGAGCGTGAGCTGAGCGACGGTCACCTGTGGGAGCAGGCAAGCCAGCTCCCACAGGTGATTGTGTTGGGTTCAGGGTTTTGCCATTACCGCTGCAAACAGCGGTGATTCCAGAAAACGCTGTAGCCAGGCCTGCAACCGGTGATACTCCGTGCCGGCAAACCACTCGCGATCCACATGCGCGAACTGACGCACAAACGGCGCCAGTGCCACATCGGCCAGGCTCAAATGGTCGGCCAACAAGTATTCATTCCCCGCCAGCAAACCTTCCAGCTTATGCAAAAACACCTCACCCTCGGCCCGATAATGTTCCATCGGCTGCTCCGGATAGCGCTCGGCGTACTTGTATCGATTCAAGTGATGTTTGAAAGCCTGGTCGTTCTCTGCGATCAGGTCCAGCACCCGCGGGTCGCCCTTGAGCAACCAGTCATCAGGGTCGTGCTGCGCCAGGGCCCAATGCATGATCTCCAGGCTTTCCTCAATCACCCGACCGTCCACGCTCAATACCGGCACCGTGCCCTTGGGCGACAGCGCGAGCATGTCGGCCGGCTTGGCTTTCAGGCTCACCTCGACGATCTGCACGGGCACGCCCGCGTAGCGCAACGCCATGCGCGCGCGCATCGCATACGGGCAGCGCCGGAACGAATACAGCAGCGCCTCGCTCACTTGACCTCCAGCGTGCTCAAGCCATTGCCCTGACGCTTGACCTGGATCTGCACCGGAATGCGCTCGTGCATTTCCTGTACATGGGAAATCACCGCCACCTTGCGGCCCTGGGCCTGCAGACCGTCCAGGGCGTCCATCGCCAATTGCAGCGACTCTGGATCAAGGCTGCCAAAACCTTCGTCGATAAACAGCGACTCGATCTTCAACGTGCTGGACGCCATCGACGCCAGGCCCAACGCCAGCGCCAGCGACACCAGGAAGGTTTCGCCCCCGGACAACGAGTGCACCGAGCGCAGTTCATCGCCCATTTCCGTGTCCATCACCAACAGCCCGAGCATGCTGCCACCGCGTTTGAGGCGGTAGCGGCGCACCAGCTGACGCAATTGCACGTTGGCGTGATGCACGAGCAAGTCCAGGTTGTAGGCCTGGGCGATCTTGCGGAACGTGTCGCCGGTGGCCGAACCGATCAGCGCATTCAGGCGCGCCCAGCGTTGCCATTCTTCATAAGCCTGGGTGATCTGTTCGGCCAGCGCGTGGTTGGCGTCCTGGCGGCGCTGGTCTTCGGCCTGGCGCGCGCGCAACTCGGCGCAGTGTTTTTCGCCCTCGGCCAATTGCTGGTTGAGCGTGGCCAGGCTGCCATCGAGTTGCTCGGCATCCAGGTTGCCGTTGTGCAAGGCCTGATGCTCGGCGAGGCGTTGCTCGCGTTCGTGCAACAGCACCTTGGCTTGTTCGACGGCTTTTTCGCTGTGTTGCACCTGCTGGCGCAGCGCGCTGATCTGGCTGTCATCAAAGGCCAGCAAGCGCGCGAGCCCGGCGTCATCCAACTCGGGGTGCAGCGCCCGCCATTCGCCCAGGCGTTCGTCGAGGCTGTGCTGCTCAGCAGTCAGTGCCTGTTGGCGTTCCTGCTGCGCCTTGAGGTCGGCAGCCAGTTGAATAAGGGCATTACGCAGGTCTTGCAGCTGTTGATTGGCGTCGGTTTCGCGCTGACGTGCCTGCGCCACCGCCTGATCCAGTTGCTGCTGCCACTGTTCAGCGCTGGCGTGATCGCCCAGCAGCGCCGTAAGTTGTTCCTGCGCGGCCTGTCGCTGCGTAGACAACTCGGTGACGTGCTGATGCAAGACGTCCAATTGCTGCTGGCGATGCTGCTGATGGGTCTGTTCTTTCTCGATGGCCTGTTGACGTTCCTGCTGCTCGGCCAGTTCATCGCGCTGATGGCCCAGCTGCTCCAGACGCTGGCTGACCTGCTGGTCGAGCTGCATAAAGGTCGCGGCCGGTTCGCGGCGCAAGCCTTCGAGGGTTTCGGCGGGCAGCAGGCTGGCAAAGGCATGCAGCTCTTCGTCGAGACGTTCGCGGTCGTTGGACAGCTCGCGTTGCTGGTCCACCAGCAACTGCCGGGCTTGCTGGCTCGCATCCTGGGCGGCTTGCAACTGCTGCTGCAAACGCCCGGCATTTTGTTGCAGGTTGAGCAGGGCGCCCTGGCGCTGTTCGTCCTGGGTGATGCTTTGCGTCAGCTGCGCCAGTTGCTGGGCCAGCCAGGTGCTGCGCTTGGTGGCGTCCTGGTTGAACAGCGAGGCCGACAGCGGGTGTGCATCCAGGCTGGGTTTGAGCGCCTGTTGCTGCGTCGCCAGTTGCTCCTGCTGTTGCAGGAACTCCTTTTGTTGCGCGATCAAACCGCCCACTTCGCCGCGCAGCTCGGTAAGTTTTTCCTTGAGCACGTCGACGGCTTTCTGCGCCGTGGCTTCTTCGTTCTCATCATGCCGGCCGAGGCTTTGCAGCAAGGCTTCAGGCTGGTGATAGGGGTGCTCATGGCTGCCGCACACCGGGCAGGGCTGGTCGTCCTGCAACTGCTCGCGCAATTCCTCGACGCTGGCGCTGCGGGCCAGGCGTTGGCGTTCGAGCAGTTGCTTGGTCACCGTCAAGGTTTGCTCGGCGACGGCCAGCTCGGCCTTGGTTTGCAGACCGGTCTGGTTCAGTTGTTCGCGCTGTTGCTGCGCGTCCGCAAGTTTCTGCGTCAGGCTGGCGGCCTGTTGGTCCAGCTGCTGCTGGTTGTCCCACAGGCGCGTCAGGTCTTCAAAGGCGCGTTGCTGTTTGCGGTTGTCCTGCAGCAGGCTCGCCAGTAGCTGGATCTGCTCGGCGACCGCGTGCGGCTCGGCGCCGGCTTCCTGATACAACAGGTCCAACGCGTCACGCTGCTGAGCGAACTTTTCGGCGGCGGTGGTGGCGCGTTGTTCCAGCTGCGGCAGTTCGCTCTGGCCTTTGTTCAAACGATTGCCGATCAGCATCAGCTGTTGCAGGCGGTCGCGATAGGCGCTCCAGGCATCGCTCAGCGGCGCCAGGGCGGCGCTGCGCTCCAGCTCGGCAGCCAGGCGTTGCAGGCGTTCGGCAACGTGGGTGTGTTTGTCCTGCAAGCCCTTCAACAAGGTCTGGCCTTGGGTGCAGGCGACTTCGTGTTGCTGTTGGTCCTCGGTGCGTTTGGCCAGGTCCTTGGTCAAGTGGGCGAGGGTGCTTTGTGCTTCAAAGGCCTGGCGTAACAAGGGCACGGCGTCGGCCTGGTGCTTCAGCGCCTCCGCCAGTGCCGCCTGGGCCGCCGCTTGCTGGGCTTGCGCCTGTTCCTGACGCGTGTGCAGCGCGGTTTGCTGCTCGCTGTGCTGCTGAATTTGCGCGGCGAGCGGCGTCAACAACGTGCCGAGTTCAGCCTGTCGAGCAAACTGATGGCGTTGTGGCGCCAAGTGCTCCAGGCGGCTCAGGTCCTGGCGTTGCTGCCCTTGGCCCTCCCAATCGGCCTGCGCGCGTTGCAGTTGCTCAGTCGCGCTCTGTTGGCGCTCCTGCCATTCGCGCAACTCCTTGAGCCAGGTGTGCTGCAACTCCAACTGCTTGAGCTGGGCCTGCTGGGTCTTGAGCTGCTGCTGCGCCGTGGCGAGCTGTTGATCCAGTTCGGCACGGGCCTCGGCGGCCAATGGCACCACGCCGGTGGCCTGGTCTTGCAGCTGTCTGTGCGCGTCCTTGGCGTCCTTGGCCTTGTCGAAGGCGCGGCGGCCAAGCTGGGTGTAGAGCGCGGTGTCGGTGAGCTTTTCCAGCAGTTCGCTGCGCTCATTGTCGTTGGCCTTGAGGAACGCGCTGAATTCACTTTGCGCCAGCAGCACCGCGCGGGTGAACTGCTCGAAATTCAGGCCCAGGGCCAGTTCCAGCTGGGTCTTGTATTCGGTCTTCTGGCTGGCCAGCAGTTGGTCGCTGTCCAGGTCGATCAGGCTTTGCCGGCTGTTCTGCAACTTGCCGCTGGCCTTGTCGCGGGCGCGGTTGGCTTCCCAGCGTGCACGGTAGCGACGGCCGTTGACGCCGACAAAGTCCACCTCGGCATAGCCGCCGCCAGTGCCGCGGCGCAGCAGGGTGCGTGGGTCGCCGATGGAAATGTCGCTGTCGGCATCCGGCATCTTGGCCTGGCCGGTATCGCCCAGGCGTGGCACCGCGCCAAACAGCGCCAGGCACAAGGCATCGAGCAAGGTACTTTTGCCCGCGCCGGTCGGCCCGGTGATCGCAAACAACCCGGCGCTGGCCAGAGGCTCGGCGGTAAAGTCGATTTCAAACGGGCCGGCCAGTGAGGCAAGGTTTTTCAGGCGGATGGCAAGAATCTTCATGGCTGTTCACCCGCCTGTTGCACTTCCTGGAGCAGCACGGCGAAATCCTTCAAGGTCTGTTCATCCACTTCACTGCCGTAGTTGTCCTGCCAGGCGCGGCTGAACAGCTCCTGGGGCGTGAGCTGGTCGAGTTCGACCAGGCGCTCGTCGTCGGTGGCGTCGCTGCCGCGCTTGCCGGCATATTCGGCGGCGATGCGCACCAGGCGCACGGCCTTGCCTTGCAGGGCGGTTTCGATTTGCTGGCGCAGGTCCGGTTGCGGCTCGTCCAGGCGCACCCGCACTTCCAGCCACGGGTGGCGTTGGGTCTCGGCGAGCAGGTCGATGTCGGGCAGATCTGCCAATTGCTTGAGGATCTCCGCCAGCGGCGCAGCGTCCAGGCGTTGCAGGTTGACCGAGCGCGGAATCAGACGCGGCTCGACGCTGACCAGGCGTTGGCCCTGGAAGACCACGTCGAGAATCTGATGCTTGTAGCCGATTTCGGAAAACGACAGGGGAATTGGCGAGCCGCTGTAGCGAATGCGTTCTTCGCCGTTCACCTTTTGCGGCTTGTGCAAATGGCCCAGGGCCACATAGCTCACGCTGGCATCGAACAGGCTGGCGGGCAGCGCCTCGGCGTTGCCGATGATCAGGCTGCGCTCGGAGTCTTCCGACACCGAACCACCGGCCATATGCGCATGGCTGATGGCAATCAGCGCTTGGCCTTTTTTGCGTTTGGCATTGGCGGCGGCGATCAGCCATTCATGCACCTGGCCGATGCCGCGCAGGTAGTCGTCGCCCAAGTGCGCACCGGTGACTTCCGCCGGGCGCAAAAACGGCAGCGCCAGGCACCAGGCGGCGATCTTGCCTTTGGCGTCAGGCAGCGGGATCAGCAGGCGCTCGGCATCCAGTTGGCCGTCATCCAGCCACAGCACGCGGCCCAAGGCATGCGTGCGCAGGCGGCGCATCAACGGCGCGGGCAATTCGATGCGCGAGCCGGAGTCGTGGTTGCCGGCGATCATCACAATCGTGAGTTTCGGGTTGTGTTCGTGGGCGCTGATGATGAAGTCGTACAGCCGCTCCTGGGCCTTGAGCGGCGGGTTGACCGTGTCGAAGATATCGCCGGCGATCAACAGCACATAGGGCTGCTCGACTTTTAATTGGCCCAACAGCCACTCGAGGAAACAGGCGTGTTCGAAGTCGCGTTCCTGGCCATGCAGGTTTTGGCCGAGGTGCCAGTCGGAGGTGTGGAACAGACGCAAGGCGAACTCCGGGGAGAAGATGAAAAGGAGGGGAGTTTACCTGTAAAAGCAGGTTCGGTGCCCGCGGCTGGCCCAGATCAACTGTGGGAGCTGGCTTGCCTGCGATGGTATCGCCTCGGTTTGACTGAAAGACCGAGGTGCCTGTATCGCAGGCACGCCAGCGCCCACAGGGGCTATGCGGCGTGCAGGCAGTTCAGCGCGCGGTCGGCCAAGGTTTTGGCGTTGTTGATCAGGTGTTCGGTGGCGCTCGCCATGTCGCGTTCATGGCCGAGCAGCGTTTGCGTGGTGCCGGCCGCGGTGGCGGCGGCGCAGCGCAGCAGGTCGCAGATTTGGGCCAGGGCGTCTTCGAAGCTGAGGTCGTGATGCGCGACGAAGGACGGCAGTGAGTCGGGTTGCAAGTAATGGCGCAGGGCACGCTCAAAAATTTCGCGGGGTGGGTCGGGGACGATTTTGTTCATGAATAAGCTCCTACTAGATTGGGGAGCCACCCTGTGCCGTTTCCACACGACGAATTGGGTGGCAGCCATACGCGGGGTGGAAAACCGAGTAGTAGGACTCGGCCAGACCGAAGTCTGCCCGCGTACAGCCGCCATTGAGCGTTTTCATACGATCATGACGCCTACTCGTTCACAGGTTTCCACACCCGATCGCTGATATGCAGCGACGGAGCGAAGGCTAGCCAGTGGGGTGAGCAGGCGCAAGGCCGAAGGATTGTCTAGGAAACTTCCCGCAAATTAAAGGGATGTGGATTGCTGGCCTTTAACAATGCGTTTCGATCAGGCGGCACTGATCTACCGTGGGGGCGGGGGTGGTTGAGTACATATCCGTTGCTGCGGTTACGGCGGCTGGCGGTTCCGCTCTTACAGCGGGTCACTTTTGGCAAACGCCCCAAA
>NZ_VMSH01000033.1:0-21957 GCF_007713445.1 Pseudomonas sp. RGB | reverse complement strand
TCGTTGAAGGCGGCAACATCACCTACACCGCCACGCTGACCAACCCAGCGCAAACTGCGGTAACCGTGACGCTGAGCAACGGCCAGACGATCAATATCGAAGCAGGCAAGTCTTCGGGCACGGTCGTGTTCCAAACGCCGCCGAACGACGTTTACAACAACGCGTCGACTGTCAGCACGACGATCACCAAGGCAACCGGCGGTAATTTTGAGAACCTGGCGGCGAATCCGGCCGCTGCCGTGACGAGCATCACCGACTCGATCGACACCACCACCGTGACCCTGAGCGCGCCAAGCGAAGTCAACGAAGGCGGCACCATCACCTACACCGCCACCTTGAGCAACAAGGCTGGCAGCGACATGGTGATCACCCTGGATAACGGCTCGACGATCAAGATTGCCAAGGATTCTCTGGTCGGCCAGGTGACCGTTAATGCGCCAGGCGATGACGTGTTCATCGACAAGAGCACCCAGACCGTCAAGATCGCCGGCACGACCGGCGGCAATTTCGAAAACCTCAGCGTGACGCCAGGCGGCGCCACTACCGTGGTCAACGACACCATTGATACGGTGAGAATCCTCCTGACCGCCACCGGCAGCGTCGGCGAGAAAGGCAACATCGTCTACACCGCCACCCTGGTCGACAAAGACGGTCATGCCGTCAATAACGTCGGCAAAACTGTGGTGGTCGAGCTGGATAACGGCAAGACCATCAGCATTGCCGACGGCCAGAGTTCCAGCACGGCCACCGTTGTCGCGCCTAATGATGTGTACGCCGGCAACCAGACGGTGACTGCGGCCATCAAGGGCGTCACCGGTGGTGAGCAGTTCGAGAACCTGGTGCCGGTCAAGGATCCGGTGAGCACCACCGTATACGACACACCGGGCACCACTGACCTGACGACCATGACCCTGAGCGCGCCAAGCGAAGTTAACGAAGGCGGCACCATCACCTACACCGCCACCTTGAGCAACAAGGCCGGCAGCGACATGGTGATCACCCTGGATAACGGCTCGACGATCAAGATTGCCAAGGATTCCCTGGTCGGCCAGGTGACCGTCAATGCGCCAAGCGATGACGTGTTCATCGACAAAAGCACCCAGACCGTGAAGATCACCGGCACTACCGGCGGTAATTTCGAGGGCGTCACCATCACCCCAGGCGGGGCGACCACCGTCGTCAACGACACCATCGACGACGTGACCGTGTCGCTCAAAGCCAACGGCTCGGTCAGCGAAGGCGGTCAGATCACCTATACCGCGTCCCTGGTCGACAAGAACGGCAATGCCGTAACCAACGTCGGCTCCGACCTGGTGGTGAAGTTGGATAACGGCTCGACCATTACCATCGGCAACGGGCAGTCCAGCAACACCGCGACCACCACTGCGCCTAACGACGCGTACGTCGGCGCCAACGACGTGACTGCCAAGATCACCGGCGTGGTCAGCGGCGGCGACAAGTACGAGCATTTGATCGTCGACGGCAGCACCGTGACCACCAAGGTGACGGATGTGATCAACAACACCACCATCAGCATTACCGGCGACGCATCGGTGACTGAAGGCGGCACGGCGAACTACACCCTGACCCTGAGCAACCCGGCGCAAACCGATGTGACCGTGACGCTCAAGTACAGCGGCACCGCCACCGACGGCTCGGACTTCACCGGCGTGTACACCGTGAAGATCCCGGCCGGCGCCAGCAGCGTGCCGTTCACGATCGGCACGATCGACGACAAGATCACCGAGCCGACAGAAACGATCGTCATCACCATCGACAAAACCACCGGCGGCAACTTCGAAAACCTGGTGGTCGGCAATGGCAGCGTCAGCACCAACATCATCGACAACGACGCGCCGCCGGTCATCGACCTGGATGCCAACAACTCCAGCGGCGCCACCGGTGCCGACTACAAGACCTCGTTCACCGAAGGCGGCACGGGCGTATCGATTGCTGACACCGACATCAAGATTACCGATCCGGACAGCACTCAACTGACCGGCGCCACCGTGGTCTTGACCAACACTCAGCAGGGCGACTCGCTGAACTACGCAGGCGTTACCGGCATCACTGTGACCCCGACCACAGACCCTGCCACCGGCAAGATCACGCTGACCCTGACCGGTACGGCGTCGCTGGCTGACTACATGCAGCAGATCAAGAACATCACGTTCACCAACAACAGCCACGACCCGAGCACCACGCCACGGACCATTACCGTGACCGTGACCGATGGCGGCAATTACTCCAACGTCGCTACCGCCACGGTCAATGTCGTGGCGGTCAACGATGCGCCAGTGGCGACCGGCAGCGCCGTGACCGGCACCGAAGACACGCCGCTGGCCCTGACCTGGGCCAACTTCGGCGTGACCGATGTGGACTCGCCACAAGCCAGCCTTGGCGTGAAGATCACCGACCTGCCGGTGGCCGGCAAGCTGCAATACCTGGCGGCCGACGGCTCCACCTGGACCAACGTGACCGCCGGCCAGACCTTCACCAAGGCGCAGATCGACGGCGGCCAGTTGCGCTTTATGCCCAACGCCAACGAGTCCGGCACCGACGGTTATGGCGGCACCGGCATTGGCAACAAGCAGGCCGATTACGCGCAGTTCAAGTTCCAGCCTACCGACGGCAAGGACCTGGGCACCAGCGCCACGGTGAAAGTCGATATCACGCCGGTCGCCGACGCACCGACCCTGAATGTGGCTGACAACAACGTCAATTCGGTGGGCTTGCTCAAGCAAAGCTGGAACAGCATCGCCGGTATCGGCACCAACGGTAACGGCGCGGCCCCGGCCGACCTGAAAAACGCCATTGATAACGCCGGCACACCGAACAGCAGCGCGATTGTGACCAACGTCGAATCCACCGCCAACGTAGCGGCAGGTGCGGGCTCGAAGATCTCCGGCCTGATGTACATGGAAGCCGGCAAGTCCTACACCTTCAGCGGCACCGGCGATGACAGCCTGGTGATCAACGTCGGCGGCAAAGACGTGGCCAGCGCGCAATGGGGCACCAACAGTGGCAAGTTCAGCGGCTCGATTACCCCGACCGTCAGCGGCTACTACAGCATCGAGATTTACCACGCCAACCAGTCCGGCCCGGGCAGCTATGACGTCAACCTGTCGATCAACGGCGCAGCGGCCACAGACCTGAGCACCAGCGGCGCAGCGCTGTACACCGGCGTCACTGACCTGACCAACGCCGGCGTGACCGTGTCCGACCTGCATGGCAGCAACGGTGACGGTTACTACGTGGGCTACAAGCTCAACGAAGGCCAGGAAAACGGCACTGTGAAGCTGTCCAAAGTCACCACCGCGCTGACCGATACCGACGGCTCGGAAACCCTGAGCGTGAAGATCAGCGGTGTACCGGCAGGCTCTGTGCTCACCGACGCGTCCGGGCACACCTTCACCGCGACCAAAACCGTGGGCGAAGTCAACGTCACCGGCTGGGACCTGAGCACCCTGACCATCAAACCGCCGACCTACTACAGCGGCCAGTTCAACCTGACCGTCACCTCGACGTCCACCGAAAGCCTCGGCGGTTCGGCCATCACCACCGCGCAATTGCCGGTGACGGTGTACCCGGCTACCTACAGCTCGATCACGGGCACCTCGGGCAGTGACGCGATTACCGGCACCGATGGCAACGACATCGTCGTGGCCGATATCGGCGGCCTGAACGTGGTGCAGGGCAAGAACTACAACATCGCGTTCATGGTGGACAGTTCCGGCAGCATGAGCACCGCGTCGGTCAACGCCGCGAAGGCTTCGTTGACCTCGGTGTTCAACTCGCTCAAAGACAGCCTGGGCGCCAACACGTCGGGGACTGTGAATATCTTCCTGGCGGATTTCGATACCCAGGTGAACAAGTCGGTCGCCATCAACCTTAACGATCCAAACGCCCTGACGTTGCTCAAGGCAGTGCTGGACTCGATGGTGTCGGGCGGCGGTACCAACTATGAAGACGTGTTCAAGACCACGGCCAACTTCTTCCAGAGCGGCCTGGCAACCGGCAACACCGGCGCGACCAACCTGACCTACTTCATCACCGACGGCCAGCCGACGTACTTCCAGAACGGCGAGCAGACCAACCCGGTGGTCACTGACTTCTACAACAGCGGCGTCACCGATGGTCGCTTGGACGACTACATCAGCACCAACAACTATGTGCTGGGTAACACGTTCAGCATCAACGTCAACGGCACTAACCTGCAGTTGATCGACAGCCGCGGCCAATTGCACCAATGGGTACAGGTCCGCAGTGGCGGCTGGTACGACAATGGCGTGATCGGCACCGTGCACGCCCAGGGTGACGGCACGTTTGAAGTCTCCTACCTCGACGGCAGTGGCAGCAGCACCAGCACAGCGACCACAAACAACTCCAGCAGCGGCTTTGCACTGCTCAAAGGCTTGTCGGCGGTAGAAGCCATCGGTATCAACGGCGACGTCAGCCTCAATGACCTCCGGCCGTACGACAGCGATGGCAAGCCGCAAAGCAACATCGATCCGAAGGACCTGGCCAACGCCATCCTCGGCCACACCGAGGCAACGCTGCCGGGCAACGACACCATCAACGGGGGCGACGGCAACGACATCATCTTCGGCGACCTGGTGAGCTTCAGCGGTATTACCGGTGAGGGGTACAACGCACTGCAGGCCTTTGTTGCACAGAAGACCGGCGTGGCGGTCACGGCGGTGACCACCTCGAACGTGCACCAGTACGTGACCGAGCACTATGCCGACTTCGACGTGTCCGGCGCCAAAGACGGCAACGACACACTGTTGGGCGGCGCGGGTGATGACATCCTGTTCGGCCAGGGCGGCAACGACTACCTGGACGGCGGCAAAGGCAATGACATCTTGCTGGGCGGCACCGGTGACGACACCTTGATCGGCGGCCAGGGCAACGACATCCTGATCGGTGGTTCGGGTGCCGACACCTTCGTGTGGAAGGCGGGTGACCTGGGCAACGATGTGATCAAGGACTTTAAAGCCTCGGAAGGTGACCGGATCGATCTCAAGGATCTGTTGAAGGGTGAGACAGACAGCACCATCGACAACTACCTCAAGATCACCACGGTAGACGGCGTGTCGACCCTGCAAATCAGCAGTGAAGGCAAGCTCAACGCGGCTGGCGGCGTGGCCAATGCCGATGTGACGATCAAGCTGGAAGGCAACGATTGGTCTCACACCAGCATCAACTCGCTGATCAGTGGTGCCGATCCGACCATCAAGATCGATCACACCGCCTAAGACGCGATGAACCGGCCGCCCACTCGGGCGGCCGATTTATTTGGCTGATGCGTTACTGGCTCTTACGGGCGGTTGCATCGCATACTCGCGCTCATAAACACACCATTGACCTATGCTGGTGAACGCGTGTGGCTCATTTTCGAGGGTTTCTTATGTTTTACGTGCAACGTGATGCACAGGGTGCACTGAGTCGCGTGGAGGCCGCCGCCTTTGCCGAATCAACTGAGACCCTGCCGGCCGATCACCATGAGATTCAGGCCTGGTACGCCAACGAAGTGGTGGAAACCAGCCTGGCGCAGCTCAAGCAAAGTGACCTGGAGATGATTCGGGTGCTGGACGACTTGATTCAGGTGCTGACGCGCAAGGGCGTGATCAGCGTGACGGACCTGCCGCCGGCAGCGCAGGCCAAGCTGATGGACCGTACCCACGCGCGGGAAGCGTTGGGCGGGTTGAGCCACCTGATCAATGATGAAGAGACTGGTTTGATCTGATTTAGTTAGGCAAACCGAAGCTAAATCGGGGCAGGCTTTTGTGGGAGCTGGCTTGCCTGCGACGCAGGCACCTCGGTGTGTCAGGCGGACCGAAGTGATGCTATCGCAGGCAAGCCAGCTCCCACACAAGCGAGTGCCCCGTTAGGTTTGGATTATTTCCAGGGCGCCGGTTCACCGAATAGCTGCCCCTGCACACCGAAAATCCCCATCTCGCGAATCACCTTCAGCTCCCCTTCGGTTTCCACACGCTCGGCAATCAATGGCAAGTCGATGCTGTGGGCCGCACGCTGGATCGCCTCGATAAACAGGCGTTTGTCGCTTTCCTGATCGATGGCGCGGATGTAGCTGCCGTCGATTTTCAGGTACGCCAGGCCCAGCCGTGCAAGGTTGCCGATCATGCTGAAACGCCCACCAAAGCGCTGCAGGCTCAGAGAGAAGCCCAGCTCGCGCAGGCGCTGGGTCAACTGCTCCAGCAGCGCCTGTTCCGGCAATTGTTCTTCACCGATTTCCAGGGTCAGGCGCGGGCCCAGGTTGCTGTGCGGGCGCAGCAGCTCAAAAATCCGATTCAGCGCCTGAGCATCCTGCAAGGTCGCGGCAGACAGGTTCAGCGCCAGGCTATGGCTGTGGCCGGCCATTTGCTTGAGTACCTGCTCGAGCATCAAGCGGTCCAGGCGCGCCGTCCAGCCGAAGCGCTCAAGCCACGGCAGGAAACGCCCGGCAGGTATCGTGTGGCCGTCTTCATCCTGCAAGCGCGACAGCACTTTGTAGTGCAAGACCAGTTGCGGGTCCTGGCTGGCGACGACCGGTTGGAAGTACAGCTGGAAACGCTGCTGAGTCAGGGCCTGGTCGAGCAGCGTGTGCCACGCATGGTGATCGTCGCCGACGCTGGCGGCGGCGCTATGGTCCAGGCACACCCAGCTGGTGTCGCCCTGCCCTTCGGCCTGGGCCAGGGCTTGGTCAGCCAGGGTCAACAGCGCTTGAGGCGAGTCGCCATGGTTGAACGGTGCCAGGCCGATATAGGCAACCGGCGTGACATCACTGGCGCCAGTGGCTTGCAGGCTGAGCAACGTGGTCTCAAGGTTCTGCGCCAGTTGCAGCGCTTCTTCGCGCACCAGCCCCGGTGCCAGCACCGCAAACTCACCGCCGCGGATACGGGTGACGAGGTTGTGGGTTTCCGGGTACGGCTCGCACTCGCGCAGCAGCTGTTCGCCGACCGCTTGCAGCAATTGGTCGGTACGCTGGCCCCCGAGGCGCTGGTTGAGACCGGCCAGGTCCTTGACCCGCAGCAGCAGCAGATAGCCGGAGCTGGTCTCTTCCGGGTTACTCACGCGGGCGTTGAGCTGCATTTCGAAATAACGTCGGTTGGCGAGGCCGGTGAGGTTGTCTTGATAGGACTCGATGCGCAGCTTTTCGCTGCGCTCGGCCTGCTCCTGGAACAGCGCCTTGAGCTTTTCCACCATCTGGTTCATGGCCTGCACTACGCGGCGCAGTTCCGGCGTGCGCGGCAGGTCGGGCAAGCTGAGAAATTCGCGGCGGGCAATGGCGTGGGACTGCTTGACCATGTAGTCCAATGGCTTCAACTGCCGACGCAGCAACAACGCGCCAAGCACCGCACTGACCGCGCCGCACAGCAACAGCCAGCCGAGGCTGCCCAGGGCGCTTTGCCAGAGTTTGGCCAGGGCGAACATCGGGTGACTGACCACCTCCACGCGCGCCGCCTGCTCCCAGCCGCGATTGACCAGCGCATCGCCACCCGCTGGCTCCAGACCGATCAATTTCACGAACCAGTTGGGCACACCGTTGTTGTCGGGAATGCCGCTGCGCTCGACGATGGTTTTATCCGTGGCCAGGTCCACCACGCGGATGCTTGCGTAATAGCCGCTGTCGAAGATCGAGCTGACCAGCAGTTCGACCATGGCCGGGTCGTCGATATTGGGCGTCAGCGACAATGCCAGTGCCGTCGCCGCATCCTGCGCGTGGGAGCGAAGCTGGTTGACGTATTGGGTGCGCGAGCTTTCCAGGCTGACCATGAAGCTGCCACTGAAGGCGACCACCAGGAACAGACAGATTGCGATCAATAGTTGTTTGAACAGAGACATCCGATCAGTTACTCCTAGTTGGCAGGCTCGGCCGGGAAGCCTTCGGCACGCATTTTTCTCAACACATCCTGCCAGCGCGACAAGCGTTTGGTATCACCGACTTTCGTGTTGCCCTTGGCGCCGGGCAGGTACAAACCCTCGGCGTTGAAGGAATACACGGGAATCAGGTCGGTACGGCGGGTGGCCGGCAGGATCTCGTCCATCAGGCTATCGAGCACCAGCGGGATGGCGTTCGGGGTCGAATAATACGTCAGCACCATGTGCGCGCGATTCTGCCGCAAGGCCTTGACGTAGGTAATGCGCAATTTGTCGCTGGAAACGCCCAGGTGACGCAGGCTGAAATACTTGGCGATTGCATAGTCTTCACAATCTCCGGCACCTTTCCACAGGGCTTCGATGGGCGTCTCCCAATAATCGACCACGTGCCACAGGTCGATGTCTTCCACGTACGTCATTTGCTTGTTGAAGAACAGATTGACGACCTTGAGCTGCTCCTGCTCGTCGACCTGCTTTTGGGTCGCGAGCAACCGCTGCCAGGCGTCAATCCGCTGCTGGCCCTCACCCAGCGGCCCGTACAAGGCGGTGGCTTTGCGGCTGATCTGAGAGAAATCCCAATCGGCATGCAGCCCGCCGAGCATCAAGCCAGCCAACAGAATCGCTGAAAATAGCCAGCTAAGGATTCGAGAGGGAATAAAACTTACCGCCAAGGCGTTCAGTCCGTGGAGAGAAACGGAATTTCAAAGGATGGTGAAGCCTCAACCCACAAAAAACAATGGCACAGTGCAATCATTCATACGGGGGCGAAGTTCATGACCCGCCGCTGTGGGATGCACAAAGTACAGCTTGTAAGCCCTTACAAACGGAAACTTTGGCTGTTTGACAAGCGTGTGGGCCATCTTTAGTGTGCATTGGATCCAATTAAACACACTCCATTCAACAATAAGGAGGATAGCGTAACCGTGACGCAGAAGCCGAACCCGTTAAGCAGCATCAAAATCAGCGGGCCTATTCCCGCCCACCTTGCCCGCGCCGTTATTGAAGAAACCCTGCGCAATGCCATTCTCGACGGTCGACTGCCCTGTGGCACCGCGATGCGCCAGCAAGAGCTCGCCAGCCTGTTCGGTGTCAGCCGCATGCCCGTACGCGAAGCTTTGCGCCAGCTGGAAGCCCAGTCTTTGCTGCATGTGGTGACGCACAAGGGCGCCGTGGTTGCGCCGTTGATCGAAGACAATTCAGCTGAAACCTATGCCCTGCGCATGCTGCTGGAATCCGAAGCGCTGCGCCTGTCGATCCCGTTGCTTACCGACGCCGACATTGCCGAAGCCGACGCCTTGATCAAAGCGCTGGAGCAAGAGAAAGATTACGCCGAGATCGGCCGTCTCAATCGTCTGTTTCACATGGCGCTTTATAGCAAGGCACCCAACCAGCGTTTGCTCAAGTTGGTTGAACACGGCTTGAACGAGGAAGAACGCTTTCTGCGCTTCAACCTCGAAGCGATGGGGCTGGGCGAGACGTCCCAGGAAGATCACCGTGAACTGCTGAGCCTGGTGGCCCAGAAGAAAACCGACGAAAGCATCCTGACGTTGCGCAACCACCTGATGCGCGGCATGGAGGTCATCTCCACCTACCTCAACGGTCTTGAAGCCGCCGCAAC
Organism: Pseudomonas sp. RGB; assembly: GCF_007713445.1. NCBI lineage: Bacteria > Pseudomonadati > Pseudomonadota > Gammaproteobacteria > Pseudomonadales > Pseudomonadaceae > Pseudomonas > Pseudomonas sp. RGB. Next base: position 12,455 of record NZ_VMSH01000033.1, on the reverse strand, counting down.
ACTCGACATGCAGTAAGTTTTACCACGCGTTTTGTAGATCCTTATACGGTGAAGGCCCCTTTCTGTGCGGAAGGGCCCCCACGGTATACATCGCCTATTTATTGATGCCCGGCTAACTTAAAGAAACGTCCCACTTCCATTCAAGCAAGTTACTTACAACAAACTGTATTTCGAAAAAATATCTAATACTTTCACCATCTCGCCCAAACGTTTAATCAGCTTACTATCGCTGCCTCATACAACAAACACTTCATTTTGCTGCGCAGTCTAGTCGCGTTCTTACTGCGCGCGGGGTCTGGCTATGCGCCACGCCTGCACGCCCGGTTATAAATCCCAACACTGTTTTCAGAGCAGTCGCAATAACTTATAGGCATCAACCATGCATCAACACTTACTTGAACAAAAGAAACTGCAACTGTGCAGCCATCCGTTATTTAAAGAAATAACTTCATTGACCAAGTTACAGCGTTTTATGCAACACCATGTATTTGCCGTTTGGGACTTCATGAGCCTGACCAAACGCTTGCAGCAGGACCTGAGCTGCACGCAATTACCCTGGCTGCCGCCCCTCGACCCGCAAGCGGCGCGCCTCATCAACGAAATCGTGCTCGGCGAAGAGTCCGACGCACACCCCGCACAGGGCCATTGCAGCCACTTCGACCTGTACCTGCAAGCGATGGCCGAAGTAGGCGCTGACACCCGCGTCGTCCGGCGCTTCATTGAGCTGCAGCGTCAAGGGACCGAAGCCAGCGCGGCCTTGCATCAGGTCGATGCGCCGCCAGGCGTAGCCCGCTTTGTCGAAAGCACGTTGCAGATCGCCTTGAACGCGCCCACCCACGGCGTAGCGTCCGCCTTCCTGCATGGACGCGAGAGTGTCATTCCCACCATGTTCGCGTGCATTCTGCGCGGCGATGTATTCAAGGGCCACCAGGCGCCGACCTTCTGCTACTACTTGAACCGTCACATCGAACTGGACACGCAAGGGCACGGGCCCGCCGCAGAGCTGCTACTCCAGCGCCTGATCGGTACAGACCCGACTCGCCAACGCCAGGCCGATGAAGTCGCTCTGGGCGCCGTGCACAGCCGCCTCCGCTTCTGGGACGACGTGCGCGCCTCGCTGCAAGAGAGGCAGCCATGAACGCCGCCGACTATCGCTCCTTCGCCGATGACTGGGAACGCCGTGCAACCCTGCGTACACGTCCGCGGCGCATGCTGGAAAACGACGACAGACTGATCTATCCCGCAAGCCGCCAGCCCCTGGTGCTGAGCGCGACTTTCCTTGAGCATTGCTCGCAGTGGCGCGACTTCGTGCTGGTGCAAAGCTTCTACAAATTCCTCAATGACGTGGTGATCTTCGAAACCGAGATCGTCGACAAGACCGCTCGCAGCATTGCCAAGAATCGCTTCTCGCTGTCCTTCCCCCTCGCCTGTCGCTACGACGCAATGACCGTCGTGGTCGATGAGGATTACCACGCGCTGGTCGCGCTGGATTTCCTGCAACAGACCGTGGCCATGACGGGCCTGCAACCGCTCGACTTGCCTGGCCAAATCGAACTGAGCCATGCCTTGCCCGCAGCCCAGGCGCTGGCACCGCCGCACCTGCGTGATGCCGTGGAGTTGATTGGCGTGGCTATCGCCGAGAACACCATCACCCATGACGTCGCGGCGTTTGCCAAAGATGACAGCGTCAAACCGTCCATACGCGGCTTGATGGCCGACCACTTGTTTGATGAAGGCCGCCACGCACAGTTCTGGACCCACCTGGTGCGTATCTACTGGCAGTCGGCAAACCCGGCCGACCGCGACAGCATCGCGGCCACCCTGCCGGTGTTCTTGACGCATTACCTGACCAACGATCTGCAGAAAGCTTTCGATCTGCAGTTGATCGAACACCTGGACGTTGGCGCCGACGTTCGCCGTGCGCTTGAGGACGAAGTCGCAGCGCTGCACTTTCCCATCACCCGCCAACACCCGCTGCTCGGCAATATCATGGGTTTTCTGCACCACAGCGGTGTGCTGCACACCCCGAGCGTCGCCCTGGCCCTGAGCGCCTATTTACCCGAATCGGGGAGGCAGCCATGAGGCGCTTGAACATGGGATGGAGCGGCACCAGCAAAGCCCTGGAAGCGATCAGGCAAACGCTGGAGCAGTACGGACATGTCACCGCGACGGAGTCCCTCGACGTCATGATTGAAGACGGCAGCCAACCGCTGCGCGAGCCTGCCGATAGAACCCAGCGGATCAGCCTGCGACTGGGCATTGGCCCGGTGTCTGAACACGGGCTTCCAGCGGTGCAATTGCGCTGCTATGACCAGACCCGTCGCGTACTGGCGATACGCGATATTACCGAGGAGCCCAGCGGCAACGGCGAGCGATTGCGCCAACAAGCGACGAATGCCCTGGTGGAATGGGTAGCCTCGCTGGTCAGCCAATTCTCGCGAGACCCTACGTTTTTTTCGGCGACAACCGTCGCTAATGCCTGGCCTGAGCAAGGCCTGCAAGGGCTGGATGAGTTGGCGTTCCTGCATCGATTCAACCGTACCGCGCAGCCGGCACTGCTACAGGCTGCCCAGGTGCCGATGATCGAACGGTTACAGGCCAGCCTTCATTCCTTTGCTGAACGACCGGCGCTGAACATCGCGGGCAGCGTGCTGACCTACCGTCAATTACTGGATCGCGCCGTGTCGATCCAGCAAGAACTGCGTCCCCTGCTGGAACACGCGCAGACGCCAACCGTGGTCGGCGTGTGCCTGGAAAAATCCGTCGATCTGTATGCCAGCATTCTGGCGGTGCTGGGTTGCGGCGCGGTGTACCTGCCACTGGCACCGGATCATCCGCCGCAACGCCAGCGCGCCATGCTGCAAAGCAGCAACGCCAGGGTATTGGTGGTAGAGGGTCAGCACCCTTTGCGCGACGATTTCGTTACCCTGAATGTCAGCACTGTCGACCCGACCTGTGCCGACATCACACGCCCGCTGATGCAGCATCGTCCCAGCAGCGAGGCGCCCTGCGTGGCGCTTTTCACCTCAGGCACCACCGGCCAACCGAAAGGCGTATTGCTCAGCCAACGCAACCTCGCGCATTTCACCGCCTGGCTTGGCGCCTGTATGTCGTTGGACGAGCACAGCCGCGTGCTGCAATTTTCGCCGCTCAGTTTTGACTCATCGCTGATCGACATCTTCCCTGCCCTGATAGCCGGCGCCGAGTTGATCGTCTCGAGCGAGCGCCAACGGCACGATCCTCAGCAACTGGTCGAGCTGATTCGCCAACAGGGCATCAGCCACGCGTTTCTGCCGCCGGCGCTGCTGAGCATTCTGCCGCTGGATCAGCCCTTGGGTTTGACTCACTTGATGACCGGCGGTGATGCCTGCGAGCCGCATGTGATCGAATGCCTGGCGAGCCAATGCCACCTGCACAATTTCTACGGCCCTACCGAAACGACGGTGCTGGTCACCCACCGAACGTTCCAGCCCGGTGACAGCACACGCAATCTTGGCCGCCCCATTGCCAACAGCCAGGTGCTGATCCTCGACGACGACCTGAACCCGGTGGATGAACAGGTGATGGGCGATCTGTATATCGTCGGCCCTGGCCTGGGCCTTGGGTATGTGAGCGCGCCGCAACGGGCCGACAGCCCGTTTGTTGAGCTGACACTGCCGGGCGGCCGATCGGTGAGGGCATACCGCAGTGGCGACCGGGCGAAATGGACGGCGGACGGTATCGAACTGGGCGGCCGGCGGGATGATCAGGTGAAGATCCGCGGCTTTCGGGTCGAGCCCCAGGAGATTGAGCAATGCCTGCGCAGCAGTCGGCTGTTTCGCCAAGTGGCGGTGCTGATTGATCCTGACCGCAGGATCCTCAGCTTTGCCGCCCAACCCGAACCAGGCGCCACCATGGGGGGCCTCAAGCACCATGCGCGGCAATGGCTGCCGACCTACATGCAGCCCGAGGTGTGGACAGAATTACCCACTCTGCCGCGCACTCACCACGGCAAGATCGACCGCCAGGCATTGCTGGCGATACCGAAACACGCCACCGCGCGCAACGACTGCAATGCTGCACGAACGCCACTACAGATGCGGCTGATGGCGCTGTGGAGCGAGTTGTTGGCGGTGCCGGATGGCGACATTTCCATCGACGATGGGTTTTTCAACCTGGGCGGTCATTCCATTCTGCTGTCTACCCTGCTGCTGCGTCTGCGCAAAGCGTTTGGCCGCAGCCTTTCACTGAGCAGTTTCTTTGAAGCACCGACAATTCGTACGCTCTGCGTGCTGATGGAAGACGGCGCACTGCCGCATGCACTGTCAGGCCAGGTGGAAAAGGATGCGTCGCAAGCGCTGAATATAGAAACGCTGCATGAGGACCGCGCTGGCGATCCGCGCAAAGTGATTGTCACGGGCGCCAACAGTTTTGTCGGCGTGCACCTCGTCGAAGCCTTGTTGGCCGGCGGTGTGCAGGAGGTGGCATGCCTGGTGCGTGAACAGCCGGGGCAGTCGGCGATGACGCGGTTCACCCAGGCATTGCGCGAGTACCGGCTGGAACATCTGGATTTGAGTCGGGTGCAGGTATATGCCGCCGATATGGGCTTGCCCCGGCTGGGCCTGGCCAGCGATGTGTATGAGCACCTCGCCCGTAACCACGGGGTCTTGGTGCACAACGCGGCGCGGGTCAATCATGTGATGGATTACGCCTCACTCGCCCAGGACAACGTCGAACCGATACGTGAGTGCCTGCGCCTGTGTGAAACCCACTGCAAGAAAGTCTTCAATTTCATCTCGACCCTGTCGGCCTGCAGCAGTGTCGACGCCCAGGGACACATCCTCGAAACGCCGGCTGCAACCACGTTGCCGCTCTACCTCAAGAATGGCTACAACCTCTCCAAGTGGGTCGCCGAACGCTTGCTGGGGCGTGCAGCCGAGCAGGGCGCATGGGTGAACATCTATCGTCCGGGAAACATCGCTTTCAATAGCCGCAACGGCGTCTGCAAGCCGCAAAACAACCGCCTGATGATGATGCTCAAGGGTTCGTTGCAATTGGGCCTGGCGCCGCGCCTGCAGATGAACTTCGACCTGATGCCGGTGGACTTCTTTGCCCGTTTTGTTGCGTTTCATTGCGGCCGCTTTGTTGCGAGACGAAACGTATTCAACCTGCACAACCCACAGCCTTTGAGCTGGGATCACTACCTTGATGCATTCAGTCAGGCGGGCCACTGCTTCGAGCGAGTGAGCGTTGCGCAGTGGCAGACAGAGCTGCGAACGGTAGGCCCCGATAACGCGCTGTTTGGCGTGCTGGGCTTCTACCTGGATAACCTCGCAGAAGACATCAGCGACATCACGATGATTTGCCACGAGAACGCACGCCAGGGTGTGGAGGCGATGGGCGAGCAGTACCCGCACAAGGACCCGGCGCTGTTGCGCAGGGGCTGCGACCACCTCAAGGCCATCGGCTTTCTCTGACCGTTCAGGACATTTCTATGAATCTGTTGCAACCCGATACATTAATTCGCAACCCGAACGGCACACCGGTGGTGGCGTCTGTTGACGTCGCGTGCGAGGCCGCTGATCTGTGGCAAGTGGTGGGCAATTTTGCAGGCTTTGATGCCTTCGTTCCGACTCTCTCGCACATCGAAATGACGGGCACAGGCATAGGCGCCTTGCGCACGAAATATTTCCACGATGGCCATTGCGTCGTAGAGCAACTCAACAGCCGCGACGACGACGCCATGTACATGACCTGGACCACACTCTACAACACCTTGGGTGTCGCCCGGCTGTGGGCTGCCATGCAGGTGGAAGCGCTCGGCGCAGGATGTTCGCGGGCAACCTGGACGCTCATGGGTGAGCCGGTCGATACCACCCAGGCGGCGTTTGAACAGTTTGTGCAGACCTTCGCCGACACTGCCCTGGAGAATGTACGCCAGATGTTCAGCTGATCAGCAGGAGCGAGACGCCTCGCTCCTGCAGGGCCCGGTCAGATTTTGAAGCTGTCGACCAGTTGCTTCAGGCGGCTCGCTTGCTGAGACAGCGCATCGCAGTCCTTCAGCGTTTCGTTGAGGTTGGCCACACCCTGCTGATTCAACAGGTTGATCTGGTTGATGTCGACATTGAGGGTCTCAACCACAGCGGTCTGCTCCTCGGTAGCCGCCGCGACCGACTGGTTCATGCCATCGATCTCGACGATTCGCTGCGTCACGCTGACCAGGCGCTCGCCGGCCTGGTTGGCCACTTCAACGCTCTCCTCGCTGGAGGTCTGGCTGGCGTTCATGGTGGTCACCGCCTCACGCGAGCCCACTTGCAGCGACGTGATCATCTTGTGGATCTCTTCGGCGGACTCCTGGGTACGGTGAGCGAGGTTACGCACTTCGTCGGCAACCACGGCAAACCCACGCCCGGCTTCCCCGGCACGCGCGGCCTCGATTGCGGCATTGAGCGCCAACAAGTTGGTTTGCTGGGAGATGCCTTTGATCACATCAAGGATGTGGCCAATGTTGTCGGTGCTGGCGTTCAGGGTTTCAATCTGAGTGCAGGACAGGCTGATCTTCTGCGACAGCTCCGACATTGCCAGGATGGTTTTCTCCACCACCTTGCGCCCGTCGTCTGCTTGTTCACTGGCACCACTGGCATGCTGCGAAGCATCAGCTGCGTTACGCGCGATTTCCTGGGTAGCGGCGCCCAGCTCGTTGATCGCCGCGGCCACGCTGTTGGTGCGTGCGCTTTGCTCGTCCGAGCCGATGATCGAGGCGTTCGACGACGCCATCACGCGCTGGGACAGGTCATGCACCTGACGCGTTGCCGAAGACACTTCGGAAATAGAGGCGTGGATACGCTCGACGAACTGGTTGAAGGCGCTGCCTACCTCGCCAAACTCGTCCTTGCTGGTTACGTCCAGGCGGCGAGTCAAATCGCCCTCACCCTGGGCAATGTCCTGCATGGCCACACCCATGGTGGTCAGCGGGCGCAGCAGTACTTGGATCAACAGGCTCAACAGCACGGCAATGGCGACGACCGCGATCAACATGGCGATCAACGCCGAAGTACGGAATTTGCCAAGTGGTGCGTAGGCTTTGTCTTTGTCGATCGACAGACCGATGTACCAATCTGCACCGGGCAAACCGCTGATCGGCGTGAACGAAAGAATGCGGTCCTGACCATTGAGAACCACGTCCTGGCTGACCTTTTCGATCCGCAGGTTGGTACCTGGGTAGATGTCCTTGAGGTTTTTCATCACCTGGTCCTGGTCAGGACTGACGATGACCTGGCCATCGGCGCTGACCAGGAACGCATGGCCGATCCCGCCGAAGTCTACCGAGTTGATGATCTTCACCAGGGTTTGCAGGCTCAGGTCACCGCCGACCACACCCAACAGCTCACCGTTCTTTTTGACGGGCAGAGCAATGGTTACGATCTGCCCGCCGACTGCGGCCATGTAAGGCGGAGTCAGCATGGGTTTATCGGCAGCCACCGCCTGCTTGTACCAAGGGCGCTGACGCGGGTCGTAATCGTCAGGCATCTTCGCGTCAGGACGCTGGGTGAACACCCCGTTGGTTTGCCCGACGTAGGTGAACTGGAAGTTCGAGGTGAACGCCGGCTGATCAACCAAACCAGGAAGATCGGCCTGAGTGCCCTGATGGGCAACGTTTTGCGCCAGGCTTTCGAGTACCAGAATGCGGCCACTGAGCCAGTTCTGCACACTGCTGGCCGTGAGTTCGCCTGATTGCTGGATAGACGAGTCCAGGTTTTGCTTGATGGTGCTGCGCTGCAGGTAGTCGTTGTAAAGCGTGAATAACGCGAACGCGAGAACCACGACGCCTGATGCGGCCAGCAGAATTTTATGACTGAACTTAAGATTCATTTCATCGACTTCTTTTGCCAAATGGGGATGAGCGTGCCGAGTGGAACATTCCATGTAACGGGATAGGCGGACTCTGCGACCGCTCTATTTCGGTGCACGCATGGCTCGTCAGGCTTTCGGCCAGGCCAGGATAAATCTTAGAAATTTGTGAGAAGCATCCTCATTTTGAGTAGGAAACCGACCGGCGGTAGATCTGCAGGCTCTGGCGTTGCAAAATTTTTCAGCCTCCCAGACAATGAGACTAATTATCATTTGTGACGTTTGGCCGGGCCTGTGTGAATGCCATCTACCGAGTACATCCCTGGTAAACCTGTGGTGCAGACGCTTTACAGCGCCCATCACAGCTGGCTCAACCGGTGGCTGCGCAGTCGCCTGGGCAATGCAGCGGATGCAGCGGACCTGGCTCAGGACACGTTCGTGCGCTTGCTGCAAAAAACCGAACGCCTTGAACTCAAAGCTCCTCGCGCCTTTCTGCGAAGCATCGCCAGCGGCCTGGTGATTGATCATTGGCGGCGCGAAGAAATCCAGCGCGCCTACCTTGAGTCTATTGCCCACCTGCCTGAAGCGTTGGCACCCAGCGCAGAAGCGCGGATGTTGGTGCTGGAACTGCTGGAGGAAATCGCCCGTCTTCTGGACGGATTGAAACCGAAAGTACGTCAGGCGTTTCTGCTGGCTCAGTGTGATGGGTTGGCGCACAAGCAGATCGCGCTGCAGATGGGGGTGTCGTTGCGAACAGTGGAACGGTATATCGCGCAGGCGCTGTATCACTGCTACGTAGTGCGTTATGAAACGTGACCCCGATGGATAATGCCGCGCGCCCGGGGCCAGATCCTCAGGTGGTCAAGCAGGCCATCACTTGGGCACTGCGCCTGCGTAATAACCGGGCCAATGTGCGCTTGCATGCACAATGTGAGCGCTGGCGCGAGGCGCATGACGACCATGAATTGGCCTGGCAGCGGGTACAAGCACTGCAGCAGGAATTGAGCAGCCAAATGGCCGCGATTCCCGGTGCGCGCGTGGCCTTGGAAAATGCTTCGCAAGGCGTGGGCCGGCGGCAGGCACTGAAGATGTTGTCTGGCGTCATGTTGGTGGGCTCGGCAGCCTGGTTAAGCCGCGACCTGACCGGCTGGCAGCGCTGGACGTCCGACCTTGCGACCGCCACAGGGGAACGGCGCAGCGTGCAATTGCCGGATGGCGCTCGCGTGCAACTCAACACCGACAGCGCCGTGGACCTGGACTTCAACGCACAGCAGCGTCTGATCACGCTGGTTCGCGGGGAAATCCTGGTGACGTGCGGCGCGCCTTCTTCAGCGCCACTGCTGGTGCAAACTCGGCATGGCTTGCTCGAAGGTATCGACGGGCGCTTTGCCGTGCGCCAAGACAGCGATTGCACACGCTTGAGTGTGGTCAGTGGCAACGTGGCCATTCACTCACCACACTCGGCAGACGGACTGTCGACTCAAGTCCATGCAGGAGAGAACTACCTGGTACATCGCACGCATGCCACGCTGGCGCCGCCGCTGGATATGGACATGGGCGCCTGGGTCGATGGGCTGATCGTGACACGGAACATGCGCCTGGCTGCATTCCTGTCGGAGGTAGGGCGCTATCGCCATGGTTATCTGGGTTGTTCGGCAGAAGCCAGCGACTTGCGGTTGTCGGGGGTTTTCCGCCTGGAGGACACGGATAAATTGTTGGCGGTCGTTGCACAGACGCTGTCTGTTGAAGTGCGCTATCGCACGCGTTGGTGGGTAAGCCTGGAACGTTCAGCCTGATTTTTTATGTTTTATATAAAGTTTTTTTGGCGGTTTTTTTCCGTGAGACCGGCTTAGACAGTAAGCCTTTCAATCAGCCCTCACCGGCCTCCACGGATCTTGATCATGACAGCGCGTTTTCCCGGCAACTCATCGTGCTCTTCCTACCCCCTTTTGGCTAAATCCATCCGTGCGGCATTGCTGTCGACCGCGATGGGCATGGGCGCGGTTCCGATCGCCGGCATGGCTGGGCAAGCAAACATCGAGCAGGTTAACCAGCGCTACGACCTGCCTGCCGGCGCCCTGGGCGAGGTGCTCAATCAATTCGCCCGTCAGGCACGCATCACCCTCTCCAGCACGCCTGGGCAAACCCAAGGCCGGCAATCAGCCGGGCTGCACGGCGAGTATTCAGCCGAGCAGGGGTTGAATCATCTACTCAGCGGCTCTGGCTTGCAGGCCGTATCGCAAGATGGTGTCAGCTTTGTGCTGGAGACCCAGATGCAGAGCAGCACCGTGACGCTGCCCACAACGGATATCAAAGGCTTCGCCCTGGGTAATGCCTTAGGCAGCATGGAAGGCTATAACGCGACGCATAGCCAAATCGCAACCAAGACCAGCGCTGCGCTGCTGGAGACGTCGCAAACCGTCTCCGTGGTGACGCGCGAGCAGATGGACGACCAAGGCTCCCAGACCGTCGCACAAGCCATGCGTTACACGCCTGGTGTACTGACCAACCCCTATGGTGCGACCCATCGTTATGACTACGTGGCAATGCGCGGTTTTAACGATGGTTCTGTGGACAACATCTACCTTGATGGCTTGAAGTCCATGGGGGATAGCGGCACCTATAGCACCATGCAGGTTGATCCGTATTTTCTCGAGCGCGTGGACATTCTGAAGGGGCCTTCCTCTGTCCTCTATGGACGCAGCTCGCCCGGCGGCCTGGTCGCGCTGACCAGCAAGAAGCCATTGCTTGAGCCCTACCATCAGGTTCAAGCAACGGCAGGCAGTCACGGTCAGCAGGGCATGGGTTTTGACTTCAGTGGACCCGTGGATGACGACAAGCGCATTGCCTATCGGCTTATCGGTTTAGCGGACAAGGCCGATACGCAGTTCGACCACGCCAAAGAAAAGCGCTTTGCCTTGGCGCCGACACTCAGCATCGACTTTACCGAAGACACCTCGCTGACACTCCAGGCGTACCTGCAGCATGATCCTGATGGCGGCTATCACGGCGGTATGCCGGCAGACGGCGCATTGCATCAGCGTAATGGCCAGCGCATCTCCAGCCACTTCTTTGAAGGTGAACCTGGAGTTGATGGCTACAAACGTGATCAGCAGTCGTTCGGCTATCAGTTCGAGCATCGATTCAACGACGTGTTTACTGCGCGACAGAACTTGCGCTATCTCGACTCCAAGGTGCAATTGGATCAGGTATACGCCTATGGCTGGACCACACCGACCAGTAACGAGTTGAATCGCTATTACTCGGGAGGTGATGAGAAGCTGCATGCGTTCATCATCGACAACATGCTACAGGCAGAATTTTTTACCGGGGCCACCCAACATACCGTGCTGATGGGAGCTGATTATCAGCGACGTAAAACGGTGGTGGACTGGACGAGCGGGTCACTGCAGCCAATCAACGCATTCAACCCGGTCTATGGCAACACTGCTATCAGCAATGCCAGCCTGACCAGCTATCTGCGTCGCCTTGAGCAAACTGGCGTTTATCTACAAGACCTGATCGAAATGGATAAATGGCGGTTCTCTCTAGGGCTGCGTCAGGACTGGGTCGAGACCTCTGACGAGAACCGCATCGCTGAAGCGGGTCGACCGCTGGGCACAGAGATTTCTGACAAGCGTACCAAGCTGACTGGGCGAGCCGGCGCGCTGTATTTGTTTGATAACGGCTTGGCACCCTATGTCAGCTATTCAGAGTCGTTCAACCCGAACTCCTATTCAGACAGCGCCGGTAACCCGCTGGCACCCACCAATGGAACGCAGTGGGAAGCGGGCTTGAAGTATCAGCCGCCGGGGACGGATGACCTGTTTACAGCTTCCTGGTTTCGCATCGACCAAGAAAACCTGGCGACGAAGCTTCCGCAAGAAAACTTCTATCGCGCAGTAGGTGCGGTTCGCTCGCAGGGCCTGGAGTTGGAAGCACACATGCAACTGACCGATAACCTGAAGATTTTGGGCAGCTATACCTTTACCGACATTAAATACTCAAAATCGATGGTCAGTACATTGAGCTCAGCCGACAACTTGATCGAGAACAAAGGCAACTCCCCCACGCAGGCACCTCGCCATATGGCATCGGTGTGGGCGGACTACACGTTTGATAGCGGCGCCTTTGACGGCTTGCGACTTGGCGGCGGGGTTCGGTACGTCGGCTACAGCTGGGCAGACGCGGAGAACACAATGAAGGTACCGGCCTACACCTTGTTTGACGCATCCTTGGGGTATGACTTGGGCAGGGTTGGGTTGAAAGGCGTAGATGTAAGGTTGAACGCGAACAACCTGACCAATGAGACCTATGTAGCGTCCTGTGCCAGCCTGAACTTCTGCTATTTGGGCGAAGAACGTAACGTCAGTGCGACGGTAAGCTATCAATTCTGATCTGTTAGCGTTTCTGACAAGCCAGTGTCCGCTTTCAGGCACTGGCTTTTTTGTGGGCCGGGTTCAGGGTGATCTGATGTGGTCGACCCGGGAGGACTTACCTGCCTTCTCTCAGTCGGCGGCAGTCCTCCAAAACGACAAAACCCCTGTCTGCGTTAACAGACAGGGGTTTCGGAATTTAATCTTGACGATGACCTACTCTCACATGGGGAAACCCCACACTACCAT
>NZ_VMSH01000032.1:0-22965 GCF_007713445.1 Pseudomonas sp. RGB | reverse complement strand
AGCCGTTACCGCAGCAACGGATATGTACTCACTCCCCCTACAACCCTCCGCGACTGTTGCAATTTGGGCAACAGTCATTATCTTGTTACACTCTGTACCGCACCGCTCACCTGCGCTAATTTGACGCACCGATGAGCGCGACGGCCAACACAGCTTCCCGCTCACCCAAATTTCCCTCGACTTATTTCCAGGGCTCTACACTGGGAATCTGTTCAAAGCCGCTGACTTCAGCGGCTTTTTTTTGCGGTAAAAAAAGGCCAGGCACACCCCCACGACATTGGCCGCTTACGATTGACCAAAGGAGCTCCACCGGTGAAGAACTCGCTGACGTTCACCCCGCTATTCCTAGCGATTGCAACAACGATCGCCCCCCTGGCCCAAGCGGCAGACACCACCCCCGCCGACGGTTTCGTCGACGGCGCAAGCCTCAAGATCAACACCCGCAATTACTACATGAACCGCGACCGTCGCGACATCCACACCGATGACAGCAAGGAATGGGGCCAAGGCTTCATCGGCACCTTCGAATCCGGCTACACCCAGGGCACCGTCGGCTTCGGCCTGGACCTCAACGCCATGCTCGGCCTCAAGCTCGACGGCGGCGGCGGCACCGACGGCTCCAGTATCCTGCCGTATGGCAGCGGCAACGGCAAAGCGCCCGGCTCGTTCTCCACCGCAGGCGGCACCTTGAAAATGCGCGCCTTCGACACCGAGCTGAAAGCCGGCGACCTGTTCCTCAACAACCCGGTAATCGCCGGCGGCATGACCCGCATGATGCCGCAGGATTTCCGCGGCGTAAGCCTGACCAACCACAGCGTCGACGGCTGGCTGCTTGAAGGCGGCCAGGCCAGCTTCACCAAGCTCTACAACCAGAGCGGTCGCCGGCGCATCGGCACCAGCTACGGCACGCTGCCGGACCACGCCGACAGCCAGCACCTGAACTGGGCCGGTGTGTCGTTCAGCGCCATCCCGGGCGTCACCAGCAACCTGTACGCTTCCGAACTCAAGGACGTGTGGCACCAGTACTACTACGACCTGGATTACACCTACGCGCTGAACGACCTGGTCAGCCTCAACCCCGGCCTGCACTATTACCACACCCAGGACACCGGCCGGTCGTTGCTGGGCAGCATCGACAACAACACCTACAGCCTGCATTTCACCGTGGGCGTGGGCAACCACAGCCTCACCGCCGCCTACCAGCGGGTCAACGGCAACACGCCGTTCGACTACATCAGCCAGGGCGACAGCGTCTACCTGGACAACTCCCAGCAATACTCGGACTTCAACGGCCCCAACGAGCGCTCGTGGAAACTCAAGTACGCCTACGACTTCGCAGGCCTGGGCATGCCAGGGCTGACGTCTGCCGTTTCCTACATCAGCGGCAAGACCGACCTGACCAAGGTCGACCCCAACAGCCGTGGCTACAGCGCCTGGTACAGCGCCGATGGCAAGGACGCCAAACACTGGGAGCGCGACATCGATTTGAAGTACGTGGTGCAAGGCGGCAAAGCCAAGGACTTGGCCGTGCGCCTGCAATGGGCGACCAACCGCGGCGGAAATGGCTACGCGGCGGTGGATCGGGATGTGGACGAATACCGGGTGATCGTGGACTACCCGATCAACGTGTTCTAACCCGCCAATCTTTCTTTTTTAGCCCATGCCCTAATTTTCATCGCGTAGAACTAAACTGCCAGTATCTTATCTGTTGAAGTCTGCGCGATGAGTCAACTCCGCCCTCCTTCTTTACCTGCACGCTCGGAGCTTTTGCTGATTCTGGGCAGTAGCCTGACCGTCACCCTGATTGTGATTATCGTCGCGGCGCTGCTGAACCGCGAACACGCCAGCACCGTCCAGGCCGCCCAGCGCGCGACCACCAACATCACCCAACTGATCAATGCCGACGTGCTGCGTAACGTCGAGCTCTATGACCTGGCGCTGGAGGGTCTGATCAAGGCCACCACCCGCAAGGACCTGGCGCAGGCGTCACCGGACATCCGGCACATGGTGCAGTTTGACCAGTCCACCGCAGCGCCCTTCAAAGGCGAAGTGCTGTTGCTGGATGCCAACGGTGCAGTGATTGCCGACTCCTCGACGCTGTGGCCAACGCCACGCAATTTCGCTAACCGCGATTACTTCCAGGCGCATCGACAGAATGCCCAAGCCGGCCTGTTTATCAGCCGCCCATTCAGGATTCGCTGCAACTGCGATCAAGTCTGGCGCATCGCATTCAGTCGCCGCGTCACGGGGCCGGACGGCGAGTTTGCCGGTGTCGCGGTGGCAACGATGCGCCTGGCGTATTTCGATCAATTGTTCAACCGCCTCACCATCGGCAATGGCAGTTCGGTGAACCTGCTGAACAACCAGGGGATTCTTCTCGCCCAGCAGCCGTTGCTGGAGCGCGACATGATCGACAAGGACCTCAGCGATCGGCCCAACTTCAAACGCATACTGCGCGAAGGCGAAGGCAGCTTTCGGGCGATCTCGGCCATCACTGGCACCGAGCGTTTGTACACCTTCACCAATGTCGGTGAATTACCGCTGATTGTGGTGGTGGCGCTGGCCAGCGAAGACGTGTTCGCCCCGTGGAAACGCGCCGCGCTGCTCACCAGCGGCGCCACCGGCGTGCTCTGCATTGGCCTGTTATGGCTGACCTGGATGCTGCGCCGCGAACTGCGCCGTCGCTATCGCGCCGAGCAAGTGCTGTCGGAGCTGGCCGCCACCGATGACCTGACCGGCCTGGCCAACCGTCGCACCCTGGACCAGCGCCTGCGCCTGGAATGGGACCGCGCGCAGCGCTCCACCGAGCCGCTGACGCTGTTGATGATCGACGTGGACCACTTCAAGGCTTTCAACGACCGCCACGGCCACCACGGCGGTGATGAGGCACTGCGCACGGTCGCCCAGGTGATCGCCAACAACATCCGTCGTCCCGCCGACCTGGCCGCGCGGTATGGCGGGGAAGAGTTTGCGGTGGTGCTGCCGGACACCGACGCCAAGGGCGCCTGGGTGATCGCCGAGCATATCCGCAGCGGCGTCGAGCACCTGCCGCGCGTCGCCGGCGCTGAACAGCCGATCACCGTGAGTATCGGCATGAGTACCTGGGATAAACGCAGTCACCTGTCACTCGAGACGCTGCTGTTGCACGCGGATCAGGCACTGTATGAGGCCAAGCACACTGGGCGAAACCGGATTGTGGAGGCCACCGGGCCCTGACCTGCTGCAACGCCGTACACGGACTACGCTAATGGCATCCTCGACGCAGAAGTACGCCCGATGAGCCCGAGCCTTTCTCGCTCTACACGTCGCCCGGAACGCCTGCTGATCCTAGGCAGTGTCCTCACGGCCCTGCTGATCGTGGCGATCGTGGCGGTGCTGCTGATTCGCGAACACGCCAATACCCTGCAGACCGCCACGCGCACCGCGAACAACATCACCCAACTGATTGACGCCGATGTACTGCGCAACGTCGAGCTCTATGACATGGCCCTCAAGGGCCTGATCGCCGCCACCGAGCGCAACGACCTGCAAAGCGTCTCCGCCGATATCCGCCATCTGGTGCAGTTCGACCGCTCCGCGGCCGCGCCCTACAAGGGCGACATCCTGCTGCTGGACGCCAATGGCGAGGTGATCGCCGACTCGTCCTTGCTCACGCCCAAGTCCGGCAACTTCGCTGATCGCGATTATTTCCAGGTCCAGCGCAAAGACCCCGACATCGGGCTGTACATCAGCCGCCCGTTCATGGCGCGCTGCGTGTGCGACGACCAATGGCGCATTGCGTTCAGCCGCCGCGTTTCCGGGCCGGACGGGCGCTTTCAGGGGGTGGCGGTGGCCTCCATGCGCTTGTCTTATTTTCACCAGTTGTTCAGCAGCCTGAATATCGGCAGCAACAGCACCATCAACCTGATCAACCAGCAGGGCATTCTGCTGGCGCAGCATCCCATGCTCGAACTGGACATGATCGACAAGGACCTGAGCCAGCAGCCAAATGTCGGGCGCATGCTCAAGGAGCGCGATGGCAGTTTTCGCGGCGTTTCCAGTGTTGACCACCGAGAGCGGCTCTACAGCTTTTCCACGGTCGGCAATTTGCCGCTGATCGTCGCGGTGGCACTGTCCACCGATGAGGTATTCGCCCAATGGAAACGCGCAGCCTTGCTGATCAGCCTGGCGACGGGCGTGCTGTGCATCGGTCTGCTGTGGCTGAGTTGGATGCTCAGCAACGAGCTGCGCCGCCGCCACCGCGCCGAGCAAGTGCTGTCAGAACTGGCAGCCACCGATGCGCTGACCGGCCTGGCCAACCGTCGCATCCTCGATCAGCGCCTGCGCCTGGAATGGGACCGCGCGCAACGCTCAACCGAACCGCTGACGCTGCTGATGATCGACGTGGATCACTTCAAGGCCTTCAACGACCGCCATGGTCACCACGGCGGTGACGAGGCTCTGCGCACGGTGGCCAGGGTCATCGAAGACAACATCCGCCGCCCGGCTGATCTGGCGGCGCGTTATGGCGGGGAGGAGTTTGCCGTGGTGCTGCCGCACACCGACGCCAAAGGCGCCTGGGTGATCGCCGAGCATATCCGCAGCAGCGTCGAGCACTTGCCACGGTGTGCCGGCGCCGAACGGCCGATTACGGTGAGTATCGGCATGAGTACCTGGGACAAACGCAGCCGCGTATCGCTGGAGGCATTGTTGCTGAGCGCGGATCAGGCGCTGTATGAGGCCAAACACAGCGGGCGCAACCGCATCGTGGATGCCGCAGCCTTTCCCTGAAGAGCCTGCCACCTGGGCCACTCAGTCACCGCTCGCCGCACCGTCAGCTTGGGTTTGATCCCGACGCTGACGGTGCCTCCTGCTGATGACAGTGAGTCAGTACATTTTTCACAGCGGCAGCCTTTACAGCGTGTAGCTGCCACCTCCTGACACCGAGACTCTCGGGTCAGCACCCACTTGCGCTGTAACACTCAATGGAAACTGTGGTGGCAACAGAGACACGCTTAAACCGAAGGAGCCATCGACCGAAACGCCCGATGTTGCGGAAAACTCGTGTTTTGGCGGGGACTTGCTGGTCAGGTCGGTACTGAAGGTAACTTTGTGTTGAAGGGTAAATGACGGTGACACGCCTGCTCCACCATTGGCGCCCACCTGCCCTGCTCGAATATTCGCGTTAATACTTGTCCGGGGGAAAAAGGTATAACTATTGGCGATGGATAATGTGTTGTCGGCGTTTTGCGTGATAGTCGGTTTACCAGTGGGAGACAGTGTGAATTGAAGACCCGCCCCGCCGACGTTTATATGTTGCCCAGTCATATGCGTAACACTTTGGTTCACGCCACCGCCCACACTAACGCCAGAACTGGCAAGGCTGCCCTCAAGACCGCCATTCACACTCAGTGATTGCTGGCTGACAATTGAAGGCTTCACATTAGCGTTAAAGTTGAACTCTCCACTTGGATGGACAGTGGCGCTGAATTCCGGTGCGCCAAACGTAAATCGCTGTGAAAGGCTGCCCCCCACATTAAAACCCACGCCCGTGCCTAAAATATTGGGAATGCCGGCCCTCAGACTGCCGCCGACTTCCAGCTGCATCTTGGGTGCGAAGCTGACGGTGAGGCCGCCGCTGTCATTGGGCCGTAAGCTGATGACGGGATCAAACCGTGCCGTTGCGCTCACACCCGCGCTCGGGCCGCCAGCTATCGGGGTGACCCTGGCGGCGATGGTGGCATAGGTTCGCGGAAAAAAAGACACCGTGGGGATCGGCTGAAACTTCGCTGCACCGCCGAACACATTCGCGGTATAGGGCGCGGCAAAAGAGCGCTCGGGTGGGTTATTGTTGACGTTTTGTTGCTGAGGGTCAGGGCTGCGATATACAGCGGCTGGAGCGATAGCGTTCATGATCGGTATTCCTTCAACAGTAATAGGTATGTATTCACTGATCTCGCGTTAATTCAAAACTCGTTTAGCTGTTGGTACTTTATTCAACGGCCTCACGAAGACTGTGTGGTACACGAAAAAGTATCAGTTCCTACAAAAACACCGTCGAAAGTTGCAACACGTTTCACGACAATGTCATTACCACGCAACTTGCTATTTTTTAAGCATAAAAAAAGGCCACCCGAAGGTGGCCTTTCAAAACTAAAGAAGAGAGTTGTTACTTACACCGCCGCAACGGGACGCATGTAAGAGATCGGTGCGGTGCTGGCATCTTCGAAGGTCACGACTTCCCAAGCATCTGTCTGTGCAATCAACTTGCGCAGCAACTGGTTGTTAAGGGCGTGGCCCGACTTGAAGCCTTTGAACTCGCCTATCAGGCTATTGCCCAGCAGGTAGAGGTCACCGATTGCATCGAGGATTTTGTGCTTCACGAATTCGTCTTCATAGCGAAGGCCGTCTTCGTTCAGTACACCATCCGCGTCGACCACGATGGCGTTTTCAACGCTGCCGCCGAGTGCGAGGTTGTGCTTGCGCAGGTACTCGATGTCACTCATGAAACCAAAGGTACGGGCGCGGCTGACTTCTTTTACGAACGAAGTGCTGGAAAAATCCACGCTTGCACTTTGTGTGCGGTCACGGAATACCGGGTGATCGAAATCGATCTCAAAGCTCACTTTAAAGCCTTCGAACGGGACGAAGGTGGCGCGCTTGTCGCCGTCTTCTACTGTCACTTCCCGCAGAATGCGTATGAACTTCTTGGCTGCGTCCTGTTCTTCCAGGCCGGCAGATTGAATCAAGAATACGAAGGGTCCAGCGCTGCCATCCATGATAGGGACTTCGGACGCGGAGAGCTCGACGTAGGCGTTATCGATGCCCAGGCCAGCCATGGCCGAGAGCAAGTGCTCCACCGTGTCCACTTTGACGTCACCGTTGACCAGTGTGGTCGACATAGTGGTTTCGCCAACGTTTTCCGCGCGAGCAGGAATCTGCACCACAGGGTCCAGGTCGGCACGAACAAACACGATGCCGGTGTCGACAGGTGCGGGCTTGAGGGTCAGGTATACCTTCTCCCCGGAGTGCAGACCTACACCTGTGGCACGGATAATATTCTTCAGGGTGCGTTGTTTAATCATGGCTTGGACCGCTTCAGCGCAAATTGCGAACTGGTATCAACAAAGGCTGGCGATAATAACAGACCAGACCTTTGCTGAACACCAATCACCTTCATAGCCCTGATACATTCCATTAATCGGCCTGACGACGCAGGAATGCCGGGATGTCCAGGTAGTCCAGATCATCTTGCGGATTCGGGCTACGGGACGCCGCAGCACCGGCCTGAGCCTGGTTGCGCATCACGGTCGGACGGTCCAGATCACGGTAGTTCACCGACGGCAGTTCCTGGCGCGCAGGCGCTGGAGCGGCAGCTTGCTGACTGGCGTGACTGTTGTGGCCGGTGTGAACGGTATTGTCGATGACCTTTACAGGCTTCTCGATTTTTGCGCCCAGGCCGGTAGCAACCACGGTCACGTGCAGTTCATCACGCATGTCCGGATCGATAACGGTACCGACTTTGACCATCGCGTGCTCGGAAGCGAAGGCTTCGATGATGCTACCCACGTCGGAGTACTCACCCAGGGACAGGTCAGGACCGGCGGTGATGTTCACCAGGATGCCGCGTGCGCCTTGCAGGTTCACGTCTTCGAGCAATGGGTTGCGGATCGCCGCTTCTGTGGCTTCACGTGCACGGTTCGGACCGCTGGCGCAGCCAGTGCCCATCATCGCCATGCCCATTTCGCTCATCACGGTACGTACGTCGGCAAAGTCGACGTTGATCATGCCTGGGCGCTTGATGATGTCGGAGATACCGCGAACGGCACCGGCCAGAACATCGTCAGCCTTGGCAAATGCGGACAGCAGGCTTGCGTCCTTGCCCAGGATGGTCAGCAGTTTTTCGTTGGGAATGGTGATCAACGAGTCAACGCTTTCAGACAGCAGACGGATACCTTCGTCGGCAATCTGCATGCGCTTGCGACCTTCGAACGGGAACGGACGCGTTACGACAGCAACGGTCAGAATCCCCATTTCCTTGGCCACTTCGGCAATGATCGGGGCCGCACCGGTACCGGTACCGCCGCCCATGCCGGTGGTGATGAACACCATGTTGGTGCCTTGCAGCACTTCAGCAATACGCTCGCGGTCTTCCAGCGCGGCTTGACGGCCGACTTCCGGGTTGGCGCCAGCGCCGAGGCCCTTGGTCACAGCTGTGCCCAATTGCAGGATGGTCCGCGCGCCGATGCTTTTCAGCGCCTGGGCATCAGTGTTGGCGCAGATGAATTCAACGCCTTCAATGTTGCTCTTGACCATGTGGTTGACAGCGTTGCCGCCGCCACCGCCGACACCGATTACTTTGATAACCGGGCTTGCGGGGATGTTGTCTACGAGTTCGAACATGTTCCCTCTCCTTTCGTTTTCTCTAGTTTTTTCGCCTACTGCTTATTACGGTGTTGCGGTAAATCTTTAGAAATTGCCTTTCACCCAAGCCTGCAAGCGCTCGAACAACGGCGCTTTGGCTTCATCGTCGCCACCGCGATAGCTGTCACGAATGCTCGGGCCCGACAGGGAAATGCCGTCGGTCTGCTTTTGCAGCCCGTACAACAGCAAGCCCACACCGGTGGAATAAATCGGGTTGCGCACTACGTCGCCCAGGCCTTTGACGCCATGGGGCACGCCCAGGCGGACGGGCATGTGGAAGATTTCCTCGGCCAGTTCGACCGCGCCTTCCATCTTCGAGGTGCCACCGGTCAGCACGATGCCGGCCGGGATCAAATCTTCGTAACCGCTGCGGCGCAGCTCAGCCTGGATCAGGGTGAACAGCTCGTCGTAGCGTGGCTCGACCACTTCGGCCAGGGCCTGGCGCGACAGCTCACGCGGTGGGCGGTCGCCGACACTTGGCACCTTGATGGTTTCACCGGCACCGGCCAGTTTGGCCAGGGCGCAGGCATAGCGAATCTTGATTTCTTCGGCGTACTGGGTCGGTGTACGCAGCGCCATGGCGATGTCGTTGGTGACCTGGTCGCCGGCAATCGGGATCACGGCGGTGTGACGGATCGCACCCTCGGTGAAGATCGCGATGTCGGTGGTTCCGCCGCCGATGTCGACCAGGCACACGCCCAGCTCTTTTTCGTCGTCGGTCAATACCGAGTAGGCCGACGCCAACTGCTCAAGAATGATGTCGTCGATTTCCAGACCGCAGCGGCGCACGCATTTTTCAATGTTCTGTGCAGCGTTGACGGCGCAGGTCACCACGTGAACCTTGGCTTCCAGACGTACGCCCGACATACCCAGCGGCTCGCGAACGCCTTCCTGGTTGTCGATCACGTAGTCCTGCGGCAGGGTGTGCAGCACGCGCTGGTCAGCCGGGATCGCCACGGCCTGGGCCGCGTCGAGTACACGCTCAAGGTCCGCCGAGCTGACTTCACGGTCGCGGATGGCCACGATGCCGTGGGAATTCAGGCTGCGGATATGGTTGCCGGCCACGCCGACAAACGCCGAGTGAATCCGGCAGCCGGCCATCAACTGCGCTTCTTCAATGGCGCGCTGGATCGATTGCACGGTGGACTCGATGTTCACCACCACGCCCTTCTTCAGGCCCCGGGACGGATGCGTGCCGATACCGACGATTTCGATAACACCGTCTTCCCCGACCTCGCCGACCAGCGCCACCACCTTGGAGGTGCCGATATCGAGACCGACGATCATTTTTCCGCTTTGCACGTTTGCCATGGGTCCTGCCTCTTCTTAATTCTTCGCGACAGCGGGTTTGGCTGTCGTCGGCGCAGCTGGTTCACGCCAGCCGACGGCCAGGCCGTTGGCGTAACGCAGGTCGACGCTCGCAATGTTCGTAATCTGTTCTTTCAAGGTCTTGTCATAGATGGCAATAAAGCGGCGCATCTTTTCCACCAAGCGGTCGCGTCCCAGCAACAACTCGATGCCCGGGCCGGAACTGCCTGCCCCGGTGGTCAAAAACCAGCTGCCCCGCTCACGCAATTCCAGGCGTGCGATGGAGAAGCCCAGTGGCCGCAGCATCTGGCTCAAGGCCTGGTACTGCTGCATCACTTGCTGTTGCGCCCGCTGCGGCCCGAACAGCTGCGGCAGGTGCTCATAGTTGGCCAGCTCACGCGGGGTGAACGCCTGGCCCTGGTTGTTCAACAGCGCTTCATCGCCCCAACGGGCCACGGGCAGTTGTTCTTCCAGGCGGATCGTCACCTGGTCCGGCCACACGCGGCGCACTTCGGCATGGGCGATCCACGGCATCTGCTCCAGCTCCGAGCGCATACCGGCCAGGTCGATGGTAAAGAAGCTCGCCGCCAGGTACGGACCGATGCGCTGCTGTACCGCTTGCTGGCTGATGTAGCTCAAGTCGCCCTGCACACTGATCTTGGTGATCGGCCGGTCGGCATACGGCAACAGGCGCTGCGCACCCTCGTATGTGCCAAAGCCCAACGCCACCAGCAGCACCGGCCAGAACAGCGCCTTGAGGAAACCAAAGTTGGCTTTCGGCAGGCGCGCCGACATCGGCTCTTTAGCCACCATCCGGCTGGCACCCCGTGGCACCGGCTTGCGGCCGGGTGCTGGTGGGGGCTGATGACGAAGCGATGCGCCGTTCATGTGTTTAGCCTCTTGGCTCAATGCTGTCAGCGAGGATCGCCAGCACCAACTGCTGGAAATCCAGACCGGCTGCACGGGCTGCCATAGGTACCAGGCTGTGATCGGTCATACCCGGCGCAGTGTTGACTTCAAGGAACCAGAAATTCCCCTGGTCATCCTGCATCACGTCTGCCCGCGCCCAACCGGCGATACCCAGCGCCTCACAGGCTTTCGCCGTGAGGTCCATCAATTCCTGTTCCTTGGTTGCGTCAAGGCCACACGGGATCCGGTACTGAGTATCGGAAGCCACGTACTTGGCGTCGTAATCGTAAAAGGTGTGGGGCGTGCCCAATGCGATAGGCGGCAATACCTGGCCACGCAGGGTGGCGATGGTGTACTCGGGACCTTGGATCCACTGTTCCACCAACACTTGCGAATCGTAGGTACTTGCCGCCTTCCATGCGTCGATCAATTCGGCGGCCGAGTTCACTTTGGCCATGCCGATACTGGAGCCTTCATGGGCTGGTTTGACGATCAAAGGCAGGCCCAGTTCCTTGGCTGCAGAAATACAATCGTCTTCGCTGCACAGCACGCTGTGACGTGGGGTTGGAATACCCAGGCTGTGCCACACCTGCTTGGTGCGCAACTTGTCCATTGCCAGTGCCGAGGCAAGAATGCCGCTGCCGGTGTAAGGGATGCCAGCGCACTCGAGCAAGCCTTGCATGCTGCCGTCTTCACCGCCGCGGCCGTGCAGGATGATAAAGGCACGGTCGATCTTCTCGGCCTGCAGGCGGGCGAGGAAATCATCGCCCACGTCGATACCGAACGCATTCACGCCGGCGCTTTGCAGTGCCTCAAGCACGGCATTGCCGGACTTGAGCGAGACTTCACGCTCTGCACTCTTGCCGCCGAACAGCACGGCGACGCGGCCGAAGTCGGCAGGCGTGATCGTGGAAAACAGGGCGTCGTAGTTCGTTGTCATTTCGACTTCCCCTGCGCAGTTGCGAACAAGGGGCTCGCGAGCAATTTAGGCGCGAGGCCACCGATATCACCGGCGCCCTGGCACAGCAGGATGTCACCCGCGCGCAGCAGCGGCTTGACGATCGGCGCCAGGTCCACACCGCGCTCGATGTAGATCGGGTCCAACTGGCCACGCTGGCGGATGCTGTTGCACAGCTTGCGGCTGTCGGCGCCCGGGATCGGCTCTTCACCGGCCGGGTAGACTTCCATCAGCAGCAGCACGTTGGCATCGGCCAATACATTGACGAAATCGTCGTACAGATCGCGGGTACGGCTGTAGCGGTGCGGCTGGTACACCATCACCAGGCGGCGCTCCGGCCAGCCACCGCGCACGGCCTTGATCACGGCGGCCACTTCGGTCGGGTGATGACCGTAGTCGTCGACCAGCATCACGTCGCCGCCGTCTACCGGCAGTTGGCCGTAGACCTGGAAGCGACGACCAACACCGGCAAAACGCGACAGGCCTTCAACGATGGCTTCATCGCTGACGCCCTCGTCGGAGGCGATGCAGATGGTCGCCAGGGAGTTGAGCACGTTGTGGTTGCCCGGCATGTTCACCGAGACATCCAGCGGTTCGCGGTCAGGGCGCAGCACGGTGAAGAAAGTTTGCATGCCTTCCTGGCGCACATTGATCGCGCGCACGTCAGCGTCTTCGCTGAAGCCGTAGGTCACGGTCGGACGCTTGACCTGCGGCAGGATTTCACGCACCACCGGATCGTCCAGGCACACCACCGCCAGACCGTAGAACGGCAGGTTGTGCAGGAACTCGACGAAGGTTTTCTTCAACTTGTTGAAGTCACCGTCGTAGGTTGCCATGTGGTCTTCGTCGATGTTGGTAACCACCGCGACCAGCGGCTGCAGGTGCAGGAAGCTCGCGTCACTTTCATCGGCTTCGGCGATCAGGTAGCGGCTGGTGCCGAGCTGGGCATTGGTGCCAGCTGCATTCAGACGGCCACCGATCACGAACGTCGGGTCCAGGCCACCGGCCGCGAACACCGAAGCGATCAGGCTGGTGGTGGTGGTTTTGCCGTGCGTACCGGCAACGGCAATGCCGTGGCGGTAGCGCATCAGCTCGGCGAGCATCTCGGCGCGCGGCACCACCGGAATACGGCGCTCAAGGGCGGTGGCCACTTCCGGGTTGGAGGTGTTCACGGCACTGGAAACCACCAGTACATCAGCCTCGGCGGCGTTTTCGGCGCGGTGGCCGATAAAGATCTGCGCACCGAACGACTTCAGGCGCTCGGTGACCGGCGACTCTTTCAAGTCAGAGCCGGACACTTGGTAGCCCAGGTTCAGCAGCACTTCGGCAATCCCGCACATGCCCACGCCGCCGATGCCGACGAAGTGGATGCGACGGATGCGGCGCATCTCGGGTTGTGGCATGGCTTTCTGATTCTCAACCATGGGCCACCTCCAGGCAGATGTCGACCACGGTGCGGGTTGCGTCAGGTTTGGCCAGGCGGCTTGCGGTGCTCGCCATGCTGTTGAGTCGTTCCGGTTGCATCAAAACCTCAGTCAGGCGTGCGGCCAAATCGGCGGCGCCAGTCGTTCTTTGCGGCAGCAGGAAGGCAGCGCCCTCCCCGGCCAAATATTCGGCGTTGCGGGTCTGGTGATCGTCAATCGCGTGGGGCAAAGGCACCAGCAAGGACGGCAGACCGGCGGCGGCCAGTTCACTGACGGTCAGCGCACCAGCGCGACAAACCACCAGGTCGGCCCAGCCATAGGCGTGGGCCATGTCTTTGATGAAGGGCTGCACATTCGCCTCGACACCGGCCTCGCGGTAGCGGGCAGCGGTGATTTCATCGTGATTCTTGCCGGCCTGATGGAAGATCTCCGGGCGCAACTCCACGGGGAGTTGAGCCAACGCTTCGGGCAGCAATTTGTTCAGTGGCTCGGCACCCAGGCTTCCGCCCAGGATCAGCAGATGCGCCTTGCGCCCGGCCAATGCCTCACGGGCAATGGCCATGAACAGTTCGGTGCGCACCGGGTTGCCGGTGGTGCGCAACTTGTCCGAGGCCGCAAAGGTTTTCGGGAACGCTTCACACACACGCGAGGCCAACGGCACCAGCAGGCGGTTCGCGGTACCGGCGACGGCGTTCTGCTCGTGCACGATCACCGGCACGCCAGCCAGCTTGGCGGCAACGCCGCCAGGGCCGGTCACATAACCGCCAAAACCCAGCACGCATACCGGCTTCACTGCACGCATGACTTTGCGTGCCTGCCACACCGCCTTGAGCAACACGAACGGCGCCTTGAGCAGGGACAACTTGCTCTTGCCGCGCAAGCCGGCGACGTTGATCAAATGCAGTGGCAAGCCAGCGTTCGGGACCAATTCATTTTCGATGCCGCGCGGCGTGCCGAGCCAATGCACGGTGTAGCCGCGGTTCTGGAATTCACGCGCGCACGCCAGGGCCGGGAACACGTGGCCCCCGGTGCCGCCCGCCATGATCAGCACGTTAGCGCCCATGGTTCGGCTCCTCGGCAAAATCGCTTTCGCTGAATTCCATCTCTTCGCTGCCCAAGTGGGTTCGACTCTCCCACTCGATGCGCAGCAGCAACCCCAGGCACGCGCAGCAAATCACCAACGAACTGCCGCCGTAACTGAGGAACGGCAAGGTCAGGCCCTTGGTCGGCAGCAAGCCGACGTTCACGCCGATGTTGATCAGGAACTGGCCGATCCACAGGAACGACAAGCCGTACGCCACATACGCGGCGAAATACTGTTTGGCCTTTTCGGCCCACAAACCGATGTACATGCCGCGTACACACACGAACACGAACAGCGCGACGGTGCACAGCGAACCCACCACGCCAAGCTCTTCGGCAAGTACCGAGAACACAAAGTCGGTGTGCGCTTCGGGCAGGTAGAACTGCTTCTGCACGCTGTTGCCCAAGCCCACGCCCAGCCACTCGCCGCGGCCAAAGGCGATCAACGCCTGGGTCAGCTGGTAGCCGGAACCGAACTGGTCGGACCACGGGTCGGTAAAGGTAATCAGACGGGCCATCCGGTAGGGTTGCGCCTGCACCAGCACCGTCACGGCGGCCACGGCCAGCACCACCATCAAGGTGAAGCGGAACAGGCCGACGCCACCGAGGAACAGCATCGCGGCGGCCGCGCCCATCATCACGACGGTGGCACCGAAGTCGGGCTCCATCAGCAACAGGCCGGCCATTGGCAGCAGCACGATGAATGGCTTGAAGAAGCCCATCCAGCTTTCGCGCACTTCCTTCTGACGGCGTACCAGGTAACCGGCCAGGTAGATCACCA
Source organism: Pseudomonas sp. RGB (assembly GCF_007713445.1). Classification (NCBI taxonomy): domain Bacteria; kingdom Pseudomonadati; phylum Pseudomonadota; class Gammaproteobacteria; order Pseudomonadales; family Pseudomonadaceae; genus Pseudomonas; species Pseudomonas sp. RGB. The sequence continues at coordinate 8,099 of NZ_VMSH01000032.1, read as the reverse complement.
CGAACACCTTGGCGATTTCCGACGGCTGCACGTTGAACGCACCGAAGCCGATCCAGCGCATCGAACCGTTCACCTCGCGGCCGATGCCGGGCAGGATCACCATGATCAGCAAGCCGAACGCACCGATCAGCATCATCCAGCCCAGGCGCTGCCAGGTGGCGATCGGGATCATCATGGTGACGATGCACGCGCCAAGGCCGATCACCAGGTACACCAAGTGACGAATCATCATGTAAAGAGTGTTGCCCGACTGCACGGCGGCCACTTCGGAGGACGCCGAGGTGATCATCACCAGGCCCAGGCCCAGCAGCGCCAGGCAACCGGCGAGCATCGGGAAATCAAGGTCGACGCCACGCCCGGTAATGATCGGCGACGGGTACGGTTTGATGATATTTCTGAAATTCATGCCAAGGCCTCCACGGCGCGAGCGAACAGCTGGCCGCGCTCTTCGTAGTTCTTGAACATGTCGAAACTGGCGCACGCTGGCGACAGCAGCACGGCATCACCCGGCTGGGCCAGGGCTTTGCACTGAGCGATGGCGTCGTCTAGGGACGTCGCGCGCACTTGCGGCACCGCGTCACCGAGGGCAGCGGCGATCAAATCAGCATCACGGCCCATCAGCACCACGGCGCGGCAATGGGCAGCCACCGGACCTTTAAGGTCCTTGAAGTCGGCGCCTTTGCCATCGCCACCGGCGATCAGCACCAGCTTGCCTTCGATATCGGCGCCAAGGCCTTCGATGGCAGCCAAGGCGGCACCGACGTTGGTGGCCTTGGAATCGTTGTAATAGCTGACGCCGTCGAGGTCGCGGACCCACTGGCAGCGGTGCTCAAGCCCGGCGAATGTGCGCAGGCTTGCGAGCATGGCGTCGAACGGCAGGCCAACAGCGTGACCGAGTGCCAGCGCCGCCAGGGCATTGGACTGGTTATGCGCGCCACGGATTTTCAGCTCGCGCACCGGCATCAGGTTCTGGAATTCGAAGGCCAGGTATTTCTCGCCGTTCTCTTCGCGGATGCCGAAGGCTTTGAAGTCGGGTTTGCCGAGGCCGAAGGTCCAGCACGGCAGGCCTTCGCCCATCAGCGGACGGCTCAGGGCGTCCTGGCGGTTGACCACCACTTGCCGGGCTCCGCGGAAAATCCGGTGCTTGGCCAGGTGATAGGCCGGCAGGCCGCTGTAACGGTCCATGTGGTCTTCGCTGACGTTGAGCACCGTGGCCACTTCAGCACCGAGGTCGTGGGTGGTTTCGAGCTGGAAGCTCGACAGTTCCATCACGTACAGCTCGACGTCGTCGCTGAGCAGGTCCAGCGCCGGCGTGCCGAGGTTACCGCCCACGGCCACGCGCTTGCCGGCCGCAACCGCCATCTCGCCGACCAGGGTGGTCACGGTGCTTTTCGCGTTGGAACCGCTGATGGCCACAATCGGCGCTTTCGCGTTACGCGCGAACAGGTCGATATCGCCGGAGAGCTTCACGCCACGTGCGGCAGCAGCTTGCAAAGCCGGTGTCGCCAGGGCCAGGCCGGGGCTCACGTAGAGCTCATCGGCGCGGCACAGAAACTCGACATCCAACTCGCCACAACGCACTTCCACGTGCGGGTAGTCACGGCGCAGCGTGACCAGCTCCGGTGGATTTTCCCGCGTATCGGCGACGGCAAACGACGTGCCCCGGTTCGCCAGGAAGCGAACCAGGGACATGCCGCTCTTGCCGAGGCCGACAACGATGCGGAAGTGGTCTGAAGCGATCAGGGACACTCGTTTCTACCTCAGTTTCAGGGTGGCAAGGCCGACCAGTACCAGAATCACGGTGATGATCCAGAAACGGACAATCACGCGTGGCTCGGGCCAGCCCTTGAGTTCAAAGTGGTGGTGAATCGGCGCCATGCGGAACACGCGGCGCCCGGTCAATTTGAAGGAAGCCACCTGGATGACCACCGACAGGGTTTCCATCACGAACACACCGCCCATGATGAACAGCACGATTTCCTGGCGAACGATCACCGCGATGGTGCCCAGCGCTGCGCCCAGCGCCAGCGCGCCGACGTCGCCCATGAAGACTTGTGCGGGATAGGTGTTGAACCACAAGAACCCCAGGCCGGCGCCGATCAGCGCGCCGCAGAACACAATCAGTTCACCCGCGCCCGGTACGTACGGGATCAGCAGGTATTCAGCGAATTTCACGTTACCCGACAGGTAGCAGAAGATGCCGAGCGCACCGCCGACCATCACCGTCGGCATGATCGCCAGGCCGTCGAGGCCGTCGGTCAGGTTCACCGCGTTGCTGGAGCCGACGATCACAAAGTAGGTCAGCACCACGAAGCCGATGCCCAGTGGAATGCTGGCGTCCTTGAGCATCGGAATGATCAGGGTGGTTTCCACCGCGCTTGGCGCAGTGGTGTACAGGAAGATCGCGGCGGCAAGACCGAATACCGACTGCCAGAAATACTTCCAGCGGCTTGGCAGCCCCTTGGAGTTTTTCTCAATCACCTTGCGGTAGTCATCGACCCAGCCGATGGCGCCGAACAACAAGGTCACCAACAACACCACCCACACGTAGCGGTTATGCAGGTCGGCCCAGAGCAAGGTGCTGATGCCGATGGACGAGAGAATCAACGCGCCGCCCATGGTCGGGGTGCCGGATTTGGACAGGTGCGACTGCGGGCCGTCATTGCGAACCGATTGACCAATTTGCAGGTTCTGCAGGGTGCGGATCATCCACGGCCCCAGGAACAGCGACAGAGACAGCGCGGTCAGCACACCCAGAATCCCGCGCAGGGTCAGGTACTGAAAGACCGCGAAGCCTTTGTGGAACTGTTGCAGATACTCAGCCAGCAGCAGCAGCATTAATGTTTCTCCGTACTTGAGCCACACAAGGCCGCGACGACGTTTTCCATCACCGCGCTGCGCGATCCCTTGATCAAAATGGTTGTGTGTTTGTCTTGTTCAGCCACGCCCAGCGCCTGGATCAGCTCGGCCTGGGTTGCGAAATGCCGCGCGCCGAGGCCAAAGGCATCGACGGCGTGCGCCATGTTCGGGCCGACGGCATAGAGCGCGTCGACTTTTCCGCTGGCGTAGGCACCAACTTCGCGGTGGCCTTGCTCTGCCCAGTCGCCCAATTCGCCGATATCACCCAGCACCAGAACCTTGCGCCCGGCAAAGCCCTTCAACAGGTCAACAGCGGCATTAATGGAGGACGGGTTGGCGTTGTAGGTGTCGTCGATCACGCGCATGCCGTTGGTCGCCAGCTGCGCGACGGTACGGCCCTTGACCGGCTGCACTGCGCCCAGGCCGGTAGCGATACCGAACAGCGACACACCCAGGGCATGCGCGGCGGCGGCGGCGGCCAAGGCGTTGGCAACGTTGTGGTTGCCGAGCAGATTCAATTGCACGTGCTCGTCGCCTTGCGGGGTGTGCAAGGTGAAGGACGGGCAGCCTCGGGCGTCAACGGTGATGTTGGAGGCGTGAAAATCAGCGGCGGCATTGGCCACGGCAAACGTCAGCACCTTGCGTCCGGCGGCACGTACACGCCAGGTCTCGAAGGCCTTGTCATCGAGGTTCAATACAGCGGTGCCGGATGCATCGAGGCCTTCAAGGATTTCGCCCTTGGCTTCGACGATTTTTTCCGGGCCACCGAACTCGCCAACATGAGCGGTGCCGGCGTTGTTGATAATCGCCACGTGAGGCTTGGTCAGCGCCACGGTGTAGGCGATTTCGCCGATGCGCGAAGCACCCAGCTCGATCACCGCCGCCGTGTGTTCCGGGGCCAGCTCGAGCAGGGTCAGCGGCGCGCCGAAATCATTATTCAAGTTGCCACGGGTGGCGAGCACCGGCCCGCGCGTACGCAGGACACCGGCGAGCAATTCCTTGACCGTGGTTTTGCCGCTGGAGCCGGTGATGGCTGCAACCGGCTTATCGAAGGCGGCGCGGTTCAATGCACCCAACTGGCCCAAGGCCAAACGGGTATCTGCAACCAGCAGTTGCGCCAAGGTGGAATCGGTCACTTCACGCTGCACCAATGCACCCACGGCACCTTTGGCAGCGACGTCGTTCAGGTAGTCGTGACCATCAAAACGCGGGCCGGCCAAGGCCACAAACAATTGCCCAGGCTTGATGTTACGGCTGTCGATACTGACGCCGTCGAAGCTGCAATCGCTCGACACTACGCGGGCCGACAGGGCCTGGGTCAGTTCGCTGAACGTCATCGCTTTAAGCATGGGCAACCTCCCAGGCGGTCAAGGCATGGTCGGCCTCGACCAGATCGGAGAAGGCATGGCGCTCGCCGTTGATTTCCTGGTAGTCCTCGTGGCCTTTGCCAGCCAGCACTACCACGTCGTCAGCGCTGGCGCTGGCGATCAATTGGGCAATGGCGGCGCCGCGACCGGCCACGAAAGTAGCCTTGGACGCGTCTTTAAAGCCAACACGGATGTCATCGAAAATCTGGCTTGGGTCTTCGCTGCGCGGGTTGTCGTCGGTAACCAGCACGCCGTCGGCCAGACGCTCGACGATCTCGGCCATCAACGGACGTTTGCCGCGGTCACGGTCACCGCCGCAGCCGAACAGGCACAGCAACTTGCCCTTGGCATGTGGGCGCAGGGCTTCGAGGACTTTTTCCAACGCGTCCGGGGTGTGGGCGTAATCGACCACTACCAGCGGCTGCGAACCGCCGCCCAAACGCTGCATGCGGCCGGCCGGGCCTTCGAGCTTGGGCAGCACGCGCAGGATTTCATCCAGCGCGTAATCCAGGCCAAGCAGCGCGCCGATGGCAGCCAGCACGTTGCTCAGGTTGAAACGGCCGAGCAAGGTGCTGCGCAAGTGGTGCTCGCCCTGCGGCGTGACCAATTTGGCGAGCACGCCTTCGTCATTGAATTGGGCTTCGCGGCAATACAGGTAGGCGCTGGAGTCTTCCAGGCTGTAGGTGATCAGGCGCGATTCGCTGTCCTCGGCAGCCAGCTGGCGGCCAAAAGCGTCATCGAGATTCACCACACGGCATTTCAGATCATTCCAGGCGAACAGCTTGGCCTTGGCGGCGGCGTACGCCTCCATGGTGCCGTGGTAATCAAGGTGATCGCGGGACAGGTTGGTCATCACCGCCACGTCGAAGGCCAGCGCAGTAACACGGCCCTGGTCCAGACCGTGTGAGGAGACTTCCATGGCAACTGCCTTGGCACCGGCCTTTTTCAGGTCAGCCAGGGTCGCTTGCACGGCAATCGGGTTTGGCGTGGTGTGCAGGCCGCTTTGCAGCGCGCCATAAAAACCGGTGCCCAACGTGCCGACAATGCCGCAGTGCTGACCCAGCAGGTCAAGCGCCTGGGCGACCAACTGGGTCACGCTGGTCTTGCCGTTTGTGCCGGTCACGCCGATCAGGTTCAGTTGACGGCTTGGGTCGCCATAAAAGCGCCCGGCGATGTCCGAGAGCTGCGCAGCCAGGCCTTTGACCGGAATCAATGGCACGTCGGTGATCGGCAGCACGGTGGCACCGTCCACTTCGTACGCCACGGCTGCCGCACCACGTTGCAGGGCATCGGCGATGTGCGCACGACCATCGAACTTGCCACCAGGCACGGCCAGGAACAGGTCACCGGCGCGTACGTTACGGCTGTCCAGGCTCAACTCGCGGATCAGCAGATCGCGTCCGGCGTGAGCAAAAATCTTGTTCAAGCTAAGAGACATCAGCCGCGCCCTCCATTGGCTTTGGCAGCAGCGGCCGGTGGACCGGCGTTCGCTTGTTGAGTCGGCGGCAGGTTGTCCGGCGTAATGTTCATCAGGCGCAGGGTGCCGGACATCACTTTGCTGAACACCGGTGCCGATACCAGGCCACCGAAGTAGCCGGCCTTGCTTGGCTCATCGATCACAACAACGATGGCGTAGCGCGGATCACTCATCGGGCCGAAGCCGGCGAACAGCGAGCGGTACGAGTTCTCGGCGTAGCCTTTGGTGCCGACCGACGTTTTACGTGCAGTACCGGACTTGCCTGCCACGTGATACGCCGGCACCTGGGCACGGAACACACCACGCGGCGCTTCGATCACTTGTTGCAGCATGCCTTGCATGGTCTTGGCGACGTTTTCCGGGATCACCTGGGTGGCTTTCGGTGCTTCGTCGACGTGGATCAGGCTCAGTGGAACCATGCGACCATTATTGGCCAATACAGAGAAAGCGTGAGCCAGCTGGATCGCGGTCACCGACAGGCCGTAGCCATAGGAAAGTGTGGCCGTCTCGGCCTTTTTCCAGTCGCGGTAGTTCGGCAGGTTGCCCACGCGCTCGCCTGGGAAGTCCAGGCCGGTGGGTTGACCCAAGCCGATTTTTTGCGCCAGGTGATAGATGGTTTCGCCGCCGATATCGAAGGCCACTTTACTCATGCCGACGTTACTGGAGTTGATCAGAATACCTGTCAAATCCAGCACCGGACCTTCAGTGCGGGACACGTCACGAATGGTGTATTTGCCCAGCTGCAAGGTGCCTGGGTAAACCTCGACTTTGTCGCTCGGCTTCCAGCGCCCGGTTTCCAGGGCCGCACTCATGGAGATGGCTTTCATGGTCGAACCCGGCTCGAACACGTCGATCATTGCGCGGTTACGCATCATCGCCGGTTGCAGGTTGCGACGGTTGTTCGGGTTGTAGGTCGGCTGGTTGACCATGGCGAGGATCTCGCCGGTCTTCACGTCCATGATTACCAGGCTGCCAGCCTTGGCGCCGTTCTCGATGATCGCGTTACGCAGCTCGCGGTTGGCCAGGTATTGCAGGCGCAGGTCAATCGACAACGCCAAGGGCTTACCGGCCTTGGCGTTTTTGGTGACCTGGACATCCTTGATCAGTCTGCCGCGTCGATCCTTGATGACCTGCCGTTTGCCGGGAACCCCGGCCAGCCATTCGTCGTAGGCCAGTTCCACACCTTCACGGCCGTGGTCATCGATGTCGGTAAAGCCAACCATGTGCGCGGTGGTTTCACCGGCCGGGTAGAACCGACGAAACTCCTCGATGCCATAGACACCGGGGACTTTAAGGTCGAGCACCTGCTGGCCCTGTTCAGGGGTCAGGCCGCGAACCAGGTAGATGAATTCTTTATTGGCCTGGGCTTCCAGGCGCTCGGACAAGGCTTTTGGGTCCTGGCCCAGGGCGGCGGCCAGTTCCGGCCACTTGTCCTTGGCGACCTGCAATTCCTTGGCGTTGGCCCACAGGGTGGTTACCGGCGTACTGACGGCCAGAGGCTCGCCATTACGGTCGGTGATCAGACCGCGGTGCGCAGGAATCGGGATATGCCGCAGGCTCCGGGCGTCGCCCTGGCCGATCAGGAAGTCACGGTCAACCACTTGCAGGTCGATGATCCGCCAGGCAATCGCGCCCACCATCAAGGCCAGCAAACCCAGCATCAGGCGGAAACGCCAAGGGTAGAGTGCGCCTTCAAGTTTCATCATGGCGCCACCATCCGAACTTCGGCCGCGCCCGGAATGTGCATCTTCAACTGCTCGGTCGCCAGCACTTCGATGCGGCTATGGGCGGTCCAGGTGCTTTGCTCGAGGATCAACCGGCCCCACTCCGCCTGCGCTTTATCACGCACGCTCAATTCCCCGTACAGGGTATTGAGCAATTGGCGGTTGTAGTGGGCGCTGTAGGACACCGCAATCGCGGACACCAGCACGCCGATAAAGAGCAGCAACATAAAGAAGCTGCCGCCCGGAAGGGGCTTGGCGAAAAGCTTGCTCACCGCAACTTCTCCGCAACGCGCATGACGGCGCTACGGGAACGTGGGTTGGCCTTGAGTTCGGCTTCGGAAGCGAACTGCGCTTTGCCATGGATTTTGATTTTCGGCACAAAGGCTTCGAAACGCACCGGCAGGTTGCGCGGCAGGTTATCGGACTCGCCCTTGACCAGACGACGCATGAACAGTTTGACGATGCGGTCTTCCAGGGAGTGGAAGCTGATCACCACCAGGCGACCGCCCACTTCCAGGGCTTCCAGTGCGGCTTCGAGGCCGGTTTCCAGATCGCCCAATTCGTTGTTGACGTGAATGCGCAGGCCCTGGAACGCACGGGTCGCAGGGTTCTTGCCCTTTTCCCAGGCAGGGTTGGCGACTTTCAGCACTTCGGCCAGGTCAGCGGTGCGTT
>NZ_VMSH01000031.1:0-29699 GCF_007713445.1 Pseudomonas sp. RGB | reverse complement strand
GCCGGCATTCCGGGCGTTTGCCAAAAGTGACCCGCTGTAAGAGCGGAACCGCCAGCCGCCTTTACCGCAGCAACGGATATGTACCCTCCCCCCCCAGCCCGTAAAGAACCCGTATAAATCCCAACTTCCCCATAACGATTCCGTCGTCCCTATTGAGCAACTACCCCCCCACCCTCTACCGTCAATTCCTACCCCCAAAACCCGTAGGAAGTCATCGTGGAAAGTTCAACTTTAGGCATGGTCGTCCTGTCAATGATTGCGCTCTTCGGCACCGCCGCGTTTTGCTTCGAGCACCTCGCCACCCGCGGCGAAAAGAAAAAGAAAGCCAAATAAGCTGATCCCCGAAATCAGCAGAACCCCAGTTTTTCAAGGGATACCCCGACACCGGGCTATCCCTTGTTTTCGTTCGCCCGGCAATCACTCATCTATATACCGTCTAAATACCGCCCCCTGTAATCAGTGCCCGAGCTTGATACCCAAGCGCATAACCTCCCCCGCTTCTTCAACAAGGGGAGTTACACCGTGCTCACACTGGACCTTCATTTATGTCGCCAGCGGCTTATGTGCCGTGGGCCTGTTCGCTTACCTGGGCTACGCCCTCATCCGCGCTGAAAAGTTCTAGGGAGTGAACCGTAGCCGGGCAACATCACGCCATTATTAGCAAATACATCCTGCGACGCGCATAGAACAACACCAAAAAACCATAGCAAAGTTTAATTACGGCAAAACCAGGTACGTAGATAAGTTTTCATGGCGTTAGTCTCATTATTTTTGTTGTATATGTGAGATCCGCAGATGTTACCGCTGAGTCAGCCTAGGTCGCCGCCTCCCACCGGCAACGTCACGCCCGTAATGTAGGAAGCCTCGTCCGAGGCCAGGAAAAGAATTGCGCCCGCTTGCTCATCAACGGTCCCGTAGCGCTTCATCAAACTGCTGTCGATGGTTTGATTGACGATTTGCTGGTACCAGATCCGCTCCTGTTCGCTTTGCGGTTGGTTGTTACGCGGGATACGGCGCGGTGGAGCCTCAGTTCCGCCTGGCGCGGTAGCATTGACGCGGATGCCACTGCCGGCAGTTTCCAGCGCCAGGCAGGCAGTCAGTGCGTTAACGCCGCCCTTGGCTGCGCCATACGGCACCCGATTCACGCCCCGTGTGGCGATTGATGAAACATTGACGATGGCGCCGGTGCCCTGTTCGAGCATGTAGGGCAGCGCGCTGTGGCAGCACCACAACGTGGGGAACAGAGAGCGGCGCACTTCGGATTCGATTTCACTCTCGGCGTAGTGCTCGAAGGGCTTGGCCCAGATCGTTCCGCCGACGTTGTTGATCAGGATATCAATGCGCCCAAAACGCGCTTTGGTCGTGGCCATCACCTGCGCGCATTCTGCGTGCCGCTCCAGGTCAGCGGTCAAGGTCAGCGCACGGTCATGCTGCAGTTCATGAACGAGTTCAGAACGGTCGACGGCGACCAGGAACGCGCCCTCCTCCAACAAACGCTCGGCGACACGCCTGCCAATGCCCTGGGCTGCGCCGGTCACTAGCGCAACTTTTGCTTTGAAACGTGGGTTCATTTCACTGCCCTCGGTCGGCGTCGCCGCTAACAATTGCATTGGGCGTAAACTTCTCATAATGGAAGTTGGCTGGGACGACGCCCTGATCTTTGAAGTACTGTCGCACCGCGTCGACCATCGGTGGTGGTCCGCAGAGATACGCGTCAACGTTGCCACCGTTGAGCATGTCAGCGGTCATGTGCTGGGTGACATAGCCTTGCTGAGGATGGAAGGTCTGAGGGTCGGCAACGCAGGTGACGAAGCTGAAATTGGGCAAGCGCTCAGTGAGAGCTTTCAGGGCCTCGACCATCACCAAATCCTGATCCCGGGTCACGCCATAGATCAGCGATACCTTCTGAATTTCATCACGTTCGGCGAGCACTTCGAGCATTGACAGAAACGGCGCAAGCCCGGTTCCGCCGGCCAGGAACAGCAGCGGTCGAGTGACCTCACGAAGATAGAAACTACCCAATGGTCCAGTCATTGAGACTTCTTCGGATTCCCGAGCGCGCTCCAGCCAGCTACTCATCAGCCCGTTGGGCACTTGCTTGATCAGAAAGCTCGCGTGTTTTTCTCCCGGGCGACTGCTGAATGAATACGAGCGCGTCTGTCCACTGCCCGGCACGTCAATGTTGACGTATTGGCCGGGTAGGAAAACCGGCGCCTGATCCAGTTCAAAACTGACTTCCAGCGCTGCATCGGCATGGCGAGTAATGCGGGTGATACTGGCAGAGAAACGGCCGGTGCCGGTCTTGCACGTGCTGGAAGGGACCGGCACGGCGAGAACGCAGTCTGATTGAGGCACCATCTGGCAGGTCAACACTTGCCGCTCTTGCGCTTCATCCTCACTCAGCGCGTCCTCGATGTAGTCGTCACCTAGGTCATAGACGCCGGTTTCGCATCGGCATTTGCAGGTACCGCAAACCCCGTCCGAGCAGTCCATGGGCAGATTGATGCGCTGCCGAAAGGCCGCGTCCAGCACCTTTTCACCTACTTTGCAGTCGATGAAACGGGTCACCCCGTCCTCAAAATTGAGCGCTATGGAATACTTCATGGGTCTGTCCTCAGACGTGATAGATGTCGATGACCTGATGGATGTAATCGTTTTTCAGTACCACCTTCTTGCGCGTGATCAGCGGCTGTTGCGCGCTGATATCCAGGTGATAGAACGAGGTGCCGAAATACGTATCCGTGGTCTTGTAGCGATGGCTGAGGGTTTGCCAGTTAAAGCGCAGTTCCACATGCCCGGCGTCTTCGGCGAGCACTTCGAGGTTGGTGATGAAATGTGCAGTGCGCGGCTCTGGGGTGCTGGCACTGGAACGTTCGGTCTTGATGCGAAACACCCGGTCTTCCAGGCCGTCGCGGCTGGGGTAATAAATCAACGAGATTTCGCTCTGCGGGTCCTCCGTTAGCGTATCGTGATCGTCCCACGCAGGCATCCAGAACTCGGCCTTTGGCGAGTAGCATTCCAGCCATTCGTCCCACTGGCGGTCATCCAGCAAACGCGCTTCGCGGTAGAGAAAAGCCAGCAGGCTCTCGCGGGAAATGCTCATGACAGTGCCTCCTTGTCAGTCGCAATCAGGCCCTGTTTTTCCAGCTCGATCGCTCGTTGCAGGCTGGTCACCCAGTACGCGTGCTGACGCACAAATAAGCCTTCGTCCTCAGTTTTCACGCCGCTGAGCTGAGGGTTCATGCCCATGGCCAGGGCATTGTCGTCAGCGCCTTCGATCCATTGCTTGGCACCGCGACTGAGGTCGTTCCACAGGGTCGTCGCGCCTTGATAGCCGGTCTGACACGCACGAAATTCCTCGAGGTCATCGGGCGTGCCCATGCCACTGACGTTGAAAAAATCTTCGTACTGGCGAATTCTGGTTGTGCGCTCCTGAGCGCTCTCGCCCTTGGGCGCCATGCAGTAGATCGTCACTTCAGTCTTATCTACAGAGATTGGCCGCACCACACGGATCTGCGTGGAGAACTGATCCATCAGGTAGACATTGGGGTACAGGCAAAGATTGCGGGTCTGATCGACAATGAAATCCGCACGTTCTTGCCCGAGGCGCTCGGCGAGCGCTGCACGATGGGCATGCACCGGTCGGACTTCGGGGTTAAGCAGGCGGGTCCACAGCAGGATGTGGCCATGCTCGAACGCATACACGCCACCAAGACTTTTCGACCAGCCATTGGCATCGACGGCACGCGTGCCTTGGGCCTCATAATTACGCCGGCCCATGGTTGCCGAGTAATTCCAGTGCACTGAGCTGACGTGATAACCGTCTGCACCGTTTTCGATCTGCAGCTTCCAGTTACCGTCGTATACATACGACGAGCTACCACGCAGGACCTCCAGCCCCTGCGGTGCCTGGTCGACCATTTGGTCGATGATGACCCGGGTTTCGCCCAAGTAATCACTCAGTTCCGGAACCGCTTCGTTGAGGCTGCCAAACAAAAAGCCGCGATAGTTTTCGAAACGGCCCAGACGTTTGAGGTCGTGAGAGCCGTCGCAATCGAAGCTGTCGGGGTAGGCACCGGTCTTGGCGTCTTTTACTTTGAGCAGCTTGCCGGCGTTGCTGAAGGTCCATCCGTGGAACGGGCAGGTAAACGAACCCTTGTTGCCCTGCTTGCGGCGGCACAGCATAGCGCCGCGGTGGGCGCAGGCGTTGACCAGCCCGTGCAGTGCCCCTTGCTTGTCGCGAGTGACAACGACGGGCTGACGACCGATGTAGGTGGTGAAGTAATCGTTGATTTCTGGCACCTGGCTTTCATGCGCCAGGTACACCCAACCACTTTCAAAAATATGCTTCATCTCCAACGCAAACAGTTCGGTGTCGGTGAAGATGTCACGGCGGCAACGGAAAACCCCGGTAGCGGGATCTTCCTGAACGGATTCGCTGAGTTGACGGGCGAGTCTGTCGAGAGTGCTGATCATGGGGTAGGCCCTCGGTTATTCTTGTATCAGGCCCCCTCACCCTACGTGCTCGCCTACCCCAACAATATCCGATGACTGCAAATCACTATCCGCCTGGCGCAACCTGCTGACGCTGGCGCCGCCAGGTCTGCGAAGGCAGTTCGCCAAAACGCTTGCGATAGGCTTCAGAGAAGCGCCCCAAATGCAGAAAACCATAATCAAGCGCAACTTCGGTGACGCTTCGCGCGGCTGCCATTTGCAGCTCTGTATGCACCCGCTCCAGCTTGCACTGGCGCATGTAGTCCCTGGGGGACAGGCCGACCTGACGCTCGAACAATTTATACAGCGAACGCTCGCTGACCCGCGCCACGACCATGAGCTGTTCGATGCTGATGTCCTCGGTCAGATGCTCTTCGATGAACTGTCGCACCCGATCAAATCCGCCGCCGCCTTCAGTTCGGGGGACAACCCGCAAAACGTTGCTGCCCAATAGCGCCAGCAGTTTGTTCGCGACAATCCGTTCGTACAGCGCCTGAACCTCACCTTGCGTTGTGTTCTCGGCCTCGTGGCAAATCAAACCCAGCAGTTGTAAAAGGCCACTCATTGCACTGAGTTGATGGCGCTCGGCAACAAAACGAATGCCCTGCTGGGGAAGCACCCAGTGCTGCTCCAGGCAGGCGTTTTCGAGCAGCCTGACAGGCAATTTGACGATGAATTTCTCGCAGTCGGCGGAATAGGTCAGATCGACCGGGTCATCCGGATTGATCAGCAAGACCTCGCCCGCACGGAAAATCTGCTCCCGTCCCCAAGCCACCGATCGACAATGACCGTGAAGTAGGATCTGCAAGTGATAGATCGTCTCCAGCGCCTCAGAGATGACCTGCACCGGGGCTCCATAACTGATGCGACACAAGTCCAGACTCGAAAAGTTGCGATGGCTGATACTCGCCCGGGGGTGGCCTTTGGGCGGCAGGCGAATATGGTGACTGCCTACATGCTGGTTAACGTAGTCGGACACTGCATAGGCATCTGCGCGGTCGAAAATCTGACTGCGCTCAGTCAATAACACGGTCATGTCTGCGCCTCTCTTATTCTTTTATGCAAGGCCGGATAGAAGCCACAAAGCCCCCGCCAGCAAACGCTACGCAGGCTCGGGCGGCAATGACTGATCAGACTTCCAATGCCCTTACCCGTTCATGCCGACGTTCATCTTCCGCCGCGGCGGTCGGCTGCAAAACAAAGTCAAATTCGATATCTGCACGCGGGCCGTTGGCATCCTCGGAGAAACGAATCTCGGCGATCAGCTCGTCTCGGGTCGCGTAGGCGAAGTCGTCGTGCAGATATTTGTCCCCAGCCAGATTGATCTGCGTCGTCAGGTGACGATGGCCAGGCGCCGAGATAAAGAAATGAATATGCGCCGGACGCTGACCATGGCGCCCCAGTTGGTCAAGCAATTGCTGGGTCGGGCCATCTGGCGGGCAACCGTAGCCGGACGGCACGATGCTTTGGAAGCGGTAGCGGCCTTCGGCGTCAGTCTGGATGCGACGGCGCAGGTTGAACTCCGATTGCGAGGGGTCGAAGTATGAGTACGTGCCCCCGGTGTTGGCGTGCCAAACGTCGACGGTGGAGTTGCTCAGCGGCGCGCCATCGGTGCCGCGAACCTGACCGGTCATGAACAATACCGTGCCGGAATCCTGGCCATCGTCCAGCCGCGCGTAGTGCTTCGACAGGGGAGCGCCAGCCACGTAAAGCGGACCTTCGATGGTGCGTGGGGTGCCGCCGACATGCCCGGCCTGCGCGTCTTCGGCGTCCATCAGCAGGTCAAGGCAATGCTCAAGCCCCAGGCCTGCGACCAGTAACCCGGCTTCCTGACGGTTGCCAAGATCGTTGAGGTAATTGACGGCCTTCCAGAACTCTTCGGGGGTGATCTGTAGGTCTTCGATGATCCTGATGGTGTCATTCAGCACGCGATGCACCACGTTCTTCATTCGCTGACTGCCAGCCGGTTGATCAAAGCCCGCTGCGCCTTCGAAAAATTGCTGCACTTCAGCGGTTTGGGAAATACGTACGGTCATGGTGCTTACCCTCATCAATTCATTGTTTTTGTCGATTTACGTGTCGCTGACTGGATGAACTCAGCGGTCGTCGGTGTGGATCGAAGATGGATGTCGGCACAGGGCTGTGACTTCGACCTCCATGAACGGGTAAAGCGGCAACTGCATCAGGGTATCGTGCAGCGCTTGATTATCCGGAACGTCGAAGATGCTGACGTTGGCGTAAAGCCCAGCAATGCGCCAGAGATGTCGCCAGATGCCCTTTCGTTGCAGGTGCTGGGCCAATTCCTTTTCATCCGCCTTGAGCTTATTCACCTTCTCGACTGGCATGTCGGTAGGTAGCTTGACGGTCATGCGTACCTGAAAAAGCATGGCGTGGATTCCTGTTTATTTGAAGATGATCAGCGGCGGGCAAAGCGCGCCATACGTGGCAATCTTCAGGGCAAAGATCGAGGCGGCGCCCATCTGGGCCAAGGCAAAGCCGTCGGGCACTGACTCAATCGCCTCATCCGCCATCAACGGAATAGGACTATGGGCACTCAGACGCACCCTGCCAGCCCGGTCATGGCGTGACAATGTCGCCCCCGGCATCGGCCAGCAAATGGCAAGCGCGTACTGCCACCGCTTCACTCCAGGCCTGATTGATATCGACGCGCACGCTGGCGCTGGCATCCTGGCCGGTCAGCAGCGGTGCGAACCACAATATGGGTATCGAAGCGTTCGATGGTGATAGCAGTCATGAGCGTTCCGTGTGCATTCTATTTGTTCTTCATCAAAGACTGACCTCCGCTAAATGGCCCGTCCAATATTGAATAAGTCTCTCGCCATACCTTGGAGGTATCATAGAACTGCGCCATTTGCGTTACTTCAGGGTGCTGGCCTGCACCCTGAGTTTCACCCGCGCGGCTGAAGAACTGCACATCGCCCAGCCACCGTTGAGTCAGCAGATCCAGCAACTGGAATGCGAGATTGGCGTGGCGTTACTCGACCGCAGCCGGCCCCTGCGATTGACCGAGGCCGGGCGTTTTTTCAGGAGCACTCCAACTTGTTGCTTGCTCAACTCGATCGCGTGTGCGAGGACACCCGCCGTGTCGCATCGGGCAGCAAGCGGTGGCTAGGGATCGGCTTCGGTCGCTTACTGTTCCATGCTCCGTCCATTACTCAGCAAATGGTTCACGAAGACCCGCTGGTTGCAGCATTGCCCGCCGGACATGCGCTATTGGGCGCGCCGGTGAGCCTTCAGCAATTGGCCGCTGAACCTTTCATTCTCTATCCCGGCAGCCCCCGTCCAAGTTATGCCGACCATGTGCTTGAGGGTATTTGCCCTGCGCGGTTTAAGCATCCATTTGGCTCAAATGGCCAACGAACTGCAGACTGCAATTGGGTTGGTGGCTGCGGGCCTGGGGATCACGCTGGTGCCTGCCTCGGTGCAGCGCCTGCACCGAGACGACATCGGCTACACACCGCTGCTGGATGCCAGCGTGAGCTCCCCAATCGTCGTCAGTTATCGGGCAGGCGATAAATCGACCGTATTGAAGGCGTGCCTGGAATTGCGTGGAATTTCTGAGTTGGCTTGAGTGTTCAGAAAATGGACGCCTGCCCATAGCGAAGCGTCCAGATTCTGAACAGTGGATCGGTAAGACGTAAAAATTATTTTAATAATTTCCTTTTAAAACAATAAGTTGCGATTCACGCATCGTTTTGGCACGTCCCCTGCTGTCAGATGACCACACACCCACGAATCAGGTCTGACAAGGGCACCCTCGATATGAGCAGCGAATTACAAAGTGATTTCCTCCCTGCGGCGCTGTGGAATAACAGGCTGTTCACGGGCACTTGGACGATGACGGCCAGCTCTGCAGATGTGCTGGAACCGGCGACGGGCCACACGCTCGGTAGCCTGGCCTGCGCTGATGCCCGCCAAGTGGCGCAATCAGCCCAGGCGGCCAGCCTCGCGCAAAGCGCATGGTTCCAATTGCACTACGACGAGCGCTCGGCCGTACTACGCCGGGCTGCAAAAACCGCAGAGGACAATTTTGAGGCCATCGTGCAATGGCTGATTCAGGAAAGTGGTTCCACGCGGCCCAAGGCGGAGTTTGAAACTAGCCTTAGCATCAAGGTGCTCCATGAGAGCGCGGCCATGCCGTCTCGAAGCCAAGGCGAGGTGTTGCCCTCAAGCGCTGGGCGTTTAAGCATTGCTCGCCGTCGACCGCTAGGCGTGGTCGGGGTTATTTCGCCGTTCAACTTCCCTTTGTACTTGGCCATCCGCGCGGTCGCCCCAGCCCTGGCGACAGGCAACGGTGTTGTGCTAAAGCCCGACTTACGTACGGCGGTATGCGGCGGTTTTGTCATCGCCCGGATCTTCGAATTGGCAGGTCTTCCGATGGGCCTGTTGCACGTTTTACCAGGAGGAGCGGAAGCCGGCGCCGCGCTCACCAGCGATCCGCATGTGGCGATGATTCAGTTCACCGGCTCCACCGGTGCCGGTCGCAAGGTCGGTGAGGCCGCGGGCCGCAACCTGAAAAAAGTCTCCTTGGAACTGGGCGGAAAAAACGCCCTTATTGTGCTGGACGACGCCGACCTGGAGCTGGCCCTGGCCAATGCCACCTGGGGCGTCTATCTGCACCAGGGGCAAATCTGCATGTCGACGGGCCGCCTGCTGGTGCAACGGGGCATTTACGAGCGCCTGCTGGAAAAGTTGGTGGCCAAGGCCAACAGCCTTGTGGTTGGCGACCCCGCCAGTGGACAGGTACATCTGGGGCCTTTGATCAATCAGCAGCAACGTGACCATGCGCTGCATGTCGTCAATGCCTCCGTGCAGGCAGGTGCGACGCTGGCGGCAGGAGGCACATCGGAGGGACTGTTCTTCAAACCCACCGTACTCAGCGGTGTGACCCGCGACAACCCGGCGTTTCACGAAGAGATTTTCGGCCCTGTGGCCGTGGTCGTGCCGTTTGACACTGATGCCGAGGCCATCGAATTGGCCAATGACACCGAGTATGGACTGTCGGCCGCCATTCTTTCTCAGAACGTTGGCCGTGCGCTGAAGCTAGGCGAGCAGCTTAGAGTCGGCCTCCTGCACATCAACGACCAGACCGTAAACGACGAAGTGGTTAATCCGTTCGGTGGCGTGGGCGCCTCCGGCAACGGGACCAGTATTGGCGGGCCAGCCAATTGGGAAGAATTCACACAATGGCAGTGGCTCACCGTTAAAGGTGAAGCACCGGCTTATCCGCTTTAAAACCAGGAGAACAAAAATAATGAGCACCCAAGTCTACCGCCCCATCACAGCTGCCATTACCCGTGGTAAAGGTGCGCCCTTCGTGCTGGAAAATGCGCGGATTCGAGAACCGCAAGGCGATGAAGTACTCGTACGTATCGTTGCCACCGGCATGTGTCACACCGATATGATCGTCCGCGACCAGTACTACCCCGTGCCGTTACCGGCGGTACTGGGCCACGAAGGCTCAGGCATCGTCGAGGCCGTCGGCCCGCTTGTCCAGGGCCTGCAAGTGGGCGACCATGTGGTGCTCACCTACGGCTATTGCGGCCAATGCCTGTCTTGCGGTGCCGGGCACATGTCCTACTGCCAGGAGTTTTTTGGCCGTAACTTCAGTGGTGGCGATCCGGAGGGCGGCAGCGCGTTGCAGGATGAGGCGGGATCCCGTCTGAACGATCACTTTTTCGCCCAATCGTCGTTTGCCAGCTTTGCACTGAGTCGTGAAAACAACGCGATCAAAGTCAGTCGCCAAGCACCGCTTGAATTGCTCGGCCCGCTCGGTTGCGGGATCCAGACTGGGGCCGGGGCGGTAATCAACTCGCTGAAGGTCACCCCCGGCAGCAGCTTCGCCGCGTTTGGCGGGGGGGCGGTGGGCCTGAGCGTAGTACTCGCTGCACGGGTCGCGGGCGCCACCACCATCATTGCCGTGGATGTGGTGCCGTCACGGTTGACCTTGGCCACGGAGTTGGGTGCGACCCACGTCATCAATAGCAAGGACACTGACCCGGTCGCGGCCATCCGCGAGATCACGGGCGGCGGTGTCAATTTTGCCCTGGAGTCTACGGGGCGTCCGGCGGTGCTGCGTCTAGCCGTCGATGCGCTCGGCAGTCGCGGCAGCCTCGGCGTCGTTGGCGCCCCCGCGCTAGGCACCACCGCCGAGTTCGACGTCAATGATCTGCTATTGGGTGGCAAGACCATTCGCGGCATCGTCGAAGGCGATAGCGTGCCGAAGAAGTTCATCCCGGAACTGGTGAACCTCTATCTGCAGGGGCGCTTTCCCTTCGACAAGTTGGTGAAATTCTACCGCTTCGACGAGATCAACCAGGCCGCTGAGGACAGCGAGAAAGGCATAACGCTCAAGCCGATCATTCGCATCGCGCCATAACCTTTTGACCCGGAGCAGTGATGCTCCGGGCCATATCACGCAAATAAAAACAAGAAAGGTAGTCGAACATGCGACTTATATCTCGCGTTTACGTGGGCGCCATGGCGCTCGCCCTGGGTTCCACCCCCGCCTGGGCAGTCGACGTCAATGTTGGCGATTATACAGCCCTTCCCGCTGGCACCAGTGTCGCGGCCTGGTATCAGCAATACAGTCATTCCGACCGCTACGATACAGACGGGGCCGGAGACAGCCGTCGTCAGACCAGCCTGAAATCCAATATCAGCATCCTGCGCCTGATCCACTTCACCGAGATTGGCGGAATCACGGTCGACCCACAGATTCTCCTGCCGTTTGGACATGTCTACGACGCGCGTATCGGTGGGCATGCGCTGGGCAGTGCCAGTGGCTTGGCCGACCCTATTTTGGGCGCGACCTTCTGGTTGGTTAACCAGCCAGAGGCCGGCGTCAGCGGTCGCTACTTCGGCATTACACCTTTGCTCTACCTGCCTTGGGGCAACTACGATCGTCACGACGCGCTGAACCTGGGCGAAAACCGTTACAAAGGCGACCTGCAGCTGGGCTGGGTCGAACCGCTGTGGGGCAAACTGGGCATGGAGCTGTACGGCGATGTCGTAGCCTATGGTCACAACGCTAATGCAGGCACTGGAAATCAGACGCTCAAACAGGACCCCACCTACCAGGTGCAGAGCAATCTGCGCTATGACTTTAATCCGACGCAGCGCATGGCCCTCGGCTACAGCGCCAGCATCGGCGGTAAGCAATATCTGGACGGTGATTACACAGGGCAGAAGACCGAGGTTCAGCAGGTACGAATGGAGTTTCAACAGATGGTCGGACGCACCGTCCAACTTAGCGCGCAATTGACCCACGACGTGCGAGCTGTCGGTGGCTTTCAGGAGGACGTTGGTATTAATTTGCGTGCGCTGTTGGTGTTCTGATTGTTATGCAGATATTGACCTTGCTGGTCGTTGGGTATAAATCAGTGGCTATCGCGGGCCCTGCCTATGCTGTGTGGTCCGAGCAGTAATCCCTATAATTATTAGAGGTGTCTTTAATGGATGCCCACGCCTTGGTCGACCAGCAACGCCTTTTCCATGCCCGTAGGCGTTTCAGTGAAGGCGCAGACTTGCCTGTCGGTCTGGTTCCCCCTGTCGTAGCCGAATCGTGGTTTCGCTCACGTGCAAGCGGCCTGCTGCCGTCAGACCATTGGCGAGCGGGCCCTGAGAGCCTGATCCCGCTGAACGACAACGATCGTTCACTGGCTGAGTATGTCGGGCCTCAGATCGATCGGTTATGGCAGCAAATAGGCGGGGCCTCGTGGACATTGTTCTGCGTCAACCCGCAAGGGGTTATCGTCCACGCCAGGCAGGCGCCTGAGTTATATGGACCTCTACGCGAGCTGCAGGTCGGTCGGCGAATCCAGGAGGCGGATCTCGGAACTACGGCACCCAGTTGCACCATTGCCACCTGTGCCCCGACGGTGCTGATTGGCAACCAGCATTATCTCAACGACTTCGGCAACATATTCTGCGCAAGTGTCCCCATTCGCGGCTTGAACGGGGACTTCATCGGCGGGCTTGATATCACGGGCACTGGCGAACGGCAGATTGCAGCGGTCCTGGAGCAACTGAGCCATGCCGCTATGGCAGCTGAGAATCTGCTATTTGGCACGCTAAAGAACTGCCAGATCCTGTCTCTCCAGCATGATCGGCGTCTGCTGGGCACCCCGTTGCAAGGACTGATCGCGATCGACTCCAGAGGGCGTATTTGTAACGCCAATCGCGCCGCACAACGCCTGTTGGGACTAGAGCAATTCGCCCCAATCGAGTGCCACATCGAGCAGTTGTTTGAAACCCGAACCGTCGCCAGCGCGGAGCACGCCCAACAGCTAACCCTCACGGATGGCTCGCGTTTATACGCCAAGATGCTGTTACCGGAATCCAAGATCATCGTCTCAAGTCCGCAATTGTCGACCCCTATGGGCACAGACCCCACTGTTAACCGGCAACTGGCACAAGCACACAAGGCGTTCGCCGCTGGCGTGCCGATTATGCTGCAGGGTGAAACCGGCACCGGCAAGGAAGTCTTCGCTCGTGCGCTGCACGAGCATTTGCATCCTGAAGCGCCCTTCGTTGCGATCAATTGCTCCGCAATTCCGGAAAGCCTGATTGAGTCCGAACTCTTCGGCTATGCCGAAGGCACCTTCACCGGTGCGCGCAAAGGTGGCTACGCTGGGCAACTTGCCGCCGCCAACGGCGGCACTTTGCTGCTGGACGAGATCGGCGACATGCCGTTCGCCCTTCAAACCCGCCTGCTACGGGTGCTTCAAGAGCGAGAAATATCACGTTTGGGTAGCGCCGTGCGCACCCCCTTGGACGTCAGACTGATCAGCGCCACCCACTGTAATCTGGCTGAGCGCATCGCTCACAAGGCGTTTCGCGAAGATTTGTATTACCGCCTCAATGGCCTGGCTATTACCCTACCGGCGCTGCGTGAGCGCACTGATTTCGCCGTATTAGTGGAACGGCTGCGCCAGCGTTTCGACGCCCCACCACTGCATCCAGATGCGTTGCTGGCACTGCAAGAACAGGCCTGGCCGGGAAATATTCGTCAGTTAGAGCAAACCCTTCGATTGGCGAGTGCCCTTGCAGGCAATGACATGATGATCATGCTTGAGGGCTTATCACTGTCGGTTGCGCCACCGCCTACAAAAGCGCCGATGGATCTGAGGCAGACGCAGCAACGCGCAATTGAAAGTGCTTTGCAGGTTAATGGCGGCAACATAAGTGCCACAGCTCGACAGTTGGGCATATCGAGGACGACTTTGTACAAGAAAAAGTACGGGCGCGGATGAGAACGCTTTTGCGGCCTGAGAAATGCAAACTCCAGCAGGTCCGAACCACGAGATGGTACTTAAATAGATTGGGTGTAAACGAAGAAAACTGCGGTATCACGACCTACGTTCATTCCACTCATTTTTGGCGTGTTGGTGTCGTTGGGTTACCGCACCAACGCCCCTCGTGACCTGCTTTGAACCTGCGGATCAGCCAGTAAGCGTGCGAGAAACCAAGCATCTTCAAGTCCCTGCCCTGCGCCGGCACCTTGATGGGGGAGCATGGCGTGAGCAGCATCGCCAATCAGAGCTACGCGTCCATGGACATACCCAGAACGTTCGTCCACATCATGGAGTGCCCAAAGGGTGGGCGAAGGAATGCACTGTTCCTCAACGCGCCTCAAAACCGAGTGAAGATTTTGGCTCGCATTTATAGAGCGCGATAACCAGGGCCAACTCCCACACCGTTCCCTCTTCGGGCAACAGCCAGATGCGGCAGATCACGCCAAGAACGACGCCCGCGGTCGAGCCATCAAATAAAAAAATACATATTTCCTGCAATTTGGGATTTTGCAGTATTTTGTCTTTACAGGATTTTTGCTTAGTAATAGATTTGGCCGTAGTCGAGGACACCTGCCTGCCCCAGACAATAAAAACAATAAGAGGTACGTTCATGCACACACCTACCCCCAGCAATATCCTCTGCGACGTAGTGGACGCCCGGCCTGTCAGTCGCTTGCAGTGGGAGCTGCTCGCCCTCTGCGTACTGGTTGCAGTGCTTGACGGGTTCGATACCCAGATCGTCGGATTCCTGGTGACGGCCATGGCTTCGACCTTGAACGTGACGCCCCAAGCCCTGGCCCCGGTGTTCGCGGCAGGTTTATTGGGTTTGATGCTCGGCGCCCTGCTACTTGCCCCTATGGCGGACCGCCTGGGGCGCAAGAAGATTCTGGTGTTGTCGATCCTGTTGTTCGGCACATTCGCGTTACTGACCGCTTTTGTTAACAGCGTTCCGCAATTGCTGGTCGTGCGCTTCCTGACCGGTATAGGTCTTGGCGGCGCGATCCCCAACCTGGTGGCGCTGATCTCTGAATACAGCCCACGGCGTTATGCGCGCAGTGCCGTCACACTGCTGTTCTGTGGCATGCCACTGGGCGCGATGCTGGCAGGTTTGACGGTCGACCAACTCCTCGCCACCTGGGGATGGGAAAACCTTTTCCTGATTGGTGGCGCGCTGCCCTTGCTGGTCGCCGGCGTCGTGGCACGGCGGCTTCCGGAGTCGGTTGAGTTCCTCAGTCGCAAGCCCGGCAGTCGCCCTGCCCTGAGCGCTATCATCAAGCGGCTCGCACCCGATCTCGCCGAACTGCCCGCCAGCCTTGGCCGTGCGCGTCAACAGGCAACCTCCTCTACTTCCCTGAGCCGTCTTTTCACCGCCGGCATGTGGCGTCGCACGCTATTACTCTGGCTGCCGTACGCCATGAACCTGCTGATTTTGTACTTCATCATGAGCTGGATCCCGACACTGCTGGTGGCAGCCCATGCACCGCTAAGCATGGGGATCCGCGCGATTATTCTGTTCAGCCTGGGAGGTGTGATCGGCTCAGTGATACAAGGCTGGCTGATGAACCGTTGGGGCTCGGTCAATGTGCTGACCCTCGAGTTCATGGGCTACCTGGCGGTCGTGCTGGCGCTCAGCCAATTGCCGGTTTCGCTTTATTCGCTTTTCCCCGCGATGCTGGCGCTGGGCATTCTGGTACAGGGCGCGCAGGCCGGTCTTAACGCTTTAGCCGCCGAGTTGTACCCACAGGAAATACGCTCCACAGGTATCGGCTGGGCATTAGGCGTCGGGCGCGTGGGTTCCATTACAGGGCCTGTTTGCGGAGGCTTGATGCTGGCGGCCGGCTGGGTTTTGACAGAGATCCTCATCGCAGCGTTGATCCCGGGCGCCATCGCGCTGACGGCGATTACCTTGCTGCGACTGGACCCCGCAAGCAAGCGACAACCAACACGCTCACAAAGCGAACGGGCGCTGATGCGCTCAAAGACCTGCCCGCCTGGGGTTGAGTGAAATCGGCTTTCTGCCGGTTATTGCCAGCCCTGGCAAAGTGCTCCCCTCCAGTTCATTCCGGCCGGCCGCCCCGGCCTGGATGAAGCCGAGTGATATCGTCAAAATCGAAATCGAGCGAATTGGTATCCTGCGCACCAATAATGTAGACGAGCGCTGACATGCAAAGACCGTTTGATTGCGAAGACAACGCCGAGCACCTGGCTGACAGCAAAGGCTCCAGCCTGGAGCGGATGTTGCGAATCCTGGACCTGTTTACCGAGCGCCATCCAATCTGGACGGTCGATGGGATGGGAAATGCGCTGGGGTTCACACGCTCCACCGCCTACCGTTACGTACGTGAACTGGCCGAGGCCAATTTGCTGTTTCAGGTAGAGGCCGGGCGCTACGCTCTGGGCGCGAGAATCATCACTTGGGATCGCCAACTGCGCGTCAGTGATCCGCTGGTTCGTGCCGCACATGCACTCGAGCCCAGCTTTCCAAAGTGGGGCGCCGAGCAAGCATGGCTGGTGTGTCGATCGTTCAAGGATCAAGTGGTCTGCGTCCATCAAACCGGCAATCTGTCCAATCAGGTGAGCTATTCACGAGGTTCGCCAAGACCGTTGTTCATGGGCGCCACTTCCAAAGTCATTCTGGCCAATATGGGCTCGCGACACCAAAGCCGGATATTTCTGGAAAACCCGAGTGATGTCGAATCCAGCAACCTGGGTAAGACGTGGGAGCAATTCCGACGCTCGCTGCAGCGCCTGCGCCGCCAGGGATATGTGCTGAGCATCAGCGAAGTGGATGCTGACGTCTTCGGCCTGGCGGCGCCCATATTCGATGGCGACGGCAAAGTCGTGGGTAGCATCAGTTGCGTGCGCCCGACCTCGCAACGCGACAGCGAACAGGATGAAGTGCAAGGCCAGCAGATCCTCACCCTTGCCGACAATCTTTCACAACTCATGACCGCACTGGCGCACAGAGCAGAACTTCTGGACTGACCTGTGCGCAGGTCATCTACGGATGAGGGACGTAACACCGGACGCATCGCCACGGTCGGCCAACCCATCAATCGCGTTGCCCTTGAACTCGGCGGCAACGCCCTACTGATGGTGTTCAGCGACGTTTGGCTTTCACCAGCTCAGCAATCAAAAAATCCCTGAACGCTGAAACCGCTGCCGGCAAATTGCGCCCAGCCATGCTCTGCAGTTCGATGCGGCGTGCCTGCATGCCTTCATCAAGGATCGGCACGCATTGCAGCGCCTTGTCCGCCACCTGCTTGTGCAAGGTCATTTCGCTGGCCAGGCTGATAACGCCTTCTTCGCGGACGAAGCTGTAGAGCGCGGCAACGTAATTGGTGGTCAACACCGGGTCGAACAACAACCCCTGTACGCCGCAACAGATGTCAAACAGCTGCCGTATGGTGGTGTCAGCCTTGGGTAACGCAATGGGCCAGGGTTGCAACTCGGCAAGGGTGACCGCTTCACGCCCGGCCAAGGGATGAGAATTGGAGACCACGGCGAAAATCGCCCCGCTCAGGACATGTTCAACCTTGATTTCCTTTTGCGGCGTCAGGCTGAAGGTCATCGCCAGATCGGCTTCGCCGGAACGAACTTTCTCAGTTGCTTGCGCAGGCGCACAGACCTCCAATGTGAAATGAATGCCCTGATACTCACGCCTGAACGCGCTGATGCTCCTGGGCATGTATTCCAGTGCAAATCCTTCCGAGCAAGCAACATGCACATGGCCCCGCCGCAAGCCATGCAGCTCGGTAATTTCCAGCACCACCTGCTCGGCCTCAAGCTGCGACTTGCGCGCATATGCCGCCAATCGCGCCCCCGCCTCGCTGAGCACCATGCCCCGGGCACGACGCTCAAACAGGCTGGCATCCAGAGCCACCTCAAGCTTGGAAATTTGTCGGCTCACCGCTGATGCCGCTACATTCAGTCGCAATGAGGCTTCGCTGATCGACCCGCATCGCGCGACTTCGAGAAAATAGCGCAGTGCTGTGGACTGCACGCCATACAGTTGCATCGGCGCCTCCAAGGGTTGCCTTTTCGGCAAAGGAAGTATCGAAATATTATTCTTGTGGCATTGATAGCCTTTCCCTACATTCGTGTCCAGACCAAAAAAACCTTGCCTGAGCTTTCATCCTCCTTACGCATTTGCGACTCGCTGCCCTTTGATTCAACCACACTCGCCAACGGAGACGACGGCATGGGCATCAAAGGTTTCGCCTGCAGTATTGCGCTGATGGGCATCATCATCAGTTTTCCGGCTCATGCCGGTAAAGCCAACGACACCTTGGTTTACGCTTCCGACAGCGAGCCTGAAAACATCAGTCCCTATCACAACGATTTACGCGAAGGTGTGATTCTCGGCCGGCTGATCTGGGACAACCTGATCTACCGCGATCCCAAAAGCGGCGAATACAAACCCATGCTGGCCACCAGCTGGAAACAGGTCGACGACACCACCATCGACTTCGAGCTGCGCAAAGGCGTCAAATTTCACAACGGTGACGCGTTCACCGCCGACGACGTGGTGTTCACCCTCAACTACGTGGTGTCGCCCGAAGCGAAAGTCGTTACCGTGCAAAACGTAGACTGGATCAAGAGCGCCGAAAAAACCGGTGACTACAGCGTTCGCCTGCATTTGAAGAAGCCTTTCCCTCCCGCACTGGAATACCTGTCCAACGCCGTTCCGATGTTTCCCAAGCAGTATTTCGAGAAGGTCGGCCTGGCCGAATTCAGTCGCAAGCCCATTGGCACCGGGCCGTATAAAGCCGTGTCGGTGGTGGCCGGCGAAGGCGTGACCATGGAGATCAACAAGGACTACTTCCCGGACAGCCCACAAGGCCAGCCACATATCAGCCACCTCAAGTTCCGGGTGATCCCGGATGCGGAAACCCGCCTGGCCGAGCTGATGACCGATGGTGTCGACTGGACCTGGCGTGTCACCCCGGATCAGGCAGTCGACCTCAAAGGCATGCCGAACCTGACCGTGACCAGCGGCGAAACCATGCGCATCGGCTTCCTGATTCTTGATGCTCGGGGCACCTCCACTGAAAACTCGCCGATGAAGAACCTCAAGGTGCGTCAGGCCATCAACCATGCGATCAACCGCAATGCGCTGGCCACGCAATTGGTGGGTGGCGAAGCCAAACCCCTGCAGGTTGCCTGTTATCCAGGCCAGTTCGGCTGCGATACTACCGCGGCCACGGTCTACAACTATGACCCGGCCAAGGCCAAGGCGCTGCTCGCCGAAGCCGGTTACCCAAATGGCTTCGAGACAGAAATCTTCGCTTATCGCGACCGTGATTACGTCGAAGCCATCATCGGCAACCTGCGCGCCGTGGGCATCAACGCCAAGCTGCGCTACTTGAAGTACGCCGCCCTGCGCGATCAGCAACGTGGTGGCAAGGTACCCATGTCGTTTCAGGCCTGGGGCTCGTTCTCGATCCTCGACACCTCGGCGTCGGCCGGTACCTGGTTCAAGGGCAACCCGGACGACAACATCAAGGACCCACAAGTCCAGGGCTGGTTGCAGACCGCCGACAATGCCCTCGACCCGCAAGTGCGCAAGGACAACTACCGCAAGGCGTTGCAGCGCATCAGCGAACAGGCCTATTGGGCGCCGCTGTTCAACTACTCGATGAACTACGCCTACACCTCCGAACTCGCGTTCACCCCGTACCCGGATGAGCTGCCGCGTTTCGTCGAGTCCACGTGGAAGTAATGCGCAAGCTGGCGGACTGATCCAAAGGTGCCGTAGCGCCTGGACTCGTCCCTGCCACAGACACGTCCTCACACATGTCACCCAATAGATATGAGGAAACTCGCCATGCTTGGATTCCTTCTGCGCCGTCTGGGCATCGCTATTTGCGTTGCCATTACCGTGTCGGTGATCAGCTTTTCTCTTTTGCATCTGTCCGGCGACCTAGCCACTGCCATTGGCGGACCGGAAGCCACTAGCGAACAGATCGAACAGATCCGCGTGCAATACGGTTTGAACAAACCGCTACCGACCCAGTACTTCAACTGGCTGGGCGATTTGCTACGGCTGGACCTGGGCAATTCATTTTTCTTTCAGGAGTCGGTCTACAACCTCGTCGCCAGCCGCTTGCCGATTACCCTCGGGTTGGGCGCCATGGCGTTGGGCATCGCCTTGCTGGTGGCAATTCCCCTGGGCGTGCTGGCCGCGGTCAAACGCGACACCTGGGTTGACCGACTGGCCTTGAGCATTGCGGTGCTGGGTCAGGCAATGCCAAGTTTCTGGTTTGCGCTGATGTTGATCGTGGTGTTCGCGGTGACGCTCAAGTGGCTGCCGGTGTCCGGCAACTCGACCCTGCTGCACTTCGTCATGCCGGCCATTGCCCTGGGCTACTACGCGACTCCGGCAATCATGCGGCTGACCCGCGCCGGCATGCTTGATGTGCTCAGTTCCGATTACATCCGCACCGCCCGCGCCAAGGGCCTGCGCCCTGCCCGCGTGTTGTTCAAGCACGCACTGCGCAACGCCTTGATTCCGGTAGTCGCGCTGGCGGCGGTGGAGTTCGGCTTCATGCTCGGCGGTTCGGTGGTGATCGAAACCGTGTTTTCCCTGCAAGGCATCGGGCAACTCGCCTGGGACGCCATCGCCCGTGACGACTTCCCGGTGGTACAGGCCGTGGTCCTGCTGATTGCGGTGATCTACATCATCCTCACCTTGCTGGCCGATGTGCTCAACGCACTGCTCGACCCGCGCATTCGCGTGCGCTAGGAGGCTTACATGAGCACCCCCACCACCCTCACGATCAATGACTACCTGCCACCACCGAGCAGCCTGAGCCGAGTACTTGGCAAGAGCTTTCGTCATCGTGGTTTCGCCATCGGCGCGGTGTTGTTGCTGATCATCTTCGCTGGCGCACTGTTCGCGCCGTGGTTGGCACCTTACGACCCTTACGCGCAAGACGTGATGCTGCGCATGAAACCGCCGGTATGGATGGCCCACGGCACCTGGGAATACGTCCTTGGCACCGACAAGCTGGGCCGTGATTACCTGTCACGACTGCTCTACGGCGCACGCATTTCGCTGTTCATCGGGATTGCGGCGGCGCTGATTTCCGGCTTTATCGGCACCGTCATGGGGCTGTTGGCGGGTTACTACGGCGGCAAGGTCGATGCATTTATCAGCTACCTGATCACCACCCGGCTGGCGATGCCGGTCGTGATGGTCGCACTGGCCTCGGCCTCGCTGATGGGCGGCTCACTGAAAGTGGTCATCGTGCTGCTCGGCTGCCTGTTATGGGATCGCTTCGCGGTGGTGGTCAGGGCTTCTGTGCAACAGATTCGCGATGCTGAATATGTGGCGTCGGCCCAGGCGCTTGGCTGCTCGACCCTGCGCATTCTGGTCAGTGAAATTCTGCCCAATCTGGTCGGTGCACTGATCGTCGTCGCGACGCTGGAAATGGCCCACGCGATCCTGCTGGAGTCAGCACTGTCGTTCCTCGGGGTTGGTGTGCAGCCGCCGACGCCGTCCTGGGGTTTGATGATCGCTGAAGGCAAACCCTACATGTTCTTTTCCCCGTGGGTCATCGCCATTCCCGGCGTCGCCCTGATGATTCTGGTGCTGGGCATCAACCTGGTCGGCGACGGCCTGCGCGATCTGATCCTGCCAGACGGCCGTAACTGATAGACGGCCGTAACTAAAGAGGGTACCGAACATGGCACTACTCCATGTGGAAAACCTGCGCGTGGACATTCCAATGGGCAACAGCCCGACACCGGATGACATGCTGCATGCCGTGCGCGGTCTGAATTTTGAAGTCGAGCGCGGTGAAATGCTGTGCATCGTCGGCGAATCCGGCTGCGGCAAATCCCTGACCTCACTGGCGCTGATGGACCTGTTGCCACGCAAGGCCAAACGCACCGCGTCACGGCTGACGCTGGACGGTATCGACATGCTAAACCAGAGCGAGCGGCGCATGTGCGACCTGCGCGGCAACCGTCTGGCGATGATCTTCCAGGAACCGATGACCTCGCTGAACCCCGCCTACAGCATTGGCGATCAGCTCAGCGAAGTACTGACTCAGCATCGCAAGGTGTCGCGCAAGGATGCCCTGGCTCGCGCCGCGCAGATGCTGGAGAAAGTCGGTATCAGCAATGCGACCGAGCGCTTGCGTCAGTATCCGCATCAATTGTCTGGCGGTTTGCGCCAGCGGGTAATCATCGCCATGGCGTTGATGTGCGAACCGGACCTGATCATCGCAGATGAGCCAACCACGGCACTGGACGTGACTATTCAAGCGCAGATCCTGCGCTTGATTCGCGACATCCAGAAAGAACTCGGCCTGGCGGTGATCTTTATCACCCACGACCTTGGGTTGGTGGCACGGATCGCCGATCGGGTCGCAGTGATGTATGCCGGGGAAATCGTCGAAACCGCCCCTGCCCTGCAACTGTTCGAGAACCCGCAGCATCCTTACACCCGCGGTCTGCTGGCGAGTATTCCAATCCCTGGCCGGACTAAACCGGGTGAGGCGCTGGGTTCGATTCCGGGCCTTGTGCCGAGTCTGGTAGGCGAACAGCAAGGTTGTGCGTTCCGCAATCGTTGCAGCCAGGCGACACCGGACTGCGCGCAAAACATCCCCGAAGTCGAACAGGACGGACACATGGCGCGCTGCCTGCTCGCCGCACCGAACCCGGCACCGATTCGCCTTCAGGAGCGTGCAAGGTCATGAAAAAAGACATCGCTTTAGAGCTGTGTGACATCCGCCGCGAGTTTCGGATCAACAAGGGCTTTTTCAAACCCGCCGCCACCCTGAAGGCCGTGGACGGCGTTTCCCTGCGCCTGATGCGTGGCGAGACCCTGGGTCTGGTGGGCGAGTCCGGTTGCGGCAAAAGTACCCTGGCCAAGATGCTGCTCGGTCTGTTGCCGCCTACCAGCGGCGATGTGCTGGTCAATGGCAAACATCTGGCGGCGACTGATCGCAAGGAAATGTCCCGGCATATCCAGCCGATTTTCCAGGACCCGTACTCCTCGCTGAACCCACGCAAGACCCTGCGCGAAATCGTCACCCTGCCGCTGATCGTGCATGACATCGGCAGCACCGCCGAGCGACGCAAGAAGACCGAAGAGATGCTTGATGTGGTCGGCCTGCCCAAGCGGGTGATCGACAGCTACCCGAGCCAGCTGTCTGGCGGGCAACGCCAGCGGGTGGCGATTGCACGGGCGCTGATCATGCGCCCTGATGTATTGATCTGCGACGAGCCCACATCAGCGCTGGATGTGTCGGTGCAGGCGCAGATCCTCAATCTGCTGCAGGACCTCAAGCGCGAATTCGGCCTGACCTATCTGCTGATCAGCCATAACCTGGCGGTCATCGAACACCTCGCAGACCGGGTCGCAGTGATGTATCTGGGGCGCATCGTCGAAGAACGCACTCGCGAATCGTTGTTCGCCAACCCCGGCCACCCTTATACCCGCGCCTTGCTGGATTCGGTGCTCACGCCCGATCCGCGCTTGGGCATTCCTGAAATCGGCCTGCACGGCACCTTCCCCAACCCCATGTCACCGCCGTCCGGTTGCGCCTTTCATCCGCGCTGCCCGAGCTGCTTCGCCCCCTGCACAACGGCCTATCCGGCCAATGGTCCGCTTATCGGCGGCAACGTGCGTTGCCACCTTCACGACAATTCTGCCCAAACACTGGAGCTCATCCACTCATGAGTCGTTCACTGGCCATCAGCAACACCACAGAGCAATTCGACAACGGCGATTTTTTTAAGCTGCTCGAACGAAGCGTCGCCTTGCACACCGAAAGCCAGGCAGCGGACAGCCAGCCCGAGCTGTATCGCTACCTCAATGACTTCATCACCCCGCATGTCGAGGCGATGGGCTTCAGCGTCACGGTCTATAACAACCCGGTGGCAGAACGCGGCCCCTTCCTGATCGCCACACGCATTGAACATCCAGAACTGCCGACCGTGCTCAGCTACGGCCACGGTGATGTGGTGCGCGGCTATGAAGCGCAATGGCGTGAAGGCTTGTCGCCGTGGCAAGTCACGGTCGAAGGCGATCGCTGGTACGGCCGCGGCACGGCGGATAACAAAGGCCAGCACCTGATCAACCTGACCGCGCTGGAGCAAACGCTCAAGGCTCGCGACGGCAAGCTGGGTTTCAATGTCAAGCTGCTGTTGGAAATGGGCGAAGAAGAAGGCTCGCCGGGCTTGAATGCGTTCTGTGCCGCACACAGTAAAGAGCTCGCGGCGGATGTTTTCATCGCCTCGGACGGCCCGCGCCTTGCGGCATCACGCCCGACGATTTTTCTCGGCTCACGCGGTGTATTCAACTTCGAGCTGGTGGTCAATTTGCGCGAAGGCGCTCATCACTCCGGCAACTGGGGCGGGTTGCTGGCCAACCCCGGCATTATTCTGGCCAATGCCATCGCGAGCATGGTCGATGAACACGGTCGGGTGAAAGTTGCGGGCCTGATGCCCGAGACACTGCCGGAGCCGGTTCGGCAGGCACTGGCCGATATTGACGTCGGTGGCGGACCGGGCGATCCGGAAATCGACGCCAACTGGGGTAACCCGCAGCTCTCGCTGAGCGAAAAGGTGTTCGGCTGGAACACCCTCGACGTCATCGCCTTCAAGACCGGCAACCCGGACGCACCCGTGCATGCGATCCCTGGCAAGGCCAACGCCCACTGCCATATTCGCTTCGTGGTGAACAGCGACTACACGACCTTTATCCCGGCTGTACGTGCCCACCTGGATGCTCATGGTTTCAGCAATGTCGAGGTCAAGCAAAGCCGCATCGATGTGATGCATGCCACTCGGCTGGATCCGCAAAGCCCGTGGGTCAGTTGGGCGCTCAGCTCCCTGGCACAGACCACCGGCAAAAAGCCTGCGCTGCTGCCAAACCTCGGCGGCTCGCTGCCCAACGACGTGTTCGCGGACGTGCTCGGCCTGCCAACATTGTGGGTGCCGCACTCGTACCCTGCATGCTCGCAACATGCGCCGAACGAGCACTTGCTGGCACCGGTGGTCAAGGAAAGCCTGCAAATCATGGCCGGGCTGTTCTGGGACCTGGGCAACGACGCGGCACGCCTGACCCAGGAACATCAGTTACGGGAGCAAGCGCAATGAGCGCCACCCCACAACAGGCGCTGGGCTGGCTGGCTGACCAGCGCCAAGCCATGGAAACGCTGCTGCAGCGCATCGTCGACACCGACTCCAACAGCTATGACAAGGCGGGCGTTGACGCTGTGGGCGCGCTGCTCGCGGCTGAACTGGAAGCCGACGGCATCCTGCTCAAGCGCATACCGGTCGATGGTTTTGGCGACGTGATACTCGCCGAAGTGCCAGGCGAATCTGGAAAGCCGGTGTTGCTGCTGGGCCATCGCGACACGGTTTTCCCCAAAGGTACCACCACGACTCGCGGCTACAGCCGCGACACCCATTTCGCCTATGGCCCCGGTGTCGCCGATATGAAAGGTGGCCTGGTGCTCAATTGCTTCGCTCTCAAGGCACTCAAGCGCGCCGGTCGGTTGCCCTATCCGGTGCAGGTTCTGTACACCGGTGACGAAGAAATCGGCTCCGGCAGCGCCAGAACCCATATCGAAAAGGCCGCCCGGGCCGCCCGCGCCGTGCTCAATACCGAGCCCGGCCGGGCCAGCGGTAACGTGGTCAGCGCACGCAAGGGCGGTGCCACGCTGATCATCGAAGTCAGCGGCCGCGCGGCACATTCGGGGGTCAACCATGCCGACGGAGCCAGCGCGATCGAGGCCCTGGCGCGCAAGATCGTCAAGCTCCATGCCTTGACCGATTACCCGGCAGGCATCACCACGAACGTAGGCCTGATATCCGGTGGCACCTCCAGCAACACCGTCGCGCCTAGCGCCTGCGCCCGGCTGGACGTGCGCTTCATCGAACTCAAGCACTGGGACCAGATCTTCACCGCAATCCAGTCCATCGTTGCAGAAGAAGAACTGATCGGCACCAGCGCCATCCTCAAGGAAGCGACAACCTTTCTACCGATGGAAGCACATCACAGCGAACGCCTGCTGCACATCTACCAGCAAAAAGCGCTGGCGCTGGGTTTCAGCGTCGAAGGCGAGTTCACCGGCGGTTGCGCCGACTCCGGATTCACCGCCAGCCTGGGCATTCCAACCCTGTGTGGCCTGGGCCCAGTGGGTGGCAAGGTCCACACTGATCGTGAATACCTGGAACTGGACACGCTGGTGCCTCGCGCCCTGGCGTTGGTGGCGACCATTCTGGCTGTCGGCGACAGCGTTTGAGGTAATGGGTCTCTACGAATCGCCGGGGTCAGGGTATCAGACAGGCCCGTAGGCAACTTCTGCTGGTGTCGGGTATCACTTCAAGGTGGCGCGAATGGCTCACTCGGGCGAGGCTTTTAACCTGTTCTACTGCTGCAATGACGGAACGTTCAGCCGCCTCGTCGGGTGTTATCGGGTAGATGCATGACTGACCAATGGAAAGGTCGTGCAATAAACCCTCATCAAGTTCACCGAGCACCACAAAACAGTAGTCACTCTTAGCCGTTCGCACTTCGACGCGTTTGCCAGGTGCGGTGTTCACCGTATCGACATGGATCAGCGCAACATTGTCAAAACAGCTGAAACCCTGATGGATCAAATCAATATGGTCGCTATCAAGTCCGCACACGATGACCACGATACGCGTGCAACTTGAAGGCTCGCGCACCCACTTCATTGCGTGGCTACGACAATCGGCAGCTTGGCTCATATGCGTTGCCTTTCTTGTTGCAACAGGCGGGTTGACGAGGGCATTGGTTAAATCACGCCCCGCGCCTGCAGCAGGCTTTTCGCCAGGCTGCGGGCCGCCGATAACACCTCTTCAACCTGTTGATCCATCGCCGCCGTGGATGAGGCTATTTTTCCAAGTTCGACGACGCGCAGCGGGTGGCCGCAGACGGATCCCAGCCAGGTCAGGCCAGGCACCATGCCAACTTCGACATCCAGTAAAAAGCTTCCGTGGGAGACGGAGCACAACAGTTGGCTGACGAAACACGCATCGCCCCCAGCAGAGTTCTCCGGGCTAGACCCCGCCCGTAACCAGTCGACCCTCAACGCCTCGGATTGCTTGATGGCTAGATAAGCCACCTGGTCCCAGTCATCTATCGCTACGTGCAGCTTGTCGATCATGTATTGGGGCAACGCGGCGCTGGTAACGATGACCACTCCGGCATCCGCCGAAGGTTGCTTGATCCAGACTGCAGATTGCGATATCGCATGCATGGCGGTACTCCCGGCGGTTTGGTAGGAGCCACTTGCTCCGGACGGCGATCTGACGATGAGGTCGTGACATTCAATATTGATGCCGACTGACCCACCGCTTCGTGAACAAGCTCGCTCCTACAGGTGATTGGCGTTAATCAGCCGTTGCGGAACAGGAAGCTATAGGCATTCAGCGCAGGCGCCCCACCCAGGTGCGCGTAAAGCACTTTCGAACCTTCGGGGAACTCGCCACGGCGGACCATTTCAATCATCCCGTGCATGGATTTGCCCTCGTACACCGGATCGGTCAGCACACCTTCCAGGCTCCCGCACAGGCGAATGGCTTCCAGCGTACCGTCGTTAGGCAAACCGTATTCCGGATAGGCGAAGCGTGTGTCGAGCACCACATCCTCTTCGGTGATCTCGCGGCCCAATTCCACCAGTTCTGCGGTGTGCCGGGCGATACGCAGGATCTGTGCCTTGGTTTTCTCTGGCTTGGCCGAGGCATCAATGCCGATAACGTTCTTCGAACGGCCGTCCGCGGCGAAACCGACGACCATACCGGCCTGGGTACTGCCGGTCACGGAGCAGACCACGATGTAGTCGAACTTGAACCCCAGTTGTTTTTCCTGCTCCCGTACCTCCTCGGCAAAGCCGACAAACCCAAGGCCGCCGTAGGGATGTTCGGAACACCCCGCAGGGATCGGAAAGGGTTTGCCGCCCCGCTCCACCACATCGTTCATGGCCTTCTCCCAGCTGGGCCGGATGCCAATGTCGAACCCGGCGGCGTCCAGCCGTACATCCGCACCCATGATGCGCGACATCTCGATATTGCCGACGCGGTCATACACCGCATCGGAGTAGTTCACCCAGTTTTCCTGGACCAGCACACACTTCATGCCCAGATGGGCAGCGACGGCGGCGACCTGACGGGTCTGGTTCGACTGTATCCCACCGATGGACACCAGGGTGTCGCAGCCCTGTTCGAGTGCTTCGGGAATCAGGTATTCGAGCTTGCGCGTCTTGTTGCCGCCAAAGGCCAGGCCACTGTTGCAGTCTTCACGTTTGGCATACAACTCGACCTTGCCGCCCAGGTGTTCGCTGAGGCGTTTCAAGGGCGTGATGGGAGAAGGACCGAAGGTCAGCGGATAACGTTTAAAACGATTCAGGTTCATGACTCTGCTCCTTGTTTATTGAGTATCCAAGCGCCAGACCGAAAGGCAAAAGAGGCTGCGTTCCAGGCTCTTTCAGAGGGGCTTCGATGAGTTCAATATTAAGAAGAGTTCGAAAAATATGTGTTGCAAATTTCCATTATATAAAGAAACATAATTTTCCACAGGAAACACTAAACATACTTTAATTGCGTATAAATCCATATGAACGCAACAAATACTCAAGTGAAGCAGGGCAAAACAGTCCCATTGCCGCAGCCGCTGGATCGAACCGACCGCGCCATTCTCAAGACCCTGCAGCGAGATGCTTCCATCTCCAACGTGGCGCTTGCAGAGAAGGTGAAATTGAGTGCACCGGCTTGCCTCAGGCGCGTCGAACGGCTCAAACAGGCCGGCCTGATCAAGGGCATCGTCGCCCTGCTGGACAATGAAGCGCTGGATGCGGGGATGGTGGTCTTGATCGGCGTGGTACTGGACCGCTCCACACCGGAATCCTTCGCTGCATTCGAGGCGGCGGCACAAAAAGTGTCCGGCTGCATGGAGTGCCATGTGGTGACAGGGGAGTTCGACTACTTCATGTTGCTGCGCACCAAGGACAGCAACAGTTTCAACCGGCTCCATGCGGAGCAATTGCTTTACCTGCCCGGGGTTCGCCAGATTCGCTCGTTCATGGGGTTGCGCCAGGTCTTGTCGACAACCCATATCCCCCTTTGAGGTTCAAATTAGCCCGAGCACCCGTCGGTCAGCAATCCGGTGTCCCAGAAATATCAGCGCCCATCAAAGAGCGACGTGATGTCCGCATCCAATAGCAGGTCAGCTGTCGACCCTTGGCCAAAGAAGACACATAAAGAAGCCTTACTTTTCGTCAACTTTTTACTTCGGAACTCATGCCAGCGATAGGCAACCGCTTCAAACGTATTGTTGGCGGCGTGAGAGGCTTTCTGCCGCTCGGCGCGACGATGGAGCGGGGATCGATATTGTTGGCCACCAGCGCACGTGCCGCCTCCCTCCGCTGGCGAGCCTCCTTGAGACTGACGCCTGGATAGATGCCGAGGGAAATACGCAATTGCTTGTCATGCCAATAGAAACGGAAATGCCAGCGCTTCGAACCTGTCGGTGGCACTTGCATAGATAAGCCATCCCCATCGGTTAACGTATAAGGCTTGCTGGCAGGCTTGGCTTGCTTGATCGCTGTATCTGTCAGCGCCATCAGACACCTCCTTTTGCATCAAGGAGGGGAATACAACTCAGCGGTAGACGGACCAATACGAAAATTGATGCGCAAGGCATCGTAAAAGGCTGTGCCAGCGGTGTACTTAAATGTGTACTTAAAAACCGTGGCTGGAGATGCATTCCAGTGGAATTCAGAAAACGAAAAAAGCGGCTCAAGGCCGCTATTTCCGTGGCTTCCAGGCGCTCAGTGGGCCTTAGTGGAAGCAAATATGGCGCAGCGGACGGGACTCGAACCCGCGACCCCCGGCGTGACAGGCCGG
>NZ_VMSH01000030.1:0-30171 GCF_007713445.1 Pseudomonas sp. RGB | reverse complement strand
ATCGCAGGCAAGCCAGCTCCCACAGAAAAGCAAAGCAGTGCGGTGCTGGCAGATGCACTCGGTTGAATTGTGGGAGCGGGCTTGCTCGCGAAGGCGTTGTGTCAGTGACACATGAGCTGGTTGACCCACCGCCTTCGCGAGCAAGCCCGCTCCCACATTTGGATTTCAGTACATCAGGTAGAGGTGCTTTTGCCCTGCTCGCTTGCAGTGCTTTTATCCACTTCCAATCACGGAAAATTCCGCTTCCGTTTGCTGCCGCGTCCGGTATCTCCCCGTTAAGGGCCGCCGTATGGTGGTTGCGTTTTAGGAAAGTTCCCACGGCCAGGTCACTCGACCGAGTGCGCGCGGGCCAACAAACTATACGCAGACTACGTACAGAACATGGATGCTCTATTGATCGAACTGCCGGCCTTCGAGCGGCATCGCAAGGACTATCTGAGTGACGAGCTTTTCCAAGGTTTTCAACAGGCGTTGATGAAAAACCCGGAAGCCGGAGACGTGATCGAAGGAACCGGTGGGCTACGCAAGGTTCGCTTCGTGGATGAGCGACGTCACAAAGGCAAACGCTGTGGCCTGCGGGTCATTTACTACGGGTGGTCGGGCGGCACGCAATTCTGGCTGTTCACCCTGTACGGCAAGCACGAACAGGACGATCTGGCACCTCACCACAAAAAAGCCCTAAAACACATGCTGGACAGGGAAATCAAAGCGAGAACACACCATGAAACGTGAAATCTTTTCCGAACTGGTCGAGGGCTTCGACGCGCTGGCTGAAGAACGCCAAGGCAAAGTCACCCTGCGCACCCACAAGGTCCACCTCAACAACCTGGCCCCGCTGACGGCCGAAGAAGTGGTTGCCGTACGCCAACAGCTCAACCTCTCCCGCTCGGTGTTCGCCATGTACCTGCGCACCAACCTGCGCACCCTGGAGAACTGGGAGCAAGGCCGAGCCAGACCGAATGCCCAGGCTGCTACCTTGATTCGCCTGGTGGCACGGTTTCCGGAAACAGTGGCGCACCTCGCTGCGCTAGGCTGACAAATCAAGCTCCGACAGGTTCGGGGCGGTTGGCTAGTATCTAGCGGCCGCCAAGCATCTCGGCAACGGTCTCGCTGCCCGGCAACCCCTCAACCCACCCACACCGATGGCGCCACGCGCGGTGAACCCTCAGTCCAGAAAAGCGAGTGGCTCGCGAGGGCCAACGAATCAATCCACCCACGCAGTTGCGACATGCTGTAGGCCACGCTGACGATTCCGTTTGCCTTGTGAGGCGTCGGGGTCGTTGGGTAAACCCGCTTGTTGAGCAGAGGCCACC
Organism: Pseudomonas sp. RGB; assembly: GCF_007713445.1. Lineage (NCBI taxonomy): Bacteria > Pseudomonadati > Pseudomonadota > Gammaproteobacteria > Pseudomonadales > Pseudomonadaceae > Pseudomonas > Pseudomonas sp. RGB. The sequence continues at coordinate 28,858 of NZ_VMSH01000030.1, read as the reverse complement.
TAAGCTCAAGATCACCCGCCCAGCCGAGGCGGCCTGCCCTTCCAATCGTGATCAAAGACGCCCCGTGCCCCCAGCCATGGAGCCTGTCCTAACGAGGCTGCAACAGCAGCGCCACCAACGCACTCCAGCCCGTCTGGTGCGAGGCGCCCAGGCCGCGCCCGGTTTCCCCGTGAAAATACTCATGAAACAGCACCAGATCACGACTGGCCGGGTCCGCTTCCAGCTGCGCATACCCCGCCATCGATGGACGCAGCCCGTCCTCATCCCTCAGGAACAATCGCGTCAGACGCTGACTGAGGCCGTCTGCGACTTCTTCGAGGGACGCCAGATAACCACTCCCCGTCGGGTACTCCACCGAGAAGTTGTCCGCGTAGTACCGATGAAACTCGCGCAACGATTCGATCAGCATGTAGTTCACCGGCATCCACAAGGGCCCGCGCCAATTCGAATTGCCGCCGTACAACCGTGAGTCCGATTCGCCCGGCTGGTAGCGCGCGCACAAGGTGTCGCCGTTCATCTTCAGCGCCAGTGGCTCCTGGGCAAACGCCTTGGACAGGGACCGCACACCAAAGCCTGACAGAAACTCCTGGTCATCCAGCATGCGGCGCAACAAATCCTTGGTCCGCTCGCCACGCAACAGCGCCAGCAACAGGCGATTGCCCTGCCCCGGCTCGTTCCAGCGCGACACCAACTTGGCCAAGTCCGGTCGGTGATGCATGAACCCCAGCAGCCGCTCACGCAAGCCTTCCAGGCCTTCATGTTCGCGCTGCTCCAGTACCAGCACGGCAAACAAGGGCATCAGGCCGACGATGGAACGCAAGCGCACTGGCTCGTTCTGGCCGTCGGGGCGGTGCAGCACATCGTAGAAGAACAGATCCTGCTCATCCCACAGCCCTTCGGCGCTGTCGTCGACGCGGTTGATGGCGCCGGCGATGTACAGGAAGTGCTCGAAAAACTTCACTGCAATATCGACGTACACGACATTGCGCTTTGCCAGCTCCAGCCCGATCCGCATCAGGTCCAGCGCGTAGGCCGCGACCCACGCCGTGCCGTCGGCCTGATCCAGCTGGTAACCCGGCGGCAAGGTCGCCGAGCGGTCGAACAAGGCAATGTTATCCAGGCCCAGGAACCCGCCCTGGAACAGGTTGCGGCCCTCGGCATCCTTGCGGTTGACCCACCAGGAAAAATTCAGCAGCAGCTTGTGGAAAATCCGCTCAAGAAAATCCATGTCGCCGACACCCGTCAACGCCTTGTCCTGCTGATACACCCGCCAACTGGCCCAGGCATGCACCGGCGGGTTAGCATCGTCAAAACGCCATTCATACGCCGGCAGTTGACCGTTGGGGTGCATGAAGCGGTCCTTCACCAACAGCAACAACTGCTGCTTGGCATACCCAGGATCGATCAGCGCAATCGCCACCGCCTGAAAGCCCTGGTCCCAGGAGGCGTACCACGGGTATTCCCAGGTGTCGGGCATGGAGAGGATGTCGAAGTTGGACAGGTGCCGCCAATGGGTATTGCGGATGTGCAGGCGCTCCGGCGGTGGCGCCGGTTGGGCAGGGTCGCCGTCGAGCCATTGGTTCACGTCGAAATAGTAGAGCTGTTTGGACCACAGCAAACCCGCCAGGGCCTGGCGCTGCACATTGCGCGCGTCCGCATCGGAGATGCCGTGTTGCAAGGCCGCGTAGAACTGATCGGCCTCCTCGCGGCGCTGTTCGAACAGCTTGCGCGCGTTGATCTGGGGCGCATCGGTGGGCGCAAACCGCAGGTACAGGATTTTGCTTTCCAGGCCCGCCAGTTCGAGGATGAAACGTGCGGCGACCTTGGTGCCCGCATCGCGGCGAATCGCCGACTGCACGCCAGCCACCACGTAATCGTTGATGCCATCCTTGAACGGCCCGGGTGCCGGCTGCCCGTCCAGGCGCTGATAGTTGCTCTCGTTTTCGCAGAACAGCCACTCCACGCCGTCCTGGCCCCAGGCGCTGAGGTGGCGATCGGAAAGCTCGTGATGACGGGCCAGCACCTGTTCGCCGTCCAGGCGCAACTGCGGCTTGGGCGCATCCAGGGTCCAGCTCCAGTCATTGCGCGCCCAAACCTGGGGCAACACCTGCAGGCGCGTCGGCTGGTCCGAGCGGTTATGCACGGTGACGCGCATGAAAATATCGTCGGGCTGATGCTTGGCGTATTCGACGCTGACATCGCAGTAGCGGTTGTCTTCGAACACGCCCGTGTCGAGGATTTCGTACTCGGCATCCGCAAGCCCACGGCGCGCGTTCTCGGTGGTCAGGTCGGCGTAGGGAAAGGCCGCATGCGGGTATTTGTAGAGCATGCGCATGTAGGCATGGCTGGGTACACCGTCGACGAAAAAGTACAGTTCCTTGACGTCTTCACCGTGGTTGCCCTCGGCGTTATTCAAGCCGAACAACCGTTCCTTGAGGATTGCGTCGCGCTCGTTCCACAGCGCCAGGCCCAGGCACCAGCGTTGCGCCTTGTCGCTGAAACCGGCCAGGCCATCTTCGCCCCAGCGATAGGCGCGGCTGCGCGCGTGGTCATGCGGGAAGTAGGCCCAGGCATCGCCGTCTGCGCTGTAGTCTTCGCGCACCGTGCCCCATTGGCGTTCACTCAAGTACGGGCCCCACTCGCGCCAACGCTCGGCCTCTGGCGTCGCCAGGCGCTGGCCTTCAATCGTTTCAAGGATGTTGGTTACGGGTGCGGCCGTCATTGGGTCCTCCATCACTGACACAGTGACGGGCAGTGTAGAACTCATCCACGCTAGGATGCACATGAAGTCTCCTCCACCCAGGCAAAAAAAGAGGCCGCTGATCAGGCGGCCTCGGTTTTTTCAACGCGGTAAAAGTGCAAACGTGCTTAGAAAATCGCGTAGGTGTAGTTGAAGATCAGGCGGGTTTGATCCTGATCCGCAGTGCCGGTGTTGTGACCGTGATAAGTACCGGTCCGGAAGGTGGTGCCGAAGCCTTTGAGCGGGCCTGCCTGCACGACGTAATCCAGGCGGAAGTCGGTTTCGTTTTCTTTCTGGTCAGGGCCGCCGGCGACTTTGGACTTGATGTCCGTACCGTCCAGGTAAGCCACGGAAGCTTTCAGGCCGGGTACGTAGGCCTTGAAGTCATACGAGTACTGACCGAAGTTGACTTGCTCACCCGCACGGGAGAACTGGCCAACCACGGCGTCGGTGAACAGGTAGAAGTCGCTGCCGCCCGCGCCTTGTTGCTGTGGGTCGGCGAGGCTGCCCTGGTTGACCCAGACGAAGCCGCCGTCGTCGCTCACGCCGATGTGGCCGAGCATCAGGCTGCTGCCGCCCAGTTGGTAAGTGAACGCGGCGCTGTAGGTTTTGTTGTCCACTTCACCGGCGTGCTTGGCGTAGCCACCGTTGTTGTTGAACGCATAACCGCTTTCGCCATTCTTGCCGTCGCTGGTGCTGTCGAAGTAGCGCAGGTCAGTCTTGAACGATTGGTCATTGCCCAGCGGCAATACGTGGACCAGGCCGAAATAGTTCTGTTTGTAGAAGTCTTGCAGGTTGGCGTAGTAGTACTGCAGCGTCAGGTTTTTCGCGATGGCGTTGTCGGACGATCCGAACGGTTTGTAGTCCACACCACCAAACTTGAAGCTGTCGCTGTCGCGCGTACCGCCGGCCACACTCAGGCCCGTGGAGTTGCTGGACGCACGGCCTTCGGCCTTGTTCAGCTCACCGCCGGTGAAGGTTACGTTCGGAATGTCGCTGGAGGTAAGGATGCCGCCGTCAAAGGTCTGTGGCGCAACACGGCTGTCGTTGGAGACCAGAATAGGCAGCACCGGGGCCAAACCACCGCCGACGTGCAACTCGGTCTGGGAAATACGGAATTTCACGTTACCGGCGGCGCGACCGAAACTGTCGGCCGGTTCAGTGCCGTTGTTCTTGGTCGGGAAGAAGCTGTTGCCGTTCCCCGCCAGGCCTGGGCCTGCGGCGTGGCCGTCGCCACCATCAAGACGCAAGGCGCCGAACGCCATGACGTCGAAACCGACACCAAGGGTGCCTTGGGTGTAGCCGGATTTGTAGTCGAAGCGCAGCAGTGTCGCAGCTTCGCGCAGATCGTTGTTGGTCCCCGAGCGGTTGTCTGCGCTGTAGTACATGGTCCGCGAACTGATGGCGGCGTGGCTGTCTTCAAGAAAGCCACTGTGACCTGTGCCAGTGCCCAGAGAACCGAGCCCGAAGTCATCCGCGCAGGCGTGTTGCGCGAGCAATGCAGCGGTGATGGATAACGCCAGTGTAGAAATTTTCATGCGTGACGGCCCCTAAACATTTTTTTATGTGCGTTGTGTGCAAAACGGCGTTTTCATCCCTACAAACGTGACGATTGTTTCATGAGCACCGCAGCGCTCCTCGTGAAGAATTTGTTAGAAAAGTGCCTGTGAAAATGAAATTTCGCCGCCAGGGTTTTTTGTCATATTCACGTCATCTCATTCATTTGCAGAATGAAGTCCAGAGGATTCTTCGTTTGCAACACTGACTCAAGCTCAACAAAATCCAGCGATAGGCCAAGTTCACGCCCCTAGCCATCAGGAATTTTTCTATGCCCACCACCGCACATGTCAGCCCCGACGACATCCGCAGAGGCTTTTCCAAAGCCATGTCCGACATGTACCGAGATGAAGTTCCGCTGTACGGGGCGCTGATGGCCCTGGTGGCCGAGACCAATAGCCGGGTGTTGGCCGGTGATTCGGGGCTTTCCCGGCAGTTGCAGCGCACGGGTGAAATCGAGCGTTTGGACATGGAACGCCACGGCGCCATTCGCCTGGGCACAGCCATCGAACTGGCAACCATCCGCCGTCTGTTTGCCGTGATGGGCATGCAGCCGGTGGGCTACTACGACCTGACGCCCGCTGGCGTGCCGGTGCATTCCACTGCGTTTCGCGCCGTGCATGAACGCTCACTGCAAGCCAGCCCGTTCCGTGTCTTTACTTCACTGCTGCGTTTGGAACTGATTGAAAACCCTGAGCTGCGCGCCTTTGCCGAAAACGCCCTGGCCAAACGCAACATTTTCACCCCGGGCGCCATGGCGTTGATCGAACAAGCGGAACGCGACGGCGGCCTCAACGCCCAAGACGCCGATGCATTTATCCGCCAAGCCCTGGAAACCTTTCGCTGGCACCACACCACCACGGTCACCGGCGCGCAATACCAGCAACTGAGCGACCAGCATCGCCTGATCGCCGACGTGGTTGCGTTCAAGGGCCCGCACATCAACCACCTGACCCCGCGCACCCTGGACATCGACCAGGTGCAGGCCGCCATGCCCGGCAAAGGCATCACCCCCAAGGCCGTGATCGAAGGGCCACCGCGTCGCCACTGCCCGATCCTGCTCCGCCAGACCAGCTTCAAAGCGCTGGACGAGCCGATCGCCTTTACCGACGCGAAGGGCAGCCACAGCGCGCGCTTCGGCGAAATCGAACAACGTGGCGTCGCGTTGACGCCCAAAGGCCGCGCCCTGTACGACCAGTTGCTGAACGCTGCGCGCGACGAATTGGGCGCCTTCCCGAACGAGGCCAACGCCGCGCGGTATGTGCAATTGATGGAGCAGCACTTCGAGGCCTTCCCCGACAACCACACTCAGATGCGCGAGCAAGGGCTGGCGTACTTTCGCTATTTCGTCACTGAGCAAGGCCTGGCGGCGCGCGGCCAAGCCAATCAACCGGCCACACTCCAGGCGCGTATTGCTGCCGGCCATGTGGACGTGGAACCGCTGGTGTATGAGGATTTTCTGCCGGTGAGTGCGGCGGGGATCTTTCAGTCCAATCTTGGCGATGCGGCGCAGAGTCACTATGCGGCGAATTCAAACCAGGCCGAATTCGAGAAAGCACTGGGCTGCCGAACGATTGATGAGCTGAAGCTGTACAGCGAGACGCAACAGCGCTCGATGGATGAATGCATCCAGGCGCTGCAGGCATGAAATGAGAGTGCCCACCCGGCTCACCAGCGCAATCCTTGCGCCGCAACAGTCCCCAGAGCCGGGTGGGCGGTGCGCATGATAGACAGTGAAAAGCGCTCTGTCCCTCAGACAATTCTGAACAAATATGTCCGCGCCCTGTAGGAGCGCGGACTGCAACTACGCCAACTGCTGCACAATCTTGTCTTTGACCAGCAGGCGCTTCTTCTTCAATTTCTCCAGTTCTTCGTCAGCCCCGCCTGAAGACTCGAACGCCAGCACCTCCTTGTCGGCGGCGTCGTATTGCTCGAGCAGCGTGTTCAAACGGTCATCGCCCCTCCTGCGTTCGTGAACGACTTCCTTGGTCAAACCCAGATCCTGATACAGGTCGTGTTTCACTGGCATGGAGTACCTCCGCAAGTTGATCAATGGCCTACGCGTTTGAAGCTAGCCCATTGCGAGGGGTCTTGTCATGTCCGGGGCCATTACATCCCCGTTCGTCGTAATGCGGGCGATGCGATCAAACCTTTGCCACGCCCTGCCCTCCACTGTAGATCGCCACCCGAGGGAGAACGGTTTCATGAAACACGCTGCCACTGCTGTCGACACCCAATGCATCAACACGATTCGCACCCTGGCCATGGACGCCGTGCAGAAGGCCAACTCCGGCCACCCCGGCACGCCAATGGGCCTGGCGCCAGTGGGCTACACGTTGTGGAGCCGCTTCCTGCGTTATCACCCGCAGCATCCCGACTGGCCTAACCGCGACCGTTTTGTGTTGTCAGTGGGGCACGCGTCGATGCTGCTGTATTCGCTGCTGCACCTGGCCGGTGTGGTGGAGATTGATGCTCACGGCAAGCGCTCCGGCCAGCCGGCAATCAGCCTGGACGATATCAAGCAGTTCCGGCAGATGAGTTCCAAGACCCCGGGCCATCCCGAGTACCGCATGACCACCGGCGTTGAAACCACCACCGGCCCCCTTGGCCAGGGGTGCGCCAACAGTGTCGGCATGGCCATGGCCGAGCGTTGGCTGGGCCAGCGTTTCAACCGCGACGGCAGCGTGCTGTTCGATTACAGCGTTTACAACCTGTGCGGCGACGGCGACATGATGGAAGGCATCAGCAGCGAAGCGGCCTCGATTGCAGGTCACCTGAAGCTGGACAACCTGTGCTGGATCTACGACAACAACACCATCAGCATCGAGGGCCATACCGAACTGGCGTTCAGTGAAGATGTGATCAAGCGCTTCCAGGCCTACGGCTGGCACACCCTGCACGTCACCGATGCCAATGACTTGCAAGCCTTGAGCAGCGCCCTGGAAACCTTCAAGGCCAACACCGGCGCACCGACCCTGATTGTGGTCGACAGCGTGATCGGCTACGGCTCGCCACACAAACACAACACCGCCGCCGCCCATGGCGAACCGCTGGGCGCTGATGAGATCCGCCTGACCAAGGCGGCCTACGGCTGGCCCGAGGATTCCAGCTTCCTGGTGCCCGACGAGGTCCGCACCGTGCTGCGCGATGCGCTGCTTGAACGCAGCCAGCCGCAGTATGAAGAATGGACCCGCCACGTGTCGCAGCTCGAACAGTACGAACCGGAACTGGCGGATGAACTGCGCCGCATGCGCGCAGGCGAAATGCCCGAGCATTGGCAGGACGAGCTGCCCAGCTTCGACACCGACGCCAAAGGCGTCGCCAGCCGTGCAGCCGGTGGCGAGGTATTGAATGCCTTTGCCCAACAGATTCCGTGGCTGCTTGGCGGCTCCGCAGACTTGTCGCCATCGACCAAGACCAACTTGACCTTCGAGGGCGCCGGGCGTTTCAGTGCCGATGATTACAGCGGGCGCAACCTGCACTTCGGCATCCGCGAGCACGCCATGGGCGCGATTGCCAACGGCATGGCGCTGTCGTACCTGCGACCGTACACCTCGACCTTCCTGGTGTTCAGCGACTACATGAAACCGCCGATCCGCCTGGCGGCGATCATGGAATTGCCGGTGGTGTTTGTGTTTACCCATGACTCGATTGGCGTCGGCGAAGATGGGCCGACGCACCAGCCCATCGAGCACCTGACGCAACTGCGCGCAACGCCGGGGTTGCTGACCCTGCGACCCGGCGACGCCAATGAAACCCTGGAGCTGTGGAAGGTCGCGCTGGCGCAGACCCATCGGCCAAGTTGCGTGGTGTTGTCGCGTCAAGCGCTGCCCACCCTGGACCGTACGAAATACGCGGCGGCGTCCGGTGCGGCCAAGGGCGCTTATGTCCTGGCGGGCGCGGATGATCCCAAAGTCCTGCTGCTGGCGACGGGCAGTGAAGTCAGCCTGGCGGTTGCGGCTTATGAGCAGTTGAAAAGCGAAGGCATTGCCGCGCAGGTGGTGTCGATGCCCAGCTGGGAACTGTTCGAAGAGCAGGACCAGGCATACCGCGACAGCGTGTTGCCGCCGGCGGTAAAAGCCCGGGTCGTCGTGGAACAAGCCGGCCCGCTGGGGTGGGACCGTTACGTCGGGCAGACCGGCGCCAAAGTGGTGATGAGCACCTTTGGTGCCTCGGCTCCCTTGGCCAAGTTGCAGGAAAAGTTTGGATTTACCACAGAGAACGTGGTGAAGCTGGCCAAGGAGCAAATGGCTAACGCCTGATAAAAAAATGCGCAAGCGGCTGGCCCGCTTGCGCATTTTGACCTGATTGGCAGTTAAGTCAGTTCTCGCACCAGAAACGGCGCAGTGCGGCTGACCTTGCTTTTGGCCACCTTCTGCGGCGTGCCACTGGCCACCACCTTCCCGCCCTGCGTACCGGCCCCCGGCCCGATATCGATCACCCAGTCACTCTGCGCCACGACGCGCATCTCGTGCTCCACAACCACCACCGTATGCCCCGCCTCGACCAGATGATTCAGCTGGCTGAGCAAGCGGTCCACATCGCGTGGGTGTAACCCGGTGGTGGGCTCGTCCAGGACATACAGCGTGGCGCCGCGCGCATTGCGTTGCAGCTCGGTCGCCAGCTTGATGCGCTGCGCCTCACCGCCGGACAGCTCGGTGGCCGGCTGGCCCAACCGCAAATACCCCAGGCCAATATCGCGCAACACCTGCAACGAGCGCAGCACGCCAGGCTGTTCGGCAAACACCGCCACCGCCTGCTCCACCGTCAGCCCCAGCACTTGGGCAATGCTCAACCCCTGCCATTTGATCGCCAGGGTTTCAGGGTTGTAACGCGCACCGTGACAAGTCGGGCACGGCGCGTACACGCTCGGCATGAACAGCAACTCGACACTCACAAACCCCTCACCCTCGCAATTGGGGCAGCGGCCCTTGGCGACGTTGAAGGAGAACTGCCCCGCGTCATAGTGGCGCTTCTTCGCCGCCGGCGTGGCGGCGAACAGTTTGCGCACGTTGTCGAACAGCCCGGTGTAGGTCGCAAGGTTGGAGCGCGGCGTACGGCCGATGGGTTTCTGGTCCACCTGCACCAGGCGCTGGATCGACTCCAGACCCGCAGTGATACGCCCGCCGCTGGTTTGCGGGGTGTCGTCTTCCAGGCTGGGCTCTTCGTCGGCTTCCACCACACGGCCCAACCCCGCGCCCACCAGTTCCAGCAGCGCCTGGCTGACCAGGCTGGATTTGCCCGAGCCAGAAATACCCGTTACGGCCGTGAAGCATCCCAGTGGGAAGTCCACGCTCAGGTCATTGAGGTTGTTGCGCGTCACGCCTTCGAGCTTCAACCAACCGGTGGGCTCACGGCGCGCCTGGCTCGGCGGGCGCCGCTCGGCAAACAGATATTCGCGCGTCTGCGACGCCTCGATATCCGCCAGGCCCGCTGGCGGGCCGCTGTACAGCACTTGCCCGCCGTGCTCGCCGGCAGCCGGCCCCACGTCGATCAGCCAGTCGGCGCGACGCATGGTTTCCAGGTCATGCTCAACCACAAACAGCGAATTGCCTGCGGCTTTCAAGCGCTCCAGCGCAGTGAACAACGCTTCGCCATCCGCCGGGTGCAGACCCGCCGATGGTTCATCCAGCACATAGATCACGCCGAACAACTGCGAGCCCAATTGCGTGGCCAGGCGCAGGCGCTGCAGCTCGCCGGATGACAACGTCGGCGTGCTGCGCTCCAGGGACAGGTAGCCCAGGCCCAGCTCGATCAGGGTGCTCACGCGTTCAAGCAAATCCTCGGCGATGCGCTGGGCGGCCAGGCGTTTTTCCACCGACAGCTTCATCTTGTCCTGCCCCGCCGCGACCGGCCGCAGCAACTCGGCCAACTGCGACAGCGACAGTTGCGACAGCTCACCGATATCCACCCCGGCAAACTTCACCGACAGCGCCGCGCGGGTCAGGCGTTTGCCCTCGCACAGGGGGCAGGCGCTGCCCTGCATGAACTGCGAGACGCGCTTTTTCATCAGCGCACTTTGGGTGTGGGTGAAGGTGTGCAGGATATAGCGCCGCGCGCCGCTGAAGGTGCCCTGGTAGCTGGGTTCGAGCTTGCGCTTCAAGGCCGCGCGGGTCTGTTCGGGCGTGAAGCCTGCGTACACCGGCACGGTCGGGGTTTCTTCGGTGAACAGGATCCAGTCGCGCTGCTTTTTCGGCAGGTCGCGCCAGGGAATGTCCACGTCATAGCCGAGCGTCACAAGGATGTCGCGCAGATTCTGCCCTTGCCACGCCAACGGCCACGACGCCACCGCACGCTGGCGAATGGTCAGCGACGGATCGGGCACCATCAGCGCCTCGGTCACCTCATACACCCGGCCCAGGCCATGGCACTGCGGGCACGCGCCCTGGGGCAGGTTCGGCGAAAAGTCCTCGGCGTACAGCATGGCCTGGCCCGGCGGATAACTGCCGGCACGCGAGTACAACATACGGATCAGGCTCGACAAGGTCGTGACGCTGCCCACCGAAGAACGCGCACTCGGCGTGCCGCGCTGCTGCTGCAGGGCCACGGCCGGCGGCAGGCCTTCGATGGAATCCACATCCGGCACGCCGACCTGATCGATCAGGCGCCGTGCGTAAGGTGCTACCGATTCGAAATAGCGACGCTGGGCCTCGGCGTACACCGTGGAAAACGCCAGGGATGATTTGCCGGAGCCCGAGACGCCGGTGAACACCACCAGGGCGTCCCGCGGAATGTCGACGTCGACGTTACGCAGGTTATGTTCGCGAGCGCCGCGCACTCGCACAAAGCCAAGGTGCTGGCCGGTGACAGGAGGGATGTTGCGCTGTGAAGTCATGAAAGACCTTATCGGACAGTGAGCACGCTGCGCACCCGTTGTGTCAGGGATTCGGGGCTGTAGGGCTTGCTCAGCAGATGAATGTCGGGGCTCAGCAGATGATTGCTGGAGAGAATGTCGCGGGTGTGCCCGGAGGTGAACAGCACCGCCACCGGCGGTACCTGGGCGCGGGCCCAGTCGGCCAAGTCAGTGCTTTTGACCCGGCCGGGCATGACCACGTCGGTAAAAATCAGGTCCGGCTGCACGCCGCCCTGCAGCGCTTGCATCGCGCGGTCGCCGTCTTCGGCGGTGAGCACGGTGTAGCCCGACTGCTCGAGCAATTCCACCACCGTCACCCGTACATCGACGTTGTCCTCGACCACCAGAATGGTTTCCTGGCCGCCCGCGTGCGGCACAGCCTCAACGGGGTGGCTGTCCGGGTCCTCGGCGCCGAGGCTGCGCGGAAAGTACATCTGCACCACCGTGCCCTTGCCCTCCTCGCTCCACACCTCGACATGGCCGCCGCTTTGCCGCACGAAACCAAACACCATGCTCAGGCCAAGGCCGGTGCCATGGCCTTCACGCTTGGTGGTAAAGAACGGTTCGAACACCCGCGCCAGGACCGCCGACGACATGCCCACGCCAATATCCGTGACGGCCAGGCGCACATATTCGCCAGGCAGGACGCTCTTGCCCGCACAGTCGTCGGGGTTGAGGATGATGTTATCGCCGGTGATGCGGATCACGCCCTCGCCTTGCATGGCATCGCGGGCATTGATCGCCAGGTTGAGCAAGGCGTTTTCCAACTGGTTGCGGTCGACGTTGATGCACCAGGAATCCTGGGGCAACTGCACATCGATATGGATGGTTTCGCCCAACGCGCGCTGCAGTAATTCACCCAAACCTGCATAAATGCGCTGGGGGTTGTAAACAGCCGGCGACAACGGCTGGCGTCGAGCAAAGGCCAGCAGTTGCGACGACAGTTTGGCGCCGCGCTCCACCGCTGCGATGGCGGCCGTGACACGGCGCTGTACCTGGGCATTCTCGGGTTCGTGCCGGGCCAGCAGGTGCAGGTTGCCGGCGATCACTTGCAGCAGGTTATTGAAGTCGTGAGCCACGCCACCGGTCAGGCCGCCGATGGCTTCGAGTTTTTGCGACTGACGCAATTGCGCTTCGGCCGAGGAGCGCGCTTGCACTTCGGCCGCCACGCGTTGCTCCAGGTTATGCGTCAATTCCTGGCGCAAGCGTTCGGAGTTCACGTGGCCGGTGGTCTCCACCACAATCGCGAGCACACCGGCCGGTTGTTGGTCGTCGCCGGCGACGGGACTGTAGTAAAGATCCATCCAGACATCTTCCGGCTTGCCATTGCGCAGGAGCACCAGTGCCTTGTTGTTGAACGATAACGTGCCGCCCGCCAGGCAGGTGTCCACGACATGCCGGTTGAACTCGGCCACTTCCGGCCAGCCCAGCTCCACGGGCGTGCCCAACAGAAACGGATGCCGGCCGCCGGCAAATATCGAGTAGCTGTCGTTGTAGATCATGTAACCCGGCCGTCCCCACAGCATCACCATCGGCATGGGGGATGCCAATAGCATCTGCACGGCGCTGACCAGACTCTTCGGCCAGGCGTGGATCGGGCCCAGGTCAGTGGTCGACCAGTCGAAGGCGCGGATCCGCTGGGCCATTTCACCGCCCCAGCCTTCGCAGCCATGGGTGTTGGATAAAAATTGCATCTATGGGCTCGTGGCGAAGAGAAGGATGGATGAGTGATGCAGTTACGCTGATAAAAACTTGGAGCCTGACTGCAATAATTCGTTTCATTGCATATAGCTTATCCGAGAAGGACTGAGCAACTGCCGTCAGTGAAAATCCCGGCTGCGCACATTAATCCCATCCAGCAGCGGCGTCAGATCGGTCAGGCGCCCGGCAATCAAGTGCCGCACCTCGCCTACCGCCTCCCAGCGCCCGTCGACTTTCAACAGGCGCGAACCGACCAACGCCTGACGCTGACGCTCGGCCAAGTCACGCCAGACCACCACATTGAGGTTGCCGAACTCATCTTCCAGGGTAACGAAGGTGACCCCGCTGGCGGTGCCCGGGCGTTGCCGGCCAGTGACCAGCCCCGCGACGCTGACGTTGCGCCCATGCGCCACCGCCATCAGCTCGAGGGAACTGCGACAGCGGCGTTTACGCAGCTCATCACGCAGCAAAGCCAAGGGATGCGGGCCAAGGGTGGTGCCGACCGTGGCGTAGTCGGCCTGCAGGTCTTCGCCAACCGTTGGTGCCGGCAGCGCCACCGCCGCTTCGTCGGGGCTGGGCAGGCCAGCGAACAGCCCCAGCTGTTTATGCACCCCGGCCACTTCCCAGCGCGCCGTGTGCCGGTTGCCGGCCAACGCGCGCAAGGCGCCCGAGTCCGCCAGCAACGCCTGGGCACGAGCATCCAGCCCGGCGCGTTCGTCCAGGTCGGCAATGTCGCTGAACGTACCGCGCTGGCGGGCCGCTTCGATGCGCCGCGCGTCCTCCTCGCGAAACCCCGAGATCATGCGCAAGCCCATGCGGATCGCCGGTTGCTGGCCGTCGATGGGTTCCAGGCTGCAATCCCAGTCACTGGCCAGCACATCCACCGGGCGGATCTGCAAGCGATGGCGCCGCGCATCCTGCAGGATCTGGTCCGGGCTGTAGAAGCCCATGGGCCAGCTGTTGATCAGTGCACAGGCAAAGGCCGCCGGCTCATGGCATTTGAGCCAGCAACTGGCGTAGGTCAGCAAGGCAAAGCTGGCCGCGTGGGACTCGGGAAAACCATAGCTGCCAAAGCCTTTGATCTGCTCGAAGATTTGCGCGGCAAATGCCTCGCTGTAACCGTTCTTGAGCATGCCGGTGCGCAGGCGCTCCTGATGCGGTTCCAGCCCGCCGTGGCGTTTCCAGGCGGCCATGGAACGGCGCAACTGGTCGGCCTCGCCGGGGCCATAGTCGGCGGCGACCATGGCGATCTGCATGACCTGTTCCTGAAACAGCGGCACGCCCAAGGTGCGTTCCAGCACCGCCTCGAGTTGCGGTGAGGGATACGTCGTCGGCTCTTCGTTATTACGCCTGCGCAAATACGGGTGCACCATGCCGCCCTGGATCGGCCCCGGCCGCACGATGGCGACCTCGATCACCAGGTCATAGAATTTTTGCGGCTTGAGCCTGGGCAGCATCGACATCTGCGCGCGCGACTCGATCTGGAACACGCCAATGGTGTCGGCCTTGCTGATCATCGCGTAGGTGGCGGCGTCTTCCTTGGGAATCGTTGCCAGCGCCAGGTCCAGGTTGCGATGCCGGCGCAGCAAATCGAAGCAGCGGCGGATCGCGCTGAGCATGCCCAGGGCCAGAATATCCACCTTGAGCAGGCCGACGGCGTCGAGGTCGTCCTTGTCCCACTGGATGATGGTGCGCTCGGCCATGGCGGCGTTTTCCACCGGCACCAGCGTGTCCAGCGGGTATTCGGAAATCACGAAGCCGCCCGGGTGCTGGGACAAGTGCCGAGGGAAGCCGATCAATTGCTGCGTCAGCGTGAGCACGCGGTGCAGGACCGGGCTTTGCGGGTCGAAGCCGCCTTCGCGCAGGCGCTCCAGGGGCGGCGCATCGTCACTCCAGCGCCCACAGCATTCGGCCAGGGCGTTGATCTGGTCCGGCGGTAAGCCGAGGGCCTTGGCCACATCGCGCACTGCGCCGGCCGCGTGGTAGCTGCTGACCACCGCCGTCAAGGCCGCCCGGGTGCGGCCGTAGCGCTGGAACACGTACTGCAGCACTTCTTCGCGGCGTTCGTGTTCGAAGTCGACGTCGATATCCGGCGGCTCGTTGCGCTCCTTGGACAGGAAGCGCTCGAACAGCATGCTCATCAGGCTCGGGTTGATCTCGGTGATGCCCAAGGCAAAACACACCGCCGAGTTGGCCGCCGAGCCCCGGCCCTGGCACAGGATCGAACGGCTGCGGGCAAAGCGCACAATGTCGTGCACGGTGAGGAAATAACTTTCGTAACCCAGCTCGCTGATCAGCGCCAACTCATGGTTGATCTGCTGCAAGGTCTTGGCGTCGACACCCTCAGGCCAGCGCTGGGCAATGCCTTCTTCGGTGAGCTGGCGCAACCAGGATTTCGCGTTCTGGCCGGCAGGCACCAGCTCGCGCGGGTAGTGGTAACGCAATTGGCTGAGGTCGAACGTGCAGCGCCGTGCAATGGCCTGGGTTTCATCCAGCAAGGCCTGCGGGTACAGCGCGCCGAGGGCGTCGAGGCTGCGCAGATGCCGCTCGCCATTGGGGTGCAGGCGTGTGCCGGCGTCGGCCACCGTGACGTGATGGCGGATGGCGGTCATGGTGTCTTGCAGGGCGCGGCGACCGCGCGCATGCATGTGCACATCGCCGCAGGCCACCGCCTTGATATGCAGGCTGGCGGCCAGGGCCAGGCGCTGCTCCAGGTGGCGCGCATCGTTCTGGCCGCAATGCAGGTGCACCGCCAGCCACAGGCGATCGGCGAAGGTACGCCGCAGCCACTGGATCGAGGCCTGGGTGTCGCTGTCTTCGGCAACCCACAGCGCCAGCAGGCCAGGCAGAGGCTGGTCGAAGTCTTCCTGCAGCAGGCGATAACGACCTTTTTCGGCACGGCGTCGGGCCAGGGTAATCAGCCGGCACAAGTGCTGGTAGCCACTGAGGTCTTCTACCAGCAACACCAGTTTGGGGCCGTTCTCGATGCGCACCTCGCTGCCGATAATCAGCGGCATGTCCACCGCCTTCGCCGCCTGCCAGGCGCGCACGATGCCCGACAAGGTGCATTCGTCGGTGATCGCCAAGGCGCTGTAGCCCTGGCGCTTGGCGCGCTCGAACAACTCCAGCGCACTCGACGCGCCGCGCTGGAAACTGAAATTGGACAGGCAATGCAGCTCGGCGTAGCTCATGCAAACCAGCCTTGCAGCCACAACCCATCGCTTTGCCCGACGGTGCGATAGGCCCAGCCTTGCTGCCCGGCGCGGGTCTGGATCAGGTAATAGTCGCGGCGAATATCGGCGCCATCCCACCAACCGGATTCGATGCGTTCCGGGCCCATCAGAATCTGTACGCCCTGCTCGGCCAGCAAGGTCGGCTCGTGCAGCAACCAGCCCGGGCGTTGCACCTTGTTCAAGGTGGGGCACGCGCGGCTATCGGCGGCGGCTTGCCAGGCGCATTCGGGGCGGTGGTCGGCATGAAAGCGCAGGCCTTGCACAGCCTCATCGCCCAGGCGTGCGCGCAGGCGTTCGCGCAGTTGCTCCCAGGGCAACGTCTGTTGCGGGCGGTCGTCGAACAAGTCCTGGCGCTGCGGCACGAACACCGGCAGGTCCTGGGCCACCAGGCGAAAGCCGCGTACCGGCGAGGTGACTTGCACCTGCTCCAGACGGCCGCGGGCCAGTTCGAACAGCATCGCCGGTTCGCGCTCGGCGCTGAGCAGGCCGACCTTGATCACGCTGTCAGGCGCCTGGGCGTGTTCCAGGTGCAGGTCGAAACGCTGCACGCCGCTGTCGCGACCGCAGAGGAAGGCCGACAGGTCACCGGTCAGGCGGCGCAACGGAAACAGTAAGGCCTGGTGGGATTGCACATCGAAATTCAGCTCGATGCGTGCATCGAACTGCTCCGGTGGCTGATAAAACGCCAGTGGCAGCGGCCGCTGCCCGCTCAGCGCATCCAGGTGCTTGAGCAAGCCGGCATCAAAGCGCCGCGCCAGCGTGTGGCGGGGCAACGCCTGCACCTGGGCCAACGTGCGCAGGCCCATGCGTGACAAGGCGGTGGCGGCTTGCGGGTCGAGGCCTGAACGCTCGACAGGCAGTGGTGCCAGGGCTTGGTGCAGCGCGTGATCATCGGCCACGGCCAGGCCATCGTAGATATTGGCCAGCACCCGCGCCGCCGCCGGATTGGGCGCGGCGACGATACGGTGGCGAAACCCCAACGCGGTCAGCTCGTTGCGCAACCGCGCCTCGAACTGCGGCCACGGCCCGAACAGGCCCAGGCTCGATTCGATCTCGAACAGCAAGGCGCGCGGGTAATACACACTGACCTGAGAACTGAAACGGTAAGCCCAGGCCGCCAGAAACTGCTGCCAGCGCTCGATTTCTGCGGGGTCGTATTCGGCGCTGGCGAAGGTCTTGGCCAGCGCATGCGCAGCCGTCAGCGATTGCCCGGGGCGCAGGCCCAACGCGCGGGCGGCGGCATTGACGGTTTGCAACACACGGCGCTGCGGCGTGCCGGCCAGCAGCACCAGCGGCTGATCGGGCTCGGGATGCACACGCTGCACCCCGTCCAGCGCCAATTGCGGGAAGACAATACACACCCAGCGCATGGCAACCTCAGTGCCCCGCCAGCGCAATCGGCGCCGGATGGGCCAGCCCGCCCCGGCACTTGAGCACCCGCACTTGCGCAGGTTTTGCCTCAACGGCCAGGCGCAAGGCGGCGGGCGAGGCATTGATTGCCTCGTGTAAAGAGCGCCAGGCAAACGCCAGGGTCTGCCCGGTTTCGGCCGCCACCTGCAAACGGCGCAAGGCGCGGTCATCGGCCTTGCGCGGCCAGCACAGCACGGCGCCGCAACTGCCGGAACGCAGGCATTGTTCGACGGCCCACAAGGTATCGAGCTCCTCGGCCTGGATCACCGAAAGCTGGCGCAAATCCACCCCGGCGTTCTGCCAAGCGTGCGGGTACGGCGTGTAAGGCGGCGCGACCAGCACGATGCGCTCCCCTGCCGTTGATAACCGCGCCAGGGTCGGCAACACCAATTGCAACTCGCCGACCCCTTCCTTGGCCATCAGGATTTCGCTCAGGGCCGCCTCCGGCCAGCCGCCGCTGGGCAGCACCGCGTCCAGCGCCGCCAGCCCGGTGGGGTGCACGCTGGCCGGCGGCGCAACCGGCCGGCCCTTCCAGACTCGGCCGCCATTGAACAGCGAGTCCAGAGCAACGACGGCGCCCATCAGCCTTGCCTCACCAGGCCGCAGAACACCCCTTCGATGGCCAGGTCCTGATCGGGGCCTACCTCGATGGGTTGATACGCGGGGTTACGCGGCAGCAGGCGCACATGCTCGCCATGGCGCTCGAAGCGTTTGATGGTGACCTCGCCGTCCAGACGCGCCACCACAATCTGGCCGTTCAAGGCTTCGGCGCTGCGACGTACGCCGACCAGGTCGCCGTCGAGAATGCCGTCTTCGATCATCGAGTCGCCCTGCACCCGCAACAGGTAATCCGGGGTTTTCGCAAAGGTGGCGGGGTCCAGTTGCAGGCGGTTGTGCACTTCGGCGTCGGCGCCAATCGGCAAACCGGCGGCGACGCGGCCGAGCACGGGCACATCCAGCCATTCGGGGCGTGCCGGCTGGTTGAGCAGGCGGATGCCCCGGGCCTGGTTAGGGTTGACCTCGATGTAACCGGCTTCCGTGAGGGCCACCACGTGCTTGCGCGCAACGCTGCGGGAGGCAAAACCGAACGCCTCGGCGATCTCGGCGAGGCTGGGGGGCTGGCCTTGCTGCGCGATACGGTCGCGGATGAAGGTCAGGATGGCAGTGCGGCGGGGGGTCAGGGTCGTCATGGAGTACATTTGTACTCTTGTAGGAAATCTCTGACAATAGCCGTCAGTCGGGAGCGCTTGAGTGCCTGTCCGAGGGCAGCAACGCACCGGCACTCAGCGCAAGCCTGCCCCTCGAGTCAGCCATAAACAGGCCAGGTCTCAACTTTCTTTGCGCCGCGCACCGCCAGCAGATCCCCAAAATGCAACAGCACATACTCACTCTGCGTGGGCCGCAGTGGCGCGTTCGGGGGGATGTTTGGGCGTGTCGTTACAGGCGGTGAGCAGGCCGAGGACGGCCAGCAATAAAGCAACGCAGCGCATGGCCACCCTCTCTTCTTAGGCTGTGGAAGTTGCTTGCACACTAAGGCAGCAACGCCACGGCGTTGAGGGTTTTGACGGACACAAAGGGGGCTTGGTGGGGCAATCGAATGCGGGGCGTTGGCCACCCCGCATCCAGTGGTTCGCTTAGAACGCGATACCGACCTTGAAACCGTACTCGTCACGCTTGAGCTTGGTGTTGTCGGCGACATAGGAGTCGTCGTCAAGTTTGTATTCGGTACGGGTGTAGTACAGGCCCGCCATCACTGGCAGGTCGCCTTTCTGGTTCATCAGCAGGCTGACTTCAGCGTAAGGGTTGGTGCGGTCCTTGAGGTCCACGGTGTCGCTGCCCACGCCATCGACCTTGAGCTTGGCACGGCCGTCGATGGTACGACGGGCACCGGCTTCGACGCGCAGAGTCATGTCATCGAACTGGTGGTTGTAACCCAGGGCAGCTTTGGCGAACGGCGACTTGTTGGTGAGCTTGACGTCGTAGTCATTGGTGTCCGGCTCGTAGCGGGTCCAGCTGTAGCCGCCACCCACAATCACGTCGACAAAGTTGCGCGCGTCGAGCGCGGCACGCCAGCCGAGGTCCAGGTCAGCCTGGCCTTCCTTGAGTTTGTTGTCGCTCTTTTCGCCGTACTTGGCTTCGATCCCGGCCTGGTAGATAAAGCCGGATTCAGCGGTGAGCTTGTTGCCGAAGTTGTAGAACAGGCCCGCTTCAGGCATGTGGTCCTTGTCGCTGTCGCTGCCGCCTTCGAGTTTGAAGTCGTTGTAGCTGCCCTGCAGACCGAAAACCGAAATCGGGCCCGTCGGCGCAGCGGCGAACACCACGGCAGGCGCAGCGACCAGCGCCAACAGCGAGGAGCCCTTGAGGAATTTTCCGAATAGCTTGGACATCGTTTTACATCTCCTTGTCTGGTGAGCAAATTATTCAGGAATCGCTTCGAACCTCGGCTTTCGCGAAAGGTTCGAATTAATTTGCGTCGATTTGGAGAAAAAACGGTTCAGCGCAGGCTCTATCTCAAGCTTCTTTGGAAGCCGCCATCACTAGGCCATTAAGGCTCTCGCGAAGAAGTGGATGCGCCGGCAGGCGAATGCCCAAGGTGCCATGCAGCACTGCCAGCAGCTCATCGACGCTCTCGATTGCGCGCTTTTCACTGGGCTGATCCAGGCAGTGGACCGCGTAGTGGGCGTTATTCAATGTGTAGCGTTTACCCGGCGCGAGCAGCGCAGCTTTCAATTGGCCGACAAACACCGAATCCGGGTGCGTCGACACGTACCAGTTGCCGATTTCATAGTCCCTATCCGCCTGCACCTGCAGGTCAAACACATACAAGCCACGCCACTCCTCGCCCACCTTGGCCCACAGGGTGTAATCGGCGCCATTGCACGTCAGCCGATAGGGTTCGTGGGCGGTGGCCTGGGTCGCCTCGGTGTCCAGCTGCAAGGGGCTGCTTGGCACCATGCCGCCGAAGCCGACGTCGGTGACATAGCGCACGCCTTCCAGGGTGACCAGGCTCAGGCGATGGGTGCGCCCGGTGCGCGCATCTACCGGCCCGCCCATCACTACCCAGCCGGTGAGGCCGCGCGCCTCGAAACCCAAATCCTGCAAGAGCGCGAGAAACAAGTGGTTCAACTCGAAGCAATACCCGCCACGCCCATCGAGCAGAACCTTTTGCTCGATGCTCGGCAAGTCGATCGGCACCGGGCAGCGCAGCAACGTCGACAGGCTTTCAAAGGCGAACGTGCACACATGGCGCAGTTGCAATTGCTGCAGGGTTTGCAGGGTCGGCGGCGGCGGCGTGTCGTAGCCCAGGCGTTGCAGATAAAGCTGGCGATGAGTCAAGCGGGGCATGGCGCGATCCTTGAGCGCGGGGCGAAGCGCTCACTATGCAGGGCCAGTGTGCGACTTGTCATTTTGACTGAACCTTTTTGAACACTCACCGATCCATCTATAACAAGACAGGGAGGCAACATGAGTACCGCAAAAATCTACACCATTAATTACCAACTGCACGGCCAACCGAAGTCCTTTGTGGTGCGCGCGGAGGTGATGAACAACGCCGAGGCGTGGCATTGGGCAGCGGTGGATGCCGACATCGCCCATGTCAGCCGCATTGGGCGTGTGGGTCACGAACAGGTGAAAAAAACCACTCGGCCCTGGGCGGAAAAGTTCGGTATTACCGACGTCACCTGGGTGCCGCCCAAATAAGCAAAAGCCCCGCAATGGCGGGGCTTTTTGTGTTTCTTTACTTAGTTTTCAAGTCGCCCAGCGGATCATAGGGCGGCTTTTTTTTCGGCTGTTTTTCCTTGTCCAACGGCGCGATCGCAGGGCCGATGGGGTCGACTTGCGGGTCGGCTACATCCGGGGAGTCCGGGTCAAAACCCAGCTCGTCCTTGCCACTGCCATGCTCGTCTGAACGCGGGCCTTTCGGGGGATTACTCACGGCGATCTCCTTGTTTTAAAGCGGGCGGGCTTTGTCGTGAAGGTGTTCGAGGTCTTGCTCGACCTGTTCCACATCGTCGTCCTGACGCTGCGCCGGGTCGTTGGGGCGTAACGCATCGTTGTCGCGCTCCTCTTCACCGGGTGTGCGATCAGGGTCAGGGGTGCCGGGCGGCGGCTGTTTGTATTCGGGCATGATGGTTTACCTCACGGGGGCTACACAGATGTAGAGAAACCGCGGCAAGCCATCGTTCAACTTGATTGCGCAAAGCATGCGAAGATGCCACCCCGCCCCTCTTGAGACGAGACCCGGATGTTCGAGCTCAAACCCTGCGACCCCGCCACCTTCCGCCAGCAGACCCGCCGCAGCACCCTGATCATTGCCGTGCTGTTCGTGGCCCTGGCAATGCTGCTGTCGAGCCTGGCGGTCATGCTGTTCGGTGAACCTGGCGGTGACAACTTTCGCTTCAATGTCGGCGGCGTGTTTGCCGGGGTGCTGATCACCGTCGCGTTGGTGCGCGGGCCGTTCTGGACCCAGCCCTGGCTCGCGCCGGCGGTGTATGGCTGGCAGCTCAAGCGCAGTTTGATGAGCGTCACCAACGTGATGCACAAGGTCACCGAAGGCGTGCAAGCCAACGACCCGACGGCGATCAAGCTGCTGCGTTTTTACCACTTGGGGCTTACGCAGATGCATGCACTGGACGCCAACTCCAGTGCCCAGGCGCAATTGCTCGGCGAGATCGACGCCCACCAGGCGAAGATGCAGGCACTGGGCATTAACACCGAGCAAACACGCCTGGACCCCGCATGGCTGGACAGCCTTAAAAGCGCCTAAGCCAGCACGCCGATGCGCTGTTCACCCAGCACCTGTACGAAGTCTTCTTGAAGGGACACACCCCCTCACCGCGTCAGTTGGAAACCTGGGTGCGCCAGCAAAATACCGCGCTCACCGCGATGGCCGCGCCCGCCAGGCCGAACACCCACGGCGCTGACGCCACCGGCAGCAACAGGCCCGCCAGCAACGGCCCGAGGCCCGCGCCGACATCGCGCCACACCGCATTCGAGGCCAGTGCCGAGACGCGCATCGAGCCCGGGTTGCGCTCGGCCACCAGGGTGGTCACCAGCGGCAGTTGCAGCGCGCGCAGCACCAATACCGCCGCCGCGCCGACGATCACCCAATAACTGCCGAACGCCGTCAGGGCCAGAGCACTCAAGAATGAAAACAGCAACAGCATCGACGTGGCGCCAAAGCGCTGCGCCGCCCGGCCGCCCAGGGGGCTCAGGAGCATTTCCGAGGCATACCGCAGGGCCATCAAGCCGCCGGCGATCAGCACCGCATCGCCGCCGAGAATCTTTTGTGCCTGGATCGACAGGCCAAAAATAAACAGCCCGTCCAGCGCCACGCCCTCGATAAACGACCAGGTCGCCACACTGTCGGGCCACTTGAAGCGCCGCCCGGTGCTGTGCAAATCATGCCCGGCGGTGGGCAAGCCACGCGCCACCCACAAGCCCGCCAGGCAGCAGCCGGCAAGCATCACAAAGATCGGACGTGGGCCGGCCCATAAGGTCAACCAGCCACCCAGCGGCAGCGCCAGCATCGGGCCGAGGGCGATCATCGCGCGTGAACGCCCCGCGCGGCGGGCTGCGCCAGCGGGCTCGGACGTTGCCAACACTTGGGTCGACAGGTTCAACGCGGCAAAACACAGGCCCCAGATCAGCCGCAGGCCCAGCAGCGCAGCGAACCCCGACAGCAGCGAGTTGCCCAGGGCGCACACCGTCGCCGCCCCGGCAGCAATCATGCACGTCAGCCGGTCACCGTTGCGCGCATAGAAATTGAGCACATGCCGATAGCCAAAAATCCGCACCAGGCGGTTGGCTGCCAACAACACCCCGGCCTGCGCCAGCGTGATGCCAAAGGCCTGGGACTCCATCGGCAACAGCAAGTACAGCAACACGTCGCTGGGCAGGCATAACGCGAGGGTCAGCGCGGCGCGTCGGGACGTGGTATCGGCAGTGCGTTGGGCCAGGCTGGACATAAATCTGAAACATCCTGAAATATTCAGGCCGCCACGTTAGCCTTCCCATGGCGGACTTTACAACGCCCAATCACGCCTTTTTCCCATAGGGCAACAAACGCAAACCGCTGGCCACACTGCCCACCAACGCAAACACGCACCCCAGCCACAGCGCGTATTGCGGGCCACTGCCCAGGGACAGGTGAAAACACAACGCCACCAATGACGCCCCCAGCGTTTGCCCCAGCAGCCGCGAGATCGCCACGATGCCGCTGGCCCCGCCGCTGCGGGCCAAGGGTGCGCTGGTCATGATCGCCTTGAGGTTGGGCGATTGAAAAAAGCCAAACCCGGCGCCGCACAGCGCCATGCGCCAGCCGATATCAAAGGCCGACGCGCCGCTGCCCAGGGTGGCCAGCGCCGCCATCCCCGCACTGAGCAGCAACAGGCCGATGCCGCACAACACGCCCAGCGACACGCGGTCTGCCAGGCGCCCTGCGACCAGGGCCATGACCGCAACAACGGCCGGCCACGGCGTCATCAGAAAACCGGTTTCCACCTGGCTATGACCAAGCACCGCCTGCAGCAGAAACGGCAATGACACAAAGGCCAGGCCTTGAGCGCTGAACGCACAGATCGCCGTAAGGGAAGACAGCGCAAACACCGGGCGCTTGAACAGATCCAGGGCCAGCATCGGCGCCGGGTGCCCAGCCTGGCGGCGTAACAGTAACGCACCGCAGACCAGCGCCACGGCGATCAGGCCCAGAGTCAATGCGCCCTGAACGCCGTGCACCGCCGTGCCCAGGCCAAGCACCAGCAAGGCGAACAACCCGGCACACAGCAGCGCGGCGAGGCGGTCGAACGCGTGACCGGTCATGGGCAGTGTCGGCAATGACCGCAGGCCCAGCACAAGGGCCAAAAGGCCCAGCGGCACGTTGATCAGGTACAGCCAGTGCCAGCTGGCCACCGACAGAATCGCCGATGCGGCAGTCGGCCCGAGGGTGAACGCCAGCCCCACCACCAGCGAGTTATAGCCAAGGCCGCGCCCGAGCATTTTTGCCGGGTAGATATGCCGCAGCAATGCGGTATTCACGCTCATGACCGCCGCCGCGCCCAGGCCTTGCGCCACACGCGCGGCCGTCAGGGTCAGCAACGACCCGGCCAGCCCGCACAACAGCGACGAGACAATAAACAGCAGCAACCCACCGAGGTATACCCGACGGTGCCCCCACACATCACTCAACGAAGCGAATGGCAGCACCGTGGCGATAATCGCCAGTTGGTAGGCGTTGACCACCCAGATCACCGAGGCCGAGTCGGTGCCGATGCCTTCGGCCAATGTGGGCAGCGCGGTGTTGACGATGGCCGTGTCGAGGGTCGCCATGCCGATCCCCAAAGAAAGAGCGATCACGGCCGGCAGGCGTTTATTGAAGGGCAACCCATCGGCAACAGAAGACATGAACAATCCGGCGCTGGTAACAAAGGCCCCTAGAGTACGGGCAGATGCGGATTTTTTCAGTGGCCAATTGCCTGGCTGTCAGAGTTTTCATGTTTGCCACCGCTCACCTCGTGGCGAGCGGGCTTGCCCCGCGTTGGAGTGCGTACGCTCCCCCTCCAGTCGCCGCGGTGTATCTGACAAACCCGGTGGGCAGCCTTTGGGGCCGCTTCGCAGCCCAACGCGGGGCAAGCCCGCTCGCCACAGGTTATTCACTCGCCACAGCCCCCACTATCAACTCACCGCCCAACCAACCGGCCTGGACCACGCCCGCTTCCTCGCCCAGGCGCGCCACCAAAAACTCACACAACCGGGCAAAACGGCCGTCGCCCTGCACATGCAGCAAAGCGTCAAGCTCCAACGCCTGCACCTGCCGCAAGCGCGAGGTGAGCTGGCGCCGCCATACACGTCGGGGTTATGCGGGAACACCGTCCTCAACGTCGCGGTGCGTGACCGCCGGCGCCGGCTGGTGAACAGCGTTAACGCCAGGCATGTATCCGCTCTGTGTCGCAAACACGACAGAACGTCATGCCGGTGTATCAAGGTGGTGCGCGGATACACAGCGATACACAGTGAATAATTAACCGCCCGATGTGCGCCGAATTATTCGGCATCCCGAACGACACAATTAGAAATATTCGCCTTTCCGAACGAAGCCCTTCAGGCGGCCTCGATGACCCTAAAAATCACCATAAATTTCATGCGGTTGTTGTCATCTTTGTTACATGCCAACTGGCATACATTCTGCTTTATCCCTGTTTCTGGTAATAAAATGTTTCAGCTTTGAGACAGTCTCATCAACTGAAACACAATCCGTGGCACGCCAATAAAAACGACAACGCCCCAAAGGAGGGCGACCTTTTCGACTTTTTGATCGACATCAACTTTCCAAGACTGCTGCTGCACATCTGTACCCAAAAGGGCGAATGGCCTGATCGCCAATAACAAGCCTGACTATAAAAAGGACGAATTGATGAGCTCGAGCAAGAACCACGCAGTGTCCTTCATGGACGCAGAACCCCTAGCCCCGGCGTGCGCCGAAAGCGCCCTTGGTTTTGGCCCCTTCCTGTTACTCGCACGCCAGCACGTATTGCTGCGAAACGGTGAGCCCGTCACCTTGGGCAGCCGCGCCCTGTGTTTGCTGATTGCCCTGGCCACCCGCGCCGGCGAACTGCTGGAGAAAGCCGAGCTGATCTCGTTCGCCTGGCCCAAGGTGGTGGTGGAGGAATGCAACCTGCGCGCGCAGATCGTCGCGCTGCGCCGAGCCTTGGGCGACGATGGCAACTTCAGCTATATCGTCACGGTGCCGGGCCGCGGCTATCGCTTCGTGGCGCCGGTGACCGTGCAGGCGGCCGGCGAAGACCATCTGCCGGTGCCCCACGCGCGCGTCCATGAGCCCTCTGTCGCGCCGCCGTCCTGCGAGGTGATTGGCCGCGATGAGTTGGTCGACAGCCTTGCCGACCAGGTGCTGACCCAGCGGTTCTTGACCATCACCGGCCCTGGCGGCATCGGCAAGACTACCGTCGCCATGGCCGTGGCCCATCAATTAGCCAACGAACTCAAGCTGGACACCTGCTTCGTCGACCTGGCGCCGGCCACCAGCGGGCAATGGGTCACCGGCCTGCTCGCCAGCGCCCTGGGCATCCAGACCGTCAGCGACGAGCCGCTGCGCAGCATCGCCGCCACCCTGGCCGACCGCCGCCTGTTGCTGGTACTGGACAACTGCGAACACGTGTTGCCGGCCACCGCCGATGCCGTGGAAACCCTGTTGCGCAGTGCCCCTCAATGCTACGTGCTGACCACCAGCCGCGAGCCGCTGCGCGCCGAGGGCGAGCGCGTGCACGACCTGGCGCCGCTGCAAGTGCCCGACGAACACAGGACACTCAGCGCCGTCGAAGCCCTGAAATGGTCCGGCGTGCGCCTGTTTGTGGAACGCGTGCGCGCCCTCGACCCCGACTTTGTTTTCAACGACGCCGACGTGGCGGCCGTCAGCGCCATCTGCCGCAAGCTCGACAGCAATGCGCTGGCCATCGAAATAGCGGCCGCGCGGGTACGCACCTTTGGCATCCAGGACCTGGTCGGCCTGCTGGACGGCAGCTTCCGCCTGCAAATGACCGGCCGGCGCACCGCCCTCGCCCGCCATCGCTCACTGAGCGCGACCCTGGACTGGACCTATTCGATGCTCAGCGGCGACGAGCAGGCGATGCTGCGCCAATTGGCGGTCTTCACCGGCTCCTTCACCCTTGATGCCGTCAAGGCCATGACTGCCAGCAGCGCCCTCGACCCGCGCAATGCCCTGCCCTTGCTCGAAAGCCTGATGGACAAGTCACTGCTGCTCGCCGGCGAATCGCAGTTGCTCAAACGTTATCGCCTGCTGGAGACCACCCGCGCCTACGCCCTGGAAAAGCTCGCCGAACAGGGCGAAACCAACGCCACTGCCGAACGCCATGCGCGCTATGCCCTTGGGGTGTTGCAGGAAGCCGGGCAGACCCTGGATGGCCTGTCACCGCAAACCTGGGTCGCGCTGTATGGCCCCGAGATCAACACGGTGCGCTCGGCACTCGATTGGGCCTACTCAACGACCGGCAACCTGCCATTGGGGATTGAACTGACGTTGGGCGGCGTGCCGTTATGGCTGCGCCTGTCGCTGGTCAGTGAGTGCCGCAGCTGGGTTGACCAGGGCCTGGCCAGCGACGCCAGCACCCCGTTGCCGGCGCGCCAACGCATGCTGCTGAACACCGCGCTGGCCAGCGCGCTGATGCTCACCGACGGCACGGGCGGCCCGTTGCGGGAAGCGTGGCGCCAGGTGCGCGAGGACGGCCGCGAACTCGGCGATGCCGAGCACAAACTTCGCGCGCTGTGGGGGCTCTGGGGTGACCGTTGTGCGTGTAACCAGTACGCCGAAGCGCTGGAGTTGGCCGAGCGCTACATCGCGTTGAACAACAGCGGAAACCAGCAACTGCTGGGCAAACGCATGCGGGCGGTGGTGCTGTTTCACATGGGCGACCTGGCGGGCGCCCGACAAAATATCGACGAAGCCCTGGGTTCACCGTCGGCCCCGCGCTCGCACATCATCGACGCGCTGTTTGATCAGCGCATCGCCGCACGTTGCCTCAAGGCGAAGGTGCAACTGATGGAAGGCGACGTCGACCCGGCCCTGCGGCTGATCGGCACCTGCGTCGATGAAGCGGTGTCACTCGATCACCCGGCGACCCTCTGGTACACCCTGTGCCTGGGGGCGATCCCCCTGGCGCTGCTGGCGTCCAACCTGCCGAAAATGCGTTATTACCTGGGCCTGCTGCAGGACAGCACCACCCGCCAGGACTTGCATATCTGGCGGCAATTTCGCCTGTGTTTCGAGAGCATCCTGCTGATCCGCCAGGGCTCGCCGGAAGAAGGCGTGCCGCAACTAGGCCAAGCCCTGCAGCACCTGCAGGGCCAGGGCGATGGTCAGCTCTACAGCCTGTTTCGTTGTGAATACGCTTTGGGGTTTTCGCGCCTGGGCCTGGAAAAACTCGCGCTGGAGGTGTTGGAGGAGACGCTGCAATTGGCTATCGGCCGCCATGAGCGCTGGTTTGTGCCGCAGATGCTGCGGATCAAGGCCCAACTGACACTGCGCCAGGGCAACTACGGGTCGGTGGACACGGCCACGGTGCTGCTGCGCCAGGCGTGGGTGGATGCACAGCTGGCCGGTGCGCACTTCTGGCGGGCGCAGATTGCCACGGACCTGGCGCGGTTGCAGGAGCCCAAGTCACGCATTGCTTCTCTGCCCAGGTTTCAGCATCGCTGAGGGCATAGCCGGTATTTGGGTGATGGCCGCCTTGGGTTGCGCCCTTACGGCGGGTCACTTTGGAAAAGCCCAAAGTAAGCAAAGGGCTCTTGCCCCACCACTCGGCACCTCGCCTAGGCTCGGTGTGCCCTCAC
>NZ_VMSH01000002.1:0-719832 GCF_007713445.1 Pseudomonas sp. RGB | reverse complement strand
AGTCGCGGAGGGTTGTAGGGGGAGTGAGTACATATCCGTTGCTGCGGTAACGGCTGCTTAGGGTTCCGCTCTTACAGCGGGTTACTTTTGGGCTCTTTTCAAAAGTGACCCGCCGTAAGGGCGGAACCCAAAGCGGCCATCACCCAAATAACGGATATACACCCACCCCAAAAGCCCAACCCCCATACCACTCAGAGGCTGTAATAATACCCGCGACTACGCAACGCCATGATCCGCGGTCGGCCATCCGGATGTGGGCCGATCTTTTTACGCAAGTTGCTCACGTGCATATCCAGGCTGCGATCGTAGAGGGTCAACTTACGCCCCAGCGCGATCTGCGCCAGTTCCTGCTTATCCAGCGGCTCACCCGGCTGGCGCAGCAAGGCTTCAAGCAGGCGACTCTCAGACACGGTGAGAGCAAACTCCTGCTCATCGATGGTCACCACCCCACGCACCGGGCTGAAGCACAGGTCGCCCAGTTCCAGCTGAGTAGACACCGCCGCCGGATGACTGCGGCGCAATACGGCGCGCAAGCGGGCAGTCAGTTCGCGCGGGTCGCAGGGCTTGGCGAGGTAATCGTCGGCGCCCAGCTCCAGGCCGAGGATGCGATCCAGCGGCTCGCCCCGTGCCGAAAGCATCAGCACCGGCAATTCCGGATGGTCGTTGCGCAATTGCTTGAGCAGCTCCAGGCCGCTGCCGTCGGGCAGCATCACATCGAGCACCACCGCCGCAGGGGCGCTGTCGGCCAAGGCTTTACGCGCGCTCAAGCCGTCGTGGCAGGCACGCACCTGGAAACCTTCCTGGCTCAGCCAACTGGTCAGCAGCTCACAGAGCTCCTGGTCATCATCTATCAGTAACAGCTCGCTCATGACTCACTCAATTTAGCCATTGTCGACGGCGACGGTGCCCACCGCTGGCGAAGATCCCGCACAGCAGGGCGATCAGTGCGACGGCCCCGCCGGTGACAAACCACTGTTGTTGCTCGGTCAGCCAGCGGGTCAAGGCGCCGCCTTGTGATTCTTTGAGTTGCTGGGCCAGGCGTTGGTTCTCTTGGCGCAAGCGATTCAGTTGGGCACTTTCGCGGGCAGTGTCTGCGCTTTGCAGTTGCTTGCTCAGTTCTTCACGCAGCCGTTCGCTTTCTTTCAAACGTTGCTGCAACTCGGTGATCTGGCTGGCGGCACTCACGGACAGGGGCGTGGAACTGCCGGTGTTCGAGGTTTCTTCAGCGTGGGCCGTAGCCCCGATCGTTAACACTGCCAACAGACACAACTGAGGTAAGCGCATCGGAACTCCTGATTCCACACGAATATTCAGAACGTTGTCGGCAGGTTACCGAGAATAATGAGCCATTAGGAGCGCGCCGAACCGATTAGGTTCGGCCCGGCTTTATTAAACAAAGCGGGTTCAAGGCAGGACTTGCTTGAACGGCTTGATCACCACATCGGCGTAGACGCCTGCTGCTACATACGGGTCGGCCTTGGCCCAGGCTTGGGCGTCGGCCAACGAGGCGAACTCGGCGACGATCAGGCTGCCGGTGAAACCGGCGTCGCCCGGGTCGTTGCTGTCCACTGCCGGGTGTGGGCCGGCCAGCACGATGCGGCCTTCGGCTTGCAGCTGTTTCAGGCGTTCGACGTGGGCCGGGCGCACGGACAGGCGTTTTTCCAGCGAGTTGGCGACGTCGGTAGCAATGATGGCGTAGAGCATGTCAGTCCTCGGTTTTCGGCGTGGTAGGGGCGGTGTCATGCAGGTGGCGCGACAGGTAGATACCCTGGCCGATCAGGAACAATACGGTCATGCCCAGGCTGCCGAAGACCTTGAAGTCGACCCAGTAGGCCTGGAAGGTAAAGGCCACGAACAGGTTGGCGGCACCGCAGAACAGGAAAAACACGATCCAGGCCACGTTCAAGCGTGTCCACACCGGGTCCGGCAGGGTCAGTGCATGGCCCATGATGCGCTTGATCAGCAGGCGATCACCGATGAAGTGGCTGCCGATAAAGACCAGGGCGAAAAGCCAGTTCACCACCGGGGCTTTCCATTTAAGGAAGGTTTCGCTGTGAAAGGCCAGGGTCAGGCCACCGAATACCAGGCAGGCAATCAGGGTCAGCCATTGGCTTTTTTCCAGTTTGCGCTGGGAGATGAAGATGGCGCCGTAGACCACGATCGAGCTGATGATCAGCACGGCGGTGGCGCTGTAGATGCCCCCGAATGTCAGCTCGTGACCGGCGATATCAATGACCCTGGGGTCGAGTTTGGTAACGATGAAAAACAGCAACAGCGGGATGAAGTCGATGAATTGTTTCACAGTAAGAGCCAGAAGCTGGATGTGGCGGCATAATAACAAACATCCTTGGTTGCGATAGCGCCAGCTGACTTGAGGTTACACACCCCCGTGAATGTTGATTTGCACTGCCACAGCACGGCCTCCGACGGCGCCCTGGCGCCCGCGGTTCTGGTTGCGCGTGCGTTTGAAAAAGGCGTGCGAGTCCTGTCTTTGACCGACCACGACACCCT
Source organism: Pseudomonas sp. RGB (assembly GCF_007713445.1). Taxonomy (NCBI): domain Bacteria; kingdom Pseudomonadati; phylum Pseudomonadota; class Gammaproteobacteria; order Pseudomonadales; family Pseudomonadaceae; genus Pseudomonas; species Pseudomonas sp. RGB. Next base: position 717,321 of record NZ_VMSH01000002.1, on the reverse strand, counting down.
CGAAGGCCTCGACGAAGCCCGTACGGCCGCGCATGCGCTGGGCATGCAACTGGTCAATGGCGTGGAATTGTCCTGCACCTGGGGCGGCGCCACCATTCATGTGCTCGGTTACGGTTTTGATCAGAACGCCGCGCCGTTGGTCGAGGCCATTGCCCAATTGCACGATGGCCGCTGGCTGCGGTCCGAAGAAATAAGCCGCAAGCTCAGCCTTAAAGGCATGCCCAACGGCCTGGAAGGCGCCCGCGCCATCCAGCAGGAACTGGGCGACAGCGGCAACGCACCGGCCCGTCCGCACTTTGCCGACTGGATGGTGCGTGAAGGTTTTGTAAAGGATCGCGCCGAGGCGTTCCGCAAATGGCTGGGCGCCGGCAAGTTGGGTGACGTCAAGCAACACTGGCCGACCCTGGAAGACACCGTCGGCACGCTGCGGGCCGCTGGGGCCTGGGTCAGCCTGGCGCATCCGTGGCATTACGATTTCACTCGCAGCAAGCGCCGCAAGCTGATTGCCGACTATATTGGAGCGGGCGGCCACGCTATTGAAGTGGTTAACGGGCACCAACCCGCCGATCAGGTGGGCAGCCTGGCGATACTTGCTCGCGAATTTGGTCTGCTGGTCAGCGCCGGCAGTGACTTTCATGGCCCAGGCGGCTGGTCCGAGATTGGCGAGTATCGCCAAGTACCGGAAGATCTGCCGCTGTTGTGGGGGCGATTCAAGCATGACCCCATTATTGCCACCGTCTGAACAGGTAGAACACGTGAGTCAATTCTTCCAGATTCATCCGGAAAACCCTCAAGCGCGCCTGATTAAACAGGCCGTGGAGATCATCCGCGCCGGCGGCGTGGTGATCTACCCAACCGACTCGTCCTACGCCATTGGTTGCCAGATCGGCGACAAGAACGCGGTTGAACGGGTCAGACGCCTGCGTGACCTGGACAAGAATCACAACTTCGCACTGATTTGCAGCGACCTGTCCCAGCTTGGACTGTTTGCGAAGGTCGACACGGGCACCTTCCGCCTTCTTAAAGCCCACACGCCTGGGCCCTACACCTTTATCCTCAACGCCACCCGCGAAGTGCCGCGCCTGTTGCTGCACCCGAAAAAGCGCACCATCGGCCTGCGTGTGCCGGAGCACCCGATTGCCCTGGCGTTGCTGGCTGAACTGGGCGAGCCGCTGATGAGCGTGTCGTTGATCCTGCCCGGTGAAGAAGAGCCGCTGTACGACCCTTACGAAATGCGCCGCCTGCTGGAAAAACACGTCGACTTGATCATCGACGGCGGCTACGGCGGCAACAAGGCCTCCACCGTGATCAACCTGGCCGACGGCGAGCCGGAAGTGGTGCGTGTGGGTTGCGGCGATCCGACGCCGTTCATGGTTGAGGCCTGAATGTCGGTCGTCGAAACCGTCGACAGCCAGGCCGGCGCCCAGCAGGAACTGCCCTTTGCCATGGTCTATGGCCAGGCGGTCCTGGAAATGCCGCTGGACCTGTACATCCCGCCGGACGCCCTGGAAGTGTTCCTTGAAGCCTTCGAAGGCCCGCTGGACCTGCTGCTGTACCTGATTCGCAAGCAGAACATCAATATCCTCGACATCCCGGTGGCGGAAATCACCCGCCAGTACATGGGGTATGTCGAGCTGATGCAGACCGTGCGCCTGGAGCTGGCCGCCGAGTACCTGGTGATGGCCGCGATGCTCGCCGAGATCAAATCGCGCATGCTGTTGCCGCGCTCGGAGACCGTCGAAGCCGAAGAGGATGACCCGCGCGCCGAGCTGATCCGCCGCCTGCAAGAGTACGAACGTTTCAAGGCCGCCGCCGAAGGCATCGACAACCTGAGCCGTGTGGGCCGCGATGTGGTGGTGCCCAAGCTCGATGCCCCGGAAGCCCGGGCGCGCAAGCTGTTGCCGGATGTGAGCCTGGAAGAATTGCTGATGTCCATGGCCGAAGTGCTGCGCCGGGGCGACATGTTTGAAAGCCACCAGGTCAGTCGCGAGGCACTGTCGACCCGTGAGCGTATGAGCGATGTGCTCGAACGCCTCAAGGGCGGCGGGTTTGTACCCTTTGTCGAGTTGTTCACCAAAGAAGAAGGGCGCCTGGGGGTGGTGGTGACCTTTATGGCAATCCTTGAGCTGGTCAAGGAGTCCTTGGTCGAGCTGGTCCAGAATGAGCCTTTTGCGGCTATCCACGTGCGGGCGCGAGCCGAATAACGAGCTGAATCGATGAATTTGACTGAACCCCGCGAACTGGCGCCGCTGCTGGAAGCCTTCCTCCTGGCCTCGGGTAAACCGCAATCCCTTGAGCGCCTGTTCGAACTCTTTGAAGAGGCCGAGCGCCCTGAGCCACCGGTGTTCAAGAAGGCATTGGAGATCCTGCGCAAGTCCTGCGATGGCCGCGCCTTTGAGCTGCGCGAAGTGGCGTCGGGTTATCGCCTGCAGATCCGTGAGAAGTTTTCCCCGTGGGTCGGCCGTCTGTGGGAAGAGCGCCCGCAGCGTTATTCGCGAGCGATGCTTGAGACCATGGCGCTGATCGCCTATCGCCAGCCGATCACCCGGGGCGAAATCGAAGACGTGCGCGGTGTGGCGGTCAACAGCCATATCGTCAAGACGCTGCTGGAGCGCGAGTGGATCCGTATCGTCGGCTACCGCGACGTGCCCGGCAAACCGGCGATGTTTGCCACCACCAAGGTGTTCCTCGACCACTTCAACCTGAAAAACCTGGATGACCTGCCGCCGCTCGCCGAACTGCGCGAGATGGAGGCCGAGCCGGTATTGGATTTCGACGACGCACCGGTTCCCGCCAGCCTGCAGGAACTCGCCGACGCCACGGCCGAGCCGGAAGAGCCGAAGGACGAGACCAGTTTCCATACCTTGTTGCTCGAATTGGACGACATGGAACAGGGGATCAAGACCGATTTCGACGACTTGCTGCGTGACGGTGCGAGTGAACCGCAAACCCAGGTGAACGGTGAAACCGTGCCCGAGGTCGAAGAAGTTGAGCCGGAACCGGAACCGGAAGCCGAGCCAGAACCGGAGCCCGAGGAAGACATCCTTGGCGTGGCTGAAGCCCGCGAGAAACTCCTGGCTGCCGTCGCCGCCCTCGAACAACCGCCGTTGAGCGACGAGGAAGACGAAGCCCGGGCCCTGGCCGAAGCCATCGAAAACGAACGCCGTCAACTCGAAGACTGACGCAACTCGATGTGGGAGGGGGCTTGCCCCCGATAGCAACGCCCCAGTGACAAAAATGCAGGCTGAGACACTGCATCGGGGGCAAGCCCCCTCCCACATTGGATCTGCATTGTCTGGGTTGTCTGGGAGAAAACATGAGCTCCAGCAAAGACCCGTGCATCAGCATCTGCAAATTCAGCGACGATATCTGCGTCGGCTGTGGCCGCAGCAAGCGCGAAATCCGCGCCTGGAAGAAACTCGACAAGGTCGACAAACGCACAGTGCTGGCCGAAGCCGAGCTGCGCCTGTTGGCCCTGGGCGCCACCGGTCGGCGGAAAAGCAAATGACTGCGGCTTAATCGACTAGTCTGTGATGCGCAATGCGCGCCATGCGCGTATGATTCGCGACCCTTTGGCGACGTATTCGCCCAAAGCCCCGCTTTCAACACTCTTCAGGCCACGCCTGAATCGACCCACCGGGAGGTGCTTAAGATGAACGACCAAGACCAGAACGACAGCCAGGAAATCGGCCCAGCAGGCGAAAAACTGCAAAAGGTGCTGGCGCGTATCGGCGTGGGCTCGCGCCGCGACGTCGAAGCCTGGATCACCCAGAAGCGCATCAAGGTCAACGGCGTTGAAGCCACCCTTGGCCAGCGCGTCGACCTGCACGATGCAATCACCATTGATGGCAAGGTCATCAAGCGTGAAGAGGCCGCCGAATCGGTGCGCCGCGTCATCATGTACAACAAGCCCGACGGCGAGATCTGCACCCGTGACGACCCGGAAGGCCGTCCGACCGTGTTCGACAAGATGCCCAAGCCTAAAGAAGGCCGCTGGATCAACATCGGCCGTCTGGACATCAACACCACCGGTTTGCTGATGTTCACCACCGACGGCGAGCTGGCCAACCGCCTGATGCACCCGTCCTACGAAATGGACCGTGAATACGCCGTGCGTGTACGCGGTGAAGTCGATGACGAGATGATCGAGCGCTTGAAAGCGGGCGTCGTCCTTGAGGACGGCCCGGCCAAGTTCACCGACATCAAGCAGGCGCCAGGTGGCGAAGGTTTCAACCATTGGTACCACTGCGTGGTGATGGAAGGCCGTAACCGTGAAGTGCGTCGCCTGTGGGAATCCCAGGGCCTGGTGGTCAGCCGCCTGAAACGCGTGCGTTTCGGCCCGGTGTTCTTGAACTCCGACCTGCCGATGGGCCGCTGGCGCGAAATGAGCCAGTACGAAGTCGATATCCTCAGTGCTGAGGTCGGCCTGACGCCGGTTGCCATGCCGCAGATGAACGCCAAGAGCAAAGACAAGCTTGAGCGTATGCAGCGTAAATCGTCGCGTCCTGTGGCCCGTACCGAACGTGTTGCCCGCACCCTGCGCCCTGCGCTGAACGCGCCGGCCACCGGCGGTCGCATCTCGCGTGAGCCGCACATCGAAGGCGAGCGTCGCCCAACCGCTCCGTCCCGCCAGGAAGGCGAGCGTGCCCCTCGCACCCCGCGTCCTGCGCGTGGCGGCGAAGCACCAAGCGGCGGCCGCGGCAACCGTGGTGAAGGCCGTGGTGCTCCGGCATCCGACCGCCCAGCCGACAGCGCCAGCACCAAGCGTCCAGCCAAGCCGGCAGCGAACAAGCGTCCTGGGCCGAAACTGGTCGCGGACGAGCCGTCGGGCAAGCGCCGTGGCGCCCCGGCCGGTTCCGGCCAGCGTCCTGGTTTTGGTCGCAAGAAGCCGCAGTGATGTAAGTGCTGCACAAAAAAACGCCAACCCTCGGGTTGGCGTTTTTTTTGCTCTCAATTTGATCACCCAATCCAATGTGGGAGCTGGCTTGCCTGCGATGCAGGCACCTCGGTATTTCTGACAGACCGCAGTGATGCTATCGCAGGCAAGCCAGCTCCCACATTGGTCTTCAGCGCCCTAAAGCTGGCGCATGGCTAACCGGCGGCATCGCCAGCAAGCCGGCTGCTACACGGAGGCCGTGTGCTCAGAACGCAAACCTTCCATCAAACACCGGCTTGTCATCCAGCGCCAACACGCCGCTGGCAAAGATCAAATCCAGGTGATGACTGCCTTTCTGCCCGCCGCCCAAGCCCAGGTGCAAGCCGCAATGGCGCTCCTCGAACCCGGCATTGCGCGCGTACAAATCCTTGACCCCTTCATTGGTGCCAATCCCCAGCTCTTCCACGCGACGGTTGGACGGGTTGGCATTCAAGTACTTGTTGAAATCGTCCGCCAGGCCCGGCACATCACTGGCCACGCTGCAAATGGTCGAGTTCTCGATCCACAGCTCCAGCGGTGATTGCAGTACGCCGTATTTGCGCGCAAACGGGATGGTGCTGAGGAAGGTGCCGACAAACCGCACCTGGCCGTTGATGGCTTCGCTGTGCGTGGCGATCTCGCCCGGCGCCAGGTCATGGTTGCCGACGCCATTGATATTGGTCCACTTCTTGATGCTGCTCATCGGCGCTTCCAGGCGCGAGCCGTGTTTGTCGGTAAAGCTCAGCACGTTGGCCTGGGACATGCGCCGGATCAGCGTGGCATTGAGGTCGGCGATGCGTTGCGGCTCGACGCTGAAGGTGTCGTAGAAATAGTCGCCGTAATCCTTGAACAGCAGGGATTTCTTCCAGTGCTCGGCCATCACCCCCTGCAGGGCGCGGATAAAGTCCGGGCCTTCGGCGCGTGGGTTGGGCAGGGTCGAGGAATCGTAGAGAAACAGATACAGGTCAGAGGTTTCGATGGCCTGGGCCAGGGTGTCGCTGGCGGCCAGGTCCAGGCGCTGCAGCTGGAAATTGAATCGGGCGGCGCTGCCGTGAGTGATTGCCTGGGCAATGGCGTCGTAGCGCTCGGTGTGGCCCAGCAGCACGGTGGGGCGGCTCAGGCCGTTGAGGGCCGGGTGATGCGCAAGGTAGTAGAGAAAATGTTCGACGGCGCGGGCCTTGTCCATGACGTGTGTCCTTCTGTGCCTGGGGTAAGGGGGCAGGTGCCGTGCACAACACCTGCCGGTTGCCTGCCGGGTGTTAGAAAGGCCACATCGCGGTGCCAAAAGGCACAACGGCATCAGCTTGCATCATTTCAACGGCGGCCTCATGGGTCGGCGCTTCAAACCAATCGTCGAGTTGCAGTTCGGTTTCCAGGTCTTTTTCCAGTGCTTGCATGGTGTATCTCCTAGAGGACGTTGTTTGAGAACGGCTTGCCAACGGGCTTCGCTGGCAAGTGAAAGAACCTAGGAGAGTGTGTTTCAGAATGCAAAATATTTATTGACACGGTCTCATTTGGATTTTTTCTTCTGTTTTTTCGCGGTGGTTTTTTATTGAGAAAAAACAACGGACTGGCGAAGCTAATTTGTAGGATTTTTCATACTGACATTTTTCCGTTTTCTGACGGATCAAGCGCGCCTGTAACGCTTATTTTCCGGGCTGTAACGATTAATTTACGCTAAAAGCGCGCTGTCATTGAGCGACCCGGCGCTGTAAGGAATGCCTGACAGATTGTCACAGGCGCTCCCCAGTGGCGGCCCGAAGCTGTCGAGCGGTGTACAATGCGCCGCGTTTTACTGTGACTCCCTTGCGTACCTACGCAAAAGGCCAAGACCTCAGGGTTTATCCACCCTGATCACTCCGCCTGGCCACGAGCCGGACGGGTTCGATTTCGTCACAGATAAAAACAAACAGGTGACGCATGACCGTTAGAAAGACGCTGTACTCCTGGTGCCTGCGCTGGGGTTTGAGCGGCGCTGCTTGAGTCGAGATTCAAGGCAGCAACGTGCATTCAACATCATCAAACCTTGCGTGAGACCCTTTTCATGAGTGGACCCCATTCCTCATCAGGCGAGCTGAAACGCGGCCTGAAAAATCGGCATATCCAGTTGATCGCCCTCGGTGGCGCCATCGGCACCGGCCTGTTCCTGGGCTCGGCCGGGGTGCTTAAATCAGCCGGGCCGTCGATGATCCTAGGCTATGCTATCTGCGGCTTCATCGCCTTCATGATCATGCGCCAGCTCGGCGAAATGATCGTCGAAGAGCCGGTCGCCGGTTCCTTCAGCCACTTTGCCCATAAGTACTGGGGCGGTTTTGCCGGCTTCCTGTCGGGCTGGAACTGCTGGATTCTGTACATTCTGGTGGGCATGTCGGAGCTGACGGCGGTCGGCAAATACGTGCACTACTGGTGGCCGGAGATCCCGACCTGGGTCTCGGCGGCAGCGTTCTTCGTGCTGATCAATATGATCAACCTGGCCAACGTCAAAGTCTTCGGTGAGGCCGAGTTCTGGTTTGCCATCATCAAGGTGGTGGCCATCGTTGGCATGATCGCCCTGGGCAGCTACCTGCTGGTCAGCGGCAGTGGCGGGCCGCAAGCCTCGGTGAGCAACCTGTGGGACCACGGCGGTTTCTTCCCGCATGGCGTCAGCGGTTTGGTGATGGCCATGGCGATCATCATGTTCTCGTTCGGCGGCCTGGAAATGCTCGGTTTTACCGCGGCTGAAGCCGACCAGCCGCGCACCGTGATCCCCAAAGCGATCAATCAGGTGATCTACCGCATTCTGATTTTCTACATCGGCGCACTCGTCGTGCTGTTGTCGCTGACGCCGTGGGACAGCTTGCTGGCAACCCTCAACGCGTCCGGCGATGCCTACAGTGGCAGCCCGTTCGTGCAGGTGTTTTCGATGCTGGGCAGCAACACTGCCGCGCACATCCTCAACTTCGTGGTGCTGACCGCAGCGCTGTCGGTGTACAACAGCGGCACCTACTGCAACAGCCGCATGCTGCTGGGCATGGCTGAGCAGGGCGATGCGCCCAAAGTCTTGGCGAAGATCGACAAGCGTGGCGTACCGGTGCGTTCGATCCTCGCGTCGGCGGCGGTCACCCTGGTGGCGGTGCTGATGAATTACCTGATCCCGCAACACGCGCTCGAACTGCTGATGTCGCTGGTCGTGGCCACGCTGGTGATCAACTGGGCGATGATCAGCTTCTCGCACGTGAAATTCCGCCAGCACATGGACCGCACCGGCCAGGTGCCGCTGTTCAAAGCGCTGTGGTACCCGTACGGCAACTACATTTGCCTGGCGTTCGTGGCGTTTATCCTGGTGATCATGCTGATGATTCCGGGCATTCAGGTCTCGGTGTACGCGATTCCGGTATGGGTGGCGTTCATGGGGCTGTGCTACTGGATCAAGAACAAGCGCAGCGCTGAAGCGGCGTTGACCACGGCGAGTGCGGCGTTGAAGTAAGCCGTCTTGCCTCAACAGAAAACCCGGCGCCTTGCCGGGTTTTTTGTCGGCGCCGACAGGGTAGACTCGCGCCTTCTTTTTCATCGACCCTTGCCCGGAGGCTTCATGCAGCACATCGATATCGACGGCGGCAGCTTGCAGCGCGATGAGGTGCAAGACCTGATCGACCAGCACCGCGGGCCGTTGCGCTTGATCGGCGTCGATTTGAGCGGGGCAGACCTGTCGCGGAGGGTGCTGGAGCATTGGGTGTTCGAGCGCTGCACACTGGCGCAAACGTCCTTTCTCGGTGCGCGCCTGGAAGGCACGCAGTGGAAAAGTTGCCGGGCCGGGCACGCCGTGTTCGAGGCGGCCAACCTGCTCGAGGCGCAATTCATCAGCTGCGACCTGAACAACACCCGTTGGCAGCGCAGCAAGTTGTCCCAAGCCCATTTCACGCAGTGCAAACTGACCGGCGCCAACTTCACCCATTGCGCGTCCCTGGGGTTGGGCTTCAGCGAGACCTTGCTCAACAGTGCGTTCTTGTCCGGTCTGTCGTTTGCCCGAACCGTGCTCAATAATCTGGATTTTTCCGACAGCGACTTGTCGGATGCAGACTTTCGCAAGGCCGAACTGATCGACTGCAGCCTCGCCCACGCCCGCATCAACGGTGCCAATTTTGCCGGCGCTGACTTGCGGGGCGCGGATTTGAGCGGCTTTCGCCTCAATGATGCCAAACTGTTCAAAGGCGCCGTGATTTCCAAAGCCCAGGCGTCGATGTTGTTATCCGAGTTGGGCTTGTCCGTTGCCTAAGGTTTTTGAGTGATGCTGGTAATTTCCAACAACGTGCACCTGCCCGATGCCGAGATCGAGCTGACCGCCATTCGCGCCCAAGGCGCCGGTGGGCAGAACGTCAACAAGGTATCGAGCGCGGTGCACCTGCGGTTTGATATTCCGGCGTCGTCGTTGCCGGACTTTTACAAGGAACGGCTGCTGGCGCTGCGCGACAGCCGTATCACCAGTGAAGGCGTGCTGGTGCTTAAGGCCCAGCAATACCGGACCCAGGAACAGAATCGCGCGGATGCGCTGGAGCGCCTGGTGGAGTTGATCCTCAGCGCTACCAAGGTCGAGAAGAAGCGCCGCCCGACCAAGCCCACCCTGGGCTCGAAAAAGCGCCGCCTGGAATCCAAGACCAAGCGCGGCAGCATCAAGGCCGGGCGGGGTAAGGTCGACTTTTAAGCGTCGCGCGCCTCGCGGGCCTTGGGCGCTTGCCGGTACAGGTACAGGCTCAGCAGTAAGCCACCGGCGGCGGCGAGCGCAGCGAAAAGGAAGATTGAGGCAAAGCCGAACCCCGCCGCCACCGCACCTGCCAGCGGGCCGGTGATGCCCAACGACAAGTCGATAAACAGCGAGTAAGCCCCCACCGCCGAGCCCCGGCTGGAGGCCGGCACCAGGTTGACCGCCTCCACCCCCAGCGCCGGAAACACCAGGGAAAAGCCGAACCCGCTCAACGCCGCACCGGCCAGGGCGAGGTGGGCGTCAGGCGCCAGCCACAGCAACAGCAACCCGAGGATTTCCACGGACAGGCAGGCAATCGCCACGCGAAAGCCGCCGATGCGGTTGATCAAATTGCCGAACAGCAGGCGCGCGCCGATGAAGCTGGCGCCGAACAGGCTCAATGCCCACACGGCGTTGTCCCAGTGCTGGGTGGTGTAATACAGGGTAATAAAGGTGGCGATGGTGCCAAAGCCGATCGAGCCCAGGGCCAACGCGCAGCCGTGGGGCAGCACGCGGCCCAGCACATTCATGAACGGCAGGCGCACACCGGCCACAATCGGCGCTGCAACCTTGTTCCAGGCCAGAAACACGCCGAGCACCGCCAGCAGAATGATGCTGACGCCCATGCTCCACAATCCGAAATGGCTGACCAGCACCACCCCAAGTGGTGCGCCGATGGCCAGTGCGCCGTAACTGGCGATGCCGTTCCATGAAATGACTTTGGCGGTGTTGGCCGCGCCGACCCGGCCAATGCCCCAGCCGATGGCGCCCGAACCCACCAGGCTTTCGGCGCTGCCGAGCACCAGTCGGCCGATGAGCAGGCTGATCAGGCTGACGGCCGGCAGGCTGGAAAACCACGCGGCCAGCAACATGAACACGCCACTCAGGCCGCAGCCCGCCAGGCCGATCAACACTGCGCGCTTGCTGCCCAGGTTGTCGATGATTTTGCCGGCATACGGGCGGCTCAGCAGCGTGGCCAGGTACTGCACGCTGATCACCAGGCCGGCAATCACCGCGCCGTAGCCCAGTTCACTGTGGACATAGCCCGGCAACACGGCCAGGGGAATGCCGATATTGAGGTAACCGATAAAGGTGAACAGCACGATGGAAACGACTTGCAGCGTGACCGCCATGGGGCGCTGGGTATCTGGCATGGGAGAGGTCCACTGTCGCAGCAGGTAAAGATAGGCTGCTAATGATACCGGCGCTTACGCCTCGCGGGGCGGCAAAACGTAAAAACTTCAGATTACCGACAGATCAGGGTTTGGCCGGCGCCAGCATTTGCGTGGTCACCAGGGCAGCCAGGGCGTTTTCCTGGGTGCCGAAGCGCTTGAGCAGGAGCGCCTGTTTTTCAGGGCTGAGGCGGTTCCACACGTCGATCATTTGCAGGGCTGCGTCGAGTACAGCGGCGTCGGGGAGGGTATCAGTCATGGCGGGCATCTCGGGGTGATTCAGGCAGTGTGGAAAGCGCTCAAAGGTGCGCTTTCCACACGGTCTGGTACGGCGTCAGTCCTGGCTTTTGCTGTCGACTGGTTGTGCTTCTTTGGTTTCAGGCCGGTTGTCGCTGGCCTGCTGCGGTGTTGGCTGCTCTGTTGGGTGCAGGCTTGGGAAGGGGAGATTAGGTATCTCGTGCATCGTCGTCGCTCCTCGCAAGGTCTGTTTATCAATCGCAGTGTGATTGCGCGCTCTCAAAAAGCCTTGGCAGGATACAGCACTGAAAATGACAAAAAGAATTTTATGTCGACGTATGTACGAATTTTCATTGTTTAGGCAAGTGACAAGAGGTCACACCTTCAAGGACGCCCCCTTAAAGGGCGCCCTGTTTAAAAAGGGACCTTGCCCAAGATCATGTCGCGGTACATCACAAAGTCGCCCAAGAGGCTGTAGAGCGGGTGTTGAAACGTCGCCGGGCGGTTCTTTTCGAAGAAGAAGTGGCCGATCCAGGCGAAGCTGTAACCGGCGATGGGCAAAGCCAGCAGCAGCCCCACCGAACCTTTGCCGATGGCGTACGCCAGGATGCCAATCACCAGTGTGGTGCCGATGAAGTGCAAACGCCGGCATGTGCTATTGCCGTGTTCACTCAGGTAGTAAGGATAGAACTCGGCGAAGCTATTGAATTGTTTGACGTTTTCCACGTTGGCCGGCCCTTGGGTGGTTGTACCGCCTAACAGATGTTCGGCGGGGAGCTTATTTGAGTCTAGAGTGATCAGTGGTAACAGCCAGTGACAATAGATGCCACTTTAGTATCCTTGGCTTCCTGGCTGCCGTTAAGCCTGCTTTTTAAGAAGACGCCATGAGCGAACGAACAACTTCTGCAAGCTGGGCGATGGGGATAGTCAAGGCGTTGGAAATGGACGGCCTGGACTGCCGTATGCTGTTCAAGCAATTGGGCCTGGACTACGCCGCCCTCAGTGACCCTGACGCGCGTTTTCCTCAGGACTCGATGACGCGGCTTTGGCAACGGGCAGTTGAGCTGTCGGGCAACCCGGCGATCGGCCTGAACATGGGCAAGGTTGTTCGCCCGGCGTCGTTTCATGTGGCCGGTTATGCGCTGATGTCCAGCAACACGTTGGCCGAGGGCTTTATGCGCCTGGTGCGTTATCAGCGCATCATCGCCGAAAGCGCCGACTTGAGCTTCCGACTCTTACCTGAAGGCTACGCGCTGATTCTGACAGTGCACGGCGACCACTTGCCACCGACCCGCCAGAGCGCCGAAGCCTCGCTGGCCAGTGCTTTGGCGTTGTGCGGCTGGCTGACCGGCCGCACCTTGCAACCGCGCAAAGTGGTGCTGCAAGGCGATCAACCGGCGGACCTGACGCCTTACAAACAAGCCTTCCATGCGCCCCTGGAATTCAATGCACCTTATGACGCGCTGATTTTTGAGCAGGCCGACATGGACGCGCCGTTGCCCACAGCGAACGAAGCCATGGCGTTGCTGCATGATCGGTTTGCCGGTGAATACCTCGCGCGTTTTTCCGAGAGCCGCGTGACCCACAAGGCGCGGCAAGTGCTGTGCCGTCTGCTGCCCCAGGGCGAACCCAAACGCGAAGTGGTCGCCCAGACTTTGCACCTGTCCCAGCGCACCTTGCAGCGGCGCTTGCAGGAGGAGGGCACCAGTTTCCAGACATTGCTCGACGACACCCGCCGCGAACTCGCCGAGCAGTACCTGGCGCAGCCCAGCATGACCCTGTTGGAAATTGCCTACCTGTTGGGGTTTGCCGACCCGAGCAATTTTTTCCGCGCGTTCCGCCGTTGGTTCGATGCCACGCCCGGCGAGTACCGGGCGCGGTTGCTCGAAGCGTCGGCGGTCAGTGCCGCCAAAACGCCGGAATGCACAGAACAAAGACTGTAATGATCTCCAGTCGGCCCAGCAGCATGCCGAACGACAGGATCCACTTCGCCGCATCCGGCAGGCTGGCGAAGTTACCGGCCGGGCCGATGGTTTCGCCCAGGCCCGGGCCCACGCCGGAAACGGTGCTGGCCGCGCCAGTCAATGCGGTCATCCAGTCCAGCCCCAGCAGCGACAATGCCAGGGCAATGGCGCAGATGGTGATGGCGAAGAAGAACGAAAAGGTCAGAATCGAGCGCACGATCTCTTCGTCGAGGCGGTGGCCGTTGTACTTCTGCTTGATCACCGCGCGCGGGTGAATCAGCTGGTTCAGGTTGGCCTTGAGCAGGATATAGGCGACCTGGAAACGGAAGATCTTGATCCCGCCCGCCGTGGAGCCCGAGCAGCCGCCAACAAAGCCCAGGTAGAAGAACAGCATCAGTGAGAAGTTGCCCCAGATGCTGTAGTCCCCGAGTGCAAAACCGGTCGTCGTCACCACCGACGTGACGTTCACCGCCACATGGCGCAGCGCATCGAACCACGGCAGGTCGGTGGTCCACCAGTACCAGGTGCCCAGTACCAGCCAGGTCACTAGCAGCAACCCGAGCAAGCCTTGCACCTGTTGATCCTTGATCAGCGCCCGACGGTTGCCGCGCAAGGTGGCGACATACAGGGTGAAGGGCAAGCTGCCGAGGATCATCACCACCACGGCGACCCAGTGCACCGCCGGTTGTTTCCAGTGGGCCAGGGATTCATCAGAGGTGGAAAACCCGCCGGTGGAAATGGCCGACATCGCGTGGTTGATCGCATCAAACAGCCCCATCCCGGCCCACCAGAACGCCAGGCTGCCGAGGATAGTGATGCCCACATACGCGGCCACAATCAGGCGCGCCACCATGTGCGAGCGCGGCATGACTTTTTCAGAGCGATCCGAGGACTCGGTCTGGAACAGGCGCATGCCACCAATGCGCAGCAGTGGCAGGATCGCCACCGCCATGCCGATAAAGCCGATGCCGCCGAGCCAGTGCAGCAGCGAGCGCCACATCAGGATGCCCGGTGACATGCTGTCCAGCCCGCTCAAGACGGTGGAGCCGGTGGCGGTAATGCCCGACATGCTTTCGAAGAAGGAGTCGGTGTAGCTGATGTGCTGGGTCAGTAAAAACGGCAGCGCGGCGAACACGCAGACCACCAGCCAACTGCTGACGGTCAGCAGGTACATGTCTCGGGGGCGCAGGTGTACGTGTTCGGGGCGGCCAGGAATGACCAGCGCCAGGCCAGCGAGAAAGGTGATCAAGCTGGCCCACAGGAACGAGGGCAGGTCGCTGGTGCGTTCGAAAATCACCAGGGTGGCCATCGGGATGACCATGGCGATCGCGAGGGTGATCAGGAAGATGCCGATGATGAAACCGATGATGCGTAAGGTCGGCAACGCCATGAAGAAAGCTCGGGTGTTGGGAGAGTGGCGCCATTCTACCCGCGGTGCAGGGCTTGTAAACCGGGCTGTCCGAGGCGACTCGGTTCACACATGTGGGAGCTGGCTTGCCTGCGATGGCGATGTACCTTTCAGCCACTGCGTTGCCTGACCTACCGCCATCGCCGGCAAGCCAGCTCCCACAGGGTTATGGGGTGGTCGGGAGCGGGCATAAAAAAGGCGACCCGAAGGTCGCCTCATTCAACGCGGCGCGGATCAGAACTCGTGATCAGCGTTATCCGGGTTCAAGTCGCTGATACCCAGCTTGCCCGCCGCGGCCTCGATCGAACCGGTCTGCTTGACCAGCGCGGCGATGGCGTCACGCACGATCTGGTTGCCCGCGTCGTTACCTGCCGCGATCAGTTGGTCGTAGTGCTCGCCCTTGTTGGCGTGGTCAACCATGACCTGGATCTTCGCTTCGGTCGACGCCAGGTCAGCCTTGAGCGCGGTGTCGGCGGCCGGATCAGCTTTGGCCACCAGGGACGACAAGCTCGGCCCCGTCATCTTGGTGCCGTCAGTGCGGGTGTACTCGCCCAGGTAAACGTTACGAATACCCTTGGCGTCGTAGAAATGCGAGTTGTGGGTGTTGTCGCTGAAGCAGTCTTGCTCGTCTTCCGGCGAGTTGGCTTCCAGGGACACCTTCATGCGCTCACCGGCCAGCTCGCCGAGGGACAGACTGCCCATGCCGAACAACATTTTGCGCAGGCCGTCGGTGGCCGGTTCGGCCTCCAGGGTGGCGCGGTAGTTGTCTTCGACGTTGGGTTTCCAGTTGCCGACCATTTCTTCCAGGTCGCTGACCAGCAGCTGAGTCACCGCGCGCAGGTAGGTGCGACGACGCTCGTTGTTGCCGCCGGTGGCACCGTCACCGGTCATGTAGTCCGACGCAGGGCGGTTGCCCGCGCCTGGGCCGGTGCCGTTGAGGTCCTGGCCCCACAGCAGGAATTCGATGGCGTGGTAGCCGGTGGCGACGTTGGCCTCGGAACCGCCCAGCTCATTGAGGCTGGCGAGTTTTTCCGGGGTGATTTCTTTCACGTCGACCTTGTCTTCGCCCACCTGGATCTCGGTGTTGGCGATGATGTTGGCGTTGGCGCCTGGGTTACCCAGGGCGTGCTCGTAGGATTTGTCGACGTAATCGATCAGGCCTTCGTCCAGCGGCCAGGCGTTAACTTGGCCTTCCCAGTCGTCGATGATGGTGTTGCCGAAGCGGAACACTTCGCTCTGCAGGTACGGCACGCGCGCGGCGATCCAGGCGGTACGGGCCGCTTTGAGGGTGTCGTCGTTCGGGTTGGCGAGGAAGGTGTCGATTGCGGTTTGCAGGGTTTTTGCGGTGGATTCGGCATCGCTGTACACCGCGAACACCATGTCAGCGTAGTGCGCGACCACGGCCTTGGCGGCCGCTTCGTCGACCTGGCCTGCCGGGGTGGCAGCCGCTGGAGCGGTGGTGCTGGCAGCCGGGGTCGGCGCTTGGGGCGCGGCGGCCTTGTCTTTACCTTCGCCGCAACCGGCGAGAGAAATGGCAATGGCCAGCAGACTGGCGGTGGCCAGGGGCATACGAATCATGGCGAACATCCTGCTTCGGTTGTTGATGGGGCGCGCGGGGAGCGCAAAAACTGCGACATAATGCGAAAGATTTGCATTTTGTGTAAAGGTTTATACGAGGGAAATATTTAGTATTGTTTTCAGCGTTCAGAGAATCGCCGCGTTGTCGCGCTCGGACTGTTTCAGATACGCCGCCAACTCCCGGGCCGGCAGCGGTTTGCTGTAGTGGTAGCCCTGGCCCTCGTGGCAACCCTCGGAAATGATGTAGGCCTCCTGCTCGGCGGTTTCCACGCCTTCGGCGATCACCTGCATGCCCAGGCTTTTGCCCAGTTGGATAATGGCGCGCACGATGGTTGCGTCGTCGTCGTCATCGAGCAGGTCCTGGACGAAGCTCTTGTCGATCTTGATCTTGTCCAGCGGCAGGCTTTTCAGGTAGCTGAGGGACGAATAGCCGGTGCCGAAGTCATCAATCGCGATCAGCGCCCCGGAACGGCGCAGGCTCAGCAAGTGCTGGGCGGCGGTGCTGATGTCTTCCATCAGGCCGGTCTCGGTCACTTCCAGTTCAAGGCTGCGCGGCGGCAGGCGGTAAATCTGCATGAGGTTGTTGACCACCCGCGGCAGCTCGGTGTGGTGCAACTGCACGGTGGACAGGTTGACCGCCATGCGCAGGGTGGTGAAGCCCAGGTCATGCCATTCGCGCAATTGCCGGCAGGCCTGGTCGAGTACCCATTCGCCAATCGGAATAATGGTGCCGTTCTGTTCGGCCAACGGGATGAACAAATCGGGCGGCACCAGGCCGTGTTCCGGATGCTGCCAGCGGATCAAGGCTTCCACGCCCACCACGCGGTGGTCGCGGTAGCTGATCTGCGGTTGGTAGACCAGGTGAAACTGGTCGCGGCTGAGGGCGTCGCGCAGGTCTTTTTCCAGCTCGCGGCGCCGGCGCATTTCACTGTCGACGCTGGCGATATAGAACTGATAGCGGTTGCGCGAGCGGCTCTTGGCCAGGGTCATGGTCTGTTCGGCTTTTTGCAGCAGCTTCTCGGTGCTGTCGCCGTCTTCCGGGAACAACGTGATGCCGATGGTCGCGCGCAGGCGAATCTGCTCATGCTCGAGGGCAAATTCGGCTTCCAGGTCATCCAGGATGCTTTGTGCCAGTTCGGCGGCTTCGTAAGGTTGGTCGATATCCGCCTGCACCAGCGCGAACTGATCGCCGCCCAGCCGGGCCAGGGCGCCGAGGCGGCCACTGTGGGCGCGCAAGCGATCGGCCAGGGCCAGCAGCAGTTTGTCGCCGGCCTGATAAGTAAACTGTTCGTTGACGCTTTTGAAGTCATCCAGGCCTACGCACAGCACCGCAACGCGGCGCTGTCGGCGGCCGGCGTCGATCAGGATCTTGTCCAGTTGCTCCTGCAGTTTCTGGCGATTGGGCAGGCCGGTGAGGAAGTCGTATTGGGCCATGCGCAGCAGGCTCGATTCTGCCTCGTGCCGCAGGTGAGTATTGCGTTCGATGGATTCGAGCAACTCGTTGGCGGTGTTGATCCACAGGCCCAGCTCGTTGCGTTCGTGGCCCTTGATTTGGGGGATCTTGTGTTCGCTGGGCCGGTCCGGGTTGATCGACGTCAGGTGCTCGATAATCCGTGACAACGGCTTGGTCAGCAGCCAGTGATAAACCAGGTACAACACCAGCCCCATGGCCAGCGCGCGCAGTACGCCGGAAATAAAGATGATCACCGAGCTGACCAGAAAACCTTTGCCATAGGTAGCCGTGTCCAGGGTGATGCTCAGGTCACCGTAATACTCGCTGTAGGGGCCTTTGCCGACCAATGAGGTGGTGAAGGTGCGCTCCTGGCCAAGAATCAGGTCGGTCAGCCAGCGGGTGGGCGATTGCTGTAATGCGCGGCTTTTCTCCGCGAGCATGGTTTCGTTGGGATGGCCGATGGAGGCCATGCGCACGGCATCGTCCTGAAACAGGCCTTCGATTACCTGCATGCCCATCTCGCGGTCCAGGCTGTAGACGGCCTGTGTCGAGGGGTCGCGAAACATGTCGAGGATGCGCTGGGCATCGCCGGCCACGGCCTGGCGCGTCTTGTAGGCATCGAAAACGATCTGCGCCACGCTCAGCGCCACGCCCACGATCAATGCCGACAGCAGCACCACCCGTAGCAACTTCACCGACAAGCTGTTTTTGAGTTCCAGCTTCAAAGGGGCATTCCTTGTTCCATGCGGGTGGCCTCAATATGCCATGAGTATTGGCAATCTCGTGATGGCAGTCAAAGGAACATTAGGGCATCGGCAGGTTTGACAAGGAACTTGAGAGGGGCGCCGGGGCGAGGCGGACATGGATCCGCCTGCCTTGAGCAATTCCCGTGGGCGCAGCGGATGCGCTGGGAACTGACGCTTTTTTACGCGACGTTGATGTTGACGGTGCTGTTGGTGGATTCGTTGTTCGAAAAATTCACACGTTCCTTGTTGTGCATGTCTTCATGCGCAATCTTGTTTTGATCACCTTCACCTTGCTTGTTGCCAGATTGCGACTGAGCCATTTGACCGGCCGCTTTGGCGAGCTCGGTCACAGCTTTGAGGCCCTCTTGGGCCAAACCGGCAACCATAGGGAGCATGGATGTTATTGCGCCGATGGTCATAGTAATTTCTCCGACAGGTATGAGAGGCGAATTCCTCACACTGTCTACGTGGCAAGATCCGCGCACCGAGTTCCAGCCACCAGAGCACAATTCACTGCCCATAAAAAAGCCCGGCACGATGGCCGGGCTCTCTTTACCGCAAGCGTTGCTTAGGCAGTGAAGGTCTTGCCTTCGAACTGCTCAGCCACGAACTTCCAGTTGACCAGGTTCCAGAACGCTTCCACATACTTTGGACGCACGTTGCGGTAGTCGATGTAGTAAGCGTGTTCCCAGACGTCGCAGGTCAGCAGCGGGGTGTCGCCGCTGGTCAGCGGGTTGCCGGCGCCGATGGTGCTGGCCAGGGCCAGGGAACCGTCAGCCTTTTTCACCAGCCAGCCCCAACCGGAACCGAAGGTGCCGACGGACGTCTTGGTGAACTCTTCTTTGAACTTGTCGAACGAACCGAAAGCGGCGTTGATAGCCTCAGCCAGTGCGCCGGTAGGTTGGCCGCCGGCGTTTGGCGCCAGGCAGTTCCAGTAGAAAGTGTGGTTCCAGACCTGAGCGGCGTTGTTGAAGATGCCGCCTGAAGAAGACTTGACGATTTCTTCCAGGGTCTTGCCTTCGAACTCGGTGCCTGGCACCAGGTTGTTCAGGTTCACGACATAGGTGTTGTGGTGCTTGTCGTGGTGGTATTCCAAGGTTTCCTTGGAAATGTGCGGCTGCAGGGCATCGTGTGCGTAGGGCAGCGGCGGCAATTCGAAAGCCATGATGATTCTCCTAATCAGGTCAGTTGCGGTGAGCGCAAGGCCGATCACGGGCGGCCAAACAAGCGCCGGGGAGTTTGTACTCTTTGCGGCGCAGGGTCCGGATCATAGCACCGGGGGTGCGGCAAAACCACGCAACAACTGTGTGGGATAGAGGTTCCAGAGCGTTTTGGAATATTCATCAAGCACTGATCAATTGATACGCCACGCTGAACATCATCGCCGCCACCAGAAAGTCCAACAGCCGCCACGTAGCGGGGCGCGCGAGCCAGGGTGCCAGCCACGCAGCGCCCAATGCCAGTGTGGCAAACCACAGGAATGACGCGCTGGCGGCACCGGCTACATAGGCGCCGGGTTCAGTTTGTTGAGCGCCCAATGAGCCAATCAACAGTACGGTGTCCAGATACACGTGCGGGTTGAGCAGGGTCACCGCCAGGGCGCTGAGCAACACCGCGCGCAGCGAACGCACCTTGAGGTTTTCGCCCTGTTCCAGACTTTGCCTGGAACACGCTCGGCGCAGCGCCAGGGTGCCGTACCACAGCAGGAATGCCGCGCCACCCCAGCGGGCGATTGCCAGCAGCAGCGGGTTCTGCGCCAGCACCGTAGCCAGGCCGAATACCCCGGCAGCTACAAGTATTGCATCGCACACGATGCACAGCGCGGCCACCGGCAGGTGGTGTTCACGGCGCAGGCTTTGCGCCAGCACAAACGCATTCTGGGTGCCGATCGCCATGATCAGGCCGAGGGCCACCAGCAGCCCGTTCACATAGCTTTGCCACATAAGGGTTACTCCGCGTTTGCTGCCAATTGGCGCAATACATCCATGGCCCGCTCAGCATCGCTGCGGCCGACAAACAGGTGGTCGTGGTAGTAACCGGCGATCACGTTGCAGCTGATGCCGGCTTGGCCCAGCGCGCTGGCAAAGGCCGCGGTTAAACCCACGGCTTCCAGGGCGGAGTGCACGTTCAAGGTGATCCACGCAGCGACATAGTCAAACGCCAGCCCTGCGTGCTCTGCCTGTTGGCGCTCTAGAATCAGCGTCAGCCCTTCCTGTTCGCGAAAGCTGCCGATCACGTCGCACCCCTGCGGCACGCGCTGATCGGGCAGGGTGCAGAACACATAATCGCCGTCATTGAGGTGCGGGCTCATGCTGCGCAGCAGGGTTGCCAGGGCGGTTTCACCGGCCATGTGAGAATTCCTTGATAGAGAGAGAAGCAATGCTGGTCATTCTCACGGGCTACGCTGTATAAGAAAAACCAATATTGCTGATCGCTCATTAGAGAAACTGATGTTCGACTATAAATTGCTGTCCGCATTGGCCGCGGTGGTGGAACAGGCCGGCTTTGAACGCGGCGCCCAGGTGCTGGGGCTTTCGCAGTCGGCGATTTCTCAACGCATCAAGTTGCTTGAGGCGCGCATCGGTCAGCCGGTGTTGGTGCGGGCCTCGCCGCCGACGCCCACCGACATCGGCCGGCGCCTGCTCAACCACGTGCAACAAGTGCGCTTGCTGGAGCGCGACCTGCAAAGCCAGGTGCCGGCGCTGGACGAGGAGGGCATGCCCGAGCGTTTGCGCATCGCGCTGAATGCCGACAGCCTTGCCACCTGGTGGGCTGAGGCCGTCAGCGACTTTTGCGCCGAGCAGCATTTGCTGCTGGACCTGGTGGTGGAAGACCAGACCGTTGGCCTCAAGCGCATGCGCGCCGGTGAGGTGGCGGCCTGTATTTGCGCCAGCGAGCGCCCCGTGGCTGGGGCGCGCAGCCTGTTGCTCGGCGCCATGCGCTATCGCGCGTTGGCCAGCCCTGCGTTTATTGCCCGGCATTTCCCTGACGGTGTGCGCGCCGATCAACTGGCGCGAACACCGGCGCTGGTGTTCGGCCCGGATGATTTCCTGCAACACCGGTACCTGGCGTCCCTGGGAGTGGATGGCGGTTTCGAGCACCATTTATGCCCGTCGTCCGAAGGCTTTATCCGTTTGACCGAAGCCGGCCTGGGCTGGGGGCTGGTGCCCGAATTACAGGTGCGCGACCAACTGCAAACCGGCGTATTGGTTGAGTTGTTGCCAGATAAGCCCATCGACGTGCCGTTGTACTGGCATCATTGGCGCAGTGGCGGGCAACTGTTGGGCTTGTTGACCGACCATTTGGCCCAGGCATGTGGCCAATGGTTGGTGCCCTATCAGCAGTAACAAGCGTCAAGCTGCAAGCTGCAAGAGAAAAGCTTGCGGATCGTTTTTAACTTGTGGCTTGAAGCTTGACGCTGGCAGCTGCATCCGTAGGAGGCTACATGAAGATTCTGGTCACCGGCGCAAGCGGCTTCATCGGCGGGCGCTTCGCGCGGTTCGCTCTGGAGCAAGGCCTGGACGTACGGGTCAACGGGCGGCGCGCCGAAGGTGTGGAACACCTGGTACGGCGCGGTGCCGAGTTTATCCAGGGTGATTTGAATGATGCCGACCTTGTGCGCGATCTGTGCCGAGACGTCGAAGCCGTGGTGCATTGCGCCGGTGCCGTCGGGTTGTGGGGCAAGTATCAGGACTTCCATCAAGGCAATGTGCTGGTCACTGAAAACGTCGTCGAAGCCTGCCTCAAGCAGCGCGTCGGCCGGCTGGTGCACCTGTCGTCGCCGTCGATCTACTTTGACGGGCGTGATCACCTGGGGCTGACCGAAGAGCAAGTGCCAAAGCGCTTCAAGCACCCGTATGCCGCTACCAAATACCTGGCGGAACAGAAGGTGTTCGGCGCCCAGGAGTTCGGCCTGGAAGTGCTGGCCTTGCGCCCGCGCTTTGTCACGGGCGCCGGTGACATGAGCATTTTTCCGCGCCTGTTGAAAATGCAGCGCAAGAACCGCCTGGCCATCGTCGGCGATGGCCTGAACAAGGTCGATTTCACCAGCGTGCACAATCTCAACGAAGCGTTGCTCAGCAGTTTGCTGGCGACCGGCTCGGCGCTGGGCAAGGCCTACAACATCAGCAACGGCGCGCCTGTGCCGGTGTGGGACGTGGTCAACTACGTAATGCGCCAGATGGACATGCCGCAGGTCACGCGTTATCGGTCTTACGGCTTGTCCTACAGCGTGGCGGCGTTGAACGAGGCATTCTGCGCGATGTGGCCGGGGCGTCCGGAGCCAGCGTTGTCGCGCTTGGGCATGCAGGTGATGAACAAAGATTTCACCCTCGACATCAGCCGCGCGAGGCATTATCTCGACTACGAGCCCAAGGTCAGCCTGTGGACCGCCCTCGACGAATTCTGCAGTTGGTGGAAAGCTCAGGATCCGGGGCTCAAGTAGGTTCACAAGCGGCAATACATCGGGAACCGAATGTGCGGTTCCGGGTCGATCAGTGCGGCGCGAACGCGGTTTATACTGCCGTCGCTCGGCTTTTCAGGTAGCCATCTCACCGATTCAGGGTTGATTCATGCGTAACGATGCTAAAGACGATTTCGACAACGTTCCCAGCCTGCGGGCAGACATCGGGGACGATGATGATTTCGAGCCGACACCTGCTACCTCCGTGCGCTCGCGCAATACGCCGGTGGTCAAGGTCAAGAGCGCCACGACCGGCCCGTTGTGGGCACTGGTGGGCGCGCTGCTGATCGCCTTTGCGGGCCTTGCCTGGTGGAGCTTTCAGCAGATTTCCCTGATGGGCCAGCAATTGGTTGCCACGCAAGAAAGCTTTGCGCGCATCAGTGAAGAAGCGGCGGGGCGTTTGCAGGACATATCCGGCAAGGTGGTCGCCAGCGAAGCCAACGTGAACAACGGCAGCGAAGCGCTCAAGTTGCAAATCAAGCAGCTGGAAGCGCAGTTGCAGGAGCAAGGCAAGCAGCAGGTCGGCGTCGCCGGCCAGGCGAGCGAGCTGGACCAGCGCCTGGCACAGATGACCGCCAGCACGACCGACCTGGCCAATGCGAATGCCAAGTTACAGGGCCAGGTGCAGGCGTTGACCGACGCGGTGGCAACGCTCAAGGCGGCGCAAGGCGAAATCAAGGACCTGTCTGCCGACGTGGCTGCCCTGAAAAAACAGGGCAACCCGAGCGCGGCGATTGCGCGCCTGGAGCAGGACCTGGTGGTACTCAAAAGCGCTCAGGAAAACCAGCCCGCCAACAGCGATGCGCCGACCAATAAAGAGTTCGACGTGTTCCGCATCCAGACCACGCGCAACATCACCACGTTGCAGAGCCAGGTGCAGAACCTGCAGCAACAGCTCAACGAGCCGGCGAAAGTCAGGCCTCTAGGAGGGCAGTGATAGTCGGTGTGAGCCGGTTTTAACTGTGGGAGCTGGCTTGACTGCGATAGCGGTCTGTCAGCTCATGCTTTGTAACTGACCCACCGCTGTCGCAGGCAAGCCAGCTCCCACAATCAGATGAGGGCCAGAGTTGGGCGCAGGGCTCGTGCCTGAATTGTCACCGGCTGGTGACATTTCCAGCCCCCTTCGTTACTTGCCCTCATCGCACCCTTGTTTAGACTCCGGTCATCCCATAAAAAATAATAAGGGCTACCCATGACCATGCAACCACTGCCTGCCAGTAGTTGGCTGAACGCACCTGCCCATCACAGCTGGCTCGCCACCGAAGGCCAGCGCCTGCTGGCATTCGCCAAGGCCTCGCGCCTGCCTGACGGTTTTGGCAACCTCGATGATCAAGGCCAATTGCCGGCCGATGCCCACGCCGAAACCATGAACACCGCCCGCATGACCCACAGCTTTGCCATGGCCCACGCCATGGGCCTGCCCGGTTACGCCGACCTGGTGGCGCACGGCGTTGCGGCCCTGAGTGGCCCATTGCGTGATAGCGAGCACGGCGGTTGGTTCGCCGCGGCCCACGCGGTCGATGGCAACCGTGGCAAGGCCGCTTACCTGCATGCTTTCGTTGCCCTCGCCGCGAGTTCGGCGGTGGCAGTGGGCGCGCCCGGTGCTCAGAATCTGTTGAACGACGCCGTGCACATCATCGACCAGTTCTTCTGGAGCGAGGCGGAGGGCGCCATGCTCGAGTCCTTTGCCCAGGACTGGACCGGTGTGGAGGCTTATCGCGGCGCCAACAGCAACATGCACGCTACCGAAGCGTTTCTGGCGCTGGCCGATGTCACCGCAGACACGCGCTGGCTGGACCGCGCACTGCGTATTGTCGAGCGCGTTATTCACACCTGCGCCGCCGGCAACCAGTTCATGGTCATCGAGCATTTCGACGCCCGGTGGCAACCGCTGCTGGGCTACAACGAAGACAATCCCGCCGATGGTTTTCGCCCTTATGGCATCACCCCCGGGCACGGTTTTGAGTGGGCGCGGCTGCTGCTGCACCTGGAGGCGGCCCGCCTGCAAGCCGGGCTGACGACCCCGGACTGGCTGGTCACCGATGCCAAGGGCTTGTTCGCCAGTGCCTGCGAATACGCCTGGGCCGTGGACGGTGCGCCGGGCATTGTCTACACGCTCGATTGGAACCACCGCCCGGTGGTGCGCGAGCGCCTGCACTGGACCCATGCCGAAGCCAGCGCCGCTGCCCAAGCGTTGCTCAAACGCACCGCAGAGCTGCATTACGAAACCTGGTATCGGCGGTTTTGGGAGTTTTGCGAAAACCACTTTATCGACCGTGTCCATGGCAGCTGGCACCACGAGCTGAGCCCGCACAACCAGCCCAGCAGCAAGATCTGGGGCGGCAAGCCAGACCTTTATCACGCCTGGCAAGCGGTGGTGCTGCCTGCGCTGCCCTTGTCACCCAGCATGACCAGCGCTTTGGCACAGGGTTGTTATGTCACCAAATGGTGACATTTGTACGTCCCTTTGTTACCTGCGCCTTGAAAATCCCTGTTTAAACTCCGTGCAGCGCAAGCTCTAGACTTGCATGCATAACAACAAGAAAAGGTACTCAGATGAACGCGATTAATCGCCTCGCCGTAGCTATTTCCATTGCCTCGTTGTTTCCCCTCAGTGCATTTGCCGCCGACTCGAAAGGGACGGTTGAAGTTGTGCATTGGTGGACCTCGGGCGGTGAAAAAGCGGCTGTAGATGTCCTGAAGGCCCAAGTTGAGAAAGACGGCTTCACCTGGAAAGACGGTGCTGTCGCAGGCGGCGGTGGTGCCACGGCCATGACCGTGCTGAAAAGCCGCGCAGTTGCCGGCAACCCGCCTGGCGTTGCCCAGATCAAAGGCCCCGACATCCAGGAATGGGCGTCCACTGGCTTGCTCGACACCGACGTGCTCAAAGACGTCGCCAAAGAAGAAAAGTGGGACTCCCTGCTCGACAAGAAAGTCTCCGATACCGTGAAGTACGAAGGTAACTACGTTGCCGTACCGGTCAACATCCACCGCGTCAACTGGCTGTGGATCAACCCGGAAGTCTTCAAGAAAGCCGGTATCACCAAGAACCCGACCACCCTCGAAGAATTCTACGCAGCCGGCGACAAGCTCAAAGCCGCGGGCTTCATTCCGCTCGCCCACGGTGGCCAGCCTTGGCAGGACAGCACCGTATTCGAAGCGGTCGTACTGTCGGTGATGGGTGCCGACGGCTACAAGAAAGCCCTGGTTGACCTGGACAACGGCGCGCTGACCGGTCCTGAAATGGTCAAGGCTCTGACTGAGCTGAAGAAAGTCGCGACCTACATGGACGTCGACGGCAAAGGCCAGGACTGGAACCTGGAAGCAGGCAAAGTCATCAACGGCAAGGCCGGCATGCAGATCATGGGTGACTGGGCCAAGTCCGAGTGGACCGCCGCCAAGAAAGTCGCCGGTAAGGATTACGAGTGCGTAGCCTTCCCGGGCACCGACAAAGCCTTCACCTACAACATCGACTCCCTGGCGGTGTTCAAGCAGAAAGACAAAGGCACTGCTGCCGGTCAGCAGGACATCGCCAAAGTCGTGCTGGGTGAAAACTTCCAGAAAGTCTTCAGCATCAACAAGGGCTCGATCCCTGTGCGCACCGACATGCTCAACGAAATGGACAAGCTCGGTTTCGACTCCTGCGCCCAGACCGCTGCCAAAGACTTCCTGGCTGACGCCAAGACGGGCGGCCTGCAGCCAAGCATGGCGCACAACATGGCCACCACCCTGGCCGTGCAAGGTGCGTTCTTTGATGTCGTGACCAACTACATCAACGACCCGAAAGCCGACCCGGCCGACACCGCCAAGAAACTCGGCGCTGCGATCAAGTCTGCGAAGTAACGGTTAGCACGGCTGATCCTTGTGAGGGGAAACCCCCTGACCCCTCACAAGGTTTGTTCCTGTAGTCCTTTTTCCCTGTACTGGATTTTCCCATGAGTTCTGTTGCTGTGTTCAGCAAGGCCTCGCCGTTCGATGCACTGCAGCGCTGGCTCCCTAAACTGGTGCTGGCGCCCAGCATGTTCATCGTGCTGGTGGGCTTTTATGGCTACATCCTGTGGACGTTCGTGCTGTCGTTCACCACATCCACCTTCCTGCCAAGTTACAAATGGGCCGGCCTTGCGCAATACGCGCGGTTGTTCGACAACGACCGCTGGTGGGTAGCGAGCAAGAACCTGGCGGTTTTTGGCGGGATGTTTATCGGTATCACCCTGGTGATTGGCGTGACCCTGGCGATTTTCCTCGACCAGAAAATCCGCCGCGAAGGTTTTATCCGCACCATTTACCTGTACCCGATGGCGCTCTCGATGATCGTCACCGGTACCGCCTGGAAATGGCTGCTCAACCCGGGCATGGGCCTGGACAAACTTCTGCGTGACTGGGGCTGGGAAGGCTTCCGTCTCGACTGGCTGATCGACCCCGACCGCGTCGTGTACTGCCTGGTGATTGCCGCCGTGTGGCAAGCCTCGGGCTTCATCATGGCGATGTTCCTCGCCGGCCTGCGTGGCGTTGATCAGTCGATCATCCGTGCCGCGCAGATCGACGGCGCGAGCCTGCCGCGCATCTACTGGAGCGTGGTGCTGCCCAGCCTGCGTCCGGTGTTCTTCAGTGCGGTAATGATCCTGGCGCACATTGCCATCAAGAGCTTCGACCTGGTGGCGGCAATGACCGCCGGCGGCCCGGGCTACTCCTCCGACCTGCCTGCGATGTTCATGTACTCGTTCACCTTCAGTCGTGGCCAGATGGGCATGGGCTCGGCCAGTGCAATCCTGATGCTCGGCGCGATCCTCGCGATCATCGTGCCTTACCTGTACTCCGAGCTGAGGACCAAGCGTAATGACTAGTCTCGCTTCCAAACCGACCATCAGCCTGAGTCGCGTCGCGATCTACGCGGTGCTGATCCTCGCGGTGCTGCTGTACCTGGTGCCGCTGGTGGTGATGCTGCTGACCAGCTTCAAAACCCCGGAAGACATCAGCACCGGCAACCTGCTGAGCTGGCCGACCGTGGTCACCGGCATCGGCTGGGTCAAGGCCTGGGCCACTGTAGATGGCTACTTCTGGAACTCGATCAAGATCACCGTTCCGGCCGTATTGATCTCCACCGCCATCGGCGCGTTGAATGGCTATGTGCTGTCGTTCTGGCGCTTCAAAGGCTCGCAGTTGTTCTTCGGCCTGCTGTTGTTCGGCTGCTTCCTGCCGTTCCAGACCGTGCTGCTGCCGGCCTCGTTCACCCTCGGCAAAATGGGCCTGGCCAGCACCACCACCGGCCTGGTGTTTGTGCACGTAGTCTACGGGTTGGCGTTTACTACACTGTTCTTTCGTAACTACTACGTGAGCATTCCGGATGCGCTGATCAAGGCGGCACGACTGGACGGTGCGGGTTTTTTCACCATCTTCCGTCAGATCATTCTGCCGATGTCGACGCCGATCATCATGGTCTGCCTGATCTGGCAGTTCACCCAGATCTGGAACGACTTCCTGTTCGGTGTGGTGTTCTCCAGCGGCGACTCGCAGCCCATCACGGTGGCGCTGAACAACCTGGTCAACACCAGCACCGGGGCCAAGGAATATAACGTGGATATGGCGGCGGCGATGATCGCCGGGCTGCCGACCCTGCTGGTCTATGTGATCGCAGGCAAGTATTTCGTGCGCGGCCTCACGGCCGGCGCGGTCAAGGGGTAATCATGGCTACGCTTGAACTTCGCAATGTAAACAAGACCTATGGCGCCGGCCTGCCCGACACCTTGAAGAACATCGAACTGTCGATCAAGGAAGGCGAATTCCTGATCCTGGTCGGCCCTTCGGGTTGCGGCAAATCCACGCTGATGAACTGCATCGCCGGGCTTGAGACCATCACCGGCGGCGCGATCATGATCGGTGATAAAGACGTCAGCGGCATGAGCCCCAAGGATCGCGACATCGCCATGGTGTTCCAGTCCTACGCGCTGTACCCGACCATGAGCGTGCGCGAGAACATCGAGTTCGGCCTGAAGATTCGCAAAATGAGCCAGGCCGATATCGACACCGAAGTAGCGCGCGTGGCCAAGCTGCTGCAGATCGAACACTTGCTCAACCGTAAACCGGGACAACTGTCCGGTGGCCAGCAACAGCGTGTGGCCATGGGCCGTGCCCTGGCGCGTCGGCCGAAGATCTACCTGTTCGACGAACCGCTGTCCAACCTCGACGCCAAGCTGCGCGTCGAGATGCGCACCGAAATGAAACTGATGCACCAGCGTCTGAAAACCACCACCGTCTACGTCACCCACGATCAGATCGAAGCGATGACCCTGGGCGACAAAGTGGCGGTGATGAAGGACGGCATCATCCAGCAGTTCGGCACGCCAAAAGAGATCTACAACAACCCGGCCAACCAATTTGTGGCGAGCTTCATTGGTTCGCCGCCGATGAACTTCGTGCCGCTGCGCCTGCAACGCAAGGACGGTCGTCTGGTGGCGCTGCTCGACAGCGGCCAAGCGCGCTGTGAGCTGGCGCTTAACGTGTCGGACGCCGGCCTCGAAGACCGTGATGTGATCCTGGGCCTGCGCCCTGAGCAGATCATGCTGGCGGCAGGCGAGGGCGACAGCGCATCGAGCATTCGTGCCGAAGTCCAGGTCACCGAGCCGACCGGTCCGGACACCCTGGTGTTTGTGCAACTGAACGACACCAAGGTCTGCTGCCGCCTGGCGCCCGACGTGGCGCCGCAGGTGGGCGAGACCCTGACCCTGCAATTCGATCCAGCCAAGGTGCTGCTGTTTGACGCCAACACCGGCGAGCGCCTGGGCACTGCCGCTTCATTGCCAGCACAGGACCGTGCGGATAATGTGGCCCAATTCAAGGGACGCTGAGTGTTGCGCCTGAATGGATAACTTGTTGTTTTGGTTAAAAAAAGTAACCCGCGTTAGATAAAAACAGTTTAATAACAATAAAGACGAGGATGTAGGGATGAAAAAGCAACACAACAACACCCGGCTGATCTGCCAACTGTCAGCGGCAGCAGCCCTGGTATTGTCCGCCAATGCGATGGCGGACGATGCTTTCAGTGCCGATTCCAAGTGGATGACCGGCGATTGGGGCGGTGAGCGTACCAAGCTGATCGAGCAAGGTATCGATATCAAGGCTGACTACGTTGGGGAAGTCGGTGGCAACCTGAGCGGTGGCTACAACAACGACAAAACTGCCCGTTACGCTGACCAGTTCGGTCTGGGCGTAGCACTGGATCTGCAAAAGCTGTGGGGCTGGGATAACACCCAGGCCAAGATCCAACTGACCAACCGGAACGGCGCAAACATCTCCAATGACCGTATTGGTGATCCGCGTGCCGGCACCTTGAGTTCGTCTCAAGAAGTTGATGGCCGAGGCCACATGGTGCGTCTGACCCAGTTCTGGATTCAGCACCAGATGTTCGACAACAAGTTGGACGTGAAGCTCGGTTACTTCGGTGAAGGCGAAGACTTCAACACCTTCCCGTGCGACTTCCAGAACCTGTCGTTCTGCGGCTCGCAAGTGGGTAACTACGTCAACACCTGGTACAACTGGCCTGTCAGCCAGGCGGCGATCCGCGTGAAGTACAACATCACGCCTGAGCTGTATGCGCAAATCGGTGCGTACAACCAGAACCCATCGCAACTGGAGCACGGCAACGGCTTCAAACTCAGCGGCAGCGGCACCAAGGGCACCGTATTGCCGGTGGAGTTGGTCTGGTCGCCGAAGGTCAATGGCCTGCCGGGCGAATACCGTGTGGGTTACTACAAGAGCACCGCTGACGCTACCGACGTACGTGAAGACGTCAACGGTAACGATGCGGGCACCACCGGTGCAGCGTTCCGTGTGCGCAGCAGCAAAAGCGGCTACTGGGGCGTTCTGCAACAGCAACTCACCACGCACAATGGCGATGCTTCGCGCGGCCTGAACATTGCGGCCAACGTGACCTTCCACGACAAAGACACCAACCTGGTCGACAACTACCAGTCGCTGATGCTTGTGTATAAAGGTCCATTCGACGCGCGTACCAAAGATGACGTCGGTATCGGTGTTTCCCGCATCCATGCCAACAGTGACGTGAAGAAAAACGCTGAGCTGCTCAACGCGGCCGGTGGCTTCACCGACTACGACCAGTCCGGTTACGCACCGCTGCGTAACACCGAGTACAACGTCGAACTCAACTACGGCATCCACGTCACCAACTGGCTGACCGTGCGTCCTAACCTGCAATACATCGCCAACCCAGGTGGTGTGAAACAAGTCGACAACGCGGTAGTAGCGGGCCTGAAAATTCAGTCTACGTTCTAACACTGTTGCGATAAGCTCCTTCTCTCTGTGCGCATTTTGCGGATAGCCATGGCTATCCGCTTTTTTTTGGATTGCACTGTGAAGAACTTCAGGACCGTGGCACATGCATGAGCATCCGCTGCAACGCTTTTTCAAATCCCTGCGCGAGCGTCCGGTGTTCGCCTGGGAACGCTTTCAGATGCGCGACGTGTTGGTCATCGACCATCCGTTGTGCCAGGCAGTGTTCAGCCGTCAGGGCGCGCAATTGCTGCACTTTCAACCGCGTGGCCAGAAACCCTGGCTGTGGTGCGCAGCCAAGTGGCCGCAAGTCGGCGCCATCCGAGGCGGCGTGCCGGTGTGCTGGCCGTGGTATGGGCGTCATCCGAGCGAAAACGCGTGGCCTTCCCATGGGTGGGCGCGGCTGATCGACTGGAAGCTGCTCGACAGCAGCACCGACGACGACGGCGTGCGCCTGCACTGGCAATTGCAGCTGTGCGACTGGCAGGTCGACCTGCACGCACACCTGGGTGAAACCCTGGAGCTGCGCCTGTGCACCGAGCATCAGGACGAGTTGCCGTGCCAATTGAGCCATGCTTTGCACGCCTATTGGCGTATTGGTCACGTGGATGAGATAGCGCTGTCTGGGCTTGATGGCGCGCAAGGTTACGACCAGCTCAATCGCCAGGCTTGCCAGCAGGAAGGCGAGCTGCGCGTGGATGGCGGGTGCCAACGGGTGTTCCAGCACGAGGGCGAATTGCACCTCAAGGACCACGCCTGGCAACGCGAATTGTGCATCGACACCGGCGACAGCGCCGACACCGTGGTGTGGCACCCGGGCAGCCGGCCGTTGTTGGGCGTGAGCTTTAACGAGGCGTCAGGGTTTGTGTGCGTGGAGTCGGCGATGGCCGGGGCGAGCTTGGCGCCGGGGGAGAGGGCGCATTTGAGTTTGCAGGCCAGGGCAGGGGCTTAGTGGTGCGGCTGATGGCCTCATCGGGGGCAAGCCCCCTCCCACATTTGAAGGTATTCACAAATCAAACTGTGGGAGGGGGCTTGCCCCCGATGAGGCCAGTGAAGCCAGCACACAGGCTGGCTTAGTTGAACTCATCCCCCACCGGATACCGGCTGTCATTCAGGCTCTCTTTGATCTTGCGCAAATGCGGCTGGAAATCCACCCCACGGCGCAAGGTCATGCCGGTCGCCAGCACATCCAGCACGGTGAGCTGGATGATCCGCGAGGTCATCGGCATGTAGATGTCCGTGTCTTCGGGCAGCGGAATGTTCAGGCTTACCGTACTGGCCTTGGCCAGTGGCGAGTTCTCGGCGGTCACGCCCAGCACTGATGCACCGTTTTCCCGGGCGATGCGCGCCACTTCCACCAACTCACGGGTACGCCCGGTGTAGGAAATAATCACGAACAGCTCGCCCGTATGCGCCACAGACGCGATCATGCGCTGCATCAGCACGTCGGCATGGGCGGTCACGGCCAGGTTGAAGCGGAAAAATTTGTGCAGCGCATCCATGGCCACCGGGGCCGAAGCGCCAAGGCCGAAGAAGTGGATCTGCCGCGCCTGGATCAACAGGTCCACGGCCTTGCTGATCAGGGCCGGGTCCAGGGCCTGGCAGGCGCTGTCCAGAGATGCGATGGCGCTGCCAAAGATCTTCTGCGTGTAGGCCTCAGGGTTATCATCGGCTTCCACGGCGCGGCTGACATACGCCGCGCCACTGGCCAAACTTTGCGCCAGCTGCAATTTAAGTTCAGGGTAACCGCTGACGCCGAACGAACGGCAGAAACGGTTGACCGTCGGTTCACTGACCGAGGCGGCTTGGGCGAGGGCGGCGATAGAGAAGCGGGTCGCCTGCTGCGGGTTGAGCAGGATAACCTCGGCGACTTTTTTCTCGGCCTTGTTCAATTCTTCGAGGCGGTTCCGGATCTGTTCCAGAAGATTTCGCACGCGGTCCATTCAGTCTTTCCTTCGGGCGACGATGCAAATTAAGGGCGGTAACCAATCGACGAGTGGTTCTTTGCGGTGGCCTATCCTACTGAGGGTAGCTGAACACCACCACTCGGAATGCGTATTTCGGGAAAATGTTGTGGTTATTACTACATTTTTCCTTGAGTGATGCCTTGAAAAAAGGTATTTGTAGCTTAACTTGATAAAAGAACAAACATCATGCCTTCGATAACCGTAGAACCCTGCACCTTTGCCCTGTTTGGCGCGTTGGGTGATCTGGCGCTGCGCAAGTTATTTCCTGCTCTCTATCAACTCGATGGCGCGGGCCTCCTGCACGACGACACGCGCATCCTGGCCCTGGCCCGTGAGGCCGGCTCCGAACAGCAGCACATGGCCCACATCGAGAAAGAACTGCGTAAGTACGTCGGCAAGGAACTCGATGAAGCCGTGGCCACACGCTTCCTCGCGCGCCTGGCCTATGTGCATGTCGATTTCATGAAAGCCGACGATTACGTCGGCCTGGCCGAGAAGGTCGGTAGCGACCAACGCCTGATCGCCTATTTCGCCACTCCGGCGGCTGTTTACGGGGCAATCTGCGAAAACCTGGCCAAGGTTGGCCTGGCGGAAAACACCCGCGTCGTGCTGGAAAAACCCATCGGTTCGGACCTGGAGTCCTCGCGCAAGGTCAACGACGCCGTGGCGCAGTTTTTCCCGGAAAACCGCACCTACCGTATCGACCACTACCTGGGCAAAGAGACGGTCCAGAACCTGATCGCGTTGCGTTTTGCCAACAGCCTGTTCGAAACCCAGTGGAACCAGCACTACATTTCCCACGTGGAAATCACCGTGGCCGAGCAGGTCGGTATCGAAGGCCGCTGGGGTTACTTCGACAAGGCCGGCCAGCTGCGCGACATGATCCAGAACCACCTGCTGCAACTGCTTTGCCTGATCGCCATGGACCCGCCGGCCGACCTGTCCGCCGACAGCATCCGTGACGAGAAGGTCAAGGTGCTCAAGGCGCTGGCGCCGATCAGCCCGGAAGGCCTGACCACCCAAGTGGTGCGCGGCCAGTACATCGCCGGCTACAGTGCCGGCAAACCGGTGCCGGGTTACCTGGAAGAAGAGAATTCCAACACCCAGAGCGACACCGAAACGTTTGTCGCCCTGCGTGCCGATATCCGTAACTGGCGTTGGGCCGGGGTGCCGTTCTACCTGCGTACCGGCAAGCGCATGCCGCAAAAGCTGTCGCAGATCGTCATCCACTTCAAGGAACCGTCCCACTACATCTTCGCCCCCGAGCAGCGCCTGCAGATCAGCAACAAACTGATCATCCGCCTGCAACCGGACGAAGGTATTTCCTTGCGTGTGATGACCAAGGAGCAGGGCCTGGACAAGGGCATGCAGCTGCGCAGTGGCCCGCTGCAACTGAATTTTTCCGACACCTATCGCAGCACCCGTATTCCGGATGCCTACGAGCGGTTGTTGCTGGAAGTGATGCGCGGCAATCAGAACCTGTTTGTTCGCAAAGATGAAATCGAAGCCGCGTGGAAGTGGTGTGACCAGTTGATCGCCGGGTGGAAAAAGTCCGGTGATGCGCCCAAGCCGTACGCGGCGGGTTCCTGGGGGCCGATGAGCTCAATTGCACTGATCACGCGGGATGGGAGGTCATGGTATGGCGATATCTGAATTGAAACTGCCTCAGGGCGTAACTGCTCATGAGTACCGCACGCCCGTTTTGCTGGCCGATGGCTTGGCCAATGACGTGGCCGAGCAACTGCGCGCGGCCATCAGTGCCCGTGGCGAGGCGACCCTGGTGGTGTCCGGCGGCCGCAGCCCTGTGGCGTTTTTTCAGAACCTGGCCAAACAGGGGC
Organism: Pseudomonas sp. RGB; assembly: GCF_007713445.1. Lineage (NCBI taxonomy): Bacteria > Pseudomonadati > Pseudomonadota > Gammaproteobacteria > Pseudomonadales > Pseudomonadaceae > Pseudomonas > Pseudomonas sp. RGB. The sequence goes on along the minus strand of NZ_VMSH01000002.1, from coordinate 682,575 downwards.
TGGACTGGTCCAAGGTCACCATCACGCTGGCCGACGAACGTTGGGTGCCGGTGGAACACGCCGACAGCAATGCCGGGCTGCTGAAGAAATACTTGCTGCAAGGTCCGGCGGCCAAGGCCAAGTTCCTCAGCCTGTATCACGTTGCCGCCACGCTTGAAGATGCCGCCGAATTGGCCGATCGCCAGTTGGCAGAGTTGCCCGCCATCGACGTGCTGGTACTCGGCATGGGCGATGACGGCCACACCGCGTCGCTGTTCCCCAACAGCCCGAACCTGGCTGAAGCACTCAAGGCCGACGGTACCCGCCGTTGCTGGCCGATGCTTGCGCCGACCGTGCCGCACCAGCGCCTGACCATGAGTCGCGCGTTGCTGGCCACGGCCCACTACACCGTGCTGTCGATTTCCGGCAGCGCAAAATTGACCACCTTGAGCGCCGCGCTGGCCAGTGATGACGTTGCTGCCATGCCGATACGCGCGTTTTTGCAACCTACTTTAGAGATTTACTGGTGCCCATGAGCCAAGGATCAGCCGCTATGAAAAGCCCTCAACCGACCGTGTCCATGGCGGATAAAGTTGCCTTGATCGACAGCCTCTGCGCCAAGGCGCGGATCCTGCCGGTGATCACCATCGCCCGCGAACAGGACATCCTGCCGCTGGCCGATGCCCTGGCAGCTGGCGGTTTGACCGCATTGGAAGTGACCTTGCGTTCCGAGTTCGGCCTCAAGGCGATTCAAGTGCTGCGCGAGCAACGCCCTGAATTGTGCACCGGTGCCGGCACCGTGCTCGACCGTCACATGCTCGAAGCCGCCGAAGTGGCCGGCTCGCAGTTTATCGTCACGCCAGGCATTACCCGTGACCTGCTGGAAGCCTCGGTGCACAGCCCGATCCCGTTGCTGCCAGGCATCAGCAATGCCTCCGGCATCATGGAAGGCTATGGCCTGGGTTATCGCCGCTTCAAGCTGTTCCCGGCAGAAGTGAGTGGCGGCGTTGCTGCGATCAAGGCGCTGGGTGGTCCGTTCGGCGAAGTGAAATTCTGCCCAACCGGCGGCGTTGGTCCGGCCAACATCAAAAACTACATGGCGTTGAAAAACGTGATGTGCGTGGGCGGTAGCTGGATGCTTGATCCGGAGTGGATCAAGAACGGCGACTGGGCCCGCATCCAGGAAGTCACCGCACAGGCGCTGGCACTGCTGGATTGAGCTGATTTACCGAATCGTTGTTGCTGTGCTTAACGGCATTTTTGCGGCGCACTTGGTCGGTGTGCCGCTTTTTTTTGCCTGTAGAAAACCTCAAATCTAACGCTGAGCAATGTGGGAGCGGGCTTGCTCGCGAATGCGCTGGTTCAGTTGGCCTATTCGTCGACTGACCCAGCCTATTCGCGAGCAAGCCCGCTACTACATTTCAGTCCGCGCTTAGCTCGGTTATTGCTTTGACCAAGGCATCGATGTCTGCCGCGGAAGTCACCAACCCCGGCGTCACCCGAATGCAGCTGCCAAAGGCCGCGCCGACACGGGTGGTGGTAAACAGGTCGTAGTCCTTGAGCAACCGATCCGCCATCACCTGCTGATCACGTCCGGTGAACTTGAACCCCGTGATCCCGCAATACAGCCGTGGGTCATCCGGCGTCAGCACCTCGATGCCCGGCAGCTGACGCACCGGGTTCACCCACAGATCCCGCAGGTAATTGACCCGTGCGCCCTTGGCCGCCGAGCCACCCAGTGCACGGTGCTCTTGCAGCACCAGCGGCAAGGTCATCAGTGCCGGGAAATTCGGCGTGCTGTAGGGCGTACGCGCGCGAACATCGGTGGCCGGGTAATGACACTCGCCCATGTCCGGGTCGATATCGGCCAGGCGCTCCGGGGCGATGTACAGAAAGCCCAGGGTCAGCGGCGCGCCGATCCATTTGTGCAAATTGAAGCCGGCGAACTGGATGCCCAGTTGGGCGAGGTTGAATTCGATCTGGCCCAGGGCGTGGGCGCCATCGAGGATCACATCCACGCCGTGCTCACGTGCGGCTGTGGCAATCGCCTCGACGGGCATTACCAGGCCGGTGCGGTGGGTCACGTGGGTCAGGGCCATCAACTTGAGGCGCGGGTACTGCACAAACGCAGTGCGATAAGTCTGCACCAGGCTGTCGAAACTGGCCGGGTGAGCGTGGGATAACTCGATCACCTCCACACCGCGATAGCCCGCCAGCCAGCGCATCGCGCCTTTGACCGTGTCGTACTCCAGGTCGCTGATCAGCACTTGGTCGCCCGGTTGCAGGTTGTTGTAGTTGCGGATCAGTGACTGCAAAGCTTCTGTGGCGTTGCGGGTGAACGCAATCGACTCCGGGTCGGCGTCGATCAGTCCGGCCAGTTGGCGGCACACCTCGTCGTTTTCACCCTGCTCAAAGCGCTGGCGCACATACAGCGAGTTGCTGCGGTTGATAAACGCGACGTGCTCCAGGTACTGCGCCCGTACCGCGTGGCTCATACGCCCGAAGTAGCCGTTTTCCAGATTGATCGGGCCAGGTTCCAGCTCATAGCGCTGGGCAATGGCCTGCCAGTGACGTTCGTTATCTGCGTTCCTTGGCATGGCGAGGCTCTCAGTGGCGGGGGGCAGGTTTGCCGTGCTTTACGCGCAGCGGTTCCAATAGTTCGGACAGGCCGTTGTGGTCGATTTCCTGCATCAACGCCAGCAAGCCGCCCAACTCGCCGTGAGGGAAACCCTCACGGGCAAACCAGTTCAGGTAGGGGCCGGGCAAGTCGGCGATGATCCGTCCCTTGTATTTGCCGAAGGGCATTTCGCGGGTGATCAGCAATTCAAGTTTGTCGGGGTTCATGAGCTTCAAGCGTTCAAGTCGAGACCTTGGAAAATACAGGCATTCTGCATGAAGGCCAAATGACAGATCATGCAAATAACTCGCATACAGATGGTTCAATAATTTTTATCTTGTTGAAAAATAAGGGAAAAGTTGTTTTTTAAAACTTGGCACGGGCGCTGCAATCATTAATACACGTTTCTTAACCCGCACAAGGAATTGAAAAATGACTGATATCAACAAAGAATCGATCTCTGTACTTAACGACCTGATCGAGACCAGCAAAGACGGCCAGAAAGGCTTCGCAACTTGTGCTGAAGACATCAAGCACCCAGAGCTCAAAGCGCTCTTCCAGAAACGTGCCGCCGATTGCGCCAGCGCTGCCGCTGAGCTGCAAACCGCTGTGAAAGCCCTGGGTGGCGATCCGGAAAATTCCGGTTCGGTTGCCGGCGCACTGCACCGTGGTTGGGTCGACGTGAAATCGATGGTTACCGGCAAAGACGAAGAAGCCGTGCTGAACGAAGCTGAGCGCGGTGAAGACCATGCACTGAAGGCTTACAAAGAAGCGATCGAGAAGATCAACAAGCACAACCTGCTGGGTATTCGTGACCTGGTTGAGCGTCAGTTCCACGGCGCCCAACGTAACCACGACCAGGTGAAAGCCCTGCGTAACCAGGCTCGCGCTCAGTCTTGAGTCGCTCCTGAATAGAAAAAGCCCCGCTGATGCGGGGCTTTTTTATGGGCGATTTTTATACCCGGGTATCAGCCGATGCTGATCGGCGGCAGTTCGGTCAATGTCACCACCTGCTGCTTGCGGGGTGCGAGGATTTCCGCCTCACCGTCCACTACCAGCTCATCACGCTGGTTGAACACGCGAGTGGCGATGCGCACGCGAAACTTGGGCAGCTTCTCGAGGATTTCCAGACGCACGGTCAAGGTGTCGCCGATTTTCACCGGCTTCTGGAAGCTCATCTGCTGGCCGATATAGATAGTGCCCGGCCCAGGCAGCTCGCAGGCAACGGCCGCGCTGATAAGGGCGCCGCTGAACATGCCGTGGGCGATACGCTCCTTGAACATGGTCGCCTTGGCGTACTCGGCATCCAGGTGCACCGGGTTGTGGTCGCCGGACATCGCGGCAAACAACTGGATATCACGCTCTTCGACGGTCTTGCTGTAGCTGGCGGTCTGACCGACTTCGAGGGCTTCGTACGGGGTGTTGGTAACCTGAGTCATCTCGGGGTGCATCCTGTGGCTAATCGGTAATTAAACAGTATGATTTTAAACGTTTGATTTAAAACGAAAAATTATTCGCAGCGGGTCGGCCTGCGCAAGGTTAGAGCCTGTTGCAACCACGCCAGTACATCCGCTGTGACTTCATCACGGTTGGTTTCGTTGAACACTTCATGACGCGCCTGCGGGTAGATATTCAATTGCAGGTGCTGACAGCCGGCCTCACGCAACGCATGGGCCAGGCTTTTGAGACGCTTGCCTTCACTCACCGGATCACATTCGCCGCCCATTACCAGGATCGGTAGGCCCGGATCGATCTGCGCGAGATTGGACGCTTTGCTGATTTGCTGCAAGCCGCCCAGCAGGTCGATCCACAACTGGTTGGTGCAACGAAAGCCGCAAAGCGGGTCGGTGATGTACTGGTCGACCTCGACCGGGTCGCGACTGAGCCAATCAAACGCCGTTCGGTTGGGCTTGAAGGCTTTATTGAACGAGCCGAACGACAGGAACTCGATCAGCGCACTGCGTCCGCGCAAGCCCTGGCGTGCGCGTTCGATACGAGCAATCACCGCCGCCGCGCGGTACAGCGCAATCGGCTGGAAATTCGAACCGCTGAGAATCGCGCCATTCAGGCTGGCGCTGTGGTGCAGCAGGTAGGCCTGGGCGATGTAGCTGCCCATGCTGTGGCCCAGCAGAATAATGGGCAGCCCCGGTTGCTGCTGGCCGATGTGCTGGTTGAGGCTGGCCAGGTCGCCCACCACTTTATTCCAGCCGTCCTTTTCGGCGTACAGCCCCAGCGTGCCTTCATCGGCGGTGCGGCCATGACCGCGCTGGTCCAGCGCATACAGGCCGTAACCGGCACCGCACAGGGCTTGGGCCAGGCGTGAATATCGACCACTGTGCTCGGCCATGCCGTGGGACAGCATGATGATTGCCCGGGTCTCGCCTTCCGGCAGCCATTGATTGACGTACAGGCGGCTGCGGTCATTCGCGGTCAGCCAGAAGGTGCTGTGGTTCATGGCGCTTCCTTTGCTCAGGGTCGTTGCAGTGTATAGCTCATCCTCGGGCTTGCGGCTGATCAGTGCAGGCCCTTGTAGGAAGATTCACGCAATTAATGACGCTCTTTCCTGTATTTGCCTGTTTGGCCATAGCTGCTAACGTCCCCAAAGCTCCGCTTTTTATAGCAGCACGTTTTTTATCGCTGCAGCGGTCGGACACACTCAGGTAAGAGGACAAGAATAATGCAACCTGATTTCTGGAATGACAAACGCGCCGCGGGCGTTCCTAATGACATCGACCTCACCACGTACAAGTCGGTGATCGAAGTCTTCGAACGTCCCTGCAAGGCCTTTGCCGACCGTCCGGCGTTCAGCAACATGGGCATCACCCTGACCTACGCCGAGCTTGAGCGCCAGAGTGCAGCGTTCGCCGGTTACCTGCAGCAACACACCGACCTCAAGCCGGGCGAGCGTATCGCGGTGCAGCTGCCCAACGTGCTGCATTACCCGATTGCCGTGTTCGGCGCACTGCGCGCCGGGCTGATCGTGGTCAACACCAACCCGTTGTACACCCCGCGCGAGATGCGTCACCAGTTCAAGGATGCCGGCGTGCGTGCGCTGGTGTACCTCAACCTGTTCGGTGCGAGGGTGCAGGAGGTGTGCGCCGACACCGAGATCGACTACCTGATCGAAGCCAAAATGGGCGACTTCATGCCGGCCGCCAAGGGCTGGTTGATCAATACCGTGGTCGACAAAGTCAAGAAAATGGTCCCGGCCTACCACCTGCCGCGGGCGGTGTCGTTCAAACGCGCGTTGCGCATGGGCGCGGGGCAAGGGGTGATCCGGCATCCGGTCACGCTGGATGACATCGCCGTGCTGCAATACACCGGCGGCACCACTGGCCTGGCCAAGGGCGCGATGCTCACTCACGGCAACCTGGTGGCGAATATGCAGCAGGTCCGGGCGTGCATGTCCCAGGTCACCGACGATGGCCAGCCGCTGGTAAAGGAAGGGCAGGAGGTGATGATCGCGCCGCTGCCGCTGTACCACATCTATGCCTTCACGGCGAACTGCATGTGCATGATGGTGACCGGCAACCACAACGTGCTGATCACCAACCCGCGCGACATCGGCGGGTTCATCAAAGAGCTGAAAAAGTGGCGGTTCTCCTGCCTGCTGGGGCTCAACACCCTGTTTGTGGCACTGCTGGACCACCCCGACTTCAAGACCCTGGATTTCTCCCACCTCAAGATCACCAACTCCGGCGGCACCGCCCTGATCAAGGCCACGGCCGAGCGCTGGAAGGCGGTGACCGGGTGTTCCATCGGCGAAGGCTACGGCCTGACAGAAACCTCACCCGTGGCCAGCACCAACCCGTACGGCAGCCAATCGCGCCTGGGCACGGTAGGCATTCCGGTGCCGGGTACAGCGATGAAGGTGATCGACGATGACGGGCACGAGCTGCCACTGGGTGAGCGCGGCGAGCTGTGCATCAAGGGCCCGCAGGTGATGAAGGGTTACTGGCAGCAGCCGGCCGCTACCGCCGAGGCGCTGGACGCCGACGGTTGGTTCAAGACGGGTGACATTGCGGTGATCGACAACGATGGCTTCGTCAGCATTGTTGATCGCAAGAAAGACCTGATCATCGTTTCGGGCTTCAACGTTTACCCCAACGAGATCGAAGACGTGGTGATGGCCCACCCGGCGGTGGCCAACTGCGCGGTCATCGGCGTGCCGGATGACCGCACCGGGGAGGCGGTGAAGCTGTTTGTCGTGGCGCGTACCCAAGGCGTGAGCCTTGAAGAACTGAAGGCGTACTGCAAGACCAATTTCACCGGGTACAAAGTGCCCAAGCATATTGTGTTGCGCGACTCGCTGCCGATGACGCCGGTGGGCAAGATTTTGCGCAGGGAGCTTCGCGACATCGCCTGACCCTGCTTGAAATCCACTCAAAATGTGGGAGGGGGCTTGCCCCCCGATGGCGGTGTATCAGTCAGCAGATGTGTTGGCTGAAACACCGCTATCGGGGGCAAGCCCCCTTACACATAGATTCTTTATTGCCCTGAAAACCCTATTCCAGAGCCTTTTGCTGGGATATTTCATCGCAGCTTAAAGTGTGACCAAATATTGTAGGACAGTCATGTTTATGACCGTAGGGGCCCCTTTTGGCTCTAGGCGGCCCTTGGCAAAGCTGCTACTCTCGGCGCGCTTTGTGACTTCTCGGCCTGCTTGAAAGCGCCAGACTCACCTTTAAAAAAACATACACCAATAATAATCGCATCAAATGCGATGATGAATTCGCGTCGCTGAGGAGTGGGCTTCCATGAACGAAGACTTTTGGAAGGATAAGTACCCCGCCGGGATTGCTGCAGACATCAATCCAGACGAGTATCCAAATATTCAGGCGGTACTGAAACAGTCCTGCCAGCGCTTCGCCGACAAGCCGGCTTTCAGCAACCTGGGCAAAACAATCACCTACGGTGAACTGTACGAATTGTCCGGTGCTTTCGCCGCTTACCTGCAACAACATACCGACTTGAAGCCTGGCGATCGCATCGCCGTGCAACTGCCCAATGTCCTGCAATACCCGGTTGCGGTGTTCGGCGCCATCCGTGCCGGCCTGATCGTGGTCAACACCAACCCGCTGTATACCGCGCGGGAAATGGAACACCAATTCAATGATTCCGGGGCCAAGGCCCTGGTCTGCCTGGCGAACATGGCGCACCTGGCTGAAAAAGTAGTGCCCAAGACCGCCGTCAAACACGTGATCGTCACTGAAGTCGCCGACCTGTTGTCGCCGTTCAAGCGCCTGCTGATCAACAGCGTCATCAAGTATGTGAAGAAAATGGTCCCGGCCTATCACTTGCCCAAGGCGATCAAGTTCAACGACGTGCTGGCCAAGGGGCACGGCCAAGCGGTCAATGATGCCAGCCCGGCCAGCAGCGATGTTGCCGTGCTGCAATACACCGGCGGCACCACCGGCGTGGCCAAGGGCGCGATGCTCACCCACCGCAACCTGGTCGCCAACATGCTGCAGTGCAAGGCGCTGATGGGCTCCAACCTCAACGAAGGTTGCGAAATCCTGATCACGCCGCTGCCGCTGTACCACATCTATGCCTTCACCTTTCATTGCATGGCGATGATGCTGATCGGCAACCACAACATCCTGATCAGCAACCCGCGCGACTTGCCGGCGATGGTCAAGGAACTGTCGAAGTGGAAGTTCAGCGGCTTTGTCGGCCTCAACACGTTGTTCGTGGCGCTGTGCAACAACGAAGGCTTCCGCAAGCTGGACTTCTCTGCGCTGAAAGTCACCCTGTCCGGCGGCATGGCCCTGCAACTGGCTGCGGCCGAGCGTTGGAAAGACGTGACCGGTTGCAACATCTGCGAAGGCTACGGCATGACCGAAACCAGCCCGGTGGCGACGGTCAATCCGATCCAGAACATCCAGATCGGCACCATCGGCATTCCAGTGCCATCGACCGTGTGCAAAGTTATCACCGATGACGGCGTCGAGCTGGCCCTCGGTGAAATCGGCGAACTGTGCGTCAAAGGCCCGCAAGTGATGAAGGGCTACTGGCAGCGCGAAGACGCCACCGCCGAAATCCTCGACAGCGAAGGCTGGTTGAAGACCGGTGACATCGCGATCATCCAGCCTGACGGCTACATGCGCATCGTCGACCGCAAGAAAGACATGATTCTGGTCTCCGGCTTCAACGTCTATCCCAACGAGCTGGAAGACGTGCTGGCAACCTTGCCGGGCGTGCTGCAGTGCGCGGCCATCGGCGTGCCGGATGAAAAATCCGGTGAGCACATCAAGATCTTCATCGTGGTCAAGCCCGGTGCCACCCTGACCAAAGACCAGGTGATGGAGCACATGCGCGCCAATGTCACCGGCTACAAGGTGCCCAAGGCCGTTGAGTTCCGTGATGCGTTGCCGACCACCAACGTGGGCAAGATCCTGCGACGTGAGTTGCGTGATGAAGAACTGAAAAAGCTCGGCCTGAAAAAGTAACCCAATAAAAACCCCGCAATTGCGGGGTTTTTTTATGGCCTGGATTGGAATGCAATCCAAATGTGGGAGCGGGCTTGCTCGCGAAAGCGGTGGGTCAGTAACACATCCGGCGACTGACACACCGCATTCGCGAGCAAGCCCGCTCCCACATTGTTGATCTGCGTCTTTACACCGCAAACTGCGCGAAGCTCACACCCGCACCTGCCGGGCGCACATCGGTGAGGAACGAGTCCTTGTCCGCGCTCAGCTCCAGAGTGATTTCCGGGCTGCGCTTGCCTGCATTGCGCACCACCAGGCCTTCAAGTTTTTCACGCAAAAATGCTGTCGGCACCTTCAGGTGCAGCAACTGGTCGGACTCGGCGTTGTGCATCAACAGGTGAATCCACTCGTACTGGCCCACGGCAATACGGCCCACCGGCAGGTCGAACCACCAGATGTTGCGTTTGCGGTCCAGGTCGGTGAAGTGGCAGTTGTTGAGGCCGAGTACGGCACCGCCCAGTTCCTGGTTTCTGCGGGCGATAGCCTGTGCTTTATTGAGTTTCATAACCTTCCTACGGGATCTGTTATTCAGCGTTATAGCCTGAATGTGCGGGGCATTCTCGTGGGTTGGCTGCAAAACATAAAGCCAAACCTGCAGGCGGCGATGAAATGCCGGTCGAAAAATAATTGAAACTCTGCCGAACAGCCTCGGGTCAATCTCTACGTAATGACCAAAAACCTCGATTGTTCCAGGAGAAATACCATGAGCAGCACATCGGATAAGGCAAAAGGTTTGGCTAACGAAGCCGTCGGCAACGTCAAGCAAGGTGTTGGCAAAGTGACTGGCAACGACAAGCTGCGCGCCGAAGGCGTGGTTCAAGAAAAGAAAGGCGAAGTGCAGAAAGCGGTGGGCGACACCAAAGATGCGGTAAAAAAAGCCACCAAGTAAGTCTGAATCGCTGGCTGTATGCGTGCAGCCCGACGGCCATCCACGGATGGCCGTTTTTATGTCAGATGCTGCAACTAAAATCTGGTAATTGTTTCAAAGTCGCCAAGTAGGCTACTTTTGATGTAGAAAACGGCCCCTGAGTCGCCCACGACCTCACCCTTTTGCGGCGAAAGGAGACGCTATGCTTTTTCCGGTATTACAAGGTTTACCCCTGCATAAAGTGCTGGTGCGCACCGTCAAGGAATTCGTCGATGACGAAATGCCCACCTATGCCTCGGCACTGGCCTACCAGATGCTGTTCTCGTTGTTTCCCTTCCTGCTGTTCCTTATCGCCCTGATCGGTTTCCTGCACCTGCCGGACTTCTTCACCTGGCTGCGCATGCAATCGGAACTGGTGTTGCCGCCCCAGGCGCTGGAGCAGGTCAACCCGGTGATCGACCAATTGCAGCAGTCCAAGGGTGGCTTGCTCTCCGTGGGTATCGTGATCGCCCTGTGGACCGCGTCCGCCGGTGTACGGTTGATGATGAGCGCGATGAACGCCGCCTACGATGTGGTCGAAGGCCGTCCGATCTGGAAGCGCTTCCCGCTCTCGGTGTTCTACACCGTCGGCATCGCCGGCATGCTGCTCGCCGCCGCCGCGTTGATGGTGCTTGGCCCGCAGGTGATGGAATGGCTCGCCGGGCAGATCGGCATGCAGGAATTCGTGGTGACCTTGTGGACCATCCTGCGCTGGCCGCTGATCGTGATTTTGCTGATGTTCGCCGTGGCCCTGATGTATTACGTGATGCCCGATGTGGAGCAGAAGTTCCGCTTCATCACGCCAGGCTCGGTGCTCGCCGTGGTCGTATGGATCGTTGCTTCCCTGGGCTTTGGCTACTACGTTAAAACCTTCGCCGACTACAACGCCATGTATGGCAGTATCGGTGCGATCATCGTCCTGCTCCTGTACTTCTATATTTCCGCCGCGGTGCTGCTGCTGGGCGCGGAGATGAATGCCGTGATCGAACACATGTCGACTGAAGGCAAGGACCCGGGAGAAAAAGAGTTCGATGAACCCGCCGAACAGGTTTCTGACACGGATGAAAAACAGCACGTCTCAGGCCTAGGCCGGGACCACTCCAAGCCCACACCCATTGAGCCTGATCGATGATCCGTGAAATCCTGAAAATGGGCGATGAGCGCCTGCTGCGTATTGCACCGCCGGTTCCGCCGGAAATGTTCGACAGCCCCGAGCTTTGGCAGTTGATTGACGACATGTTCCAGACCATGGAACACGTCGGCGGCGTTGGCCTGGCCGCACCGCAGATCGGCGTCGATCTGCAATTGGTGATCTTTGGTTTCGAGGCCAGCGAGCGTTACCCGGATGCGCCACCGGTACCGCAGACCATCCTGATCAACCCGTTGATCACCCCGCTCAGCCCGGTGGTGGAAGAGGGCTATGAAGGTTGCCTGTCCGTGCCCGGCCTGCGTGGCGCGGTAGACCGGTATCAGCAGATTCGCTACGAGGGTTTCGACCCCAAAGGCGAGCCGATCACACGCATCGCCGAGGGTTTCCATGCGCGCGTGGTGCAGCATGAATGCGATCACCTGATCGGCCGGTTGTATCCCTCGCGAATTACCGACTTCAGCAAGTTCGGGTTCATTGAAGTGATGTTTCCGGACATGGATCCGAAGGCTGACGAATAGCTTTCAGGCCCAATGAGATCCAAATGTGGGAGCGAGCAAGCCCGCTCCCACATTTGCATTGCATTTCAAAGCGGGTTATTTAGCCGGTTTCACAAACCGCAACGTCATCCGATCCGACTCGCCAATCGCCACATACTTGGCCTTGTCCTGCTCACCCAACTTCAATGCCGGCGGCAAGGTCCATACCCCACCGGGGTAATCCTTGGTGTCCTTCGGGTTGGCATTCACCTCGCTTTGCCCCGCCAGCTTGAACCCGGCGTCCGTTGCCAGCTTCACCACCTGCGCGGTGGTCAGGTAACCACTGTCCTTGATCGCTTCCAGATCCGCCCCGTCCTTGGCCCGATGATCTTCCACGCCCAGCACTCCACCGGGCTTGAGCACCGTGTAGAACGCGCTGAAGGTGGCCGGCGCGGTGCCCGCATCAACCCAGTTATGCACATTGCGAAAGGTCAGAACGGCATCGGCCGACGCAGGCTTACCGAACACCGGCGCCTTGGGATCGAACTCGACAACCGCGGCCTTGGCATAACGCGCAGGGTCGGCGGCGAATTTGTTTTTCAGGTTCTGTTCGGACGTCGCGGCGTAAGCACTGCTGCTCGCAGCCTGCACGGCGGCCACGTAATGCCCATGGTCCTTGAGCAACGGCGCCAGCACCTCGCTGTACCAGCCGCCGCCCGGGGTGATTTCGATCACCGTCTGCTGGGCGCCCAGGCCAAAGAATTCCAACGTTTGCTGCGGATGACGGTAAACATCGCGCGCGCTGTTGGCCGGGTCGCGCCAGCTGCCGGCGAGCACGCTGGCGTACTGCTTGGCGGTAATCGGTGCGTCGGCTGCCTGGCTGAGCGTTGGAACGAGCAGGGCGGTGAGGGACAAAGCTGCAAGCGTCGTTTTCATGATCATCCTGTAAGGGGCCACTGTGCCGTCGAGGCTAGCATGGGCCCTCTGCCGGGCGATCACACATTATCCGAGGTGCACCTCACCCTTGGTTATAAGCCCCATGGCGATCATGGGTTTATTGCGTTTGTAGCGCACCAGCCGCTCGCTGAGCGATTGTGGCAGCACCGTGTCCTGAGTGAAGCCCATGCGCTGGTACACACCTTCCAGATCCGGATGGCACAGCAGCCAGACTGTGCCTTCCACCTCGGCCACAGCCTGCAGAATCAGCCGCGCCGCCAACCCATTGCCGCGATACGCGGGGTCCACAAACACCCCGGTCAGCCACTGCCCACCCACCACCGGGCTCAGGCACAACCCGGCCACGATTTCGCCGTCGCGCGCCACCCATAAACGCCCACCTTTGATGGCCTTCATCGACGAATCATGGCTACGGTAAAACTTGTTGAGCAGCGGCCACAGCGGCGCTGCCAGCGGTTCGAGGTGCAGTTCGGGCATGGTCTTCAAGCGAGCAATATCAAGGGCCGGGGATTATAAGCGCCTTCTGCCCGGCAATAGGTGGTATACCCACTGTTACATCCCCTTCAGTTGAGCATGCATCATGGCCAAAGGTATGGATTCAAAGAAAGCCGCGAAGAAGAAACCGGCAAAAACCGCCGATGAAAAACGCGCCGACAAGAAAGCCAAGAAGTCCGACACAGGCCTGTTCGGTCACTGAGTTACAAGCTTAGAACCAAACGGTCTGCAAGATTTTCGAGCCTCAATGCACAGAGCAGGAAACACCTGCTCTGAGCTGCCGATGGCCAACTACCTTGATCTGACCCAGCGCCGGGAAATCGAAGCCCTGGTGCACCGTTTTACCGCCCGAACCGAATGGCCGACCTGGCTGTTGCTGATCGGCGTGTACACAGGCTGGTTCGCCGTGATGCTCGCCAGTCAATGGCTGGGCCTGTGGCTGAGCACCCTGCTGCTGATCCCGTTGGTGACGCTGTGGCTGTCGGTGCAACACGAATTGCTCCACGGTCATCCCACCCGCTCGCTTCTTGTAAACAAACTGCTCGGCTATGCGCCATTTGCCGTGTGGTATCCCTACACGCTGTACCGCGAAAGCCATTTGTTGCACCACAACGATGAAGACCTGACGCTGCCGGGCATCGACCCGGAAAGCCGCTACCTCAACCAATCGCAATGGGACAACAGCTCGTTGTTCAAACGCCGCGTGCATTGGTTGACCAAAACCGTGCTCGGCCGGTTCCTGCTCGCGGCGCCGTTGGCGATTGGCCGACTGGCGCGTCATGAGCTTCAACGCTTGCCCCACGTGTGGCCGATGTGGCTGGCCCACGGCGTGGTGACTTTATTGATGCTGAGCTTCATTGCCCACTGCAGCGCACTGCCGGTGTGGCATTACCTGCTGCTGGTCAGCGTGCCGGCCTTGTCCCTGGCGTCGATCCGTTCCTACTATGAGCACCGTCCGCACCGGCAGCCGGAACAGCGCACCGTCCTCAACGAAGCGGCCTGGCCCTGGACCTGGCTGTTCCTCAACAACAACCTGCACCTGGTGCACCATGACTTGCCGAAACTGCCCTGGTACTTGTTGCCCACCGTCTATCGCGCCCGCCGCGAACAATGGGTGGCGCGCAGCGGCGGGTTTGTGGTGCAGGGCTATGGCCAGTTGATCAGCCGCCACGGCCTGAAGGCCATCGACAGCCCCCGGCACCCTTTTGCCTGAGAGACGCCCATGCGTGATCACTACGCCGAACTGCTGATGTACGTCGCCCCCGAAGCGGTGCAGCGCGCCAACCAGCAGTGGCTGGCGCGGATAGTCGAGCGTCTGAACCTGAGCCGCCGCAACGCCGACCACCTCGACCTGCACGGCCTGTGGCTGGCGCCCGAACTGCTCGTCACGCAAACCTGCGGCTATCCGCTGATGACCCAACTGCGCGGCCAGGTGCGCGTGATCGGTCGCCCACGCTACGAGTTGGCCCACAGCAGCCAGGGCGCACATTGCAGCCTGCTGCTCACCCGCGACGACAACCCGCGCACCGCGCTGGCGGACTTCTACCACAGCCGTGGCGTGATCAACGGCCATGACTCCAACAGCGGCATGAATCTGCTGCGCGAACGTCTCGCGCCGTTGCAGCGCGGCGGCCGTTTCTTTGCCAGCGTCGGCATCAGCGGCGCCCACCGTGAAAGCCTGCGCTGGCTGCGCGAAAACCTTGCCGACCTCGCCGCCATCGACAGCGTCACCTACGACTACCTGGCGCGTTTCGCCCCGCAGGAAGTGGCGGGGCTGCGCATCGTCACCCGCAGCGCGCCGAGCCCGACCTTGCCTTACATCGGGCCGCTCAAGCTGAGCGATGAACGCGTGGCGCAGATCCGCGAGGCGATGAACCTGGCGTTGCAGGATTTACCGCAGGTGGTCGACACGCTGGGTATCCAGCAAGTGCTGCCCGCCCGCGAAGACGACTACCGCGTGCTGTTGGATTACCAGCAACAGGCGGTCAACGCGGGCTATTCGAAGCTTCAATAAGGTTATATAAAAATACCTTTTAAATATTATTAAAGAATAAGCAGTCTTGCTAGGATCGCTCCACCGGAACACCGGACATAACGCGCAACCTACTCAGATGGAGCCACTATGTCCGGCGCCGACACTTCTCACAGCGATTACGTGGGCGGATTGTTCCGCAGTCATTACGACTGGCTGTGCAGCCGTTTGCACCGCCATCTCGATTCGCGTGCCCACGCCGAAGACATCGCCGCCGACACCTTCGTCCAACTGCTGAATTCGCCCGGCGTGGTGCCGATACGCCAGCCCCGCGCCTTGCTCACCACCATCGCCCAGCGCCTGATGTACCAGCTGTGGCGCCGGCGCGATCTGGAGCGCGCGTATCTCGATGCCCTGGACAATGACGAAGCCTGCACCGCACCGTCTCCCGAAGACCTGGCGCACATGCTCGAAGCCTTGCAGGCCATCGACCAATTGCTCGACGGCTTGCCGGCCAAGGTCAAGGCGACCTTCCTGCTGTCGCAACTCAATGGCCTGACGTATCCCGAGATCGCCGCCGAACTGGGGATTTCCCAACGCTCGGTCAGCGACTACATGGCCCGCGCGCTCAACCGTTGCCTGCCACTCGCCGCCGGCCATGAAGTGCATTTCGACCGCGCCGGCTTCGGCCCGGTGCGGGTCAGTTCGGCCGGCGCCACGGCGTGGATCGACGGCTTGCTGCAAGTGCGCGACCGCCCGTTGGCGGAAGTCATCGACGCGTTGCGGCCCTATCACCGTGGCGTGTTGCGCCTGGACCCGTCGGTCGCCGGCTTGCGCGTCAGCGGCCTTTATCGGCTGGACAACCCGCAGCAAATCCTCGACACCCTGGCGCGCACCTTGCCGATCCACATTACCCGCCGCACCGGGTTGTGGGTGACCGTCAATGCGGCCTGAAGGCTTCATTCAGTGACCCTGCCCACTTTGAATGCGTTGTGAATCGAATCTCCAAGAGGCTACTCATGAAAACACTAAAAAACCTGCTCGGTGGTTCGCTGCTGGCACTGACCGTCCTGGCCCAGCCGGCCCACGCCGCCGACGCCGTCAAACCGATCCACTTCGGCGACATCACCTGGGAAAGCGGCAGCCTGATCACCGAAGTGCTGCGCCTGATCGTCGAGAAAGGCTACGGCCTGCCCACCGACACCTTGCCCGGCAGCACCGTGAGCCTGGAGGCCGCGCTGGCCAAGGACGACATTCAAGTGATCGGCGAAGAGTGGGCCGGGCGCAGTCCGGCGTGGGTCAAGGCCGAAGGCGAAGGCAAAGTGTTCGGCCTGGGCGACACGGTCAAAGGCGCCACCGAAGGCTGGTGGGTGCCGGAATACGTGATCAAGGGCGACGCCGAGCGCGGCATCAAACCCCTGGCGCCGGACCTCAAGTCCGTCGCTGATCTTGCGCGCTACAAGGACGTGTTCCGCGACCCCGAAGACCCAAGCAAAGGCCGCTTTCTCAACAGCCCCACCGGCTGGACCTCGGAAATCGTCAACAGCCAGAAGCTCAAGGCGTATGGCCTGACCGACACCTTCGTCAACTTCCGCACCGGCTCCGGCGCGGCGCTGGATGCCGAAGTGGCGTCGTCGATCCGCCGCGGCAAACCGGTGTTGTTCTACTACTGGTCGCCCACCCCGCTGCTGGGGCGTTTCAAGCTGATCAAACTGGAAGAACCGCCGTTCAACGCCGAGGCCTGGAAAACCCTGGCCGACGCCAACAACCCGCACCCCATCGGCACCCGCTCGATGCCGGCGCACCTGGCGATTGGCGTGTCGGCGCCGTTCAAGGCGCAGTACCCGCAACTGGTCACGTTCTTTGAAAAAGTCGACCTGCCGATCGACCTGCTCAACGGCATCCTTGCGCAGATGAGCGAGAAACGTGAACAGCCACACCAGGTCGCGCTGGCGTTCCTCAAAGAGCAGCCGAACGTCTGGCAGCAATGGGTGCCGGCGGATGTCGCGGCCAAGGTCAAGGGAGCCCTCTGATGCTCAAAGCCCTCGCTGTTGTGGTTCTTTCGCTGGTGGCCAGCCATGTGCTCGCCGCCGAACCTTCCACGTTGCGCATCGGCTACCAGAAAAGCTCGGTGAGCATGGTGCTGGCCCGCGAGCACAAGTTGTTTGAAGACGCGCTGCCCGGCACCCAGGTGCAATGGATCGAATTCCTCGGCGGCCCGCCGCTGATCGAAGCACTGAACGGCGGCAGCCTGGACATCGGCAACATCGGCGACATCCCGCCGATCTTCGCCCAGGCCGCCGGCATTGATTTGCAGTACTTCGCGGTCGAGCCGAACGAGGGCAAGACCGAAGCGGTGTTGGTGCCCAAAGCCAGCGCGATTCAGAGCGTGGCCGAGCTCAAGGGCAAGCGCGTGGCGCTGCTCAAGGGTTCCAGCGCACACAACCTGTTCCTCAAGAGCCTGCTGCGCGCCGGTTTGCAGTGGAAGGATGTCGACGTGGTGTACCTGTCGCCGTCCGATGGCCGTGCCGCGTTTGAACAAGGCAAGGTCGACGCCTGGGTAGTGTGGGACCCGTATTACTCCGCGGCCGTGGTCGACGGTTCCGCCCGCGTGCTGGGCGATGGCCAAGGCCTCAACCCGGCGGGCAGTTTCTTTGTGGTCAGCAGCCCGTTTGCCAAGCAGCACCCGCAAGCGGTCGGCACGATTATCAACACCCTGGCCAAGGCCCAGCGCCTGTCCCTGGACCACCCCGAGCAAAGCATTGCGCTGATGGCCAAGACCCTGGGCCTGCCACCGGCGGTGGTTAAAAGCTACTTCGAACACCGCTCACCCGCGCCGATTCGTCCGCTGGAAGCCGTTGACATCGCCAACCAGCAACGCACTGCCGACCTGTTTTTTGCCAATGGCCTGATCCCGAAGAAGGTCGATGTGCAGCAGATCGTGTTCAAGGCCCCCTGAATCCTGCGGCCAGCAAGCCTCCTGTGAGCGACCGGGCTTCCCGTGGCCAGCGGGCTTGTTGTGGCGAGCGGGCTTGCCCCGCGTTGGGCTGCGCAGCAGCCCCAAACCCATTCACCGCAGTGTGTCAGGGGACGCGCGCAGGTCTGGAATGGGGCCGCTTCGCAGCCCAACGCGGGGCAAGCCCGCTCGCCACAACCAGCTCTAAAACCTCCCATCAGTGAGCAGACCATGCAACCGATCTACATCGACTTTCTCAACGGCCTGGACATCGACGCGCTCAACCTGTCCAACGAGGAAATCCTCACTGCCATCCAGGCCAGCCTGGCGCTTCAGGGCCGTGGCGAGGCGGTGATCGAGCCGCGCACTCACCTGATTCCTGGCGGCGGCATCAACGGCCACTTCACCGGGCTCGGTGCCGCGGTGGACACGCCGGTGGCCGATCGGGTGGAAGACTACGCCGGGCAGGCGCTGGCGGTGGTCGACAAGACCCGCCGGTAGACCTGCGTGGTGTATCGCGATTGGGGCAGGGCACGCGGCGGGTCCATGACGCGGTGCGCAGCCAAGTGGCGCATCTGCATCAGGACCGGTCGGGCTCGGTGGATGTGCTGGCGTTGAGTGCGTTCATCACCAATGGCAGCTTGAAACCCTTTCTTTGAAACGAAGCAGATCAACTGTGGGAGCGGGCTTGCTCGCGAAGGCGGTGTATCAGCTGATGCATGTGTTGACTGACCCACCGCCTTCGCGAGCAAGCCCGCTCCCACAGGGTTGATTGCATTTCAGGTCATGGATTTTCGGCAGCCAAGGCCTCGATCACAGCCTGGCGCTCACCCACTCTGTGTTGAAACGCCGCCAACGCCGGCCACTGCTGCAAATCAATAGCGTGGACACCCGCCCAACGCAGCACCACAAACAAATACGCATCCGCCACCGAATACTGCTCGCCCAGCAGGTAATCCTGACGCTCCAGTGTCTGCACCAGAATCGCAAAGCGCTTGAACAGCGTGGCCACAAACATCGTCCGCACTTCGCCTTGAATGGCCGGGTTGAAGAAAATCGCCAACCCGCCATGAATCTCGCTGGCGATAAAGTTCAGCCATTCCTGCAACCGTACGCGTTGCCAACTGCCATTGGCCGGGGCGAGCAGGGCGGCGGGTTTGAGGTCGGCCAGGTATTGCAGGATGGCACTGGCTTCGGTCAGCACATCGCCGTTGTCCAGTTGCAGCGCCGCCACGTAGCCCTTGGGGTTGATCTGCAGGAAATCTTCGCCGTCGCCGAAGGTTTTAGCCTGGTTGTTCACCTGCACCAGCTCGAACGGCAGCGCCAATTCGCGCAGCACGATATGCGGGGCGAGCGAACAGGCGTTGGGAAAAAAATACAGTTTCATCAAAGGCGACTCCGTTGGGTTTGCGCCAGTCTCGCGGGCGTGGCACCGTGCGTAAAATTAAACCTGCAGACCCCATCCATAAGGACAGCTACTGCCATGATGAACCTGATGCACTGGCGCCTGCTGGTGGCCGTCGCCGACCACGGCAGCATCACGGCGGCTGCCGAACAGGTGGGCATGACGCAGTCCGCCGCCAGCCAGGCCATGGCGTCCATGGAGGCGACGCTGGGCGCGCAACTGTTTACCCGTGAACCGCGCAAGACGTTGCCCACAGCGCTTGGGCTCAACGTGATCGCGCAGGCGCGGGTGATGATGGGCGCGCTGCAGGCCATTCGCACCACGGTGGATGAAGCGCGCCCGCTGCTGCGTGGGAACATTCGCATCGCCAGTTTTCCGAAGGTGCTGGCGACTTTTCTGACGCCGTTGCTGCAGCGTTTCCGCCAGTTGAACCCGGGTATCGAGGTCACCACCCTGGAAGTGACCGACAGCGAAGTGCACACCTTGCTCGACGCGGGCCTGATCGATTTGGGCGTGGTGCTCAACCCCAAGCCCGAGCGCAACGCCACGGTATTGGGTCGCGACCTGTGGATGGCAGTGCTGCCATCCCATCATGCACTGGCGCAGCGCGCGGAGGATGCCAGCGTGGCGCTCGAAGCCTTGCTCGAACAACCCTTCGTACTGGCCACCGGCGGCTGTACCGCGAATGCCCGCAGCCTGGCGGCCGACGCCGGTTTGCGCCTGCGCGATATCCGCGTGGAAGTACGTGAATGGAGCAGCGCCTACAGCCTGGTGCGCGAGGGCGTCGGTGTCACGCTGGTGCCGGAAATGGCCTTGCCGGCGCAGCGCACTGGCCTGCGCGTGATGCCGCTGACGGTGCCGTTGTACCGTGAGTTTGCCTTGGTCGGTTCACCGACCCTTCCACCCTCGGCGGCGGTCGGTGCATTGTTAAAAATGCTGGCTGACTAGTGGCCTTGCATAGCGCCATGCCCTGTCTATGCTCACCCACAACCGTTGATGACGCTTGGCATGTAAAGCGATTCGGATGGTTTTTTCCCCATGACGGTGTGCCAGCAATAGCCAACTGAAGAATGGAATGCGCCGTCTCAGGCGCTGGGAATCTAGGGTGATCTGACCATGTTCAACCGCCATCACAAATCCGACCTGCAAGAAATCGAACGTTTTTCCTGTGCCCTCACCGAAGCCAACGCCAAGCTGGCTGCCATCAGCCGTTCCATGGCGATGATCGAGTTCGACCGCAACGGCGTGATCCTCGACGCCAATCTCAACTTCTGCAAAACCATGGGCTACAGCGTGGAGGAGGTTCGCGGCAAACATCACCGCATCTTTTGCGAAGAGGCGTACACCCACACCGAGACCTACGCCAAGTTGTGGCGCGACCTGGCGCGGGGTGAAGCGCTCAGCGGCACGTTCATGCGCTTGAACAAGCGCGGTGAGCAAGTGTGGCTCGAAGCCAGCTACATGCCGGTGCTGGACAGCAGCAATCAGGTGCTGAGCGTGATCAAAGTGGCGTCGGACATTTCTGCGCGGGTTCACCATGAACACGAGAACCAAAGCCTGATCGACGCGATCAGCCGGTCCATGGCCGTGATCGAGTTCACCCCACAAGGCCAGATCATCAACGCCAACGACAACTTTTTGCGCACCGTGCAGTATTCCCGCGAAGAAATCATTGGCCAGCACCACAGCATGTTTTGCCATCGCGGCGAAGTGGAAGCCCCGGCGTACAAGGCCTTTTGGGCCTCGCTCAACCGCGGCGAATACCATTCCCACCGCTTCGAACGCAAAAACAAGTACGGCAAAACCCTGTTTCTGGAGGCCTCCTACAACCCGATCTTCGATACCAATGGGCGCCTGTACAAAGTGGTGAAGTTCGCCAGTGACATCACCGATCAGGTCACCACCCTGCGTACCGCTGCCGACTCGGCCCATGCCACCTCAGTACAAAACGACGCCTGCGCACGCAAGGGCTCGGAGGTGGTGCAGCAAACCGTGCAGATCATCGAAGAGATTTCCCACGACCTGAACCAGGCGGCCCAGAGCATCGATGCGGTGAGCAAGCAGTCGGACATCATCGGCTCCATCGTGCAGACCATTCGCAGCATCGCCGAGCAGACCAATATGCTCGCGCTCAACGCCGCCATTGAAGCTGCGCGGGCCGGCGAGCATGGGCGCGGGTTTGCGGTGGTGGCTGACGAAGTGCGCAGCCTTGCGGCGCGTACCAGCCAGGCGACGGTGGAGATTGTGGATGTGGTGCGCAAGAACCACGACCTGTCGCTGAGCGCGGTTTCGAGCATGCAGTCGAGCCTGAGCCGCACCGGGCTTGGGGTGGAGCTGGCGAATGAAGCGGGGCAGGTGATCCTGGAAATTCAGGAAGGGTCACGGCATGTGGTGGATGCGATCAGTCAGTTCAACTCGACCCTGCAACTGCAGTAAGCACGGTCCCTGTGGGCGCTGGCTTGCCTGCGATGCAGACACCCCGGTGTATCAAGTACACCCAGGTGAGGCTATCGCAGGCAAGCCAGCTCCCACAGTTTGATTGGGCGTGTCGGTTAAATCGCAGCCAGGGTCTCTTTCACCGACTGCGCCGGGTCCGTGGCTTTCGCCGCTACTTGCTGTTCTTGCTGCTGCTTCACACGATCAGCCACTTGCTTGGCAATCGCGTCCTGTTTTTCCTGCGGCATGGCTTGCACCTGCTCTTCGGTCAAACCCTGCTCCTTGAGCAGCTGTTCGCGAATGCGTTCGGCCGGGGATTTGTTCATGTAGTCGGTGAAGTCGGCGCGCGCGCTGCTGGTGGTCGAGCCGGCGGCAGGCACATCGGTGCTTGTTGCCGTCGTGGTGGATGCCGTCGTGGCGGTCGTTGCCGCCGTGCTGGCTTGCAACTGCACACGGGTCTTGGCAAAGGCTTCGTCGATACGGTCGTTGGCCTTGTCCAGGTCCTTCTGCGCGGCCGGTACGGTCACGCTTTGCTGCGCCGCTTGCAGGGCACCGCTGTACAGCGTGCTGGCGGCGGCATTGGCCGGGTCCATGTCGGGTCGCTTGAGCTGTTGGACGGTCGACACCGCTTGGGCGTTGTTGTTAACCAGCATGATCGGTCACCTGAGGATGTGTTCGGTGTTTGAGGTGGAGCAAATAGCATGCCGAGGGCGATGTGCCCGTTTTTATTGGGGATGACACCGCCGCCGCGGCAATCATTGTCCTGTCGGCGGCCAAGGCTTGCCGTCAGTGCGCAATATTTTCCAGCGCCAGGTTACGCGTGCGCGGCCCGAACCAGCTGATGGTGATCATCACGATCAACATGCTGCTGGCGATAAACGCCAGCACGCCCGGCGTGCCCAGGTGTTCGAGGATAAAACCGATCAACAGGCTGCTGAACACCGTGGACAAACGGCTGAACGAATAGCAGAAGCCCACCGCCCGCGCGCGGATATTGGTGGGGAACAGTTCGCTTTGGTACGAGTGATAACTGAAGCTTAGCCAGGCGTTGCAAAAGGTGATCATCACCCCGCAGATCACCAGCCCCACCGCCGTGGTTTGCAGGGCGAACAGGCTGCCGAAGATCACCGCGCCCATGGCCGAGCCGACGATCTGCCATTTGTTTTCGAAGCGGTTGGCCACCTTCACAAACAGCAACGGGCCCAGCGGGTAGGCGAGGGTGATGATAAAGGCGTACAGCAAGCTGTGGGTCACGCTCACGCCCTGGCCCGAGAGCAACGCCGGCAACCAATTGCCGAAGCCGAAAAAGCCGATGGCCTGGAACACGTGAAACACAATCAGCATCAACGCGCGGCGGCGGTAAGGCGGTTGCCAGATATCGGCAAAGCGGCCGTTGCCCTGCACGCTGACGGCTTCGGGTTCGGGTTCATCCAGCGCTTTGCCGTGGTCTTTCTGGCAGCGTGCTTCCAGGCTGTCCATGATCTGCCCGGCTTGGTCAAAACGGCCTTTCTGCGCCAGCCAGCGCGGTGACTCCGGCAGACGCTTGCGCAGTTGCCAGATAAACAGCGCAAACACTGCACTGCTGAGCACCACCCAGCGCCAGCCCGACACCCCGAACGGCGCCTGGGGCACCAGCCACCATGACATCAACGCCACCGTCGGCACTGACAAAAACTGGATGAAAAACGCAAAGGCAAAGGCCGAGCTGCGCATGCGCTTGGGCACCAATTCCGAAAGGTAGGCGTCGATGGTCACCAGTTCGATGCCCAGGCCAATGCCCACCAGAAAGCGCATGCAGATAATGCCCAGGGCGGAGGTCTGGATGCCCATCAACACCGTGGCGACGGTGTACCAGATCAACGCAAAGGTGAAGATCGCCCGACGCCCGAAGCGGTCGGCAATGGGGCTGAGCAGGCTGGCGCCGAGGAACAGGCCGAGGAAGGTCGCCGAGGCGAAAGCGGCCTGGTCGGAAAACCCGAATACGCCCTCGCTGCCGGTGTGGAAAATCCCGTCGCTGATCAGGCCGGGGCTGATATAGGCGGTCTGGAACAAGTCATACAGCTCGAAAAAACCGCCGATCGACAGCAACGCCACCAGGCGCCAGAGCGTGGCGACGGCGGGCAAACGGTCAATGCGCGCGCTGATATGGGCGGCACGGATCGGGTCAATGCCGTCCGTGGCTGAGGCGGTGAGTGTCGACATGGGCGGATTCCAGGGGCAGTGACCTGGAATCTTAGCGGGCTAACGTCAACCGGTGCTTGTGAAATTGCGTGCGCCACGGCACGCAATTGCCGATTTATTGCGCCAAGGCTTCAGGTTTGAAGGTTTTATGGCGCAAGGGGTCAGTAGGTGATGGGCATCTCGAAGGTCTGGAATGCATCGTCCACCGGCTGATAGCCCAGCACCCGTGTGGTTTCGCTCAGGTCCAGGCGCTTGAAGCGGTTATTGGAAATGCCGTGGGCGATCAGGTGTTTGACCCCTTGGACTTCAACCGAGCGTTGCAGCAATTGCACAGCGTCACGCGGGCTGAGCCAGGCGCTGAGGTCGCGGGCGTTGTTCAGGTCGGGGGCTTGGCGCGATTCGAAGGCGCCGATGCGCAGGGCAATGGTCGACAGCGCGGTTTTTGCCGCGTAGTAGCTGCACAGCGCCTCGCCGTAGCATTTGCTCACGCCGTAGAGGTTGGCGGGCATGACCTGCATGCCGGGCGTGATCTGCCGGTCAACCGGGTAGCCCTCGATGGCTTGCGCGCTGCTGGCGTACACCAGGCGTGTTACGTCCGCGGCCACGGCGGCTTCAAACAGGTAGGTGGTGGCGAGGATGTTGTTGGGCAGCAGCTCCTCGAACGCGGCACTGGCGTCGGGGATGCCGGACAGGTGCACGATCACGTCGATGCCGTTGAGCAGGCCGTCCAGGCTGGCTTTGTCGCTGAGGTCGGCGTTGATGTAACGGTGCTCGCCCAGGTCGAAGTCCGGTGCGATGCGGTCAGTAAGGGTGAAGCGGTAGCGGTCTTTCGAGGCTTCGAAAAATACCTTGCCGATTCTGCCGCAGGCGCCGGTGAGTAATACGTTGAGTCCTTTCACGGGGGTGTCCTTGTTTCAGTTATGACCGCCAAGGGCGAAGGTCTGAAAGCCCGGGCGTTGGCTGAGGCGCTGGTAGTAGGCCGCCACTGCGGGGTAGGGCGGGCGCTCCATCGGGGCGTTCTGCCAGCGATGCACCGAGAGGCCGATGAGGATATCGGCGAGGGTGAATTCGTCGCCAGCCACGTAGGCGCCGGTCTTGGCCAGCTGTTGCTCCAGCAGGCCCATCTTGTCATTCCAGACCTGCACGGCGGCGGCAATTTGCGCCGGGTCGAGACCGTCCGGGTTGTTGCGCACCAGGGCGGTGAACGCATTGCCCCAGGCGCGGTTGAGTTCGGTGGCTTGCCAGTCCATCCACTGCTCGACCCGAGCGCGTGGCGCCGGCTCGGCGGGCAACAGGTCGTGGCGTTGGTAAAGGCCTATCAGGTAGCGGCAGATGGTGTTGGATTCCCACAGCACGCCGTGGTCGTCGATCAGCACCGGCACCTGGGCGTTGGGGTTCAGGGCGAGAAATTCGGCCGACTGGGTGGGTTTGAAACCGATGCCCCAGTCTTCACGCACGTAATCGATGCCCAGTTCCTGGCAGGTCCAGAGCACTTTGCGCACGTTGATGGAAGACGTGCGACCCAGGATTTTCAGTGAGTGTCCCATGGTACTTCCCTGACGATGGAGATGACCCATGGGAATCTATCAGGGGTAAACCTTCGACGCTACGCGGTTGTGGCCGGCAGCGCCGACGCGGGCAAACCGAAGGTGCGGTCGAACAGCCAGTTGAAGGCAAACGTGTAGCAGGGAATGAACAGGATCAACGCCAGGTCCAGCATAAACGCCTGCACCAGGCTGACCTTCATCCACCAGGCGATCAGCGGAATCAGGAAGACGATCAGCGTCAGTTGAAACCCGACCGCGTGGGCAATGCGGCGTTTGACGGTGCGCGTGCGGTCGGCCTGGCGGCTTTCCCAGCGCTCGAACATTGAGGTGTAAATGAAGTTCCAGGTGACCGCGATGGTCGTGATGACGACCGCCAACGGCCCTGTGCTGGAGGGGTGAGTGCCCGACAGCAGCGCCAGCCCGAGCGCCGAGAAGGTCATGCCGATCAGCTCGTAGAGCGACACATACACCAGTTTGCGTTTCACGCCTTGCATACCACTTCCTCTTTTTTACGTGACAGGAACGTCAGAGGGCGCAGACCATAGCGTCAGCTTGGCTGATACTAAAAGTCAGAAGATTTCAGTTTTATTGATAGGTGGCGCGATGAGTTTTACCAGCGACAGTGTCCAGTTGTTCTTGGCGGTGGTGGAGCGCGGCTCGTTTTCGGCGGCAGCGCGGGCGTTGGGCAAGGTGCCTTCAGCGGTGAGCATGGGCATTGCCAACCTTGAAGCCGAGCTGGGTTACCCGTTGTTCGATCGCAGCCACCGCGAGCCGGTGCCCACCGACTTGGCGCTGGCGTTGATTCCCCATGCACGGCTGATGGCCGAGCAACTCAAACAGTTGCAGGTGCATGCGTTGCAGCTGTCCCAGGGGCTGGAGAGCAAGCTGTCGATTGGCGTGGGCGCCGACATCAATACGCGGCGCCTGCTGGCCGCCATTGGCGAACTCAGTGAGCAATTTCCGTTGCTCGACATCGAAGTGCTGACCGCCCCGCAAGATGACGTTTTGCAGCTGCTGCACAGCGGCCGGGTGCAGCTGTGCCTGGCCTATGCGGGGTTGAGCGTGAATGTGCTGGAGCGGTTTCAGTTTGTCGGCAGCGAGCAACTGATGGCCTGTATCAGCCCGCGACACCCCCAGGCGGGCGGCGAACCATTTTTGGAAGATTTGGTGCGGGTGCGACAGATTCTGGTGGCCGGTCGGGACTTGCCTCTCGGCGATCGTCGGCCACTGGTGGGGCAATCCTATTGGCGGACCGACACCCTGGGCATGGCGCTGGAGATGGTGGAAGCCGGGCTGGGCTGGGGCAACTTCCCGCAGTCGGTGGTGGCGCCGTTGCTGGCGGCGGGGCGCTTGCGGCGCTTGAACTTCAAGAACATCGAGAACGGGCTGGCGATGGTGGTGAATGCGGTGTGGTTGAAAAATCAGCCGTTGCACAGAGGAGCGTCGGCATTGGTAAAAATGCTGGCTCAAACAGACTAACCCGCCCTCAAGTGGGCACGGTAAAGGTGGGAGCGGGCTTGCCCGCGAAGGCGCTGGGTCAGTCAGCCCATGTGTAGCTGACCCGCCGCCATCGCAGGCAAGCCAGCTCCCACATGTTTAACCGAGCAGGGCGTCAGGTGCGCGGTGTTTGCTGGTCCATGGCTTTGCCTACCATGAGCACTGATAGCTCGCTCAATTGATGAATGGCGAGGGCTACGTCGCGGTGCTTGCCGGTGAGGTCATCGGAGAGGTCGAGCAACAAGGCGCTGACGGAACACACGGTTTCGTAGCTGTTGATCAGCAAGGATTCGATTGGGGTATCGGGGATGATGGTGAAGAGCGTATTCGGGGGATTGACGCTTTGCATGGTTGAAGTACCTGGTTTGTGCCAACACCCGCATCGCTACTAAACAAGTTGGGTGGCAACTGTACGCAGGTTAGTAGACCGGTAATCCCACACAAACCCGGCGCGCCCGAAGGCGCCCTACGCACAGCCGCCATAATGGGCTTGTGCATATTGTGTTGGGAGGTTCGGGCTACTAAACCCGGTCACCGAGAAATTCAGCGACCGTCAAACCCTAAAGACCACCACCCAAGCGCACAAGCCGGCGGATTCTGACGTAAGCGTAGGCAGCCGGGCAAGGCGCTGACCGCAATGTCAGCCGCGTCCTACAGGCGTCCTACATCTCAAGCGGGCACGGTAAAAAAGGTGGGAGCTGGCTTGCCTGCGATGGCGGTGAATCAGTCAACACATCATTGCCTGACACTGCGCCATCGCAGGCAAGTCAGCTCCCACACGTTGAGTGTGTTTGGCCTTCAAAAATCAGGTGCTTTCGCGCACTTGCAACTCAAAGCCCATGTCCACCACCGGCTTGGCGATCTTGTTGCCGGCCATGATCGTCAACAGGTGCTCCGCCGAACGCCGGCCAATCGCTTCACGCGGTGTGCTGATGCTGCTCAAGCGCGGCACCATGAAAGAAGAGGCGGGCAAGTCGTTGAAACCCAACACGGCCACGCGCTGCGGTACGTTGATGCCGTGGCGCAGGGCTTCGAGCAGTGCGCCCTGGGCCAGGTCGTCGTTGCCGAAGAAAATCGCATCCACGTCCGGATGCGCCGCCAGCAACTGCAGAAACAGCTCGCCACCCAAACCCACGGAGGAGGGGCGCGGCGTCAGCAATTCCAGCGCCGGGTCATACATGCCGGCCTGTTGCAGCGCGCGGCGGAAACCTTCGCCGCGCAGCAACGTACGCTGGTCCAATTGCGCGCCGATGTAGGCCAGGCGCTTGCGCCCCCGCGAGATCAAGTGCGCCGCCGCCGTTTCACCCGCGGCCAGTTGCGAGAAGCCCACACAGTTCACGCCGGCATTCGGGTCCAGGTCCATCATGTACACGCACGGCACATTGCTGGCCTCGACCATCCGGCGCGCGCTTTCGGTGCGGTCAAAGCCGGTCAGCAGCAACCCGCGTGGCTGGTAGGCCATGTAGTTGCGCAACAGGTTTTCTTCTTCGTCGCGCGAATAGTGAGAGTTGCCGATCAGCACTTCAAAGCCCTTGGGCCGCAGCACTTGGTGGATGGCTTCCAGGGTTTCGATAAACAGCAGGTTGGACAGCGACGGCACGATGACCACCACCGAGTGGCTTTGCGCCGAGGCCAGGGCGCGGGCGGCGGGGTTGACCACGTAGTTGAGTTCGGCGGCGGCCCATTGCACTTTTTCCACCAGCTCGGTGGCCACGGTGCTGATGCCACGCAGGGCGCGCGAGGCGGTGATCGGGCTGACGCCGGCCAGGCGGGCTACTTCGTTGAGGGTCGGGCGACCGGTGGTGCGGGTATTTTTATCGTTCTTGGAGGTCATCAGGCGGTTGCCAAACAAAAATCGAGGCACTAAGGTAGCGCTGTCTCCAAAAGGCTGCAAATGCTTGAACGCAGGGTTGCCTGATCCGGTTCAACGGTTTCGGAGAGGATGCACGCGTCACTCCATAAAAATGACAAGTCGGCGCGGGAAAAGCCTGTTTTTGCACTAGCCTTACAGCGTGCGAAGGTAGCGCTATCTGCGTCCTGAGGTGTTTCATGAGTCAACCTGTTACCGCCCTGGTCATCATGGGTGTTTCTGGCTGTGGCAAGTCCAGCGTCAGCGAAGCCCTGTGCCGCCTGAACGGCGCCACCGCCATCGAAGGCGACAGCTTTCACCCCGCCGCGAACATCGAAAAGATGAGCGCCGGCCATCCCCTCAACGACGACGACCGCGCCGGCTGGCTCGACATCCTGTGCGATGAACTGCGTCGCTCGCTCAAAGCCGGCGAGCATCCGGTGCTGACCTGTTCGGCGCTGAAGAAAAAATACCGCGACCACCTGCGCGAAGCCGCGCCGGGCCTGGGCTTTGTGTTCCTGGAGCTGACCCGTGCCGTGGCCGCCGACCGCGTGTCCCATCGCCCCGGCCATTTCATGCCGGCCAGCCTGATCGACAGCCAGTTCGCCACCCTTGAATCGCCCGTGGGCGAGCCGCTGACCCTGGCGCTCAACGCCAGCGAAGACAGCGTCGAGGACCTGGCCGAGCAAACCAATGCCTGGTGGCTGCAACACGGCTTTGAACCAACCCATTAATTTTTTGCCGGAAAAGATAGCGCTATCCCCGGCAGGAAATTCAACACCCGCTTTAATAACAACAACAAACAGGAGAGACCCCCCATGTTTGGCATGTCCCACGAGTCTTACCTGCTGCTAGATGCAGTGGTCACTATCATCGGGCTGATCTTTTTGATCACCAAGTTCAAGGTGCACCCGTTCATTGCACTGATCATCGCGGCCGGCTTCCTCGGCCTGACCTCGGGCATGCCCGTGGACAAGATCATCAAGGCATTCCAGGACGGCTTTGGCGGCGTGCTCGGCTTTGTCGGCATCATCCTCGCGCTGGGCACGATGCTTGGCAAAATGATGGCCGAATCCGGCGGCGCCGATCAGATCGCACAGACCTTGATCCGCGCCTTCGGCAAAGAAAAAGTCCAGTGGGCGATGATGTTCGCCGCGTTTCTGGTGGGCATCCCGCTGTTCTTCGAGATCGGTTTTGTACTGCTGATCCCGCTGGTGTTTATCGTTGCGCGCCGCACCGGCGTGTCGCTGATCAAAATCGGCATCCCGCTGCTCGCCGGCCTTTCGGCGGTGCACGGCCTGGTGCCACCGCACCCGGGCCCGCTGCTGGCCATCGGCGTGTTTGGCGCCGACATCGGCAAGACCATCCTGTACGGCCTGATCGTCGCACTGCCGACCGCCATTATTGCCGGGCCGATTTTCGGTACGTTTATCGCCAAGTACATTCCGGGCAACCCGTCCCAGGAACTGGTCGATCAACTGGCCCGCGAGCCGGAGTCCAAAGACCTGCCGAGCTTCAGCATCACCCTGATCACCGTGCTGCTGCCGGTGTTCCTGATGCTGCTCAAAACCTTCGCTGACGTCGCGCTGCCGGACGGCCACGCCATTCGTAACTGGATGGACATGATCGGTCACCCGATCACCGCGTTGCTGCTGGCGTTGCTGCTGTCGCTGTACACCTTTGGCCATCGCCAGGGCATTCATTCCAAGCAAATCCTCAAGCTGCTCGACGCCAGCCTGGCGCCGACCGCGGCGATCATTTTGATCATCGGCGCCGGCGGCGGTTTCAAGCAGATGCTGGTGACCAGCGGCGTGGGTGACGTGATCGGCCACATGGCGGTGAACGCGCAGATCAACCCGATTTTGCTGGCGTGGCTGGTGGCGGCAGTGATTCGCGTGGCGACTGGTTCCGCGACCGTGGCAACCATTACCGGCGCAGGCATTGTGGTGCCGGTGGTGGGCATGATCCCAGGCGTGAACCGTGAGTTGCTGGTGTTGGCGACGGGCGCAGGCTCACTGGTGTTGTCTCACGTCAACGATGCGGGTTTCTGGCTGGTGAAGCAGTACTTCAACATGACCGTGGTCGAGACGTTCAAGACCTGGACAGCGATGGAGACCATCCTGTCGGTGGTGGCGCTGATCTTTATCATGTTGCTGTCGATGGTGGTGTAACAGGCTCACCACAAAACAAATGTGGGAGGGGGCTTGCCCCCGATGGCAGTGGACCAGTCACCCGATGCAGTGACTGACACTCTGCTATCGGGGGCAAGCCCCCTCCCACATTGTTGACCGAGTTATGCCCCGGTTTTGGGTACCAACCCATCCGCGCGGAACATCCCGCGAATCCCGCGCACTGCCTGGCGAATGCGGTCCTGGTTTTCGATCAGCGCAAAGCGCACATGATCGTCTCCATACTCACCAAAGCCGATGCCCGGCGACACACACACCTTGGCTTCCAGCAGCAATTTCTTGGCAAATTCCAGCGAGCCCATGGCGGCATACGCGTCGGGAATCTTGGCCCAGACGTACATCGACGCCTTCGGGTTCTCCACCATCCAGCCCAGTTCATGCAAGCCCTTGACCAGCACATTACGGCGCTGGCGGTACTGCTCGGCGATGTCTTTGACGCACTGCTGATCGCCTTCGAGCGCCGCAATCGCCGCCACCTGCAGCGGGGTGAAGGTGCCGTAGTCGTGGTAGCTCTTGATGCGCGCGAGCGCGTTGACCAGTTCCGGGTTGCCGACCATGAAACCAATGCGCCAGCCGGCCATGTTGTAGCTCTTGGACAGGGTGAAAAACTCCACCGCAATGTCCTTGGCGCCCGGCACCTGCATGATCGACGGGGCTTTCCAACCGTCGTAGACGATGTCGGCGTAGGCCAGGTCGTGCACCACCAGTACGTCGTACTGCTTGGCCAGGGCGATCACCCGTTCGAAGAAGTCCAGCTCCACGCACTGCGCGGTGGGGTTGGACGGGAAGCCGAGGATCATCATCTTCGGCTTGGGAATCGAACCACGAATGGCGCGTTCCAGTTCAGCGAAAAAATCCACCCCCGGAATCAGCGGCACCGAGCGCACCTGGGCGCCGGCAATCACGGCACCGTAGATGTGAATCGGGTAGCTGGGGTTGGGCACCAGCACGGTGTCGCCCTGGTCGAGGGTGGCGAGCATCAAGTGCGCCAGGCCTTCTTTGGAGCCGATGGTGACGATGGCTTCCGTTTCCGGGTTGATGTCCACTTCATAGCGGTCCTTGTACCAGCGCGAGATCGCCCGGCGCAGACGCGGAATGCCTTTGGAGGTGGAGTAGCCGTGGGTGTCTTCACGCTGGGCGACGGTGACCATTTTTTCCACAATGTGTGGAGGCGTGGCGCCGTCAGGGTTACCCATGCTCAAGTCGATGATGTCTTCGCCGCGCCGACGCGCAGCCATCTTCAGCTCGGCCGTGATATTGAAAACGTAAGGGGGGAGTCGATCTATGCGCGCAAAGCGGCGCGGCGAACCTTGGTCTGCCATTGTTGCCTCAAGAGTACGTAAGCGCCCGGAACCGTCCGAGCGACGTCGGCCACTGCGGTGGCCTGCGGGGCAGACAATACGGTCGATGATGGCCAGTTGTCCAGATGGCGCAGGAAAAATTTCCGATTGGGGTGAGGCGTCAATATGCCCCTATACTCGATGCGGGTTTGTGCCCTCACAAGAAGGAGACTGTTCAGATGGATCAGCAGACAAAACTACCGTTGCAGCCACGCCTGGAAGAGGGCAAAGCCCTGGTGATTGCCGGGCTCAAGGGCCATTACGACAAAGCCACCGTGGGGGACATTCCCAAGTTGTGGGAAGTGCTCGACAACAACATCAAAGACATCAGCAAGCGCGTTGACCGCCAGACATACGGCGTGTGCTACAACGCCAAGCAAGGCGAGTTCGACTATCTGGCCGGCGTTGAAGTACCGGCCAAAAGCGATGTGCCCAGCAATTTCCAATCGGTTGAATTGCCTGCCCGCCATTACGCGGTATTCGCGCACCACGGCCCGGTGCAAGCGCTTGAGCAGACCTACGAGCGCATCATGTTCGAGTGGTTGCCACACTCTGGCTACAAGGTGGCCGGGGCGGATTTCGAGCGCTACAGCGCGGATTTTGATGCACGCAAAGGCACCGGTTCCGTTGAGATCTGGATGCCGATCGAAAAGAAAGCCTGATGACTCACAGGGGCCGGCGCTCCGGCCCCACAGGTCCTTCAATACAGCGTGGCCTTGACCCGCTCCGGCATTTCCCGGTCATACGCCTCGGCGTCAAACTGCCCGTCATTGAGCCGCTTGTGAAACGCCCCGGCCGACGGCAATTCCGAACGGTCCAGGTGCTTCTCGGGGTTCCAGCAGTCCGAGCGCACAAACGCTTTCGAGCAATGGAAATACGCGGCTTGCACCTGCACCAGAATCACCGAGCGCGCAGGCTTGCCGTTCACCGCAAAACTCTCCAGTAGCTCGGGCTCGATGCAAATCTGCGCCAGGCCATTCACGCGTAAGGTCTCGCCAATTCCGGGGATGATGAACAGCAATGCGATGCGTGGGTCCTGGACCAAGTTGCGCAGTGTATCGAGGCGGTTATTGCCCGGCCGATCCGGGATCGCCAGGGTGCGCTCATCCACAATCCGCACAAACCCCGGCACATCGCCGCGCGGCGAGCCATCGATGCCTTCCGGCCCGGATGAACTGACCACCACCAGTGGCGACGCCCGCACCATGGCCTGGTAATCCTCGTTGAGAAACGGGATCTCCTTGCGCACCGCCCGCTCGTGCGGGAGGCCGTAGAGGGTTTCGAGTTGTTCCAGGGTTGTCAGCATGTTCACCACCTCCTTATCGTTTCAAAGCACTAACGCCAGCCGGCGCTCATGGCCAATCCGGCCCTTATACGCCTCGCCGCTGTCGACCCAGCCCGCCGCCAGATACAGGCCCATCGCCGCCACATTCTGCGCGTCCACCGACAACTCCAACGCTTTGATCTGCGGCCACGCGTGCAGGGCCGCCGCCGGCAGCGCCTGCAAACAGGCTTTGCCAAACCCACGGCCCTGCTGATGCCGATCAACCTGCAACGCATGCAGCGTGGCGCTGTGTTCATCGGCCCAATGAGGCAGGCAGGGCGGGCGTTTAAGCAGCAGGAACGCGACGGGCACGTCATCGGCAAGCAGGGCAAAGCCCTTGATGGCGTTGGGGCTGGGATTGACCAGCAGGCTGTTCAGCGCGCAGTAGATATCGCCTGAATACGCCAGTTGCTCGGGATGCACTTGCAGGGTGTCGAGTTGCTGTTTTTGCACAAGGCTCAGCGTCTCATAGGGCACGAGGCGGGTTTCCATCCAGGGCGCATCCCAAATCCTACAAAGAGGCGTGGATTCTAGCGGGTTTGCGCGTGGCGAAATTATTTTTCAGCGCGCTGTCGATTTACCCAAAGCGCGTTCGACTAAGGGTGTCCCACGTGATTTTCCACCCTCAGGAGTATCGCCATGAGCACTGCAATCCGCCGTCTGATCGATGAATGGCAGCAGGCTGTGCTGGCCCGTGATATCGACAAAATTGTCAGCTTTTACGCCGACGATATCGTCTCGTTCGACGCCGTCACCGCGTTGCAATTCAAGGGCAAGGCGGCCTACCGCACGCATTGGGAGGACTGCATGAAACACTGCCCCGGCCCCGGTATTTTTGAGTTCCATGAGCTGCATATCGTCGAGGCACCCGAGAGTGCGTTTGCCCATTGGCTGGCGCATTGCGGCGGTGCCGGGCCGGATGGCGTGGTGAAGGCCTGCTGGATGCGGGTGACCGCCGGTTACCAGCGCATCGAGGGTCAATGGCGCGTGGTGCATGAGCATTGGTCAGCGCCCTTCGACATGGGCAGCGGCAGCGCATTGTTCGACCTGAAACCCTGACCGCCACGAACTATAGTCAGTAGTCCGAAAACGGAGACGCCCATGAAATACCTCTGCCTGATCTACAGCGACGAGCAGGTGTTGCACACCTCGCCGGACAGCCCTGCGGACCCCGAGTGTTTTGCCTATGCCGAGGCCATCCAGGCCAGCGGGCGCATGCTCGCCGCCGAGCCACTGGAGTCGGTGAGCACCGCCACCACCGTGCGCATGCGCAAGGGCAAGTTGTCGATCACCGATGGGCCGTTTGCCGAGACCAAGGAGCAGCTCGCCGGGTTTTACCTGATCGAGGCCAAGGACTTGAACGAAGCGATCCAGGTGGCCGGTGGCATACCGGCGGCCAGGGTCGGCAGTGTGGAAGTACGCCCCGTGCGTGAATTGAATCTCTGAAAACAACAACCACAAGAGGTTTATCCCATGACAACGCCAATTGCCGAATTTGAACTGTCCATCAGCCGCTTGATCGACGCCCCGCGCAACCGTGTGTTTCGCGCCTGGACCGAACCTGCCTTGTTGCAACAATGGTGGGGACCCCACGGCATGACCACGCCAGAGTGCGAAATGAACCTGTGGGTCGGTGGCCTGTTTCGCACCCTGATGCGTGCACCGGATGGCGCCGAGTACCCGACCCAGGGCGTATTCCTGGAGATCCAGGCGCCCAGCCGGCTGGTGTTTACCGATGCTTACTCGCCAGGCTGGGTGCCGTCGGGCAAGCCGTTCATGACCGCCGAAGTGACCTTCGAAGAGGTCGAAGGCAAGACGCTGTATACCGCTCGCGCCATGCACTGGAGCGAAGCCGATAAACAGGCGCACGAAGCCATGGGGTTTCATGACGGCTGGGGCCAGAGCCTGGATCGCCTGGTGACGCTGGTGACCCAGGGCATGCCCGATTGACGCCTGAACTGGAGGCGATCTACCGCAGCGAGTCACGCCGCGTGCTCGCCACGCTGATCCGTTTGCTCGGTGATTTCGACCTCGCCGAAGAAGCCCTGCACGAGGCGTTCTTCGTCGCGGTCGAGCGCTGGCAGCACGACGGTGTGCCGAGCAATCCACGCGCCTGGCTGGTCTCGACCGGCCGTTTCAAAGCCATCGACCGCCTGCGCCGCCAGGCCCGTTTTACCCCCTTGTTGCAGGAGCAGGCCGACGCGCTGGAAGCGGCCGCGTGGAGTGAGGACGATGTGGAAGACGACCGCCTGCGCCTGATGTTCACCTGCTGCCACCCGGCGCTGGCGCCTGACGCCCAGGCGGCGCTGACCTTGCGTGAGATCTGCGCCCTCAGCACCGAAGAAATCGCCCGCGCCTTTCTCGCCACGCCCACCACCATCGCCCAACGCATCGTGCGCGCCAAGGCCAAGATTCGCGAGGCGAAGATTCCCTATCAGGTGCCGTCCCGCGACGAATTGCCCGAGCGCCTGGACAGCGTGTTACGCGTGGTTTACCTGGTGTTCAACGAGGGCTATTCGGCGTCGATGGGCGCGAACCTTACTCGGGAGGACCTGACCCGCGAAGCCATTCGGCTGGGGCGCTTGCTGGTGGAGCTGCTGCCAGAGCCGGAAGTCATCGGCCTGCTGGCGCTGATGCTGTTGCACGAATCACGCCGAGCGGCGCGCACCTCGGCCGACGGCGAGTTGGTGTTGCTGGATGAACAGGACCGTGGGTTGTGGGACGCGTCCTTGATTGCTGAAGGCTGCGCGCTGGTGGAGCAGGCGTTGAGCACACGGCGTTTTGGCCCCTATTGCCTGCAAGCCGCCATTGCGGCGGTGCACGCCGAAGCGTCGAGCGCGGGGGAGACGGACTGGCCGCAGATTGTCGGGCTCTACGACGTGTTGCTCAGGGCGGTGCCGTCGCCGGTGATCGAGTTGAACCGCGCGGTGGCGCTGGCGATGCGCGATGGGCCGTTGGCAGGCCTGCAGGCAGTGGAGGCGATTTTTGCGCGAGGCGAGTTGCTGGATTACCACTGGGCACATTCGGCGCGTGGGGAGTTTTGTCGGCAGTTGGGGCGTAGCGAACACGCCCGTGCTTCGTACGAAAAAGCCCTGTCACTCACTCAGCAAACCCCAGAAAAGCGCTTTTTAGAGCGGCGCCTGGCTGAACTCAAATCCCCCAGACAATAAGGATCAACCCTGTGGAAGCTGGCAAGCCAGCTCCCACATGCAAACGCGTTGTCTGGGGGCAATCACTCCAACATCTTGCCGAGCAACCAACTTCCCGCCGGCCCCGGCGGATGGTGCCTTGACCACAGCGCATCCACCGCCACCGAACGTGGCCAACCACGGGCCTTGAGCTCCACCAGGTGGTCGCCGCCAAAACGCTCCACCAGCCAGCGCGGTATCGGCGCCCAGCCGAACCCCAGCTGCGCCATTTCCATCAACATCAGGTAACTGGGGGCCGACCACACGCGCCCAGTGGCACGGATTTCATTCGGGTTGATGATGCTGGCCAGGCGCAGCTCGCGATGTTGCTGCAAGGTGTTCACGCAGATGTTTTTCAAGTGGGCCAACGGGTGTGAAGGCGCGACGAACAGCGCAATTTCGGTGCGCTCTTCCACGGGAGCGCCCGTCAGGTCGGGCGGGTAGGTGTCCTGTTGCTCGATAAACGCAATCTGCGCTCGGCCGCTCTGCACCAGAGCGACCAAGTCTTCGCACTCGGCGATCAGGCATTCCAGCTCAAGGTCCGGGTAGCGCTGTTCAAACGCTTTGAGGGCGATTTCAAAGCGGTCGGACTGGTAAGTATCGGACATGGCGATGGTCAACTTAGGCTCCAGGCCCTGTGACAACTGGCTCGCCGCCAGCGCCAGGCGGCTGCTGGCCTCCAGCACCTGCTCGGCGCGTTGCAACAACACGTGGCCGGCCGGGGTGAGCGTTGGCTTGCGGCTGCTGCGATCAAACAGCGTCACATCCAGGTCAATCTCCAGACTCGCGACCGCCGCGCTGACCGTGGACTGGCTCTTGCCCAACTTGCGCGCCGCGGCGGAAAAAGAGCCTTGGGTGGCCGCTTGGACAAACGCCTGCAGCACTTCATGAGAGGCCATGACTATCGCCTTGATCGATGGTTATTAGTTATGAAGTATCGATTCAAGGGGTAATCATGGCAACCGTCGTCACTCACGGAGCCGGGCCATGAACCCTACCAAGTCGATTACTGAACGTGTTTGCCAAGCCATTGGTTTTGAAGGTTTGGCGTTGTTGATCTGCACCCCGTTGCTGGCGTGGATCATGGACAAGCCCGCCCTGGAGATGGGCATGGTCACCCTGGCGATCAGCCTGATGGCGCTGACCTGGAACGTGATCTTCAACGGCCTGTTCGACCGCCTGAAGGCACGCTGGAAACTCGCCAACAATGGCTGGACGCGTGTGCTGCACGCGTTGATGTTCGAGGGCGGCCTGATTCTGATGTGTGTGCCGTTGATCGCAGCGTGGCTGAACATCAGCCTGATGCAGGCATTTATTCTCGACATCGGCGTGCTGCTGTTCTTCCTGCCGTACACCTATGTGTATCACTGGGGCTATGACGTGCTGCGGGAAAAGTTCGTACAGCGCCGGCTGGTCAGCCAAGCTTGAGCGAGGCGACAAACTCCAGAAACGCCCGCACCTTGGCGGCGGGCAAATGCCGCGACGGGTAGTAGGCGTACAACGGAAAACGCTCGTCCGGCCAGTCGGGAAACAACTCCACCAGGCTGCCGGCATTGAGCGCCGGCGTCAGGCCCAGGTCGAGCATTTGCGCCACCGCGTGCCCGTGTTCACACACGCTGTACAAGGTGCTGGCGTCGTTGACCACCAAGCGCCCGTCGGTGCGCACGATCACCTGCTCGCCCTTGCGGTGGAACTCCCAGGCAAACGGGCGGCCGGTCTGCGAGTCGCGAAAGTCCAGACACATATGCCCGGTTTCCAAGTCTTGTGGCGTGGCCGGTCGGCCGTATTGCTCAAGGTAAGCGGGGGAGGCCACGGTGAGCACGCGCACTTGCATCAATTTGCGCGCGATCAGCGAGGAGGATTGCGGGATGCCGAAGCGAATCGCCACGTCAAAACCGTCGGCGACCAGGTCGCCGAGTTGGTCGCGGGTGTGCAAGTCCAACTGCAATTGCGGGTAGCGGCGCATGAAGTCGCCCAGCACCGGGCCCAATACCAGGCGCGAAAAGTACGGGTCGATATTTACCCGCAAGCGCCCTCGTACGGTCAATGCACTGTCGGCGGCGGAGCTGGCGGCCTCTTCGAGACCGGCCAGCAACGGCGCGATTTGCTGATAAAAACGTCGGCCTTCGTCGGTCAGTTGCACCGAGCGCGTGGTGCGGTCGAACAGGCGAATCCCCAGGCGCTTTTCCAGCCGCGAAATCGCTCGGCTGACCCCCGAAGGCGTCATGTCCAGGCTGTCGGCGGCGCGGGCAAAACTGCCGCTGTCGACCACGGCTGCCAATACGCCCATGCCGCCGGCCAAACCTGGATCGAAACTCATCGGTGATTGCCTGTCTGTGACTTGTAGGCATTGATGCTAGCGCACAATGCCTACAGAAACATGCCGCCCGAAGCTTCGACGCGTTGCCCGGTGATCCAGTGGCTGCCATCGGCCAGCAAGGTCGAGATCGCGCCGCCGATGTCGTCTGGCAAACCGGCACGGCCCAGCGCGGTGTTGTTGGCGACCATTGCGTTGAGGTCCTTGTTGTCGCGCACCGCGCCGCCGCCGAAGTCGGTTGCGATGGCGCCCGGGGCCAGGGTGTTGACGGTAATGCCGCGCGGGCCCAACTCTTTGGCCTGGTAGCGCGACAGCACTTCAACCCCGCCCTTCATCGAGGCATACGCCGAATACCCTGGCAGGCTGAACCGCGCCAGACCGCTGGAGATATTGATGATGCGCCCGCCATCGCTGATCAGCGGGAGCAATTTTTGCGTGAGGAAAAATGGCGCCTTGAGGTGGATCGCCACCAGGCGGTCAAACTGTTCTTCAGTGGTTTCGGCGAAGCTGGCGTGAGCGCCGATGCCGGCGTTGTTGATCAGAAAATTGAAGTGATCCTGTGCGAAAACATCCTTGAGTACTGTGCTGATCTCGCCGACGAAGTCATTGAACGTGCCGCTTTGGCTGACATCCAGTTGCAGCATGGCCGCACGGCCACCCAGCGCTTGAATCTGTTCCACCACCGCTTGGGCTTCGGCTGCGGCGCTGTGGTAGGTGCCGATGATGTCGACGCCCTGTGCCGCCAGGTGCAGCGCTGCGCTTTTGCCCAGGCCGCGGCTGGCGCCAGTGATGAGTGCGATTTTACGGGTCATGGTGCAGTCCTCGTGTGTGATCAGTGGGACTGAGTGTATTTGTCCGCTCGTAACGTGATAAACAGGGCGTTATCGGAATCACTGGCCGGATAAGGCGAACAATCTCATGAACAAGCTTGAGCTGTTGCGCACCTTCGTGCGGGTCACCGAACTGTCGAGTTTCACCCAGGCCGGCGAGAGCCTGGGCCTGCCGCGCTCCACGGTGTCCGAGCACGTGCAGGCACTTGAAGAATTGCTCGGCGCGCGCCTGTTGCAGCGCACCACACGCAAGGTGCAGGCCACTCAGGACGGGCGCGTGCTGTATGAGCGCAGCAAGGACTTGCTGTCGCACATGGAAGAACTTGAAGGTCTGTTTCGTCAGGATGAAGCGCAACTGAGCGGGCGCATTCGCGTGGACATGCCCAACGTCATGGCGCGGGACCTGATCCTGCCGCGCCTGCCCGAATTCATGCACGCCCACCCGTTGATCGAGCTGGAGATCAGCACCACCGACCGTCAGGTAGACCTGCTCGCCGAAGGTTTCGACTGCGTGTTGCGCGTTGGCGCGCAGCCCGATCAGTCGGTGGTCGCGCGCCTGCTGTACAGCATGCCGATGATCAACTGCGTCAGCGCCGAGTATGTTCAGCGCCATGGCAAGCCCGAGACCCTGGCCGACCTGGCGCATCACCAATTGGTGCATTACGTGCGGCCATTGGGTTCGCGTTCGCCGGGGTTCGAATACCAGCAGGGCAACAAAGTGCACCGCGTGCCGATGGCCGGGCGCGTCACGGTCAACAGCACCGATGCGTACAAGTCGGCGTGCCTGGGCGGTTTTGGCATCACTCAGGTGCCGGTCCTGGGGATTCGCGATTTACTCGAGCGCGGTGAACTGGTGGCCGTGTTGCCTGACTACCCCGCGCCGGCGTTGGACGTGTCGCTGCTCTATGCCGGGCAACGGCATTTGCCACAGCGCGTGCGGGTGTTCATGGATTGGCTGGCCGCCACCTTGCAAGCCCGGATTTAACGCCGCGCCGACAATTGCTGCGGTGCCAGGAAGGCATCGTGGAAGTAATCCCGAAACGCCTGCATCGCCGGCGTGAACGCGCGCTCGCGGTGCCAGGCCAGGCCGACGCTCATGGGCGTCACCGGGTCGGTCACGGTCAGCGTTTCGATGCGCTTGCCTTCCAGGGACCAGGGCCGGTGCACCAGGTCCGATAGGATCGCCACGCCGCTGCCATTGGCAACCATGCTGCGCACCGCTTCCACTGAACTGGTGCGCAGCCGCACCTTGGGCGTTTGCCCGGCCTGTTCCCAGTAGCGCATGGCGCTGTGTTCGGCCTCGTCGACGGTGAGCAGGATGTAGGGTTGCTGCGCCACATCGGCCAGGCTCACGGCGCCGCGTTCGCACAACGGGTGGTGGCTGGGCAGCCACAGGCGGCGTTCGGAATTGAACAGGATCTCCGAGACGATATCCGGGTGAGTGAGGTTGGCGGTGAGCACCACGGCCATGTCGAATTGACCGTCGAGCAGGCCGTGTTCGATGGCCTGGCGCTCCTGCTCGAACACCTCGATGGTCACGTCCGGGTGCCAGTGTTCCATGCGCTGCAAGTGATGCGGCAGGAAGTAGCCGAGCACTGTGTAACTGGCCGCCACGCGCAGCACGCCGCTGGCGCGGTAATCCGGCAGCGGGCTGTTCAGCGCGTCGTCCACGCTGCGCACAATCACGTAGGCTCGGTTGAGAAAGTGCCGCCCGGCATCGGTCAGGTTCATGCCTTGGGCCGAACGCACAAACAGCTGCACGCCGAGCATGGCTTCCAGTTCCTTGATCGCCGTGGTCACCGCCGACTGGGAGATGTTCAAGTGGATGGCCGCCTGGGAAATCTGGCCGATCTCGGCAGTGGCGACGAAGTAGCGAACTTGGCGCAAAGTCAGGGACATGGCTTTATCTGATTTTCAGAAGATGGGCCATCTGATAATAGATCTTCCCAAGGGGTCAAGCGCCAGCCTACTTTCCTGGCATCACCTTTGGCGGAGCGACACCGATGCAGGCAGTGGATTTCAATTCAGACATGGGCGAAGGCTTCGGCCCCTGGACCATCGGCGATGGCGTGGATGCTGAACTGATGGCTTACATCAGCTCAGCCAACATCGCCACCGGCTTCCACGCCGGCGACCCCGGTACCATGCGCCGCACCGTCGCGCGCGCCAAGCAACTGGGCGTGGCCATCGGCGCGCATCCAGGCTTTCGCGACCTGGTGGGTTTCGGCCGTCGGCACATCAACGCACCGGCGCAGGAACTGGTGGACGACATGCTCTACCAGCTCGGCGCCCTGCGCGAAATCGCCCGCGCCCAAGGCGTGCCCCTGCAACACATCAAGCCCCACGGCGCGCTCTACATGCACCTGGCCCGCGACGAAGAGGCCGCGCGCTTGCTGGTGCAAAACCTGCAACTCATTGAGCCGACACTGCTGCTGTACTGCATGCCCAACTCGGTGATCTGGCGCGTCGCCAAGGAACTCGGGCAGCCTGTGGTGCGCGAGTTTTATGCCGACCGTGAATACGACCTGACCGGCTCCATCGTGTTTACCCGCAATGTGCGCGCGCTTGACCCTGCAACGGTCGCGGCGCGGGTCTTGCGTGCTTGTCAGACGGGGTTGGTGCGAACGGTAGAGGGCGAAGACCTGCCTATCGAATTCGACTCCATCTGCCTGCACAGCGACACGCCCGGCGCGCTGGAATTGGTCGAGGCCACTCGCGAAGCGTTGGACCAGGCGGGCATCGTAGTCACTGCGGCGAGTGGACGTGTTGGGGTGAGAGGACTCTCTGAGGGCGAGCGGGCTTGCTGAGACAACCGGACTTGCTGTGGCCTGTGGCGAGCGGGCTTGCCCCGCGTTGGGCGGCGAAGCCGCCCCAATAATCGCCGCGTAGTATCAGGTAGCACCCGGTCGCCTGATTTAAGGGCTGCTGCGCAGCCCAACGCGGGGCAAGCCCCCTCGCCACAGTAAGCCCACTGGCAACAGTAGGCCCACTGAACAGAGTAGGCCCGCTGGCAACAGTAGGCCCACTGACCACAGTAAGACCGCTTGCCACAACGACATGCGCTCACCACAACAAAAAGCGTGCGCCCCCACATTATTTTTTGCCTGCCTTTCTACAATGATTCCAAGAGGAACAGACATGGCTGAAACGTCCCCCATCCGCTACAGCTTCGGCGGTGATGAACACCTGTTTGCCGAGGTCAGCGACAGCATGTCCTTGCAGGCCTTTTTCAAAGGCATGGCCGTGACCCGCGCCGTGGAGCGTCTGGCGCTGGAAGGCGTGCTGGATGTGTGCCTGGCCAATGCGTCGTTTCAGATTCGCTTCGACCCCGACCGCATCGCGCCACACGTGCTGCTCGACGCCGTGCAAAGCGCCGAAGCCCAGGCCGTGGCCGAGCGCACGTTGCACACGCGCATCATTGAAATCCCGGTGCTCTACAACGACCCGTGGACCCACGAAACGCTGATGCGTTTTCGCGACCGTCACCAAGACCCCACGGGCACGGACCTGGAATACGCCGCGCGCATCAACGGCCTGGCCGACGTGGACGCGTTTATCGCCGCCCACAGTGGCGCGCCGTGGTTTGTGTCGATGGTGGGCTTTGTCGCAGGCCTGCCGTTCATGTTCCAGATGGTTGAGCGCGAACGGCAATTGCAGGTGCCCAAGTACCTGCGCCCGCGCACTGACACGCCCAAATTGACCCTCGGGCATGGCGGCTGCTTTGGCTGTATCTACTCGGTACGCGGCGCCGGTGGTTACCAGATGTTTGGCGTGACCCCGGCACCGATCTATGACCCGGCGCAGCAATTGGCGTACCTCAAGGAACACATGGTGTTCTTCCGCCCCGGTGACATCGTGCAGTTCAAACCGCTGGACCGCGACGCCTATGACCTGGCGGTCGCCGAGGTGGACGCGGGGCGTTTCGACCTGCGAATCCGCCCGGTGGAATTTTCCCTCGACGCCTTTCTTGCCGACCCCGTTGGCTATCCGAAAACCCTGCAGGAGGCGCTGGCATGATCAAAGTCATCAAACCCGGCCTCGCCACCTCTGTGCAGGACCTTGGTCGTGAAGGCTATTACCACTTGGGCATCCCGCCCTCGGGTGCACTGGACCAATACGCCTTGAGCGCGGCCAACCACCTGGTGGGCAACCCGGTGGGTGCGGCGGGCCTGGAATGCACGTTGATTGGCCCGGAGTTGCAGTTCCAACGGGACGCGTTGGTGGCGCTCAGCGGTGCGCTGATGGCGCCGCGCCTGGACGGCGACGTGGTGCACCAGGACACCGCGTTTCAGGTGCGCGCCGGGCAGGTGTTGCGCTTTGAATTTCCCAAGGCGGGCGCGCGCACCTACCTGGCGGTGGCGGGCGGCATTGATGTGCCATTGGTGCTCGGCAGCCGCTCGACGTAC
The DNA here is from genome assembly GCF_007713445.1 of Pseudomonas sp. RGB. Lineage (NCBI taxonomy): Bacteria > Pseudomonadati > Pseudomonadota > Gammaproteobacteria > Pseudomonadales > Pseudomonadaceae > Pseudomonas > Pseudomonas sp. RGB. The sequence continues at coordinate 638,069 of NZ_VMSH01000002.1, read as the reverse complement.
ACCCTCGGCGCGCTCGGTGGGTTTCAGGGACGGCGCTTGCAGGCGGGCGATGAACTGCCGATCGGCGATGCCAGTGGGCAGGGGCGTGCGGGCAACAGTTTGCCGATGGCACTGCGTCGCTCAGTCGGCGGCGATGTGACCTTGCGTGTGGTGCCGGGGCTGTATTACGACCGGCTGACTGACGGCGCGAAAAGCAGCTTTTTTGCCGAACCGTGGACGGTGGGCTCCGAGGCGGATCGCATCGGCTATCGCTTCAAGGGTGGTAGCGCGCTGAGTTTTCAGCCGCGTGAGCAGCCATTTGGCGCGGGCTCGGACCCGTCGAATATCGTCGACAGTTGCTACCCCATTGGCTCGATCCAGGTGCCGGCGGGGTTGGAGCCGATTGTGCTGCACAGGGATGCGGTCTCGGGCGGTGGCTACGCGATGATTGGCACGGTGATCAGTGCGGATCTGGATTTGATCGGGCAGATGCAGCCGAACCAGCGGGCGGGGTTTGTGGCGGTGACGCTGGAGGAGGCCTTGGAGGCGCGGCGGGTGTACAAGAAGCGGCTGAAGGCGATGGCTGGCCTCTTTACTTCCTGACACACCCTAAACCCCTGTGGGAGCAGGCAAGCCAGCTCCCACCTTTCCAATTGCGTTGGGTCAGAACAGTTTGGTGAACAGCCAGTACAAACTGCCCGACAACAGAATCGCCGCCGGCAAGGTCAGCACCCAGGCCATCAGCAAATTGCGGATGGTCTTCATCTGCAACCCTCCGCCATTGGCCACCATGGTCCCGGCCACACCGGACGACAGCACATGGGTGGTCGATACCGGTAACCCGAACATATCCGCTGCGCCAATCGTCAGCATCGCCACGGTCTCGGCCGAGGCGCCTTGGGCATAGGTCAGGTGGGTTTTGCCGATCTTCTCGCCCACCGTCACCACGATGCGCTTCCAGCCAACCATGGTGCCCAGGCCGAGCGCGATGGCCACGGCGATTTTCACCCACAGCGGAATAAAGCGCGTGGAACTGTCGATCTGTTCTTTGAACAGCTTCAATTTGCCTTGGGTGTCGGCGTCGAAGCTGCCGACCTTGTCCTTGTCCATCAGGCGAATGGTTTCGCTGCTCAAGTACATGTCGTTACGCACGTTGCCTACCGCTTCGGCAGGGACTTTGGCCAGAGAGCCGTAGCCTTTGACTTCGTCACCAATCTGGCCTGCCAGGGCGGCGAGGGCGGGTATCAGTTCCGCGGTGGCTTCCTTGGTGCGCACGTAGGTCGACAGGATCGGCCGTGGGTCGCCCGGCAGTGCTTGCGGCGCGCTTTTCATCAAGGCGACCTGGGTCACCTCGGCCACTGCCGCAAACTGCAACGACTGCTCGGCCGGCATGGTGCGGTTCAGCGCGTAGGCCATTGGCAGGGTGCCGACCAGGATCAGCATGATCAGGCCCATGCCTTTCTGGCCGTCATTTGAACCGTGGGCGAAGGACACGCCGGTGCAGGTGGCGATCAGCATGCCGCGAATCCACCACGGCGGCGGGGTGTCGCCCTTGGGCGCCTTGTACAGCGAGCGGTTTTTCACAAAGGCGCGCAGGGCCAGCAACAGCAAGGCGGCGAACGCGAAGCCTATCAACGGTGACAGCAGCAGCGCATAACCAATCTTGATCGCCTGGCTCCAATCGACACCGCTGGTGCCGTCACGCCCGTGCATCAAGGCGTTCGCCACGCCGACGCCGATGATCGAGCCGATCAGGGTGTGCGAAGACGAAGCCGGCAGGCCCAGCCACCACGTGCCGAGGTTCCACAGGATCGCGGCGATCAGCAAGGCGAAAATCATCGCGAAACCGGCCGAGGAGCCCACCTGCAAAATCAGCTCGACCGGCAGCAGGGCAATGATGCCGAACGCCACGGCGCCGCTGGACAGCAGCACGCCGAGGAAGTTGAAAAAGCCTGACCACACCACCGCAAAGTGCGGCGGCAGCGAGTTGGTGTAGATCACCGTCGCCACCGCGTTGGCGGTGTCGTGGAAGCCGTTGACGAACTCGAAGCCCAGGGCGATCAACAGCGCCACGCCGAGCAGCAGGAACGGCGTCCAGGTGGTCACCACCGTGCCCAGTTCGTGCATGTCGTGCATCAGGCTGTAGGCGGTAAACAGCAGGCCCATGGCGAGCACGGCGAAGAAGATGATCACCGTCACCAGGCCGGGTTTCTTGTCCAGCCGGGGTTTGGGGTCTGCGTGTGAGGCGGTGGTGGAGGCAGTCAGGGAAGGGGTGGCCATGCCGGAGCATCCAGTGTGGGGAGGATGTCGTTGATGATCATTGCAGAATGTTACAGAGATGCTGCGGTAAGTCAGTGTTTAGGGAATTGGGCGTGCCACTGGTCTACAAACCGCCACAAAAGTAATGTCAGAGTGCAATCAATGTGGGAGCTGGCTTGTGTGGGAGCCGGGCTTGCCCGCGATGCAGGCACCTCGGTATTTCAGAGACACCGGGGTGATGCTATCGCAGGCAAGCCAGCTCCCACAGTTGATTGCATTACAAGGTCAGTAATCTTTGCGTTTGCGGAATGCCCAGCGGCCGGCAATCAAGGTGAACGTGGCCACCAATGCCACCAGAATCCAGAAGCCTTCCGGGTCGGTAGAGAGCGGCACGCCTCCCACGTTCATGCCGAAAAAGCCGGCAATGATGTTGATCGGCAGCGCCAGCACGGTCACCACCGTAAGGGTGAACAGCGTGCGGTTGCTTTGTTCATTGAGGTTGGCGGCGATCTCTTCCTGCAACAATTTGATCCGCTCGCCCAGGGCCATCAGGTCGTTGATGATCAGCGCAAACTCCTCGGTGGATTTGCGCAATTCCTTCACGTCCTCCTTTTGCAGCCACTGCGGCGGGCGATTGAGCAGGCGCAGCAACGAGCCCGGCTCCAGCGCCAGCAGGCGTTGCAGGCGCACCAGCACCCGGCGCGCGGCACCCAGTTCGGCGCGATTGGTAGACAGGCGCGAGGACAGCAACTGGTCTTCGATCTGGTCGACGCTGAGGCTGGTCTTGCGCACGATCTGGGTCAGCACCTCGCCCTGGTCGCGCAACAAATGCACCAGCAGCTCCAGCGGCGAGCGAAAGCGTTCACCGGCTTTGACCGACGAGCGCAATTTGTCCACCGAATGCAACGGTTGCAGGCGCGCACTCACCAGCAAGTGGCTGCGGGCGCACACCCACAGCGTGGAAATATCCGAGGAGACCATGCTGCTGAAGTTGAACACCACGTCGTTGACCACCGCCAGCAAGGCCGAGTCGACGTGTTCGATGCGCGTAGAGCGTGAACCTTCGTGCAAGGCTTCGAAAAACTCTTCCGGCAGCGCCAGATGCGTCTGCATCCAGCGCTCGCACGCGGCGTGGGCCAGGTTCAGGTGCAGCCAGAGAAATTCCTCCGGGTTGTGCGGCGCCTGCAAGGCCGCGAGCGCCGTGGCCGAGTCAATCTGCTCGCCCTTTTCGCCGGGTCGAAAACGAAACCCGTAAAGCAGGCCAAACAGATCGGGATCCTGATGGCCGTGGTCGATGCTGTGGTTCATGGAGGCTCGCAGAGAAAGCGCCTGTAGGACGTTTCACAGGTTCGCGTGGGCGAATCATTGCAAGGCTGGATGACGATTTTGTGACGGTTTGAAAACCAGTTCAGCGGGTTTTCAGTGTGAAGGTGAAACGCGTGCCATTTTCTGCGCAGGACGACACCTCAAGCTGCCCGCCGTGGGCATCGGCAATCTGCTTGACGATATACAAACCCAGGCCCAGGCCGGCTTGCGGCGTGTCCCGGACCAGCCGCGAGTAGGGCTGGAAGAGCCGAGGCAAAGCCAGTTCGTCGATCTGGCCGGGGTTTTTCACGGTCAGCGTGAAGTGGCCCTGTTCAACCCGCGCCATGACCTCCACCGGGCCGTCGTGGCTACCATGATGGATGGCATTGGCCACCAGGTTGGAGAGCAATTGCGCCAGCCGATCGCGGTCGCCGTAGACGCCACGCAGGTCGCCGATATCGGCCTTGATCAAGCGTTGCGGGTTTACGCTTTGCACTTCGAAGACCACATGGCGAAAAGCGTCCTGCAGATCCAGGCAATCATTGAGGTGCAGCGGTATGCCGCTGCCCATGCGCCCGCGAGCGAAATCCAGTACATCTTCGACCAGTTGCGAGGCGCGCCGGCCGCTGGCGAGAATGTGCCGTACGAGCGGGTCGGTCGCCGCGTTGGGGTGTTTGCGCAGCAGCCGCTCGGCACCGAAGTTGATGGCGAACAGCGGGTTGCGCAGGTCATGGCCGAGCACGGCGATGAATTGCTCGCGCAGCTCGGCGGTGCCGCGCTCTTCCTGCAATTGCGCCTGGGTATTCTGCAAGGCCTCCTCGGCTTCGATCTGCAAGGACAGCACCCGGGCGAACGACTCCATGGTCGATTGGATCGTGCTGCTGCGCAGCTGCGCCGGGTTGGGGTCCAACGCGCAAATAGTGCCGAAAAAGCGCCCGTCAGTGCGGAACACCGGCACCGAGATGTAGCTTTCAAACTGGTACATGCGCGGGGTGTGGTGGTCGTGGTAGCGCGGGTCTTCGCTGGCCTTGTCGATCACCACGGAGGCGTGGGAACCCCGGATTTCGTGACAGATCGTCGTGGACAGGTCCAGCTCGCCACCCACACCGAGGCCGAACTCCAATTGATCGAGCACAGCGCAGGCGGTCCAGGTGTCCTCGGTCACGCGCGCCACGGCGGCAAAACGCAGGCCGGTCATGTCGCTGATGACTTTGAGCATCGCAGGTACGGCACTGATACGGCCAATAGTGGCGATGTCGGCGGCTTTCTGCCCCATGCAGCGGTCTCGATATGGAGGAGGGTGGGCGTTGTGCCCAGGTTAATGAGTGGGATTCTAGCGACCTTGCGCGCTGTAGGTGTAATTTCATTATCCAGGTGGGTACTTTTCCTGCCTCTGGCTTTGCAGCACGCATAAAAAAACCGCGCCACTTAAAAAGTGGCGCGGTTTTTTTGGCGGTTGACTCAAGTGTCTTGCTTGTTTTCCAGCACCGCGCCGGTCTTGGCGTCGAGCTTGACTTCAAAGCGCTTGCCGGCGGTGTCGGTCACGTCAACTTCGTACACCAGCACACCGTTTTTGTGGTCCAGCTCGGTGTCGGTGATGCTGGCGCCGGGGTGAGTGGCCACGGCGGCGGCGTTGAGTTTCTCGAACGGCATGACTGCGCCGGATTTGAGCAGGCCTTCAATGTGATCCGGGCGAACATCCGCCTGGGCCAGGCCGGCAGTCAGGGTCATGGCGGTAGCGGCAAACAGGGCGGTCAGGGTTTTCATGGTGTGTCCTTCTGGGTGAGCTGTTTAAGTGGCGCCAGATTAACCAGCGCAACTTAATTCATCCTTAATGGCGAACCGACACCTATTGCGGCCTGACGCTTAGTACCCGTTGTCCTTGAGCAGGTCCTGCACACTCGAGGACGGCCAGCGCTTGTAGAACTTCAGCAGTTCGGCGGCGCGGTTGGTGAAGATGCCATCGACGCCGGCGGCCATCACTTTCTCGAAGTCCACGGGCTCATCGACGGTATAGACGTGCACCAGCAAGCCTTTGTCGTGGGTCAGCTTGTTCATTTGCGGCTTCACCAGGTCGGTGTAGCTCTGGTCGCCATGGTTGGTCAGCTCGGCCGATGGGCCGGTGCCGATAGCGCCGAGGCTCTTGGCTTCGTCGATCCATTTTTCAAATTCGGCAGCGTCTTTGGGCTCTTGCTTGGCGTAGTAGGCCGCTTTGGTGGTCTCGCCGGATTCGGCAAATGTTTGCGCGGATTTTGGCTCGATGCTGCCAGGGCCGACCCACAACAGCAGGATTTTCGGGGTGTTGGGCATTTCTTTCTGCAGCTCTTTCAAGCTGTCTTTTTCAAACGTTTGCAGCACGACGCGGCCCTTGCCCTGGCCGACGCCCGTGTTGCTCTTGCCCAGCTTGGAGCCGGCGGAGCTCAACCAGCCCTTGTCCAGCAGCTTGTTTTTCAGGTCGGCTTCGATGCCCGGAAATTGCTTGGGCTCTTTGGTTTCGATGTACAGGCCGGGTTTGTGCTGCGGGTTGCCTTCGGCGATCTTGATGATTTCGTCCAGGCTCTGGATTTTCAGGCCGACGAACGCAGGGCGCGCGCGATCCGGGTAGGCGGCGTTGAACCAGCTGCCAGCGTCCAGGGTGCGCAGTTCGGCCCAGGTGAACTCGTTGGCCGGGGCGTCTTTGCGCTCGGGGAACTTGGTGGCCACGTCGGTGGTGCGCTGCAGGTTATTGTCGTGCAGGGCGAACAGCACGCCATCTTTACTGCGCTGCAGGTCCATTTCCAGGTAGTCGGCGCCCAGGTCGCGCGCGAGCTTGTAGGACGCCGCGGTGGATTCGGGAGCGTCGTAGGAAGCGCCACGGTGCGCAATGACGGCCGGGTACGGAATGCCTTCGTTTGTTGCCAATTCAGCCGGGCTGATCGGGTCGGCAGCCTGTGCCTGGCCAAGGCCGAGCATCAGAGCGAGCAGCAAGGCGCTCTTGGTAAACGTGACAGGCATATGCGAAGTCCTTTCGTGGAGGTAACTTTGAGAAGGCGTCCTTTTTAACAATTGATTGCGAAAGGCGCTATCACCAAACCGACATTAAGGTGCTCAGGCGCCATTTTTCTGGGTTTTTTTGTGCTGTATTGCAGTATTCTTGGCCGCAGCTGCCCCGTCAGAGGGCCGTAATTTCTGCCACGCGTGTAAACCATCTTTCCAGTCCCAGTGGGACTTTTCAGTGAGGTTTACCATGCGCATCACTTCAGAACTCATCTGCCAGGCCGCCGACCAGCTCCACGGTTTTGTCGGCCTGAACCGCAAAACCGGCCAGTACATCGTGCGTTTCAGCGAAGATGCCTTCGGTATGGACGTGGCCGATGACGGCATCATCCCCACTGCTGAATTTGTCTGGCTGCCAGTGGCCGACCACACCATGACCCTGTCGCGCGAACGCCTGCAGTTGCTGCTGGACCAGAACATCGACGACCGCATCAACATCACCGAGCCGTTGCGCGTGTACATGCGCCGGGTAGAAATCCCGCAGATCAGTGCGTTGCGCAGTTTGGTGAGCTAAGCACCTGTTGTTTTGCCGGCAATGAAGATCAGAGGTGGGAGCTGGCTTGCCTGCGATGCAGACGACGCGGTCTCTGAGTAAAACCGAGTTGGTGCCATCGCAGGCAAGCCAGCTCCCACAGGGGAACGCATTTCACTTCTGGAAGGTGTAGGCCCGCTCCACCTTGCACACGCGTGTGTGAAACGCCGAATACCAGGTGGCGCGCCCCTGCTCGCGCACCTCGCGATGCTCGGCCTGCTGCTTCCAGGCCAGGATCGCCGCCTCGCTTTCCCAGTAGGACACGGTGATCCCCAAGCCGTCCTCGCGCGCCGACTCCACCCCCAGAAACCCCGGTTGTTCACGCGCCAGTTCCAGCATGCGGGCGGCGGCCTGGCCGTAGCCTTGATCGCCCTCGCTGCGCAATGAGCTGAAAATCACTGCGTAGTAGGGCGTGGCGGGTGTGTTGGCGATCATCGTGACAACGCCAGACAGGCCTTGAGCAGAGCGATCGCCAAGGGTGGCGTAACGTCCTTGAGCGCGGCGCGTTCCGGTTGGAACAGCGTGGCGACAAAAAACGGATGGTCGAGCAATTCGATGGCGCGCAGATCGCCGGCCGAGTCGTGGCCGCTGGGAATCAGGTCGCTTTCCAACAGTGCGTTGGCGAACTCGGGGTTGATGCCGTAGCGACAGCGATAACCCTCGTGGATATCCAGCGTGCCGTAGGCCTCGGCGATGCGGGTGTAGGGCGCCAGGCGCACGGTGTCCGTGGCCTCTACCAGCGCGCAACTGAGCGGTGTGATCACCGCACGCTTGGCGTGCGGGGCCAGCTCGCCATGTTCGGCATCCGCCCAACCCAGCACGTTGCGGGCATATTCGAGCACCGCATGTTGAAAACCGCCGCACGTGCCGAGGAAAGGGCGCTTGTGTTCGCGGGCAAACCGGATCGCCCGCAGTGCGCCGTCGGTGTCGCGGTAGGGGCTGGCGGGCACACACCAGAAGCCGTCGAACATATGCAACTGAGTGGTGGGCGTGATCGAGTCCGTGTCGAGCCATTGCACGTGAACGTTCAGGTTCAGGGCGTCGGCCGCCTGTTGCAGCGCCACGGGGATGGCCTGGTGCGCGGTGACGTCGGGGTTGTAGTCGCCGATCAGGGCAAGGTGCAAGGTGCTGGCTTTCATCGTGTACGTCCCATGGCTTGTTGTGTCCTGGTGCCCACTATAGATTGGCGCTCACGCAATCAAAATTGGCGTTCGCCCACATGCTCAATGCAGCCACGCACTATCAAATCGACTATCCCGACCTCTCGCTGATCCTCGCCCTGGTACGCGGTGGCACCCTGGCGCGGGCGGCGGCGCTGTTGCGGGTGGATGTGTCCACGGTGTTCCGTGCGGTGCGTCGGCTGGAGGCCGCCTTGGGCCAGACCCTGTTTGAAAAAAGCCGTGCCGGTTACCTGCCCACCAGTCTGGCCAGCAACCTGGCGCAGCAGGCCGAGCACGCAGAACAAGCGTTGGAGGCGGCGCGCATTGGCGTGGAGCAGGGCGGCGAAGTGATCAGCGGCACCGTGCGCCTGACCTGTACCGACTCAGTGCTGCAAGGTTTGCTGCTGCCGGCGCTGGCGCGGTTCATGCCCGAATACCCAGCGTTGACCCTGGAGTTGAGCACATCGAATGATTTCGCCAACCTCAGCCGCCGCGATGCGGACATTGCCCTGCGCCTGACCAAGACGCCGCCGGAGCACCTTGTCGGTCGATGCCTGGGCACAGTCGCCTATCAAGTGTGTGCCAGTGCCGGTTTTGCGCGCCAGCACGCAGGCCGCGAGTTGGCTGAGCTGCCGTGGATCGCCCCGGACGACTTCCTGCCCGATCACCCCACCGTCGCCTGGCGCCGCGAGCATTTGCCGGGCGTGCGTCCCAGCTATCGCTGCAACGGCATGTTGTCGGTCACCGAGTTGGTACGCGCGGGCCTGGGCGTGGCGGCGCTGCCGGATTTTCTCTTGGGCGATGGTTTGCAACCACTGGGGCCGGCGTTGGCCGGGCGGAACACCGCATTGTGGCTGCTGACACGTCCGGATTGCCGGGCGTTGCGTTCGGTGGTCACGTTGTTTGATGAGCTGGGGCGGCATGTGCGGTTGCCATGAACGGCGCCTTTTGTGACTGGCGGGATAGTTATGGCGAGCGCGGCTTGTTGTGGCGAGAGGGTTTCTGTGGCGAGCGGGCTTGCCCCGCGTTGGGGCGCGAAGCGGCCCCAGACAGGCCAACGCGATTCTTCAGGTAAACCGCAGTGTCAGGTTTTGGGGCTGCTGCGCAGCCCAACGCGGGGCAAGCCCGCTCGCCACAACAAGCCGCGCTCGCCATAACTAAGGCAACGGCTTCGCCCTCAGGGTTTGCGCATGAACTGCTCATGCATCTCGCAGGTCAGGGTCTCGATACGCTCGGTCAGTTGCTTGGTCATTTCCGTCAGGCGGGTGTTCTGCTCCAGCAGTTCCAGCAACTGCTTGGTGGTTTGTTCGGCTTGGGCCTGGCGCTCGGTGTTGGCAATGGCCAGCGCTTCGCGGTGTTGGGCATCGGCGTCGGACTGGGCTTTGTCGCGGGCGGCCTGGCGTGTCTGGGCCAGCAGGATCAGCGGCGCGGCATAGGCCGATTGCAGGCTGAAGGCCAGGTTGAGCAGGATGAACGGGTACACGTCAAAGTGGGTGATGCCGGTCATGTTCAGCACTACCCACAAGATCACGATCGCGGTTTGCGCGCCGAGAAAGGTGGGCGTACCAAAGAAGCGCGCGAACGCTTCGGCCTTGAGCGCAAAGGTGTCGTTGCCAAAGGTCGGCGCCAAGTGGGCGTGGCCTCGGTGGAAACGCAGGTGATCGACGGGGGCAGCTTCTGGCTTGTCTGGGGTCATGGCGGGCTCGAATCCTTGGCGTAAAGACTAGTCAGCACTATAGACCCAGCCCCCGGCCAGACACATGAAGATCAGGTCAGTTGTTGCCCCGCTCATTGGCAAACGCGCTCACCGCCTGCACAGCCTCGCCCGTGCCTTCGCGAATCTGCAGGATCACCGTGCCGGCCTGGTTGGCCAACTCCACACCTTGAGCGGCGCGGTCGCGAGTCCCTTCCATGCTGTCGATGGCTTGGCGGGTTTCCTCCTGGATCATCGCGATCATGCTGGAAATTTCCGCCGTCGAGCCGCTGGTGCGTGCCGCCAGTTGCCGCACTTCGTCGGCCACCACGGCAAAACCACGGCCTTGTTCGCCAGCGCGCGCCGCTTCGATGGCGGCGTTGAGGGCCAGCAGGTTGGTCTGGTCGGCGATGCCGCGGATGGTGTTGACGATGGCCGTGATCTGCTGCGAACGCTCGCCCAGCTTGGCGATCAGTTGCGAGGAGCCATCGATGTCGGCAGCAATTTCGCGCATGCCGCTGGCGGTTTGCTGGATCACATCAGCGCCCTTTTCGGCGATATCCCGAGTGCTCAGCGAAATGTGATAAGCCTGGGCAGCGCTGGCAGCGTCGGCGGCATGCTGTTGCACTCTGGCGGTGATGTCGGAGGCGAACTTCACCACTTTGCACAGGCGCCCGCTGGCGTCGTACACCGGGTTGTAGTTGGCCTCCAGCCACACCGTTTGGCCGTTTTTGTCGATGCGTTCAAACTGGCCGTTGAACAGTTCGCCCTGGTTCAAGCGCTTCCAGAACTCACTGTACGTCGAGCTGTTGGCCAGGTCCGGCTTGCAGAACAGGCGGTGATGCTTGCCCTGAATCTGCGCCAGGCTGTAGCCCATGCGCTGCAGGAAATTTGCATTGGCGGTAATGATGGTGCCGTCGAGGTTGAATTCGATCACCGCCATGGCCCGGTCGATGGCCCCCAACTTGGCGTTGGCTTCGCTTTCGGCCTGCAGGCGCGGGGTGACGTCCATGGCGTATTTCACCACTTTGATGACCTGGCCCGTGTGATCGCGCACCGGGTTGTAGCTGGCTTCCAGCCATACCGATTGGCCGTCGCCGCCGACGCGCTCAAAGGTGCCCGACTGAAATTGGCCATTACGCAGTTGCGTCCACAACTGGTTGTACTCGGCACTGCGCGTGAACGCGGGAGTGCAGAACATCCGGTGGGGCTGGCCCGCGATCTGTTCGGCGCGGTAGCTCATGGTCTTGAGGAAATTCTCATTGGCCCGCAGGACGGTGCCTTGCAGATCGAATTCGATCACCGCCATGGAGCGCTCGATGGCATCCAGCAAGCTGGCTTGTTGGGCGTTGGTGTGTTGCAGGGTGTTGATGGTTTTTTTGTGGGCGTTGAATAGCATGTTCGAGAGCTCGGGGAAGCACGCGTCAGAGGTATCCATGAATATGCGCCTGCCCCCGTACGGCACCAGGCCTTACGGTTGACTTGCTCATTGTCAGCTTCCTTGTGCCGACAGAGGGGGGTTGAACAACGGGTTCAGAGTGATCGGCCGGCCAAGAAGTTCGCCTTCAGGGCGGGAACGTCATTGAGTAGGCGACCAATGGTGGCATTATGCTTCTGCAGCAGTGTGTCTGAAGAGAATTCAGACGAGGTGTCGTAGGACGACTTAAGCGGAGTGGGCGACGACGTAGTGGCTGACATTCACCCGGTTGCGACCGGAGTCCTTGGCGACATAGAGCGCGCGATCCGCGGCGTTGAGCCACATTGCCGCATCGCTGAAGACGGGTTGGAAGTCTGCCAGACCAATGCTCAGGCTCACGCGCAACTCCGGGATCTGCGAATTGCGATAGTTACTAAAAGTTTCTCGCATGTGTTCCATGACCAGCGCGGCTTCTTCCAGTGACATTTGCGGAAGAATCACACAGAACTCATCGCCGCCGTAACGGCCGGCCAAGTCATTTTCCCTCAAGTGTTGACGCAACTCCTGACTCAACTGGCGCAACACCTGATCACCGACGATATGGCCGTAGGTGTCGTTGATCTGTTTGAAATGGTCGATATCGATCAAGGCAATGGTGGCGTGGCCCTGTTGCTGCTGGCATTTGTGGAACTTGAGATTGAGCAGGTCTTTCCATGAGCCATGATTGAGCAGGCCGGTGAGGCTGTCGACACGGCTGAGGGCGCTGAGGGCGCGTTTGTGTTCCGAGAGTTTGATTGCCAACTGATAGCAGACCATGCCGATCGCCATCGGATAAAGCGTCAGCATCGGCAGGCAGGTATACACCTGGGCAAGGCTGACGTTGGGATTGAACTTGATCCCCAACAGCGCCCACGCCACGCCGATACCGCCAGCCTGTGCCACCAGCCCGCGCAGAAACAGGCGCTTGCCCCCGGCCGCGACGTTGTTCATGGTCATCATCGACAGGATGGTCACGGTCGTCAGCGGTGTGAATTGCGTAGCCGCCGCCCAGAAACCGCCGAGCAGCGAGTCATAGAGCAAGTTGCGTTGTTCGGCCTGGTAGGGAAATTGCGAGCGCGTGGAGAGCTGGTACGCCACATGGGCCCAGGCATAACCGTTGAATATCAGCAAGGCCCATACCCAGCCCGGCATCGCCAATGGGTAAAGGGCGCCGATGACGCTGATACAGCCGATACCCAGGCCGATGATCCTTGGCTTGTAGATACGCCTGGCAAATGACAGCCCTTTGCCTCGTCTGTTTTCCATAGTGTTCCGGGTCAGCTCTTTTTTGCAGATGCGACAGCGTGCGTCAGCGGCGGGAACCGTTGATCGGATAATAGGTGTGAATATTGTCAGTTATTCGCGTGGGAATAATCAGTGTCCTTCCAAGCCATTTGCGTAGCACACCGGGTGAATGCGCTAAAAACGACTTGGAATGTCGCTCATGCAACAGGCTTTATTGCGAACGGGCAGGGCTGACTTCGTAGCCGGCCAGGAACAGGTCGATGGCCGATTCGATAACGCTGGCCTGGCTGGCAGCGTCGAGGGTAGGTTGGCCCAGGGTAATTTGCGGCCAGAAGGCGAACGCCTTGAGCAGGCTCTGGATCTGATGAGCCGCAAAGGCCGGGTCGGTGCAGGCCAGGCGGCCATCTTCCTGGGCCGCGCGTACCCACTGGGTGAAGCCTTCCTCGCGCTTGCTCAAGCGGTTGACCATGTCTTGCGCGCGTTCGGGCGAATGAATGGTGGCAGCGATCGCGACGCGGGCCAGGTCGAGGAAGTTGGCGTCCGACATCATCTGCATCTTCGCCTGCAGCAAACCGCGCAATTGCTCGCGCAGGGGGCGGTCACTGGCGTAGCTGGCGTCCAGCTGGGCGACGCTGCTGGCCCACAACTGGTGCAGGATTTCTGCAAACAACTCTTCCTTGCTGGGAAAGTGGTTGTACACCGTGCGCTTGGAGACACCGGCGGTGGCGGCGATTTTGTCCATGCTGGTGACCTCGAACCCGTTAGCCCGAAACTCGGTGATGGCCGCTGCCACGATGGCTTCGCGTTTGCGGTCGGTGAGGCGTTGGGGAGCAGTCATGGAATGCGTTCGGCTCTTGGATGAAATTACACTCGGTAGTTTACTTGCTCCGGGTTTTGTTGCAATCTAGAAACTACACTGTGCAGTGTAATTTATGAGCGGACCCCAGGAGTCACTCTGTAATGGCCACGATTTCAAGCCGTCTCGACCCTTCGCCTGAAGCACTCAAACCTGCCGAGCAGGAGCAAGGGCATTTCACCAACGATGCCCCAGTGCAGCACGGCGGCTTTGGCAAGACGTTGCGGATTTTCTGGAACATGCTTTTCAACAAGCCGCGCAGCACGCGCCCTGTGGGCAAGATCCCGGTGCAACCGCTGACACGCGAGCAGCTGTTGGCGGCTCCCGATCACAGCGTGTTCCGTTTGGGGCATTCCACCGTGTTGCTGAAAATGCGCGGTAAGTTCTGGCTCACCGACCCGGTGTTTGCCGAGCGTGCCTCACCGTTCAGTTGGGCCGGGCCCAAGCGCTTCCATCAGCCGCCCATCAGCCTTGAAGACTTGCCGCCGCTGGAAGCGGTGATTCTTTCGCACAATCACTATGACCACCTGGACCATAAGGCCGTGGTCCAGCTGGCCGACAAAACCCGCTACTTTCTCGCCCCGCTGGGTGTGGGCGACACCCTGGTGAAGTGGGGTGTGGACGCCAGCAAAGTCAGGCAACTGGATTGGTGGCAAGGCACCGAGGTCGATGACATTCGCTTTATCGCCACGCCGGCCCAGCACTTTTCCGGGCGCGGTCTGTTTGACGGCAACCAGACCCTGTGGTGTTCCTGGGTGATGATCGACGGTGCGCGGCGGGTGTTTTTCAGTGGCGACACCGGTTATTTCGACGGTTTCAAACGCATCGGCGAACAATACGGCCCGTTTGATCTCACGCTGATGGAAACAGGTGCTTACAACGTCGACTGGCCCCATGTGCACATGCAGCCGGAGCAAACCTTGCAGGCGCATATCGACCTTAAAGGCCGTTGGTTGCTGCCGATTCACAACGGCACGTTCGACCTGGCGTTCCATGCCTGGCACGAGCCGTTCGACCGCATCATGGCCCTGGCCTGGGAGCGCAACGTTTCGATTACCACGCCGGCGATGGGGCAAGCGTTCAATCTGAACCAGCCTGAGCGTGGGCATGCGTGGTGGTTGGACGTGGAAACGCAAGGTGCGAAAGAGCACGCGGCGGGCTGAAGTTTGGGGCCGTGGGAAAATGAGTTTTCAGGGTATTTCAGCCCTGCGACAACCCTTCGATGAGAGTGCGATGATCCCGCACGGTCATTGTCGGGGTGCAGGTTCTGATGGAAAAAAACTGTAGGGAGCATTGGCGGTTGGGCTTGCCTTGTCGGCTTGGGCCTTCCTTGCCGGAAGCGGGTGAAGCGGGCGGCGCGAACGCTGCGCCGGCCCAGGCCCACACCGACAAAGCCAGCCTGGTCGGTATCGTCTTCAGCGCTGACCCTCCAAAGGGCTTCGCACTCATTCCCGGTTACAACGCCGTGGCCCCGCTGCTAAAACCCGAGCGGGACCCTGCGCTGTCACTCGTCGCCTTGAGTGGTATCGAGCCCACAGGGCCTGTGATGGTTGAAGTGCCTCTGGTACGCAATAACAGCACCTTTACCGCTGCCAAGGTGCTCGCAGGGTGGCGCATCGGGTTCGCTGACCGGTATGTGCACGGAGCCCATTACGAAGCCGTTGAACACAGCGCAGCCTTGCGTCGAGCGTTCGACGTCCTGCAACAGGCCGGTGCGCAATTGGTACCGGTAGATGCACGACGTGCAGACCACAGCCTTCAATTCTCTTTGCAGACTCGCGAAATCGACGATCTGGTGACCAGGCATCGTCTTGATGCCTTGGTGTCTGACGATCAACGTGCGGCGTTTCAGGGCGCGTGCCTAAGCGGGTATCCCGCCGTTTGCGAGCCGTTGGCAGAGGGCACGAAGCTTTGGTTTTATGGCGCTCGAGGGTCTCGCGATGCTTTGCACGCGTTGCTGCGCGCCTATCGGCAGATCAGCGCCGGCGGCCCAGGCGGCCACGGACCTGGGCTTCAGTCTATTCGCTGATTACACGCCGTAACGTGGGGCCGGGCTGCTGTGTGACAGGTTTGGCCCCAAGGCCAGGCGCGCGGTTTCGTAAGCGTCCCAATCCAGGCTGTCAGGCAGTGACGGGATGGTGACCTTCTCACCTTGTGCGAGCCCTGCCAATGCGGCGTCCACCAGGTTTTGCGCGGTCATGACCATTGTCTCGGGCAGGTTGCTCACCGGCAGGCCGGCAACGTCCCAGAACTCGGTGGCGGTGGCACCGGGCAACACCACTTGAACCCGTACACCCTTGTCGCTCAGCTCATGCTCGAGTGATTCGGAAAACGCCTGCACAAACGCTTTGGTGCCCCCGTAAACACCATTCAGCAACTTGGGTGCGACCGCCACGATCGAGCCGATGTTGATCAGGGTGCCGCGACCCTGGGCGACAAAGTTGGTTGCTGCGGCTTTGGCCAGGCGGGTCAGGGCCAGCACATTGAGCAGGATCATTGCCTCCATCTTGTCCGCATCGCTGTCGAGCAAGGGCGCGGTGGCACCGATGCCGGCGTTGTTCACCAACAGGCTGATGCGGCTGTCGTCGTGCAGGATCTGTTCGATACGGGCCAGATCGGCCGGCAGGTTCAGGTCGGCCACCACCACTTGGATATCCCGTTGGGTATCGGCGTTGAGCTGAGTCGCCAGCCGCTCCAGTCGGTGCTGGTTACGCGCCACCAATATCAGATCGTAACCCTGGCGAGCCAGGCGATCGGCGTAGGTGGCGCCAATGCCCGAAGAAGCGCCGGTGATCAGCGCATAACCTTTGGATTGAGTCATTGCAGTTGCTCCAGGAGGGCCGAAGAAAGGGGCCTTGTTGCAACCAAGATTATGGGTGTAATGTCGCGGCTGCAATGTCGTATATCCCTCCTTTAGAGACATGAGGTTTGGCCATGGTGTCTGTCGGTATTTTGCTGTTTCCGGGTTTTCAGATGCTCAGCCTGAGCACCAGTACGGTGTTTGAATTCGCCAATCTGGAAGTGGAACAGCCGTTCTATCGGGTAGACCTGGTATCCGAGGAGGGCGGGCCGGTCAAAAGCTCCATGGGTTTTGCCATTGATACGGTGCCCTTTGGTCTGTACGACACGGTGTTGGTAGTGGGCGATAACGAAGTGCTCGACGCCACGCCTGGCCTGCTCAGCTACTTGCAGCACGCAGTGGTGACGTCGCGTCGTGTGACCTCTGCCTGCACCGGCTCTTTCCACCTGGCGGCGGCCGGGCTGCTGGAAGACCGCAAGGCAACCACTCACTGGTACCACGCCCGGGCCTTTCGTCAGGCGTATCCCAATGTGAGGCTTGAAGAAGACCGCATCTTCACTGTCGACGGCCCACTCTGGACTTCTGCCGGTATGACCGCCTGCCTCGACCTGGCCCTGGCACTTGTCGAAAACGACCTGGGTGTAGAGGTGGCCCGCGAGGTCGCGCGCAAGTTGGTGATCTACCATCGCCGTGCGGGTGGCCAGTCGCAATTTTCCGCGCTGCTGGACATCGACCCCAAGTCCGACCGCGTGCAAACCGCCTTGGTCTACGCCCGCCAGCATTTGCAGGAAGAGCTTTCGGTTGAACGGCTGGCCGACGTCGCGCACCTTAGTCCGCGCCAGTTCAGCCGTCTGTTTCGCAGCGAAACCGGCCACACCCCGGCCAAGGCGATCGAACGCCTGCGCATTGAAGCGGCGCGCCTGATGCTTGAATCCGGCGACCACCCCATCGACATCATTGCCCGCGACACCGGTTTCGGTGACCCGGAGCGCATGCGTCGCGCCTTCCTGCGTGCCTTCGGCCAGCCGCCACAAATGATGCGCCGCGCGCTGCAATTGCAGGCCTGATGCCCCAACGGCTTACACTCAAGTTAAGGGGGCAAGTCATGCGCTATAAAATTCACATCCTCGGCGCTGCAGGCGCAGGCACTACGACCTTGGGCAAAGCCTTGGCCGAACGCTTGAATGTGGTTTATTTCGACTCCGACGACTTCTTCTGGCAGCAAACTCCGGAACCGTTCACCGTCGCTCGGTTACGGGATGAACGCACGCGTCTGTTACAGGAACAAAGTGCCGGCCTCGAAGGCTGGGTGCTGTCCGGCTCAGTGTGCGGATGGGGCGATGCCATGATCCCGCAGTTCACCCATGTGGTGTTCCTGCGTGTAGACCCGCAGGTTCGCCTGCACCGCCTGCGGCTGCGCGAAGAGCAGCGCTATGGTGACCGGATTCTGGAGGGCGGCAGCCGCCATGAAAACAGCGTCGCGTTTCTCGCCTGGGCTGCTCGTTACGATGATGGTAACCACAGCCTACGCAGCCTGCGTCGGCATGAAAGCTGGCTGAAGCCACTGACCTGCCCGGTGATCCGGCTGGACGCTACGCACCATTCGGTTGAGGCGCTGGTGAATCAATTGATGCCGCTGTTGAGCCCATCAAGCGCGAAATGATGCCTTGTGCCGCGGGCTCGGCCGGGGCCTTGTCGAACTTGCGCACACTCATGCCCCAACCCGGCGCAAACCCCGGGAAAAACACCAGCCCCTCGGCTTCCAGCCGAAAGGCCAATACCAGGCGGGTTTCATCATCTACATCGCCCTGGCTTTCAAAGCGTTGCACCGTTTCGACCGCCAGCCCGGTTTGTCGGGCCAGTTCTTCTCGGCTCCAACCAAGCATCGCGCGGGCCTGCACACTGTGCTTGGCGGTGAATTGGTGCAGGACGATCTGCTGTTCTACGAAAGAGCTCATTGCCAGAGAGGACATGGGGGTTTCTCCAGGTTCGACGGGGGAAGGCAAACTATACTGTGTTTTTGTACAGTTGTTTTGACCGCTCATCAACTGGATTTTTTTATTGGCGTTTCAGCCGCGCTTTATTCCACGCCCGGCGCTTCTCGAATGATCAAGTGATCCAGGTTCTCGATATTCGCGCTGAAAACCCCAAATGTCTGCTCGGGGTTCTTCTTGCTTGGCACCTGTTTCAATTGCGGCGTGACCCCATAAAAGAAGCAGTACAGCGCCTTTTTACTGTCTGCCGCCGCCTTGATCTGTTCCAGGAACGCCGTGCGCTTGCGGTAGTTGTCGATGAGTTTTTTGCTCAGGTAGACGTTGACCGAGTAGGGCTTCTTGTCGAGCCACACTTTCTTTTCGAAATCGATGCGAAAGCTGGCGGTGTAGTCCTTGATCTGCTTGATTTTGCCCCAGTAGATCAGGCCGTTGTTGTCCTGCAGGTACTCGATTTTCTTGAAAAACGTCCAGTAGGTTGCCGTGTGATCGCCGATCTTCAGCGGCATGCTCTTGAGCTTGTCTTTGTCGTCGATATTCGACACATAGCATTCCACCGGGTGGGCGAACACGCTGGTTTTGTCCGGGGTAGAGTCGCTGGCGCTGTGGGACGAACCGGTACGAGTAGACGCAACCTTCGTCGAATCGTGTGGGATGCCTGTCTCGGTGCCCGTCAAGGCAGGCTTGCGCTCGTACTGGCGTCGCGTCAGGACCCACTCCGATGGGAAATTATCCTCGCGCTCGTCATCGGTTTCGCCGGCCGCAGTCTTGTGCGTGCTGGCGTAGCGGCAGCCGGCAATGTGCTGGGTACTGGCCTTGTTCTTGAAGTGCGGCGTGCGCTGATAGTTGACGTTTTTTGCGTTGAAGGTGCTGAGCGCATTGCCCGCATCGAACGCCGCGCGGCATTCATCGTTGGGGCACAGGAAGCTGTCCTTGTCGGAGTCGAAAGGGCTGGTTTCGTCGAAATTCAGGTCTCGTACGTCGTAGATCGACAGTTTGTCATCGAGACTCAGGCTGTAGGCCGTGTCGAATTTCATGGGGCTCGGATCCGTGAGGTGAGTGGCTGGATATTACGCAAATAGAAGCTGCTACGCAGAGCAAAAAATGTGCGAGCTGGCTTGCCTGCGAAAGCGGTGTGTCAGGTTACGGATAGGCAAGCTGGCCTACCGTTTTCGCAGGCAAGCCAGCTCCCACATTAGAGAGGCGGTGTACCGGCTACACGCCGCCCACTCAGGAAACACAAGGTGCCGCCTACCGCGGTCAATGCGCCGAGGGCATAGAACATGCTGACCGGCGGCGCATTGATCAGCAGGTATCCGCAAATGACCGGGCTCATCGCCCCGCCAAACGCCGCCAGGTTTTGCGCACCGTAATAACTGCCGCGCAGCGCATCCGGGGCGATGGTGTCGATGAACAGGAATTCCGAGGGGTAAATGATCATCTCGCCCAAGGTGAACACGAACATCGCCAGGCACCAGGTCATCAGGCTGTCCGCCAGACTGAAACCGATCAGCCCGACAATGAACAGCAACGTGCCCAGCACAATCCAGTAGCGCAGCTGTTCACGTTTGAGAAAACGGCCGATCTGGTACTGCATCAAAATCACGGTGATAGCGTTGCAGGCCAGCACCGCCGACAGAATCTTCAGCGCCTCGGCGGGCTTGTAGGCCACCAGCAGGAACTGTGACAGATAAAGCGTATAGCGCCCGTGGACAATGGTGCTCAACAGGCTGCCGCTGGTGAACAGGATCAGCGTGCGGTCGCTGCGTAGCGTGCGCAGGGTCGTGAGAAAACTCAGGGGTTTGTTGCTGTTGTTGCGTTGGGTCGGCGCAATGCCGATCATCAGGAACACACTGCCCAGGGCGATGGCGCTGGCGATCAGGAACGGCGCCCAGGGGATCTGCCCGGCGATCACCACACCCACCATCGGGCCGGTGGCATAGCCGACGTTGGTAAGGGTGTAGCGCAGGGAAAATACTTTGGCGCGGTCGCCCACCGGCAGGTTTTCGCTGATGATGGCCTTGGAGCCGATCAGGAACAGTGCCGACGCGGCTTCAGTAATCACCAGGGTCAGGGTGGTGAGGTAGAGGTTGCTGGCAAAGGTCAGCAACAAAAATCCGATGGCGCTGGAAAGCATGGCCAGGATCAGCAGCTTGCGCTTTTCCAGGCGGTCAATGACGTAGCCGCCATACAGGCCGAGCAATGTGGCGATGAACACGGCGATGCCCATCAGCAAGCCGATGTCCTGCTGGTTGAGGCCCAGGCGCGTGCTCAGCCAAAGGGCCAGCAGCGGACTGGTCATGGCGCGGCTGACGACGATGGTCACCGAGCAGATCATCAGGCGGCGGATTACCAGGGAGTAGGTGGCCACGGTGGGGCGGATGTCCTTATTATTTTTCCAATACAACACAATTCAAATGTGGGAGCGGGCTTGCTCGCGAATGCGATGTGTCAGTGACAAATTTACCGACTGATCCACCGCATTCGCGAGCAAGCCCGCTCCCACATTTAGATCAAGTTACTGCCCGGCATTGATGCTGATTTTTTCCACCGCACCCTGTTCCAGATCCCACTTCTTCAGGATCTTGCCGTACGTGCCATCATCAATCATGCCCTGCAACGCCTCACTGATCGCCGTGACCAGCTCGGTGTTGCTCTTCTCAATCCCCAGCCCCGTGAACTGCTTGGAAATCGCCAGGCCCACTGGCTTGTACTTGCCCTTGTCCAACGACATCAAATAAGGAATCGTCTCGCTGCCCTGCATCGCCGCGTCCAAACGGTTTTGCTGCAATTGCGCACGCGCATCCGCAGAGCCTTCAGTGCCGATCACCACGACCGCTGGCTTACCCGCCGCTTCGCAGTTTTCCTTGCTCCACGCGGCAATTTCCGACGGCCAGGTGGTACGGCGGCTGGTGCCGACTTTTTTACCGCACAGGTCAGTCAATTCCTTGAGGTCTTCACGCTTGGCCAGGGTGTACAGCTGCGGGCCGCTGGTGAAGTAGTCGATGAAGGTCACGGCCTTCTGGCGCTCGGCGGTGTCACTCATGCCTGACAGTACGATGTCGACGCGCTTGGTGGTCAGGCCGCTGAGCATCTGCTCGAAGCCGGTCTCCTGCCACTTGATCTTCACGCCCAGGCGCTCAGCCAGGGCGTTGCCCAGGTCGAAGTCCAGGCCGGTGAGTTTGTTGGTGGCGGTGTCTTTGAAATCCATCGGCGGGTAGTTCGGCACGATGGCCGCGCTGATCTCACCCTTGTCCTTGATTGCCGCCGGCAATGCCGCGAATACACACGAGGAGGCCATCAGGCCCGCAAGCAACGTTGGGATAAACAATTTTTTCATGGGGGCGTTCTCGTTAGTTTTTTAGTTAAGTGCGAACGGCAGAAATAAAGCTTTGGGTACGCGGGTTTTGTGGGCTTATTAGAATTTCTTCAGGGCTGCCGGCTTCCACAATCTGGCCGGCGTCCATAAACACCATGCGGTTGGAGACTTCGCGGGCGAAGCCCAACTCATGGGTGACCACGATCATGGTCATGCCGGTGGTGGCCAAATCGCGCATCACCGACAGCACTTCGCCTACAAGCTCCGGGTCGAGGGCTGACGTGGGCTCGTCAAACAACATCAACTTGGGGCGCATCGCCAGCGCGCGGGCAATGGCCACACGCTGTTGCTGGCCGCCGGACAATTCCACCGGGTAGGCATTGCGCTTGTCCGCCAGGCCGACGCGGGCCAGCAACTCCAGCGCGTCTTCGATGGCTTCCTTGGGCGAGCGCTTGAGCACCTGCACCGGGCCTTCGATGATGTTTTGCAACACGGTCATGTGCGGGAACAAATTGAAGCGCTGAAACACCATGCCGGTCGCCAGGCGCTGGCGGGCAATCTGCGATTCATTCATCTCGTGCAGCTTGTTGCCGACGACGCGGTAACCGACCAGTTCGCCGTCGACCCACAGGCCGCCCTTGTCGATCTTTTCCAGCTGGTTGACGCAGCGCAGCAACGTGCTTTTACCCGAGCCGGACGGGCCGATGATGCACATGACTTCGCCTTGCTCGACCTCGATATTGATGTCGCGCAGCGCGTGATACTCGTCGTAATACTTGTTCAGGTTGACGGCCTTGACGATGCTTCTCATGGGGCAAATCTCCTCAACCCAGACTTACGAACGCTTGCCGGCGCCGCGGGCAAAACGACGCTCGAGGCGGCTTTGACCAAATGAAAGAACAGTCACCACCGCCAGGTACCAGATGCCGGCCACAATCAGCAGCTCCATGACGCGGGCGTTGGCGTAGTAGATGTTTTGCGCGTTGTGCAGCAGCTCCGAATACTGGATCACGCTGGCCAGGCTGGTCATTTTCACCATGCTGATGAACTCGTTGCCTACCGGCGGAATGATCACTCGCATCGCCTGCGGCAGAATCACCCTACGCAGCGCTTGCAGGCTTGGCATGCCGATGGACTTGGCGGCTTCGTACTGGCCGGTGTCGACCGACAGCAAGCCGGCGCGCACCACTTCGGCGGTGTAGGCGCCCTGGTTGATGCTGAGGCCGAGCAGCGCGGCCACGAATGGCGTCATCAGGTCGACGGTGTCGATGCTGAACAGGCCGGGTATGGCGATCACCGGGAAAATCAGCGCCAGGTTGAACCACAGCAACAGCTGCAGAATCAGCGGCGTACCGCGGAACAGCCAGGTGTAAGTGATGGCCACGTAGCGCAGGATCGGGTTGGCCGACATGCGCATGATCGCCGTGATCACGCCGATGACCACGCCCAGCGCCATTGCCAGAATCGACATGACGATGGTGTTCACCAGGCCCCACAGAATGGCCTCAGACGTGAGGAACTGCCCGATGTAGGACCATTCGATCTGGCCATTGGCAAAGGCGCGCAACAACGCGGCCAATGCGATCACGATCAACGTGGCAAAAAACATCCGCCCGTAATAACGACGCGGTACGTGCTCGTACTGCGTGATATCGAACTGGTTCTCGGACAACTTGCGCTCAGCTTCCAAGCGCTCCGCCGGGGTTTGGTTCATGGTGCTACTCCACTGCTGTACTCGATCCAACTGTTAAAACACGGTTCAAATGTGGGAGCTGGCTTGCCTGCGAAAGCGCCAGCAAACTCACCACAAAGGCCCAGGTTTAAATCCGAAACCCCTGATAACTCTCAGCCCATCTCTGCTGCTCAGCCAAGGCAGTCTTCAACCGCCCAATCTGTTCCCGAACCCGCTCCGGCGCCGTCCCACCCCAACCACTGCGCGCCGCAATTGCCGCTTCCAGGGTCAAGCAGTCCCGCACCTCCGGCAGCAGCCGGGCATCCACCTCTGCCAACATCGCCGGTGAGGCTTCCCACAACTCAATCTCGTGTTTCTCACAGGCTTGCACCAAGGCGCCGGTAATCTCATGCGCCTCCTTGAACGGCACACCGCGCGTGGCCAACCAGTCCGCCACCTCAGTCGCCAAGGTGAAGCCCATCGGCGCCTGACGCCGCAGCTCTTCAACTTGCACCTTCATCGTCGCGACCATCCCGGCCATCGCTGGCAGCACCAGCAACAAGGTGTCCACGCTGTCCAACACACTGTGCTTGTCTTCACTCAGATCGCGGTTATACGACAGTGGCAACGACTTGAGCGTCGACATCAACCCAGTCAGGTTGCCAATCAAACGCCCAGCCTTGCCCCGCGCCAGTTCGGCAATGTCCGGGTTCTTTTTCTGCGGCATGATCGAGCTGCCGGTGGCGTAGGCATCGTCCAGCACCACCCAGCGAAACTGGCGCGACGACCACAGGCAAAACTCCTCCGACAGCCGCGAAATATTCACCCCGAGCATGCCCGCCACAAACAGGAACTCCGCCACATGGTCGCGGCTGGCGACAGCGTCGATAGAGTTTTCGCACGGCCCGGTGTAGCCCATTTCCTTGGCCGAATGCTCTGGCTGACGCGCAATCGCCGAGCCTGCCATGGCCGCAGCACCCAACGGTGACAACGCGGTGCGCGCATCCCAATCCACCAGGCGCTGCACATCGCGCAGCATCGATTGCGCATGGGCGAGCAAATGGTGGGCAAACACAATCGGTTGCGCCTGCTGCAAGTGCGTGAAGCCCGGGCAGATGCTTTCGACATGCTGCTCAGCCTGCTCTACCAACGCCTGCTGCAAACCCAACACCTCGGTGGTGATGGTGCGCGCATGGTCGCGTAGGAAAAGGCGCAGATCATTGGCGGTCTGATCGTTACGCGAGCGCCCGGCGCGCAACTTGCCGCCCAAGGCGCCCAGGCGCTCGGTCAATACGCGTTCGATAAAGGTGTGCACGTCCTCGTCATCCAGGGTTGGATGCAGGCGCCCGGCGGCGAAGTCCTCACCGATACGGTCCAGGGCTTCGAGGGTGCGCAGGGTCTCGGAGTCATCCAGCAAACCGGCGCGTTGCAACTCGCGGGCATGGGCACGGGAGCCGGCCAGGTCGTAGGGCGTCAGGCGAAAATAGCGCTCAGGGCAACGCGACAACGCGGCCAAAGCTGCAGACGGGCCGGTCTTGAAACGAGCACCCCAAAGACGGTCGGTGGGCTGGGACATCGGTATTCCTCACGCTTGTTTTTAGAAGAGTCGGAGGCAGTAAAAAACTAAAAAGACCTGATCGTAGTGTCAGGTTTTTACGGGTGTTAAATCAGCCTCTGTGTGCTGTTCAACCCGCTATATTCAAGGTTGCCAAGGGCGGATGTTTACGGCCATTATCGCCGCCTGGCTATGTTCAAGGATTGGGTTGAAGCCTGTTGAATATGGCACTTGAGGTCAACGCGTATTATGGAAACCCCACTTTCCACTTCTGGAAACATGCCGCCAAAACCCGGCACACGACCGCCCCTGCAACTGAGCGGGCTGGACTTCAAATTACTGCGCGTGTTCATGGCGGTGGTCGAAGCCGGCGGCTTCAGCGCCGCGCAAAACGAGCTGAACGTGGGCCTGGCGGCCATCAGCAAGCAGATCTCCGACCTTGAAATTCGCATCGGCATGCGCCTGTGTACAAGGGGCCGGGAAGGCTTTGGCCTGACCGAAGAAGGCAAGTTGGTGTATCAGGCTTCCATCGAGTTATTTACCTCGGTGGACAGTTTTCGCGACAAGCTTAGTTCGGCGCAAAACGAGCTTATTGGTGACCTTAGTGTGGGCGTTATTGATAACACCGTCTCCGACGTTAATTCGCCGCTAATTACCGCGTTAGGGAAACTACACAGCGAATCGCCAAAAATTAGATTGCGCCTACATGCCTCGCAATTGGACGAAGTTGAGCGCGGCGTAGTGGAAGGGCGGCTGATCGTCGGCATCGTCCCGGTGTATCAACGCCGCGAAGAATTCGACTACTTCCCGTTGTACGAAGAAAAAGCCCACGCCTACTGCGCCGTAGGACACCCACTGTTCAACGCGAGCGACATCACGCCAGAAGTGCTGCGCCAATACGAAGTGGTCAACCACCGGTATGCAATCCATCGCGACAAAGCCAACTTCGTCACCTACGATAGCCAGTCCGCCTCGGCCTCACAGGTTGAAGCCGTCGCCATCCTGATCCTTACCGGCCGCTTCCTAGGCTTCCTGCCCGAACACTACGCCGCGCCACTGGTCAGGGAAGGGCGCCTGCGCGCACTGTGCCCGGAGCAGGTTCACCTAAGCACCGCCTTCAACCTGATCCTGCGCCACAACGCCCCACGCAGCCCAATGGTAAAAGCCTTCGCCACAGCCCTGGGCGTAGACCTAAAAGCCGCGACATAAAGCCCAGCCGAACGCTGAACGATGAGCCGGCGATGCTCAAATGTGGGAGCTCTCGAGCCCCAGCGAGGCAGCGAAGGGATCGACTCGGTCCGCTGCCGACCCCGCTATTTGTATCGACCCCCAGCACCCCATGCTAGTGCGCTGTCTGGCCTGCACCGATCAAAATGTGGGAGCTCTCGAGCCCCAGCGAGGCAGCGATGGGATCACCTCGGTCCACCCGCCGACCCCACCCACCCGCATCACCGCTGCAACTTGCCCTGCTTTTTCTTCGAATGAAAATGCCGAAAATGCGCATCCTGCGCCGCCGCCAACAACTCCCGATCCCCACGGGTATCGCCCCAGGCCCTGAGCCGATAATCGCCCAAATCCCCATACACCGCCTCAAGCCGCAGCACCTTATTCTCACAGCGGCAATTATTCCCCGTGAGCTTGCCAGTCAACACCCCGTCCACCACCTCAAGCTCAGTGCCAATCAACTTGATCCCCAGCCGATTTGCAAACGGCTGCAGCACCAATGCCGGCGACGCCGAACACAACGTCACCTCCGCCCCGGACTTCACCTCATCCGCCACCGACTGCAACCCAGTCGGGCGCATCAGCTTGCTCCACGTGCGCTGGCAATACGCCTCAGCCTGCTGCTGAACCCACGCCTTCTCAACCCCAGTCATAAAGGTGCGAATCAATTGCGCCTTCAACTCATCCCGACTGATCTGCCGCAGCAAAAAACGCAGCCCCGGCACCGCGAGCTTGACCATCCGGCCGTAGAACTCACCGGTGCCAAAGGCAAACTTGAGGAATGGCACGAAACTGTCGTGATGGGTCAGGGTGCCGTCGAAGTCAAAGACGGAAAGTACTTTGGCGTCCATTGGGCCGGCTTCGAGCATGTCTGGGTTCACGGGTTGGCCTCGGTCCTATCTAGTGTTTATTAAGCGTGCATCAGGTGTGACAGCAGGAGTTTACTCCCGTGCCAATCTTCCGATCTTGGCGTAAAGCGACTCGGTGAAAGCCTCCCGGTCACTCGACCGGTGACAACGCTGATGGCAATTGGGGCACAAGGCTACAGCATTGCTGGTGCGATCCGAACCCTTCTGGGCGAGGTGCTTGACGTGATGTACTTCGAGAAATGGCTGGCCGTCGACCTCGAAAGGTGCGTTAGAGCCGCAGCCTTCGCAAATGCCGTTGGCTTGTTTTAGTACCCAGGCGCGTACCTTTGGGTCGCGGACAAAGGCAGTGCTGACGGTCGATACCTTCTGTGGCTGGGCTATGCCGTCGGGTAGCTTATGGAAGGGTTGTCGCTGCAGTTTGGATGCGCGGCGGATCAGCGTTTGCTCGTCTGCCGTTTGAGCAGCATCTTCTGATTCGAACACGCCCTTTGCGGCCAGTGCATTGCGGATGCGTTGCTCTACGCCTGAGCCCACATTTTTGGCGGGCTTATAGCCCTCGATGCGGTCCCAGCCCATACGGACGAGCACGGTAGAGATATTTTGCATGCGAAACTCAATAGAACCCTTCGCACGGCCCGCTACCGGGCCTTCACGCAGAAGGCGGTTTTCGAGTGCTTTGTTGAAAGGTTGGCCGCTCTTTTCCCAGGCCAACATCTTCAAGTACGCCTCTACCGCCGCTGTCAGCTCAGCGTCGTTCCAGTCCGTTTTTTCTTTCGTAATATCCATACAGCCGCCGAGGGTAGAAAACCCTCGGACGATACTGAGTAGCCATTATTGCGTCTACGAAATTTCCTACAGTCTGGTGGGATTTGACCGTCTCTGAATTTGGAAATATTCAGATCACGGAGCATAAAAAAGCCCTGAACATGTCAGGGCTTCTTGATGTTGCCGACTTAGGAATTAATCCCAGCTCAGCGCGCCGCCGGTCTGGTACTCGATCACACGGGTTTCGAAGAAGTTCTTCTCTTTCTTCAAGTCCATAATCTCGCTCATCCAAGGAAACGGATTCGTCGTCCCTGGATACTCTTCCTTCAAGCCAATCTGCGACAGGCGACGGTTCGCGATGAACTTCAGATAGTCCTCCATCATCGCCGCATTCATGCCGAGAACACCGCGAGGCATGGTATCCCGCGCATATTCAATCTCCAGTTGAGTCCCCTGCAGAATCATCTGGGTCGCTTCTTCCTTCATCTCGGCATCCCACAAGTGCGGGTTTTCGATTTTGATCTGGTTGATCACATCGATACCGAAGTTCAGGTGCATCGACTCGTCGCGCAGGATGTACTGGAACTGTTCGGCCACGCCGGTCATTTTGTTGCGACGGCCCATGGACAGGATCTGGGTGAAGCCGCAGTAGAAGAAAATGCCTTCCAGGACGCAGTAGTAGGCGACCAGGTTGCGCAGCAGTTCTTTGTCGGTTTCGACGGTGCCGGTTTCGAACTTCGGATCGGAGATCGAGCGGGTGTATTTGAGGCCCCAGGCGGCCTTTTTGGCGACCGATGGAATCTCGTGGTACATGTTGAAGATCTCGCCTTCATCCATGGCCAGCGATTCGATGCAGTACTGGTAGGCGTGGGTGTGGATCGCTTCTTCGAAGGCCTGGCGCAGGATGTACTGGCGGCACTCCGGGTTGGTGATCAGGCGGTACACGGCCAGGACCAGGTTGTTGGCAACCAGGGAGTCGGCGGTGGAGAAGAAGCCGAGGTTGCGCATGACGATGCGGCGTTCGTCGTCGGTCAGGCCTTCGGGGTTTTTCCACAGGGCGATGTCGGCGGTCATGTTGACCTCTTGCGGCATCCAGTGGTTGGCGCAGCCGTCGAGGTACTTTTGCCAGGCCCAGTCGTACTTGAAGGGCACGAGTTGGTTGAGGTCGGCGCGGCAGTTGATCATGCGCTTTTCGTCAACGGCGACGCGGGCGGCGGAGCCTTCAAGCTCAGCAAGGCCTTCGGCGACGTCGAGTTTGTCGAGGGCAGCCTTGGCGCGCACGATGGCGGCGGAGTCACTGGCGGTGACGGCGCGGGCTTCGATGGCGGCGGCGGCGCCGGCACCGTCGAGGCGGTCCATGTTGGCTTCGGTGGCGTGGCCGGCGTTGGCGCCTTTAGCGGCTACTTCGCCTTCTTCTTCTTTGTCGAATTCGTCCCAGCTCAGCATGACGTGTCGTCTCCTGCGTGAGGGCTCAAAGGTGCCCGTGTGAAACCGGATGGTTGGGTGTTCACACGGCCCAGAGGCCGCGGTGGATCTTAAGGAATCGTTTGTTGCAACAGCTCGCGCAGGCATTAAACGGAATTGGGTAACGGGTGTTCTGCGTGAGGCTTGAGGGGCGGAGCGACAGGTGCATGCTCCAGCGCAGGCTCAAGGTCTGGCTCTTCATCCCAGTGTAAAGGGATATTGCAGGCCCGATTTACCCGCGCATTATAGGGAAAAATTCGGCTTTGTGTTGCGGCGGATGGTCACGATTGAGCGCCAAAATAGCTTGGTTTTCGGCCAAGACGCGTGTTTGCAAGGCTTTGCCGGGACAGGAATTTTTTGACGGGCGGTGGGATAGTTTTTGTGGGGGCAGGAGAGGCGGGTAGATGGCGGGCTTTGGGAGGTGGGTAAGGCTGAAATTGCCATCGCAGGCAAGCCAGCTCCCACATTTGTTTCATGGTGGGTTCGAAATAGGTTCTTGGCCGCAAGAACGATTACTTGCGGCGACCAAGATCCGGGTTTAAACCTGACTCAATAACCTGTTACCCGTTAGAACAACCGTTGCCCATAACTTGGTAATTAAGAATATGACGTTGACCGTGTGAGTCTTCATATTCCATTTGTACCGGTACCACTTGGCATACTTCCGGAACAGTGCTCATGGACAATACTTTGGCAACATCCAGGTGAGTGCTGTAGGTGTAATCCTCAACGATCGGGGCGTTCTGGCCGGCCAGCTCGGTCGGGGCCTCATCGGCCAGGGCGGCGGTGGCGCACAAGCTGCTGAGGGCCATAACTACGAGAGCTTTCATTTCTTTACTTACCTTCTTCAGGGCGAAAGGGGTCACGGGGCCCTTATGAGGCCGCGTGTGTAACTTAAGAGTTGGGAAGTTCGGATTAACGTTGCCTTCGTGGGGGCTGTTACGTTGTTAATCACGGTGCCTTGTTGGCGGAGTTGATTTTAGGCTCGCGAGTTATATTCATATACCCGTGCTTTTGATAAACACTATTGGCGGTTTTTGTAACAATCCCCTGATAAAGGTTTTTTCATCCAGCCGGAAAGCCACGCAGGGCGCGGGCCAGAGCCGTAAATGGGCATGGCGGGGCAATTTGTAGGGGCTTGTTACTACCATCGTCGAATGGTTCTATGGGGGCGCCCCGGCTACAACAGGGCATACAAAAACAACTATTGTCACCGAGGTAAGAAAGATGAGTGCGGCTTCCCTGTACCCCGTTCGCCCCGAAGTAGCAGCCAGCACGCTGACCGACGAGGCGACCTACAAGGCCATGTACCAGCAGTCGGTGGTCAACCCCGATGGCTTCTGGCGCGAGCAAGCCAAGCGCCTTGACTGGGTCAAGCCTTTCACCGCGGTCAAGCAGACCTCTTTCGACGACCACCATGTCGACATCAAATGGTTCGCCGATGGCACCCTGAACGTTTCCTACAACTGCCTGGACCGTCACCTCGCCGAGCGTGGCGACCAGGCGGCGATCATCTGGGAAGGCGATGACCCTTCCGAAAGCCGCACCATTACCTACCGCGAGCTGCATGAAGAAGTCTGCAAGTTTGCCAACGCCCTGCGCGGCCAGGATGTGCACCGCGGCGACGTGGTGACTATCTATATGCCGATGATCCCCGAAGCCGTGGTCGCCATGTTGGCCTGTACCCGCATCGGTGCGATTCACTCCGTGGTGTTTGGCGGCTTTTCGCCGGAAGCCCTGGCCGGTCGCATCATTGACTGTAAGTCGAAGGTGGTGATCACCGCCGACGAAGGCATCCGCGCCGGTAAGAAAATTCCGCTGAAGGCCAACGTCGACGACGCACTGACCAACCCGGAAACCAGCAGCATCCAGAAAGTCATCGTGTGCAAGCGCACCAATGGCAACATCAAGTGGAACCAGCATCGCGACATCTGGTACGAAGACCTGATGAAAGTGGCGGGCACTGTGTGTGCGCCCAAAGAGATGGGCGCCGAAGAAGCGCTGTTCATCCTCTATACCTCCGGCTCCACCGGCAAACCCAAAGGCGTGCAGCACACCACCGGCGGCTACCTGCTGTATGCGGCCCTGACCCACGAGCGCGTGTTTGACTACCGCCCGGGCGAAATCTACTGGTGCACCGCCGACGTCGGCTGGGTCACCGGCCACACTTATATCGTGTACGGCCCGCTGGCCAATGGCGCGACCACATTGCTGTTCGAAGGCGTGCCGAACTACCCGGACATCACCCGTGTCGGCAAGATCGTCGACAAGCACAAGGTCAATATCCTTTACACCGCGCCTACTGCGATCCGCGCGATGATGGCTTCCGGCACCGCCGCCTGCGAAGGCGTGGACGGCAGTAGCTTGCGTCTGCTCGGTTCAGTCGGTGAGCCGATTAACCCGGAAGCGTGGGATTGGTACTACAAGAACGTCGGCCAATCCCGTTGCCCGATCGTCGATACCTGGTGGCAGACCGAAACCGGCGCCACCCTGATGAGCCCGCTGCCGGGTGCGCACGCGCTCAAGCCGGGTTCGGCGGCGCGGCCATTCTTTGGTGTGGTGCCGGCGTTGGTGGACAACCTGGGCAACATCATCGAGGGCGCTGCCGAAGGCAACCTGGTGATCCTCGATTCGTGGCCTGGCCAGGCGCGTACGCTGTACGGCGACCATGACCGCTTCGTCGACACCTACTTCAAGACCTTCCGTGGCATGTACTTCACCGGCGACGGCGCGCGTCGCGATGAGGATGGTTACTGGTGGATCACCGGCCGTGTGGATGACGTGTTGAACGTGTCCGGCCACCGCATGGGCACGGCCGAGATCGAAAGCGCGATGGTTGCACACCCGAAAGTCGCCGAAGCGGCGGTGGTGGGCGTGCCGCATGACATCAAGGGGCAGGGCATCTATGTGTATGTCACGCTGAAAAATGGCGAAGAGCCGAACGAAGCGCTGCGCCTGGAACTGAAAAACTGGGTGCGCAAAGAGATCGGGCCGATTGCGTCGCCGGATGTGATCCAGTGGGCACCGGGCTTGCCGAAGACGCGCTCGGGGAAAATCATGCGGCGGATTCTGCGCAAGATTGCCACGGCTGAATATGACGGGTTGGGGGATATCTCGACCTTGGCTGATCCGGGTGTGGTGGCGCATTTGATTGAAACGCACAAGACCATGAACGTCGCGTAAGGCGGGTTGGTGGGACGAAGCCCCATTCGGCGTGAGCTGGGTGGGGCTTTTTTGTTGACTGGCTATCACTGACGAAACCGAATCATTGTGGGAGCTGGCTTGCCTGCGATGAGGGTGGGCAGGCACAGGCGGGCTAACAGGCAGACCGCTATCGCAGGCAAGCCAGCTCCCACATTTGGAGGGTATTTCAACCTGGCTGAAGTGGCGGTCTGACAGACCGGCATCACCACCAAGCCAATAAATATCGACTTCCCCCGTAGGACGTTTCTGAATGTTACCGAAGCCTGCAAATGTGTAACCCTACGCCCAAACCTGAGGCAAAGTGCTACGCCCGTGCCCCGAAAAGCCCCGTTTTAGACACCCTCTGAAATAAGATTAAACGCCAGACTTGCCGTGCTAGAAGGGTTTGCGAATAATAGGCCCGCAATTTGCAGCATCAACAGGTTTAATATCTTTTGTCTCTGCATAAAATTCAGAGGCTGTCAATGTGCTGGAACCGCTTTCTCAGTGCTTCTGTAAATTGTTGTCGCATTGAGGAAATATCGGCTTCCGGCCTGTCGTTAGAATGCCGATCACTCGCTCGTCGTCTCCCATGCTGAACCGGGGTAGGACGCAGCACCGCTATTCGGTTTCACTTAAGTCGCATCGTGGGCCACGGCTCATTCTGCTTTTTGCCCTACCGATGGAGTCCCAAGATGAAGAAACTTGTGCTGTTGGGCGCCCTGGCGCTGTCCGTGCTGTCGATGCAGGCCTTCGCTGATGAAAAGCCCCTGAAGATTGGTATCGAAGCGGCTTACCCTCCGTTTGCCTCGAAGGCGCCGGATGGCAGCATCGTCGGTTTCGACTACGACATCGGCAATGCCCTGTGCGCCGAGATGAAGGTCAAGTGCGTCTGGGTCGAGCAAGAATTCGACGGCCTGATCCCTGCGCTCAAAGTGCGCAAGATCGACGCGATCCTGTCGTCCATGTCCATCACCGAAGACCGCAAAAAGTCCGTGGACTTCACCAACCGCTACTACCTGAGCCCAGCGCAGCTGGTGATGAAGGAAGGCACCACGGTCAGCGACAGCCTGGATGAATTGAAAGGCAAGAAAATCGGCGTGCAGCGCGGTTCGATCCACGACCGTTTCGCCAAGGAAGTCCTGGCCCCTAAAGGCGCCACGGTTGTGCCTTACAGCTCGCAGAACGAAATCTACCTGGACGTGGAAGCCGGTCGCCTCGACGGCACCGTGGCTGACGCCACCCTGCTGCAAGACGGCTTCCTGAAAACCCCGGCCGGTAAAGGCTACGCGTTCGTGGGCCCACAGTTCACCGACGCCAAGTACTTCGGCGACGGCATCGGCATCGCTGTACGTAAAGACGACAAGGCTGAGCTGGACAAGATCAACGCGGCCATCGCAGCGATCCGTGCCAACGGCGAATACAAGAAAATCCAGGACAAATACTTCGACTTCGATATTTACGGCGCTGACCCTAAGTAACTCGTCCTAGCTGTCTGTCCAGAATGGCGCAAGCAACAGAATTCCTGCGGTTTGCGCCATTTTTTCATCCCCCTTTTCGAGGACCTGAATCATGTTGAAAGGCTACGGGGCCGTCATCCTCGATGGCGCATGGTTGACGCTTCAGCTCGCCTTGTCGTCCATGGCCTTGGCCATTGTTCTGGGTCTGATCGGGGTCGCGTTACGCCTGTCGCCGGTGCGCTGGTTGGCCTGGCTGGGTGACTTGTACTCCACGGTGATCCGCGGGATCCCCGACCTGGTGCTGATCCTGCTGATTTTCTACGGCGGTCAGGACTTGCTGAACCGCGTCGCGCCGATGCTCGGCTATGACGACTATATCGACTTGAACCCCTTGGCCGCCGGTATCGGCACCCTGGGTTTCATCTTTGGCGCCTACCTGTCGGAAACCTTCCGTGGCGCCTTCATGGCCATTCCCAAGGGCCAGGCCGAGGCCGGCCTTGCGTATGGCATGAGCTCTTTCCAGGTTTTTTTCCGGGTGATGGTGCCGCAGATGATTCGGCTGGCGATCCCTGGTTTCACCAACAACTGGCTGGTACTCACCAAGGCCACCGCGCTGATTTCGGTGGTGGGCCTGCAAGACATGATGTTCAAGGCCAAGCAGGCGGCAGACGCCACCCGCGAGCCTTTTACCTTCTTCCTCGCAGTGGCGGCGATGTACCTGGTGATCACCAGCGTGTCGTTGCTGGCCCTGCGCTATCTTGAGAAGCGCTACTCGGTAGGCGTAAGGGCGGCTGATCTATGATCTTCGACTACAACGTCATCTGGGACGCCATGCCGCTGTACCTCGGCGGCTTGGTGACCACCCTGAAATTGCTCGCCATCTCGCTGTTCTTCGGCTTGCTCGCCGCCTTGCCCCTGGGCTTGATGCGCGTGTCCAAGCAGCCGATCGTCAATGGTGCGGCCTGGCTCTACACCTACGTGATTCGCGGCACGCCGATGCTGGTGCAGCTGTTTTTGATCTACTACGGTCTGGCCCAATTTGAGGCCGTGCGCGAAAGCTTCCTGTGGCCGCTGCTGTCCAGCGCCACGTTCTGCGCGTGCCTGGCCTTTGCGATCAACACCAGCGCCTACACCGCCGAGATCATCGCCGGTAGCCTCAAGGCCACGCCGAACGGTGAGATCGAAGCGGCCAAGGCCATGGGCATGTCGCGTTACAAGCTGTACCGCCGCATCCTGCTGCCATCGGCCCTGCGCCGTGCGCTGCCGCAGTACAGCAACGAAGTGATCATGATGCTGCAGACCACGAGCCTGGCGTCCATCGTCACCCTGATCGACATCACCGGCGCCGCGCGCACAGTGAACGCCCAGTTCTACTTGCCGTTCGAAGCCTATATCACGGCCGGCGTGTTCTACCTGTGCCTGACCTTTATCCTGGTACGCCTGTTCAAGCTGGCCGAGCGCCGCTGGCTCAGCTACCTGGCGCCACGGAAGCACTGATATGGAACGTATCGATCACCTGTTGCCCTGGGGCCACCTGGGCTGCGAGCGCCAGCTGAGCGTGTTTCGTTTCGGCAGCGGCGAGCGCAAGGCCTACCTCCAGGCCAGCCTGCACGCCGACGAATTGCCCGGCATGCGCGCGGCCTGGGAACTGAAAAAGCGCCTCACCGAACTGGAACAGCAAGGTGCGCTCAATGGCGTGATCGAGCTGGTGCCAGTGGCCAACCCGATGGGCCTGGGTCAGCTGTTGCAAGGCAGCCACCAGGGGCGTTTCGAAGTCGGCAGCGGCAAGAACTTCAACCGTGATTTCGTCGAGTTGAGCGAGCCGGTCGCCGCGTTGCTCCAAGGCAAGCTGAGCGATGACCCGCACGCCAATGTGCGCATGATCCGTCAGGCGATGAGCGATGCGCTTAGCGCGTTGCCCGAGCCAAGCAGCCAGCTGCAAGGCATGCAGCGCGTTTTGCTCAGCCACGCCTGCACCGCCGATATCGTCCTCGACCTGCATTGCGATGCCGAAGCCGCGCTGCATATGTACGCGCTGCCGCAACACTGGCCGCAATGGCGTTCGCTGTCGGCGCACTTGAATGTGAAAGTCGGCCTGCTGGCGGAAGACTCCGGCGGCAGCTCGTTCGATGAAGCCTGTTCGCTGCCGTGGTTGCGCCTGTCCCGGGCGTTCCCCGAGGCGCAGATTCCGCTGGCGTGCCTGGCGACGACGCTGGAGCTGGGCGGCCAGGCCGACACCGGCCGCGACGAAGCGATCTTCCACGCCGAAGGCATCCTCGCGTTCCTGGCCGAACAAGGCCTGATCAAGGGCGAATGGCCCGCGCCGCAGCATGAGCCGTGCGAAGGCCTGCCATTCGAGGGGACCGAGCTGTTGTTCGCGCCCCATGCCGGCGTAATCAGTTACCTGCGTAAAGCCGGTGACTGGGTGGAGACCGGCGAGCCGATTTTTGAAGTGATTGATCCCTTGACCGACCGCGTCAGCATTGTGTGTGCGGGCACGTCCGGGGTGTTGTTTGCCGTTGAACGGCTGCGTTATGCCCAAGCGGGTTTCTGGCTGGCCAAGGTGGCGGGGCGCGAAGCGCTGCGTCACGGGCGCTTGCTCAACGACTGACCACCTGTTTTTGTGAGAACCGACCGCATGTACAAACTTGAAGTCCAAGACCTGCATAAACGCTATGGCAGTCATGAAGTGCTCAAAGGTGTGTCCCTGGCCGCCGCGGCCGGTGATGTGATCAGCATCATCGGTTCCAGTGGTTCAGGCAAAAGTACCTTTTTGCGCTGCATCAACCTGCTCGAGCAACCTCACGCCGGCAAGATTCTGCTCAATAACGAAGAGCTGAAACTGGTTGCCAACAAGGACGGCGCCATGAAGGCTGCCGACCCGAAGCAACTGCAACGCATGCGTTCGCGCCTGTCGATGGTGTTTCAGCATTTCAACCTGTGGTCGCACATGACCGCGCTTGAAAACGTGATGGAAGCCCCGGTGCACGTGCTGGGCATGTCGAAAAAAGACGCGCGTGAAAAAGCCGAGCATTACCTGGCCAAAGTCGGCGTGGGCCATCGTAAGGATGCGTTCCCAGGCCACATGTCCGGCGGCGAACAGCAGCGTGTGGCAATTGCCCGCGCCCTGGCGATGGAGCCTGAGGTGATGCTGTTCGACGAACCGACCTCGGCCCTCGACCCGGAACTGGTCGGCGAAGTACTCAAGGTCATGCAGGACCTGGCCCAGGAAGGCCGCACCATGGTGGTGGTGACCCACGAAATGGGCTTTGCCCGTGAAGTGTCGAACCAGCTGGTGTTCTTGCACAAAGGCATCGTTGAAGAGCGTGGCAACCCGCGTGAAGTGCTGGTGAACCCGCAGTCTGAGCGGTTGCAGCAGTTCCTGTCGGGCAGCCTGAAATAATCAAGACTGCTTTGTGCACCGAGTTAGTGCATGCTTCACAGTCTTGAGATCGGCTCAATCTCCCTGTGGGAGCGGGCTTGCTCGCGAAAGCGGTGGATCAGTCAGCAGATGAGTAGCTGGCCCACCGCATTCGCGAGCAAGCCCGCTCCCACATTAGATCTCCACATGTTTTGAGATTTGTGTTGGTTTCCGGGCTAGCATTGGCCCTTGTCTTCATTACCGTTCTTCGTTTCGGATAGCACTCCATGACCGCCCACAAAATTGGTTTCCTGATTTGGCCCAGCACAAAAGCCCTGACGCTTGCGCTGGCTGAGGAGGCCTTGCGCGTTGCTCAGCGGGTGCATCCGGACGTGGTCTACGAGTTGTCGTTCCTGCTCGCCGAGCCTGCCACCGAAGGCGCCTGGCAATTGCCGGGTGAGCCGTGGGCCGGCAAGCTCGAGGGTTTCCAGAAACTCTTCCTGCTGGCGGACGAGCCGCCGACCGTCATCGCCTCGCAACTGAGCGCGGCGCTCAAGCAGCTTGTGCGGGCGGGTTGCGTGATCGGTGGCTTGTCGGCGGGTGTGTATCCGCTGGCGCAACTGGGTCTGCTCGATGGCTACCGCGCCGCCGTGCATTGGCGCTGGCAGGACGATTTTGCCGAGCGTTTCCCCAAGGTCATCGCCACCAGCCATCTGTTCGATTGGGACCGTGATCGCCTGACCGCCTGCGGCGGCATGTCGGTACTCGACCTGTTGCTGGCCGTGCTGGCCCGTGACCATGGCGCCGAACTGGCCGGCGCCGTCTCCGAAGAACTGGTGGTCGAACGCATTCGCGAAGGCGGCGAGCGCCAGCGCATTCCATTGCAGAACCGCCTGGGCTCCAGCCATCCGAAGTTGACCCAGGCCGTGTTGCTGATGGAAGCCAACATCGAAGAGCCGCTGACCACCGACGAAATCGCCCAGCACGTATGCGTGTCGCGACGACAGCTTGAACGCATCTTCAAGCAATACCTCAATCGCGTTCCCAGCCAGTACTACCTGGAATTGCGCCTGAACAAGGCGCGCCAGATGCTCATGCAAACCAGCAAGTCGATCATCCAGATCGGCCTGTCGTGCGGCTTCTCCTCGGGCCCGCACTTCTCCAGCGCCTACCGCAACTTCTTCGGCGCTACCCCGCGTGAAGACCGCAACCAACGCCGCAGCAGCAGCCCGTTCGAGTTGTCGTCGGTGCCGTCCGAGCGCGGCTGACCTCTGTTATTCCTCCATCGGTTCAGGTGTAGACGGTGGTGTCAGGGGCGCGCCCTGGGCGTTCAGGCCGGCTGCATCCACCTGCAGATCATTGCCCGTCTGGCGAAAATACTGCCGAAGGTGGTCCAGGCTGCCCTCCGACAGCGGGTTGCCGCTGAGGTCGGACTCGTCGTCCCACGGCTGGCGCATGCTTAGAATGTCGTCCGGGACCTGGGTGAGCAGGTTGTCGCTCAGGTCCACGGTGCGCAAATAAGGGCGGTCAAACAGCCCGAACGGTACCTCGCTGAGCCCGCAGTTTTGCAGGTAGAGGCATTCCAGCCTGGGCATATTGTCCAGCTCAGGCGCCCCGCCCAGCGGGTTGTCACTCAAGTCCAGGTACTCCAGGTTACGCAAGTCTCGCAACTTGGCGCGGGCCCGCGGGCTGAGGCGAAGGCGACTTTGCGTCAACGTCAGGCTGGTCAGCCTTGGCAGGTTGAAGATCAGGTCGGGAATATCGCCCAGGGCGTATTGATCCAGCGCCAGCGTGCTCAGGTTAGGGAATGCACGCACCAGGCCTTCAACGTTGGTGGTGGTGCCTTCGCCGATGAGCTCCAGATGCGAAACATGTTCGAACCGTGCGCTCAAGGTGGGCAGCTCGCCAAAGATCGACGTATGGCACGTCAGCTTATGGGTCACTCCATACCCGCCATTGAAATCGTCGATTTCGCTCTCGCGGCGCCAGCCTTCCTCCAGCGTTGTCTTGATGGCAAGGCGCTGGATTTGCTCCTCGGCTGCTGTCTGTTCGTCCAGTGCCACATCAAGGATGGGATGCCGTTCGGGTACGGTCAGTGCCCAGAGGGTGAGGTCTGCACTGAGGCGCTCGTATTCGCTTTCCAGACGACGGATGGCGCCGTCAATCGCATCCAGATCGCCGGGCAGGCTGAAGATAAACACATTCACCTCCGCAGTGGTGAACGTCGGATACAGGGCTGCGATACGGGCTTTATAGGCGCCGGGCGCATCGACCTGGAGATGCTCGCCGCGGGTTTGGCAATAGCGCTTGAGCCGTTCCAGGGTCGCTCGTGACAGCGGGTTGGCAGATAAATCAAACGCGCTGGTAACTGGGGCCGGCCTTTGCAGCAGCGGTTCTGGGATCTGCGTGATCAGGTTGTGGCTCAGGTCTACGAGGTTGCGTTCGCGGGGCGTGAGCAGGCTCGGCGGAATCTCTGTGAGGCCGGTGTTGCGCAGTCCCAGGCTGTCCAGTGATGTCATCGAAGCAAAGTCCGGGAGTTGCCCCAGAGGGTTATCGCTCAGGTTCAGCCGTTCCAGGTTGCTCTTTGCCTCCAGGGCCTGGACGGTTTTTGCTGACAGTCGCAGGTTGCAGCGTTCGAGGCTGAGGGTCGTGAGCTGTGGCAGTTGGAAAACCGGCTCGGGAATATCCTCCAGCACATAGTCTTCAATGATCAGGTGCTGCACGTCCGAAAAGCTCGCCAGCCAGTTTCCCACGTCCAACGGCTGAGCATCGCCACGGAGCCTGAGGGTCGACACGTGAGTGAACCGGCTGCTGAGTGTCGGCAATTTGCCGCTTATGGGGGCAGAGATGTCCAGCGCGTAGGTGGGATAAATGTCGTTGCTGTGGTCGTCCTGCTTCAGTTGCCGACGCCATCCGGCGAGCAGCGCCTGTTTGAACGCCTCGCGCTGGTAGGGGGCGGTTTCGCCGAGGCCGGGGCTGTTCACCCAGGCGTCCAGCTCGTGGTTCAGCTGCTTGTAGTCAAGGTCCCGCCGCGCCAGTTCGATCTTGCCCATTTCCAGGTTGCCCGGCAGGCCGAAAATCAGGCGGTTGATTTCGTCACTGCTCAAGGTTGGGTAAAGCATCTTCGCGCTGGCAATGTCCACCGGGGCCGCATTGGCCTCCCAATAACTGCCGGTGCGCTGGAAGTAGGTTTTGACCTGCTCAAGGGTCTGGCCAGACAGCGGGTTGCCGGAAAAGTCGAACGAATGACTGGTTGTCACGGGAAGCTCGAAAAGTGCGTCGGGCAATTCAGCAATGCGGTTGTCCCGAAACAGCGCGGTCTCCAGCTGGGGGCGCTGCAAAATCCCGGCAGGCAATTGCGTGATACCGGTGTTGCTCAAATCGAGAAAGTGCAGGCCAGGCATGTTCTCGACACTGGGTATGAGCCCCAGCGGGTTGTTGAAGAGGTCGAGGGTTTTGAGCCGGGTCATGTTTTCAAGCGCGGTGCGGGTCTGGGCAGTCAAGGTGATGTTGCAATCGCTGAGGACCAGTTCATTGAGGCTGGGTATCGCGGGGACGCCATCGGGCAGTCTGTCGAGGTTGACGTTGCGCACGGTCAGGCGGCGCAGGAACGGAAACATCGACAGGAACGTGTCGATCTCCAGTGGCCCTTGCTCGCCCTCCAGCGACAGGCTGGAGATATGACCGAAACGCCCGGGCAGCACGGGAGGATTGCCGGCAATCGGCCAGTTCAAGTGCAGTTGATAGCCATTGGGGGCGGGCGGCTCGTAGTACGCATCGAGCGGGGTTTCCAGGCGCCAGGCCCGGCGCAGTTCATCGGCCCAGGCCGTGCGGTTGCGCCTGGCATAGGCGAGTTCCTGACGACTGATGCGCACCTCGGCGTCAGCGCTCAGGCGCGGCGTGGCAGTGATCCAGGCCTGCAAGTCGCGCTCAAGTTGCTGGTATTCGTTGCGCAGCGTACTCAGCGCCGTCGTGACCCCGCCGGGCGCTTGTTCCAGGCTGCGCACAATGTTGTCGATATGTGTGCGTGGCAACGCCGGGAACAGTTGTCGGGCGTGTTCATGCGCGGTCAGCGCGTGCTGCGCGCCGGGCATGGTCGTCGGCCGATAGCCCGGCATACCACCGCGCAGGCGCATGGTGTTTGGGTCGTAGGCGGGTTTGCCGACGGGGGCGTCCGCGAGCAACTCGCGCAGGTGCCAGTGGTGCAGGGCATGACGAGCAAGTGCCTGGCGCAGGGCCGGGCCCTGGCCGATATGAATGCCCAACGCAGCGCGCGCCGGGTCGGGCAGCGCCTGGAGCAGGGCGGTGTAGAAGTCGGTTTCGCCAAACAGCGGGCCGCTGCTGTCGGTGGGCACGTAGTCGCCGTTGGCGGTGTAAACCAGCGTGCGCTGAACGCTGGCGCGTTCATCACCGATCACATCGCGCAACGGGCCATCAGCGGTGTCGTTTCTGACACTAATGCGCAGTCCCGCGGGCCAGTTCGGCACATCGGGCAGGGAGTGCAGGGCCAGGCGGTCAGTGTCCTGGTTGTCGATGCTGTCCAGGTACAGCCCTTCGTAGGCACGGCAGGCGCGTATTTCTCGCTGGGCTTCGTGCGCCAACTCGATCAGGCGCCGTGGTACCCGGCCTTGATCGAGGGCGCGCAGCTCCTCAGGGCGGGCGATGGCGCGCAGGGCTTCAGCGGCGCTCACCGGCAAGCCCGGCGACGCGTCGACAAGCGCGCTCAGCTGCGCATCGTCGGTACGCTGCAGGGCGCGATACGCCGACTCGAACAGCGCCCAGCGTTTTTCCCGTGCCAGGTGGGCAAGTTTTTTCCTGAGAACACGCGTACGTGCTTGTAGCGAGGTT
Source organism: Pseudomonas sp. RGB (assembly GCF_007713445.1). NCBI lineage: Bacteria > Pseudomonadati > Pseudomonadota > Gammaproteobacteria > Pseudomonadales > Pseudomonadaceae > Pseudomonas > Pseudomonas sp. RGB. Next base: position 596,037 of record NZ_VMSH01000002.1, on the reverse strand, counting down.
GTGGGATCGCCGAACGCTTCCCCAAGCAACGTCCTTCTCTGCGGTTCGTCCAGCGCTTCGATAAGGGTCTGGAGCAGGTCGCCATTGTTCAGTTGGTGCTCATGAATCTGGGTGACGCTGGCGTCTGGCGCGCCCGGGATTTCCCAGTGCGTGCGTCCCTGGCTGTCGATCAGGCGCAGGGTTCTGGTGGTGGGCCACAGCCCGTAGTTGGTCAAGAGCAGCAGTTGGGTCTGGGCATCGGCCAACTCCTGGACACGCGGGTCATCACTGTTCATTTGGTCGATGAAGGTTTGCAGGTCCTGGTCGATTTTGAAGCGCTCGAGGGTGTCGGCCAGCAGCGGTGGCAGGGGTTCGCGGGTCATGTAGAGTTTGCGCAGCGCCGCGTCTTCGACACCGCTGACGTGGCGAATCTGTGCCAGTTGCAGGTCGCTGAAGCTTTGCGCCTGATGGCCCAGACGGCGCATCAACTGGGCGCTGTCCCAACTCAGCGGCCGGTCCAGCTCACTCACCCAGGCGCCTTGGCCATTGCTGTATGCCGTTGGGCGGTAGGCACTGGTGCGGGTGGGATGCTTGAAGTAATGCGTCTGGGTGCTGGGGTCGAGCCCCAGCGCGTAATGCGCGCCGGACAGGGGCAGGATGTCTTGCTCGCCATGCGTGTGCAGGCCGAGCGGGTTGGCGCGCGAGCCTTCGGGCAGCGTCACCGCGTGGGCGTAAGGCGCAAGGTCTGGTTGCCACAGCCGGGACTGGCCATCGGGCAAGGTGACGGGTTTGAGGCGGTCGAAAAACTGCCAGAGTTCCGCGGGCAAGTGCTGGCGCAACAACCCTTCGGCAAGCGGCGGGCCGAGGGCGAACATGCCCAGTTGGACCATCTGCTCCAGCACTGACATCAGGTGCCCGAACGCCTGGATCTTGAGGCCTTCGGCCCAGTCGACGATGCCCTCGAACGTGTCATCCAGCAGCTGATACGCGGTGTAACCCAGCATCAGTAAACCCACCGGCGGTACAAACGGCGCGGCGACCAGCGCGGCAATCTGCAGCAGGGCCGAGCCGATTTTTTCGAACAGGCTCCAGCGCTCCCAGCGGGTTTTCTGGTCGGCGCTGGCGGTGGACACGGCTTGATCGCGCGCGTCATTGAACAGCTTGCTCACTGTGGTCTGGTAAAGGTGTTCGAGCACCGAGCCGCTGATCGGTGTGACGGCAAACTGCAGCTCAGGCTTGTCCACCGGCGTATCCCGCCAGGCAGGGCGCGGGTCGCCGCGGGTGTGCGCATGCCAGGCGACGCGGGACAGGCGCTGGCCGAGGTCGGCGAAAAAATGCCCGCGCTCGTCGTGGTTCACGAAACGGCTGAAGAATTGCTGGTACGCAGGCTGGCGCAGGTCGGCGGTCAGGGCCTGCATGAACTGCACGCTGGAGGGGTACTCCTTGAGCGGGTGTTGCGGGTCGTGCGGAATATAGGCAATGACGGGCACCACGTGATTGGCCCGCTCAAGGTTCGCGGAGGTAAACAGCACAATGCCTGTCAGCGGGCTGGACAGGATGCTCAGGGCGTGACAGCGCAGTGCGTTGCAGTCCGCCGGGTTGCTCAGCAATTGTTGCAGGCGCTGCGAGCTGGCTTGCGACAGGTTGCCCTGCAGGCGCGCCATGTGCAGGTCGAGTCTCAGGTTGGCGACCTGGCTGGCGTCGAAGCGGTGTTGCAGGTAGGCAGCGGCGACGGGGTTGTTGAGGTCCAGGAAGTGCTCGAGGTAGGCGCTGTATTGGCCGCCAAGGTCCAGTTCGCGACACAGGCGTGTAAAGGCCGGCACGCTGATACGGGTGTCTATGTCGGGCAGGGTTTCGAAATGCCCGGTGGCGGTGGGCCGGGTGATAAAGCCGGACGGTGGCTCGTAGGCGTCGACAGTGGTTTCGCCAGCTTCAAAGTTATGCAGGGCGGCGTCCAGCAGCGACACGGTCCTGATCCGCGCTGCGCCGGAGCGCACCGGGAACCAGGGGATGGTTGCCGGTACAGATAGGCGCAGGTAGGTGCTGCGCACATCGCGCTCCACACCGAAACGCTGCTTGAGCGCCTGTTGCAGCACGGGCGCGGCGAAGTCGGCGGGTGACTTGAGTGCGTCCATGGTCTTGTCGAGCCGGTTCTGGCTGATCCAGGCCTCACGGATCAGACCTTTGAGCACCGCGTCCTGCTCGGCTGAGGGCTGGGCGTACCACGCCGGGGCGCTGGTTTTAAGGGCGTTGCGACGCGCGGCCGACGCGTCGCCCAGCCAGGCGGGGATCGCGTTTTTGAGCGTTTCATGATGAACGTCGCGCGCCGGGATCAGCCGGTCGAAGGCGGGCACGCTGGGTTGCTGGCTCATTGCAAAGCTTCCTGAGGATAAAATGATGCCCTCAGCAGAACAGTTCGCCGTCGCCGATCCGTGTTAGATAATTAAGCGCGAGCCGTAAATCGGTGCCGCTGGGCGAGCCCACGGTTTAAACTGCGCCATTGCGATGCTATTTGTCGCATTGGCGTAAACCCGCTGAAAACGCGGGTTGGCGCTATAAGAAGTTGTCGCTTGGCGGCAAGGCCGCACTGAAAACTGTCCTTACAATCCCTGCATCGCCCGCCAGTTCCAGGCAGGCGTTCCTCTTCAGGAGACTCCGATGTCCGTTGAGCAAGCCCCGGTGCAACGTGCCGATTTCGACCAGGTCATGGTTCCCAACTACGCACCTGCCGCATTTATCCCTGTGCGTGGCGCGGGTTCGCGCGTCTGGGACCAGGCCGGTCGCGAGCTGATCGACTTTGCCGGCGGCATCGCGGTTAACGTATTGGGCCACGCCCACCCGGCGCTGGTCGGTGCACTGACCGAACAAGCCAACAAGCTGTGGCACGTTTCCAACGTCTTCACCAATGAGCCGGCCCTGCGCCTGGCGCATAAGCTGATCGACGCCACCTTTGCCGAGCGCGTGTTCTTCTGCAACTCCGGCGCCGAAGCCAACGAGGCCGCGTTCAAGCTGGCCCGCCGTGTGGCGTTCGACCGTTTCGGTACCGAGAAGTACGAGATCATCGCCGCGCTGAACAGCTTCCACGGCCGTACCCTGTTCACCGTCAACGTCGGTGGCCAGTCGAAGTACTCCGACGGCTTCGGGCCTAAAATCACCGGCATCACCCACGTGCCTTACAACGACCTGGAAGCGCTGAAAGCTGCCGTGTCGGACAAGACCTGCGCCGTGGTGCTCGAACCGGTCCAGGGCGAAGGCGGCGTCTTGCCGGCTGAGCTGGCGTACCTGCAAGGCGCCCGCGAGCTGTGCGATGCGAACAACGCGCTGCTGGTGTTCGACGAAGTGCAAACCGGCATGGGCCGCAGCGGCCACCTGTTCGCCTACCAGCATTACGGCGTGACGCCGGACATCCTCACCAGCGCCAAGAGCCTGGGCGGCGGTTTCCCGATTGCAGCCATGCTCACCCGTGAAGACCTGGCCAAGCACCTGGTGGTCGGCACCCACGGCACCACGTACGGCGGCAACCCGCTGGCGTGCGCGGTGGCGGAAGCGGTCATCGACGTGATCAACACCCCGCAAGTGCTGGCTGGCGTGAATGCCAAGCACGAGCTGTTCAAGGCGCGCCTGCAACAGATCGGCGAGAAATACGGCATCTTCACCGAAGTGCGCGGCATGGGCCTGCTGATTGGTTGCGTGCTCAGCGACGCGTTCAAGGGCAAGGCCAAGGACGTGTTCAACGCGGCCGAAAAAGAAAACCTGATGATCCTGCAAGCCGGCCCCGACGTGGTGCGTTTCGCCCCGAGCCTGGTGGTGGAAGATGCGGACATCCAGGAAGGTCTGGACCGTTTTGAACGCGCCGTGAAGACGCTGACGCAAGCCTGATAGCGACACATTTTGCTGGCTGGACTGGGTCAAAAATGTGGGAGGGGGCTTGCCCCCGATAGCGGTGGATCAGTCACTGGATTTATCAACTGACAGACTGCTATCGGGGGCAAGCCCCCTCCCACATTGGATCTGGGTGAACTCAGATCCCGTGTCCGGCATTTTTTCCTCTATGAGTTTTTCGAGTTAAGGAGTGACACCATGCTGGTGATGCGCCCCGCGCAAATGGCTGATCTGGGCGAGGTACAGCGTCTGGCTGCGGACAGCCCGATTGGTGTCACCTCCTTGCCGGATGATGTGGAACGCCTGAGCGACAAGATCGCCGCCAGCGAAGCGTCCTTCGCGGCCGAGGTCAGTTTCAATGGCGAAGAAAGCTATTTCTTCGTGCTTGAAGACACCGAGACCGGCGAGCTGGCCGGCTGTTCGGCCATCGTCGCGTCGGCCGGTTACTCGGAGCCGTTCTACAGCTTCCGTAACGAAACCTTCGTGCACGCGTCCCGCGAGCTGAAGATCCACAACAAGATCCACGTGCTTTCCCAGTGCCACGACCTGACCGGCAACAGCCTGCTCACCAGTTTCTACGTGAAGCCTGCGTTGGTCGGTTCGCCGTGGTCGGAACTCAATTCCCGTGGCCGCCTGTTGTTCGTCGCCAGCCACCCCGAGCGCTTTGCCGACTCGGTGGTGACCGAGATTGTCGGCTACAGCGACGAGAACGGTGATTCGCCGTTCTGGGACGCCATTGGCCGCAACTTCTTCGACCTCAACTACGCCGCCGCCGAGCGCCTGTGCGGGCTCAAAAGCCGCACCTTCCTCGCCGAGCTGATGCCGCATTACCCGATCTACGTGCCGCTGCTGCCCGACGAAGCCCAGGAAGCCATGGGCCAGGTGCACCCGCGTGCGCAGATCACCTTCGACATCCTGATGCGGGAAGGCTTCGAGACCGATCATTACATCGACATCTTCGACGGTGGCCCGACGCTGCACGCGCGGGTTTCGGGCATTCGCTCGATTGCCCAGAGCCGCGTGGTGCCGGTGAAGATCGGCGAAATGGTCAAGGGGGCCGGCCGCCAGTACCTGGTGAGCAACGCGCAGTTGCAGGATTACCGTGCGGTGATGCTGGAGCTGGACTACGCGCCCGGCAAACCGGTGACCCTGGACCTGGCCGCGGCCGAAGCCCTGGGTGTCGGCGAAGGTGCCAGCGTGCGCCTGGTCGCTGTTTAAAGCAGAGTTTTGCGGGTGGCCTGGAGCAGGCGGCCCGTCTGAGGAGATAGCATGATCGTTCGTCCCGTACGCAGCAGCGATTTACCGGCCCTGATTGATCTGGCGCGCAGCACCGGCACCGGCCTTACCACCTTGCCGGCCAACGAAGAGCGCCTGACCCACAGGGTTGGCTGGGCGGAAAAAACCTTTCGCGGCGAAGCCGGGCGCGGCGATGCCGACTACCTGTTTGTGCTGGAAAACGACGAAGGCCGCGTGGTGGGTATTTCCGCCATTGCCGGCGCCGTCGGCCTGCGTGAGCCGTGGTACAACTTCCGGGTCGGCCTGACCGTCAGCGCCTCCCAGGAGCTGAACATCTACCGCGAGATTCCGACGCTGTTTTTGGCCAACGACCTCACTGGCAACTCCGAATTGTGCTCATTGTTCCTGCACGCTGATTACCGCAACGGCCTCAATGGTCGCATGCTGGCCAAGGCGCGCATGCTGTTTATCGCTGAATTCCCGCAGCTGTTTGGCAACAAGATCATTGCCGAGATGCGCGGCGTGTCCAACGAGGCCGGGCGCTCGCCGTTCTGGGAAAGCCTGGGCCGGCACTTTTTCAAGATGGAATTCAGCCAGGCCGACTACCTGACCGGCGTGGGCAACAAGGCGTTTATCGCCGAGCTGATGCCCAAGTTTCCGCTGTACAGCTGCTTCCTCTCCGAAGACGCGCGCAATGTCATCGGCAAGGTTCACCCGGACACCGAACCGGCGCTGAGCATGCTCAAGAGCGAAGGCTTCAGCTACCAGGGCTATGTCGATATCTTCGACGCCGGCCCGGCGGTGGAGTGTGAAACCAGCAAAATCCGTGCGGTGCGCGACAGCCAGTCACTGGTGTTGGCCATCGGCACCCCAGGGGACGACGCCACGCCGTTCCTGATTCATAACCGCAAGCGCGAGGAGTGCCGCATCACGGCCGCTCCGGCCCGTCTGGCGGCAGGCACGCTGGTGGTCGATCCACAGACCGCCAAACGCCTGCAGCTGGTGGTGGGTGATCAAGTGCGCGCTGTTGCGTTGTCTGCTGCTCGGGAGTCGAAATAATGAATTCGCTGTATATCGCAGGTAGCTGGCTGGCGGGCCAGGGTGAACTGTTCGAGTCGCGCAACCCGGTGACCCAGCAGGTACTGTGGACTGGCAATGGCGCCAGCGTCGAACAGGTCGAATCCGCCGTGCAGGCCGCGCGCCAGGCGTTTCCAGGCTGGGCCCGGCGCCCGCTGGAAGAACGCATCAGCGTGCTGGAAACCTTTGCCGCCACGCTGAAAAGCCGCGCCGATGAAATCGCCCGTTGCATCGGCGAAGAAACCGGCAAACCGCTGTGGGAATCGGCCACCGAAGTCACCAGCATGGCTAACAAGATTGCCATCTCGGTGCAAAGTTACCGTGAACGCACTGGCGAGAAGAGCGGCCCGCTGGGCGACGCCACGGCCGTGTTGCGCCACAAGCCGCACGGCGTGGTGGCGGTGTTCGGCCCTTACAATTTCCCTGGCCACTTGCCGAACGGGCACATTGTCCCGGCGTTGCTGGCGGGCAATACCGTGCTGTTCAAACCGAGCGAGCTGACCCCCAAAGTCGCCGAGCTGACCGTGCAATGCTGGATCGACGCCGGCTTGCCGGCGGGCGTGTTGAACCTGCTGCAAGGCGCGCGGGAAACCGGTATCGCGTTGGCGGCCAACCCCGGTATCGACGGGTTGTTCTTCACCGGCTCCAGCCGCACCGGCAATCACCTGCACGAACAGTTTTCCGGGCGCCCGGACAAGATCCTCGCGCTGGAAATGGGCGGCAACAACCCGCTGGTGGTCGACGAAGTGGCCGACGTGGATGCGGCGGTCTACACCATTATTCAGTCGGCGTTTATCTCGGCCGGTCAGCGTTGCACCTGCGCGCGTCGCTTGCTGGTGCCTGAAGGTGCCTGGGGCGATGCGCTGCTGGCGCGCCTGGTGGCGGTCAGCGCGACGATTGAAGTGGGTGCGTTTGATCAGCAGCCAGCGCCGTTCATGGGCTCGGTGATTTCCCTCGGCGCGGCCAAAGCCCTGATGGACGCCCAGGAGTTGATGCTGGCCAATGGCGCCGTGGCGCTGTTGGAAATGACTCAGCCGCAGGATCAGGCCGCGTTGCTGACGCCTGGCATTATCGACGTGACCGGCGTGAACGAGCGCGAAGATGAAGAGCTGTTCGGCCCGCTGCTGCAGGTGATTCGCTACGCTGATTTTGCCGCGGCGATCACTGAGGCCAACAACACCCAGTACGGTTTGGCCGCGGGCTTGTTGTCGGACTCCGAGTCACGCTACCAACAGTTCTGGCTGGAAAGCCGCGCCGGCATCGTCAACTGGAACAAGCAGTTGACCGGCGCTGCCAGCACCGCGCCGTTCGGTGGGGTAGGGGCGTCGGGCAACCATCGCGCCAGCGCCTATTACGCGGCGGATTATTGCGCGTACCCGGTGGCGTCGCTGGAAACGCCGAGCCTGGTGGTCCCGGCGACGTTGACCCCAGGTATTACGCTGATCTAAAGGTGGGAGCGGGCTTGTGGGGGAGCTGGCTTGCCTGCGATGCGGGCAACTCGGTCCTTTAGTCAAACCGCGCCGCTGCCATCGCGGGCAAGCCAGCTCCCACAGTTGATCGGGTTTACAGATAGAGAGTAGCGGTGGTGTGAAGACTGCTATTGATGCCTATAAAAACAGATGTTCGTGGAGCCTCGCCGATGAAATCCTGTGAAGTCAATTTTGACGGTCTCGTGGGGCCGACCCATAACTACGGCGGTTTGTCCTACGGCAACGTCGCGTCCCAGAGCAACAGCCAGCAGTCTTCGAACCCCAAGGTTGCGGCGTTGCAGGGGCTGCAGAAAATGAAAGCCCTGATGGACATGGGCTTTGTGCAAGGCGTGCTGGCGCCGCAGGAACGTCCTGACGTGGCCGCGTTGCGCAACCTTGGTTTCAGCGGCACCGACGCTCAGGTGATTCAGCAGGCGGCCAAGCACGCCATGCCGCTGCTGGTTGCCAGTTGCTCGGCCTCCAGCATGTGGGTGGCCAACGCCGCCACTGTCAGCCCGAGCGCCGACACGGCGGACGGCCGCGTGCATTTCACGGCCGCCAACCTCAACTGCAAATACCATCGCAGCATCGAACACCCGACCACCAGCCGCGTGCTGGGTGCGATGTTCGCCGACCAAAAGCACTTTGCCCACCACGCCGCGTTGCCGGCGGTGGCGCAGTTCGGCGACGAAGGCGCGGCCAACCACACGCGTTTCTGCCGTGACTATGGCGAGGCCGGCGTCGAGTTCTTCGTGTTTGGCCGTAGCGCGTTCGACACCCGTTACCCCGCGCCGCAGAAATACCCGGCGCGCCAGACCCTCGAAGCCTCCCAGGCCGTCGCGCGCCTGCACGGCCTGAAGGATGACGGCGTGGTCTACGCTCAGCAGAACCCGTCTGTGATCGATGCCGGCGTGTTCCACAATGACGTGATCGCGGTGGGCAACGGCGAGGTGCTGTTCTACCACGAGGACGCGTTCCTCAATACCGAGCAGATGCTCGCCGAGCTGCAAGGCAAGTTGGGCAAACTGGGCGGCAACTTCCAGTCCGTGTGCGTGCCGCGCGCCCTGGTCAGCGTCGAGGACGCCGTACGGTCCTACTTGTTCAACAGCCAGTTGCTGACCCGCGCCGACGGTTCGATGCTGCTGATCGTGCCGGAAGAATGCCGCGCCAACGAGCGCGTCTGGCAGTACCTGCAAGGCCTGACGGCCTCCGGCGGGCTGATCCGTGAAGTGAAGGTGTTTGATCTCAAGCAAAGCATGCAGAACGGCGGTGGCCCGGCGTGCCTGCGTTTACGCGTGGCGTTGAATGAAACTGAGCTGGCGGCGGTGAACCCAGGGGTTATCATGACCGCGCCGTTGTACGACACGCTGACCCAGTGGGTCGACAAGCACTACCGCGACAGCCTGCGTGAAACCGACCTGGCTGATCCGCAATTGCTGCTTGAGTGCCGGACGGCACTGGATGAACTGACGCAAATCCTTAAACTGGGCTCGGTTTATCCTTTCCAGATCAACTAGCGCCACTTTTTTTACACCCTATGGCTGAGAACTCTTTATGACCACCGACACCCTGAAACTGATTCTTGAAGACACCGACGGCACCCAGCTGGAAACCTCCTGCACCCGCGTCGCCGTGGTCTGGCAGGGCAAGGAAATCTGGATCCAGCACGACGGCCGTGGCCAACTGCTGATTGGTGTGGACGTGGAAGAAGGCGACGCTGAGTACGCCAACCTGCTGATGCGCCCATTGGCCACCAACCTGATGAGCCTGCAACTGGAAATGGAACCGGCCGACGTTGAAGGTGATGACGACGATCACGTTCACGGCCCTGGCTGCAACCACTAAGGAAGCTGCTTATGCTCGCCCTCGGCAAATTGCTTGAACTGACCCTCGCCGGTCGCGAACCGGCGCAAAAAATTCAACTGACTGTCGACGGCGTGCAGATGCGCTGGCTCAGCGAGGGCGCGCTCGAAGTGCGCCCGCCGCAAGCGCTGGACAACGGCAGCGACCTGCTGCTGTCGTCTGGCATCCATGGCAACGAAACCGCGCCGATCGAATTGCTCGACCGCTTGTTGCATGGCATTGCCCGTGGGGAAATCAAACCCCGCACCCGTATTCTGTTCCTGTTCGGTAACCCCGAGGCCATGCGCCGCGGCGAGCGTTACCTCGAGCTGGACGTCAACCGGCTGTTCAATGGCCGTCACGAACAAAACATTGGCCCTGAGGCCATGCGCGCCGCTGAGCTTGAGCAACTGGCCCGCACGTTCTTCAGCCTGCCTGAGCGCTCGCGCCTGCATTACGACCTGCACACGGCCATTCGCGGTTCGAAGATCGAGCAGTTCGCGCTGTACCCGTGGAAGGAAGGTCGCCAGCATTCGCGTCACGAGCTGGCGCGCCTGTGTGCTGCCGGCATGCAAGCGGTGCTGCTGCAGAACAAGACGTCGATCACCTTCACCGCGTTCACCTATGAGCAACTGAACGCCGAGGCGTTTACTCTGGAGCTGGGCAAGGCGCGGCCGTTCGGCCAGAACCAGGGCGTGGATGTTTCCCGCCTGGAGACGCGCCTGACGCAGATCATCGAAGGCAGCGAGCCGGCCACCGACAGCCTGGACGGCCTGCAACTGTTTGCGGTATCGCGTGAAGTGATCAAGCACAGTGATGCCTTCCTGCTGCATTTGCCGGCGGACGTGGAAAACTTCTCGCCGTTGGCCAAGGGCTATCTGCTGGCCGAAGACGTGGCCAAGACCCGTTGGGTGATCGAGGAGGAGGGCGCACGCATCATCTTCCCGAACCCGAAAGTGAAGAATGGTTTGCGCGCCGGCATTCTGATTGTGCCCACCACGGACGCAGCGCTGGTTTAGTCCCCTTGAGGCTTCGCTAGGTACGTGTCGCGTGTCGGCAATCCGAACTCCTTGCGCAGCGCATTTTCCGTAAAAGCCTCGGGATTGGTCCGCGTGGGCGGAGTGTCTGGGTTCAGATCGAAGTCAAAAGGCGCCAGATCGATGGGCAGGCCCACGGCTTGCCGCTCCACGTTTTTGATCGCAACGGTTTTGCCTCCGTCAGTTTCATCGGTGGTGCCGGGCGCCACGGTACCGGTGACGGCGTTATAGGCGTGACACAGCTCGTGATAGAGCCCGATGATCGGCAGCGAGCCCGGTGGGCTGAAAAAAGGGTTGTACTCGATCCGCCCGCCGTAGGCCGGCGTGCCGGGCTGGCCGTCGCGGATCATCAGCGTGTCGCTGTCGGTGGAGGGCGTGAACCTGGCGTTGTTTTCGTCACCCGGTTCAATGCTCACGGGTTGCCCACCGTGTAGTGCCGCAATATCCAGTGCGTGGAGCAGTTTTTGCCCGTTGGGCGAAACGCGCAGCACGCTGAGATCGGATTCGACGCGCGCAGCAAACTGCCTGTTTCCCCCAATCGACAAACCCGTTTTACCGGCCTCGCCGGACGCCACGAGCGTCTGGTGGAGCGTGTCGAGGTCGGTGGGGAACAGCACCGCCATGACCTGTTCGAGCGACGCGGTTGGCAGGCTGGCGAGTTTTTCAAGCAACCACGCGTAGCGTTCGTCGTTGGTCATGGCGACCAGGGTGTCGCCGGGCAGGCTGTATACCCGGTCTGTCGCCTTGAGCTTGCTGACATGGTCATGGCCTTTACCCGGATAGATGACGTTAGTGGCGCTGCCAGCCTTGATCGTGTCATTGCCGTCGCCGCCGCTGAGCAGGTGATGGCCGCTGCCACCGACAATCACGTCGTCGCCCGGCCCGCCATCGATAAAGTTGAGCCCGGCGCCGCCGTGAATGCTGTCGGCGCCGTTACCCGCATAGATACGCGCGGTGCCGGCGCCGATGACCTGCGTGCTGTCGTTGCCGGGGCCGCTGTCGACGGTGCAGTCCTCGGCGCTGATCCGTAGCGTGTCATCGCCCTCGCCGGACAGGATCGTTGAGTGACGGCCGCCGACGCGCAGGTAGTCTTCGCCAGCGCCTGCGTCAATGCTGACGGGGTTCTGGAGGCTGTCATCGACATGGATGCAGTCGGCGCCATGGCCGGTGACCAGCTCGATGATTTGCCTCGGCGAAGACGGCGTTATCTGATAGAGCACCGTGCCTACGTACAGGTGCAGGTGATCGCCCGCTGCGCCGAGCCAGAGTTCGCTTTGATCGGCGGTGAATGCAAACCTCAGGGTATCCCTGCGCGGCGCCTTATCCTGGCGGGCCTGCAGCCTGAATCGTTCGACCCGAACGGCCGTGTCCCGATAGACCTGCGCACGCAACGGGGCACCGCCCAGGTTGGCGGTTTTTTCTGCGTCGCTGGGCGAAAGGCTTCCCCCGTGCACGGTGTGAATGGCGCTGGGGGTGTCGGGTACAAACAGAGGGCGGTGCATGGCGTGATGGCTCCCGGTCAGGTGAGAAGGCCGGCGGTGGCCCGGCGTGTGGCTCACTAGACCGCAGATACGTCATGGCGCGGTGGTAGATGCTTGAACGAAAAACGCCCCGCTCACCTGGGTGGGCGGGGCGTTTTCAGGGGCGACTTATACCGCCAGTTTCTGCTCGCTGCGACGGATTGCACGCACTTTGTGCAAGGTGTCGGCGCAGGTGCGCGCGGCTTCCTGGCCCTTGTGTACGAAGTGCTCGTAGAAGAAGGTGTGGTGTTCGCTGCCCGCGTGGAAGTGGTGCGGAGTCAGGGACACCGAGAACACCGGCACTTCGGTTTCCAGCTGCACTTGCATCAGGCCACTGACCACCGACTGGGCGACGAATTCGTGACGGTAGATGCCGCCGTCCACCACCAGTGCGGCCGCGACGATGCCGGCGTAGCGGCCGGTCTTGGCCAGCAGCTTGGCGTGCAGGGGCAGTTCAAAGGCGCCGCCGACTTCGAAGAAATCGATGTCCGATTCCTGGTAGCCCTGGGCGATCATTTCGGCAAGGAAGCCTTTACGCGATTGGTCGACAATATCCTTGTGCCAGCAGGCCTGGATAAACGCGACGCGCTCGCCGTGATGGTTCTTGATTTTGCTGTCGATTGCGGTGGGTTGCATGTTCTGACTCCTGTTTAAGAAAAAAACAGGGCGTTATGAATCGAATGGGATTTAAGGGTACGAACCACTGCCTCATGCAAGCATGAACCCAGCGCGCGGCCCTTAGGTGCCAATCCCGTTCTCTCTTCATCCGGACTATGACCGTCGGCCCCGGGATCACACCGGGTCTGCTGACCTTGTCGCCGTCCTGCGTGAGCAGTTCGAGGCGCCAAGCGCTCGCGGGCTATGCACATTGCGTGCAATTACCGCCGGTGGGGAATTACACCCCGCCCTGAGAACGTTGCCGCCAGAACCCTGGCGGCGGAGAGTTTTTAACATGGTTTTTCAAAAACTGCACGAGCGCTGTATCGATAACCTATATCGGTTTGTTTGGTTGGTATTCGATTGAAGCCAATTGGGGCTTGATATTCCGTGGCTTTGCCCGCAGTAATCACCCACAAGAGCACATCACATCACCCCGTTAGAGGCCTGCTTCATGTCTGTGATCGACCTGCGTAGCGACACCGTGACCCAACCCAGCCCCGGCATGCTCGACGCGATGGCCAGCGCCGTCAGCGGTGATGACGTCTACGGCGAAGACCCCAGCGTCAATCTGCTGGAGGCCGAAATGGCCAAGCGTCTGGGGTTCGAAGCGGCGCTGTTCGTGCCCACCGGCACCATGAGCAACCTGCTGGCGTTGATGGCTCACTGTGAGCGTGGCGAGGAATACATCGTCGGCCAGCAGGCCCACACCTACAAATACGAAGGCGGTGGCGCGGCGGTACTCGGTTCGATCCAGCCGCAGCCGCTGGAAGTGCAGGCGGACGGCTCACTGGACCTGGACCACGTGCTGGCGGCGATCAAACCGGATGACTTCCACTTTGCCCGCACCCGCCTGCTGGCGCTGGAAAACACCCTGCAAGGCAAGGTACTGACGCTGGACTACCTGGCGAAAGCGCGGGCGTTTACCCGTGAGCATGGGTTGTCGCTGCACCTGGATGGCGCGCGGATCTACAACGCCGCGGTCAAGCTTGGGGTAGACGCGCGGGAAATTGCTCAGCACTTCGATTCGGTGTCGGTGTGCCTGTCCAAGGGCCTGGGGGCACCGATTGGCTCGGTGTTGTGCGGCTCGCACGCGTTGATCGCCAAGGCGCGTCGTCTGCGCAAAATGGTCGGCGGCGGTATGCGCCAGGCCGGCTCTCTCGCGGCGGCCGGGCTGTATGCCCTGGATCACCAGGTACAGCGCCTGGCCGATGACCACGCCAATGCCCAGTGGCTGGGCGATGAACTGCGCAAGGCCGGTTATGCGGTGGAGCCGGTGCAGACCAACATGGTTTACGTGCAGATCGGTGACCGCGCCGACGCGTTGAAAGCCTTTGCTGCCGAGCGCGGCATCAAGTTGAGCGCCGCGCCGCGTCTGCGTATGGTCACTCACCTGGATGTCAGCCGGGCACAGATCGAGCAAGTCGTGCAGACATTTGCCGAGTTTTCACGCAAATGACGGTGCAGACCGTCTAATTGACTGTTTCTATCACATAAACACGCTGTACCACCGGCAAAGGGCCGATATAATGCGGCCCTTTGCCGTCGCTCCGTCTGATGATGTTGCGCACTGGCCTTTGGCCGCAGACTCCGTGGAAGAACCTAATGAAAAGCGCAGAAATCCGTGAAGCCTTCCTTCGCTTCTTCGAAGAGCAAGGCCACACCCGTGTAGCCTCCAGCTCCTTGATCCCAGGCAATGACCCCACCCTGCTGTTCACTAACGCGGGGATGAACCAGTTCAAGGACTGCTTCCTGGGCCAGGAAAAGCGCGCCTATACCCGCGCGACCAGCAGCCAGAAGTGCGTGCGCGCCGGCGGCAAGAACAGCGACCTGGAAAACGTCGGTTACACCGCTCGTCACCACACTTTTTTCGAGATGCTGGGTAACTTCAGCTTCGGCGACTATTTCAAGAAAGATGCGATTACCTTCGCCTGGACCTTCCTGACCGGCGTGTTGAAACTGCCCAAGGAAAAACTCTGGGTCACCGTCTACGCCACGGACGACGAGGCGTATGACATCTGGACCAAAGAAGTCGGCGTGCCGGTCGAGCGTATGATTCGCATCGGCGACAACAAGGGCGCGCCTTACGCCTCCGATAACTTCTGGACCATGGGCGATACCGGCCCATGCGGCCCGTGCACCGAGATTTTCTACGATCACGGCGCCGACATTTGGGGCGGCCCACCGGGCTCGCCGGAAGAGGATGGCGACCGTTACATCGAGATCTGGAACAACGTGTTCATGCAGTTCAACCGCACCGCCGATGGCGTGTTGCATCCGTTGCCAGCCCCGTCGGTCGACACCGGCATGGGCCTGGAGCGGATCAGTGCGGTGATGCAGCACGTTCACTCCAACTACGAGATCGACCTGTTCACCAACCTGCTGAGCGCTTCGGCCGCCGCCATTGGCTGCGCCAACGAAGGCCAGTCGTCGCTCAAGGTGGTGTCTGACCACATCCGTTCCTGCAGCTTCCTGATCGCCGACGGCGTACTGCCATCGAACGAAGGCCGCGGCTATGTGCTGCGCCGGATCATTCGTCGCGCCTGCCGTCACGGTAACAAGCTGGGCGCCAGCGGCAGCTTCTTCTACATGATCGTTGCAGCGCTGGTGGCCGAGATGGGCGATGCCTTCCCGGAACTCAAGCAGCAGCAGGCCAACATCGAGCGCGTGCTCAAGGCTGAAGAAGAGCAGTTCTCCAAGACCCTGGAACACGGCCTGAAGATTCTGGAGCAGGACCTGGCCGAGCTCAAAGGCACCGTGGTGCCGGGCGACGTGGTGTTCAAGCTGTACGACACCTACGGTTTCCCTATGGACCTGACTGCCGACATCGCCCGCGAGCGCGAGCTGACCGTCGATGAAGCGGGTTTTGAGCGTGAGATGGAAGCCCAGCGCGTGCGCGCTCGCTCTGCCAGCTCCTTTGGTCTGGACTACAACACGCTGGTCAAGGTTGACGTGCCTACCGAGTTCATCGGCTACAAGGCGACCGTTGGCGCGGCGAAGATCGTGGCCATTTATAAAGACGGCAAATCGGTCGACGTGCTCAATGAAGGCGAAGAGGCTGTTGTGGTCCTGGACCAGACGCCGTTCTACGCCGAGTCCGGTGGCCAGGTGGGCGATTGCGGCTACCTGAGCTCGACGTCCGGTCGTTTTGAGGTGCGCGATACCACCAAGACCGGCGGCGCATTCCTGCACCACGGTGTGTTGGTGTTGGGCAACTTGACCGTCGGCGCGCCGGTAGACACTCAAGTGGATGCCGACGTGCGGCATGCAACTGCTTTGAACCACTCCGCCACTCACTTGCTGCACGCCGCCTTGCGCCAGGTGCTGGGTGAGCATGTGCAGCAGAAGGGTTCGTTGGTTGATAGCCAGCGCCTGCGTTTCGACTTCAGTCACTTTGAAGCGATCAAGCCTGAGCAGATCAAGGCGCTGGAAGACATCGTCAACGCCGAAATTCGCAAGAATACCCCGGTGGAAACCGAAGAAACCGACATCGAAACCGCCAGGAACAAAGGCGCCATGGCGCTGTTTGGCGAGAAGTATGGCGACGAAGTACGCGTACTGAGCATGGGCGGCAGCTTCTCGGTGGAGCTGTGTGGCGGTATCCACGCCAACCGTACCGGCGACATCGGTCTGCTGAAAATCATCAGCGAGGGCGGTGTGGCTTCGGGTGTACGCCGTATTGAAGCGGTCACCGGTGCTGCGGCCCTGGCCTACCTCAATGCAGCCGAAGAACAACTCAAGGAGGCGGCCAGCCTGGTCAAGGGCAGCCGCGACAACCTGATCGACAAGCTCTCTGGTGTACTGGAGCGCAACCGCCAGCTGGAAAAACAGCTGGAGCAGTTGCAGGCCAAGGCTGCCAGCGCAGCGGGCGACGATCTGTCGGCCTCTGCCCTGGACGTCAAGGGCGTGAAGGTCCTGTCCGTGCGCCTGGATGGTCAGGACGGCAAGGCGCTGTTGGCCTTGGTCGATCAGTTGAAGAACAAGCTCGGCCGCGCAGTGATCCTGCTCGGCAGTGTCCATGAGGATAAGGTTGTTCTGGTTGCCGGTGTAACCAAAGACCTGACTGGCCAACTCAAGGCTGGTGATTTGATGAAGCAAGCCGCCGCGGCAGTGGGCGGGAAGGGCGGTGGTCGTCCGGACATGGCGCAAGGCGGTGGTGTAGACGCCGGTGCCCTGGACGCGGCCCTGGCCCTGACCGTGCCGTTTGTCGAGGCCGGTATTTAAGGCACTGTTAATGAGCCCATGGTCTAGTCATGGGCTTGCTCAACTGCTGGAAGATTTGTTTATTGGGCGCCCCTTTACGGGCTGAGGCGGCTTAGAAATGGCTTTGATCGTACAGAAATTCGGAGGCACCTCGGTCGGTTCTGTCGAAAGAATCGAGCAGGTCGCCGACAAGGTTAAGAAATTCCGCGACGCCGGCGACGACCTGGTAGTGGTGCTGTCGGCCATGAGCGGCGAGACCAATCGCCTGATCGATCTGGCCAAGGCGATCAGCGGTGATCAACAGCCGCTGCCGCGTGAGCTGGATGTGATCGTGTCCACCGGTGAACAGGTCACTATTGCCCTGTTGGCCATGGCGCTGAACAAGCGTGGTGTGCCGGCGGTGTCCTACACTGGCAGCCAGGTGCGCATCCTGACCGACAGCGCACATACCAAGGCGCGCATCCTGCAGATTGATGATCAGAAAATCCGCACAGATCTCAAAGCCGGGCGCGTGGTAGTTGTAGCCGGGTTCCAGGGTGTGGACGAGCAGGGCAACATCACGACCCTGGGGCGTGGCGGTTCAGACACCACCGGCGTAGCGCTGGCAGCGGCCCTCAAGGCTGACGAATGCCAGATCTATACCGATGTGGACGGCGTCTACACCACCGACCCGCGTGTGGTGTCCGTGGCCCAGCGCCTGGACAAGATCACCTTTGAAGAGATGCTGGAAATGGCCAGTCTCGGTTCCAAGGTGCTGCAGATCCGCGCGGTGGAGTTCGCCGGCAAGTACAACGTTCCGCTGCGCGTATTGCACAGCTTCAAAGAGGGTCCGGGCACCCTCATTACTATTGATGAAGAGGAATCCATGGAACAGCCGATCATTTCCGGCATCGCTTTCAACCGCGATGAAGCCAAGCTGACGATCCGTGGCGTGCCGGATACTCCGGGCGTGGCCTTCAAGATCCTCGGTCCTATCAGTGGCGCGAACATTGAAGTCGACATGATCGTGCAGAACGTTTCGCACGATAACACCACCGATTTCACTTTCACCGTGCACCGTAACGAGTACGATGCGGCGGAGCGAATCCTGCAGAACACCGCGAGCGAGATTGGCGCCCGTGAAGTGGTCGGCGATACCAAGATTGCCAAGGTGTCGATCGTGGGCGTGGGCATGCGTTCCCATGCCGGCGTTGCCAGCCGCATGTTCGAGGCGCTGGCCAAGGAAAGCATCAACATCCAGATGATCTCCACCTCGGAAATCAAAGTCTCGGTGGTGATCGAAGAGAAGTACCTGGAACTGGCTGTACGCGCGCTGCATACCGCTTTTGAGCTGGACGCTCCGGCCCGACAGGGCGAGTGATGCGATGCCAGGAAGGCGCGGTTTACCGCGCCTTTCATTTTTTTGTGGGGCGCATGGTCTTTTGCGTGTGCTCGACAATACTTAGGCCGTTAGGGCTACGGCTTTCATGTCGTAGGTCGAACGCCTTTTTTTTGCAGACTGTTGTTCCTGAACTGAAATGCGTGAGGAGAAAGGTATGCTGATTCTGACTCGTCGGTGCGCAGAAAGCCTGATTATCGGTGATGGCGAAATCACCGTGACCGTGCTCGGCGTCAAAGGCAATCAAGTACGTATCGGGGTTAACGCTCCGAAAGAGGTAGCGGTCCACCGCGAGGAAATTTACCTGCGGATCAAGAAAGAGAAGGACGAAGAACCAAGCCTTTAATTTTTATCGTTTTTTATGTTTGCAAACGGGGATGAACGTGGTTAATATACGCCCCGTGTTGCGGAGAGCTGGCCGAGTGGCCGAAGGCGCTCCCCTGCTAAGGGAGTACACCTCAAAAGGGTGTCGGGGGTTCGAATCCCCCGTTCTCCGCCATTATTTGCTTAGTACGTTGCAATCTGGTTTTTTCGGTAAGTTGTTGAAATCACTCGAAAAAATAGCTTTACATAGAGATTGAACGGCCTATAATGCGCGGCAACAAATGCACTCGTAGCTCAGCTGGATAGAGTACTCGGCTACGAACCGAGCGGTCACAGGATGCACTCGTAGCTCAGCTGGATAGAGTACTCGGCTACGAACCGAGCGGTCACAGGTTCGAATCCTGTCGAGTGCACCATTTAAGAGTCAGTTGCAGCAATGCAGGTGACTCGGCTTCAACCAGTTGTGATCTGGTCTAAAAACACAATCTGCACTCGTAGCTCAGCTGGATAGAGTACTCGGCTACGAACCGAGCGGTCACAGGTTCGAATCCTGTCGAGTGCACCATACAAACAAAAAGCCCGCCTAGTGCGGGCTTTTTGCCGTCTGGGGTTTGTGTGGGGTTTTATCTTTTTCTCCCGCGCCATGTGTTTTCCTTATCCGCTGCGTCGTCGCAGTTCATAGATGCAGCCAAAGCTCAGCTTTGGCTCGCAAGCGCTTGTTCTTTCCAGTTTTTTAACGTTTAAAACCGACGCAAGGTGTATCATTGCGCCCGTCAGCCCCGCCGGGGCTTGTGGAATACCTCCATGGACTTACCCAGTAGTTACTTAGTACCCCGTTTTACCAATCATGAATTGACTGATTGATCCTTCCGGCGTGCCCCGCTGCTGGGAGTGGAGTTCGCCTATGACCGAAGTAGAAGTAAAGAAAACGCAAGACAGCCTGCAGGATCGCCTGGCTCAAGTCATCGAGCTGCTGCAGCGCCAGCGCGTGGTCGAAGACCTCACGCACCGCCAGGAAGGTCCGCATCACGACCGCGTCGAAAACCTGGTGCACCGGCAGAACCTCGTTGAGTTGCAACGCAAGCTCGATGACCTGCACTCCGCCGACGTTGCCTATATCCTCGAAGCCTTGCCGCTGGATGATCGACTGACCCTGTGGCAGTTGGTGAAGGCTGACCGCGACGGCGATATTCTCCTCGAGGTATCCGACTCGGTCCGTGAAACCCTGATCGCCGACATGGATGATCATGAGCTCCTGGCAGCAGCCAGGGAGATGGACGCCGACGAACTGGCCGACCTGGCCCCCGAGCTGCCCCGTGATGTTGTCCATGAGCTGATGGAAGCGCTCGACAGCCAGCAGCGTGAGCGAGTGCGCTCCGCGCTGTCCTACGACGAGGATCAGGTCGGCGCGCTGATGGACTTCGAGATGGTCACCATCCGCGAAGACGTCAGCCTGGAAGTGGTACTGCGTTATCTGCGTCGCCTGAAAGAGTTGCCCGGTCACACCGACAAATTGTTTGTGGTCGACTACGAAGGCATTCTCAAGGGCGTGCTGCCAATCAAGCGTCTGCTGGTAAATGATCCGGACAAGAAAGTTGCGGATTTGATGGCCAGCGACACCGTGAGCTTTCATCCGGATGAGGACGCGTACGAGGCGGCGCAGGCGTTTGAGCGTTACGACTTGATCTCGGCGCCGGTGGTCGACAAGAACGGCAAGCTGATTGGCCGTTTGACCATCGACGAAATGGTCGACCTGATTCGTGAAGAAAGTGAAACCGAAGTCCTCAACATGGCCGGTTTGCGTGAAGAGGAAGACATTTTTGCGTCGGTCTGGCGCTCTCTGCATAACCGTTGGGCCTGGCTGGCGATCAACCTGATTACAGCCTTTATCGCCTCGCGCGTGATTGGGCTGTTTGAAGGTTCGATCGAGAAGCTGGTGGCCTTGGCGGCGCTGATGCCGATTGTGGCGGGTATCGGCGGCAACTCCGGTAACCAGACGATCACCATGATCGTGCGTGCGATGGCACTGGATCAGGTGAGTACGGCCAATTCCTCGCGCCTGCTGCGCAAAGAGCTGGCCGTGGGCCTGATCAATGGCCTGGTGTGGGGTGGCGTGATCGGCGTGGTGGCTTACTTGCTGTATGGCAGTTGGTCGCTTGGCGTCGTGATGACCGCCGCCATGACCCTCAACCTGCTACTGGCAGCGTTGATGGGGGTGTTGATCCCCATGACCCTGGCGCGCCTTGGGCGTGATCCGGCGATGGGTGCCAGTGTGATGATCACTGCCATGACCGACAGCGGCGGCTTCTTTATCTTCCTGGGTCTGGCGACGATCTTTCTGCTCTGATCCCTCCTCAGCGGGAGCACATCTGCTCCCGCTTTGCCGTCTGTTCCCGGCACTCATTTATCAAATCGCAGGCAAAAAAAAGCCAGCACATGGCTGGCTTCGGCTTTCAACTGCAGATCAATTGGCTTCTGCGGCCGCCTCAACGTCGTGCGCAATAAGCGAGACGAGAGCATTTTGCTGGCGGTGGGAGAGCTGACGAAAACGCTGCAGCAGTTCGCGTTCGTGCAGTGAAAGCTCAGGGCTGTCCAGGCGCATGCTCAACTCTTCGCCCAGCGCACCTTCCTGAATAAGGCTCTGTTCCAGGCGCGCGATGATTTCGGAGTTCATGCTGCGGTGATGATTGCGAGCCACCTCGGCAATGCGTTCCCGCATTCCGTCTGGCAGACGTACGACGAACTTGTCAGCCGTACGGCTGGAATAAATTGCCTGTTTCAATGGGCGCATATATTTAACCGGTTAGTTCAGGGGAGCGGTTTTTGGAATTGGCCGCAAGATGAGTGTTAAGACAAGGCTCACGACCAAAGTTCAACCCGAATTACAAAGAGGCCGCATCATGCCTCAGATTTGACAGTTCCTTGGCGTCAATTCTGTGACAAATATTGAACTGCCTAAAGGCTTTATGCCAGCACTCATTTGCATTTTTGCGGACTGGTTTGAAAACTTTTCAACGAGTGATTCCGCAAAGGAACTTCTCGCAAGTCCAGGCCACAACGGGGTTTGAGGCCGCACATCCTATAGCAATATGGCCTTTTGCCCTCGTGTTTAAGGCTAGTGGCAATTTGCCGATTTACTAGCACGAGGCGACATAAGGTAGGGGGACAAGCAGAAGGGAGGGATCAGCGTAAGACGGGGTCGAATTTGATTCTGCGGCCCACGATGAGCGTCAGCAGCAGAAGGCTTGCACACACACCGGCAGCAACAAAAGCAGTGGTTTGCGCATCCTGGGCATCGGCGCCAAGGCCTGCGATGCCGGTTGCAACGGTCAGGCACAAAAACAGCCAGGCAGATTTAGTCATTCACGATCCCTCAGAAAACCCAGTGTTCAGATGCTGGCGCGGCCTGACTGCCCTGGGTCAGGCGTACCGGCGATTGTGCGTTGGGCGTCATCACCGCCAATTGCGGGCGTTGTTGCAAATGGTGCGGCACCGCCTGGCTGATTTGTGCGGGATCATTGCTGCCAGTCGATTGAAAATGGAAAGTCACCAATGCAGCAAGGGCTACGGTGTTGAGGGCTAACAGAAGGGCACTGTTCATGGTCATGTTCTCCGCTTAACGCCGTGGCCGGTTAGGTTTTGTAGGAGAAGTATTGCAGGTCTCGTGCCAAACTATTATTTCAATAAAATCAGTGGTTTAAGTCTACTTTAACGGCCCGTAAGGTTGCAATTTGCAATGCTGGCATTTTGGGGGAGTGCATTTTGCACGACGGTGATGGATCCCCCGGTTTTACGGGTTCAAACCGCGCTCTGCAGAACAAGGACAGGCCTACGCTCAAAAAGCCAACGGACGACATGACAAAACCTACCTCGGCCGTTAACATGCACGCCGTCCGTCGCCGCGCCTCTTGTCCGGTGGCTGTCATTTTGTCCCAGTAGCTCAATTGGATAGAGCATCCCCCTCCTAAGGGGAAGGTTGGCCGTTCGAACCGGCCCTGGGACACCAGATTCAGCACCTGTGAAAAAGCCCCGTCCAGAGCGCTCTGGCGGGGCTTTTTTGTGCGCGCCTGGTGAACACCGGTCGAACCTTGCAGCCGTTGAGGGTTCACAGCAGGTGCGCGGTGTATTTATCGCAAACTGTGTACCTTGCACATGGCCAGGCAGCGTCTGAGCCATATGCAAAATATTCCCCGGATACAGCCGATATCGCCTGTCCGGACCCGGCAACCCCGGACTATCATGCCGATAGCCCTGACTCTCACTGCAAGGAGCCGCTCGGAACGCCGATGCGCCAGATCTGGAAATCTTTTCGAGCCCTTTATTTCGCCTCCTTGATGATGTTGATCGGGTCCGGCCTGCTCAGCACCTACCTTGCCTTGCGCCTGGCAGCCGACCACGTCGACAGTCTGTGGGTGGGTGCGCTGATGGCGGCTAACTACTTTGGCCTGGTGTTGGGCGGCAAGATCGGGCACCGCCTGATCGCCCGTGTCGGGCATATTCGTGCCTATGCCACGTGTGCCGGGATTGTCGGGGCTGCCGTTTTGGGCCATGGCCTGATCAACTGGCTGCCCGCCTGGATCGTACTGCGGATGATCGTGGGCCTGGGGATGATGTGCCAGTACATGGTCATCGAGAGCTGGCTCAATGAGCAGGCGGACGCCAAGCAGCGTGGCGTGGTGTTCAGCGGTTATATGATTGCCTCCTACCTCGGGCTGGTGCTGGGTCAACTGATCCTGGTGATGCATCCGGAGCTCGGCCTCGAACTGCTGATGTTGGTCGCGCTGTGCTTCGCCCTGTGCCTGGTGCCGGTCGCCATGACCCGGCGCATTCACCCGGCGCCTTTGCATCCTGCGCCGATGGAGCCGCGCTTCTTTATAAAGCGCGTGCCTCAGTCGCTTAGTACCGTGTTGGGCGCAGGGCTGATCGTAGGTTCGTTCTATGGTCTGGCACCGCTCTATGCTTCGCAGCAAGGCCTGACCACCGAGCAAGTGGGTCTGTTCATGGGTAGCTGCATTTTCGCCGGGCTGGTGGTGCAGTGGCCTTTGGGCTGGCTCTCAGACCGCTATGACCGCGCCCTGCTGATTCGGTGTTTTGCCTTATGCCTGGCGGTGGCAGCGTTGCCGTTGGCGCTGCTCACCAAGGTGCCTCTGGAAGTGCTGTTCGTGGCCGGGTTTTTGTGTTCCCTGGTGCAGTTCTGCCTGTATCCGTTGGCGGTGGCGTTTTCCAATGACCACGTCGAGGGCGATCGGCGGGTATCGCTGACCGCGATGTTGCTGGTCACCTACGGCATCGGCGCCAGTGTCGGGCCGCTGCTGGCGGGCGTGGTCATGAAGCTGTTCGGCAGCCATATGCTGTATGCGTTTTTCAGCCTGTGTGCGTTGATTCTGGTGTGGCGTATCCGGCCGAAGGCGGTGACCAACCTGCACCAAGTGGACGATGCGCCGCTGCACCACGTGGCAATGCCTGACAGCATGTCCAGCTCGCCGCTGGTGGCATGTCTGGACCCTCGGGTGGATGAGGCGGTGGTGCAGGAGCAGATGCAGACTACCGTGCCGGATCCTGAGCCTGACACTGATCCACAGCCGCCAGTAGACGAGCCAGCTTTCGAAGGGCCGCCGGAACCTCTGGGGCCGGAGGAGCATCCTCACGACTTGAGCAGGGCGCGCCCCTGAATGCAAAAACGGGCAGATCCCATCAGGATCCGCCCGTTTTTTTTGCCGCAATGCTTAACGCTTAAAGATCATCGTCTTTGTCAAAGCGTCGCGCCTCGCGCTGCAACTGATACACAAACCGCTCAACCTGGCGCTGCACCAGCCCGCTCATGTTGTGAAAGCGCACGCCGGCGAAGGTGGTGTTGATCTTGTCTTCGAAGTGCAGGTAACGCAGCTCGACAGAGGTGGTCATGCTGCCAAAGGGCAGGGCGGCAATAAAGCGGTCATAGACCTGGCCCAGCTGCAGGCGCTCGGAAATGTCGCCTTCAAAGCGCAATTTGCAGCCGGTGGCGGAGATGTCCAGAAGCTTGCCGCTGATCGGCGCCTTGAGCTTCTCGCCGCCCAGTTCGATGCTGACCAGTTGCGCCAGCTTCAACGCCGCGCGAAAGGCATTGCGGCGTTGGTGGTAAACCACCTCGTCGGGCATGCTGCCGGTGTAGATGCGGTGGCCGTCTTTTTCACTGATGGTCAGCGTGCCGTTGCTTTCCCAGGCGACGCGTACGCCATCGTGGAAACCTTCGATACGAAAGGGTTCGCCATTCTCGAGGTAGCGTTCACCGTCACGCGGAATCATTTCGTCCAGGATCAGCGTCTTGCTGTCCCGGTCAACGTCCACCAGGTAGCTTTGAAAGCGCTGGCTGCGTTCATGGAAAGTGATGATCAGTGGATCATGGCTTTCTTGCAGCATCCGCAATGTGCTGGCGATTTCCAGAGGCGTGGTGAGCACCTTGGGTGGCTGCGGAGCATCTTCCGCATTAAGGGCGTTGAACACGGTTCTTCCATCTCCAGACAAAATACGACTACACGCAAGAACCGGCATTTTGCCAGCATGTAGCGCGCCTTGGATAGGGCGCGCTGTAAACCACTGTCAGGCTTGGCTGCGGGTGCTTGGCTTGACCAGACGCGAGGTGGAACCCTGGGCGTTATACAGCGCCGGGGGTTCTCCGCCGTGAAGGATGCGCAACTGGTTGGCCGTCGTCGCTTGCTGCAGCTGGATCGACTGACCGTTGAGCAGGTTGGCTTCCTGGCATTGGGCAAGTAATTGATTAAGTGCGGTGCTCTGCGCCAGCAACTGATCGCCAACCGAAGAGTGGCTGGCCAATTGTGCGAGGCCGTCGTGATCAGCCGGGAGGCCCAGGCTGAGAAGAATTTCGCTGCGCTTTTTGCCGTGCTGCTCAAGCAGCACAATCAGCGACTGCTTGCGCGCCAGAATTTCTTCCAGCAAGCGCATGTCCCGGCCGTACAGGGCCAGGGACTCTTCCTTTAGCAGCTCGAGCAAATGTTGCGTCGGCGCCAGATCATCAATGATCAGTTGAAGCAAATGTTCGTCGTGGTGCATGGCTGGCCTTGGGTTTTAAGCGTCCAAAAGCCCTGCGCAGGCCTTTGCCTAGCGCTCGGCTTCGAAGTTAAGCAGCTTGCTGGCTACACGGCTGCTGTCGACTTTATAGCTGCCATCGGCAACGGCCTGTTTCAACTCGGCCACACGGGCTTTATTGACAACCGGCTGGTCGCGCAGCGAGTCAGTGACCTTTTGCAACTGTTGAGCCTCATTGCTCAAGTGAACCGATTCCCCGCTTTGGCTGGCGCTGGCCTGTTCGGTCTTGGCGGGCGCTGGCTGGGCCTTGGCTTCTACGCTGTCCTTGGCACCGCTGGTGCGCGTATTGCCGGGCAATGCCGGGGTGTTATTCAAACGACTGAAATCGATGACCATGATAAAAAAACCTCTGGGTATTTGGACGCTTGCCATGTTTTCGGCCATACCCGGACAAACTTTAGGCTCGATTGACAATAAACCTGTACAGGTCGACATCCAGAGCACAGTGTAGGAAAAGCTGGCGCTTGATACCAGTGATCTATAAAGCGACCTCGACTTGGCCTGGCGCCATCACCTGTGCCTTGATCACGCGATTGGAATTGAGGTTCTTGACCCGAATCTGTTCGCTCATGCCGCCATTGGATAGCGCCTCGCCGGGCATCTTTACCGTCAGCCCGCCGCTGCTGGCGGAAATCACCACCTGGTCGCCCTTGCGAATCACTTCAGCCTGTTCCAGATGCACCAGCGTAATCACCTGGTCGGCGACCATTGGTCGGGTAAGTTTTTGCCCGACGGCCTGGTCCACAGAGGTGAGATAACCCTGGCTGATCGAGCTGATATCCCGTTCACGCAGCGCAACGTCTTCAAACCCGATGATGCCCGTCCGTTTGAGCGGGCGTGTGACAACCACTACATCACGAAACAGTTTGACCTGCGCCGGGACGAACACAGTCCAGGGCGAGGCGCCGTCGCAGCGTACTTTGACCGTCACGCGGCCGATGGGCTGGGCGGGGCTTTCCAGGGTGGCTGTCAATTCCTTGTCGCACATGGGCATGCGCAGGCGCGGGTCCAACTGGTTCACCTGAATTTCATAACGTCCCGGCGTCTGCGTGGTCGCCAGATAATCTTCTACAGTGAATTCAAGAAAGCCTTGAGTGACGCCGATAAGGAGATCAGGCAGGGTGACATTATCTGCACGGGCCATGGTGCCCGTGCCCAAGGCAAGCAATGCCAGCCAGACGCAGACAACTCTGCGGTAGCGTGGGATGCGTCGGGAAACTGTCGTTTTAAGGTTCATAAATCAATAAATAGCAAAGCTCGTGCCGTTTAGTGTTGGGTACGCGTCGTACCCCTAAGGTTTTTGCGTAGGAGTCTGGGCATGGCAGGAGTAATGGATTCAGTAAACCAGCGCACACAGCTGGTAGGGCAGAATCGCCTGGAGTTGTTGCTTTTTCGCCTGGACGGCAAGCAGCTGTACGGCATCAACGTGTTTAAAGTGCGGGAAGTGCTGCAGTGTCCCAAACTGACGATCATGCCCAAGTCCAGTCCGGTGGTGTGTGGCGTGGCCAACATTCGTGGTGCGACCATTCCCATTCTTGACCTGGCCTTGGCCACCGGCTCTGCGGGGCTGCAGGACCGTCAGAATCCGTTCGTGATCATTACCGAATACAACACCAAGACCCAGGGTTTTCTGGTGCGCTCGGTAGAACGCATCGTCAACATGAACTGGGAGGAAATCCACCCGCCGCCCAAGGGCACGGGGCGCGATCACTACCTGACGGCGGTGACACGGGTCGATAACCAGTTGGTGGAAATCATCGACGTGGAGAAGATCCTCGCGGAAGTGGCACCGACCTCCGAGTCGATTTCGGTAGGCGTCGTCGACGCCGAAACGGCGCACAAGGCAATCTCGCTGCGCGTGCTGACCGTGGACGACTCCTCGGTCGCGCGCAAGCAAGTGAGCCGTTGCCTGCAGACCGTCGGCGTGGAAGTGGTGGCCCTCAACGACGGTCGCCAGGCCCTGGATTACCTGCGCAAGCTGGTGGATGAAGGCAAGAAGCCGGAAGAAGAATTTTTGATGATGATCTCCGACATCGAGATGCCGGAAATGGATGGCTACACGCTCACGGCCGAAATACGCAACGATCCACGCATGCAAAAATTGCATATCATCCTGCATACTTCGTTGTCGGGCGTATTCAATCAGGCGATGGTCAAGAAGGTCGGTGCCGATGACTTTCTGGCCAAATTCCGCCCTGATGACCTGGCATCCCGGGTAGTCGACCGGATCAAGGCAGCAGATCACGGCTAAGGGGAGTTCCCCTGGCGGTCACACGATTTAAGAGGCGGTATCATTGTCTACGGGTAATTTGGATTTCGAACAGTTCCGGGTCTTCCTGGAAAAAGCCTGTGGCATATTGCTCGGTGAAAACAAGCAGTACCTGGTATCCAGCCGCCTCAACAAACTGATGGAGCAGCAGGGCATCAAGTCGCTGGGCGAGTTGGTCCAGCGCATTCAGGGCCAGCCGCGCAGCGGGCTCAAGGAAATGGTGGTGGATGCCATGACCACCAACGAAACTCTGTGGTTTCGGGATACCTACCCCTTCGAAGTGCTCAAGAACAAAGTGCTGCCGGAGGCCATCAAGGCCAGCCCGGGCCAGCGTTTGCGTATCTGGTCGGCCGCTTGCTCCTCGGGGCAGGAACCGTACTCGATCTCGATGTCCATCGACGAATTCGAGCGCACGAACATGGGCCAGTTGAAGGCCGGGGCGCAGATTGTCGCCACTGACTTGTCCGGCACCATGCTCACCAATTGCAAGACCGGCGAGTACGACAGCCTGGCCTTGGGCCGTGGTTTGTCTCAGGAGCGCCTGCAACGTTACTTCGACCCCAAAGGGGCGGGGCGCTGGGCAGTCAAGGCACCGATCAAGAGCCGGGTGGAGTTTCGTTCGTTCAACCTGCTCGACAGCTACGCCAGCCTGGGCAAGTTCGACATGGTGTTCTGCCGCAACGTGCTGATCTATTTCTCGGCCGAAGTGAAGAAAGACATCCTGTTGCGCATCCACGGCACGCTCAAGCGTGGTGGGTACCTGTTCCTCGGTGCGTCCGAGGCGCTGAACGGGTTGCCGGATCATTACCAGATGGTGCAGTGCAGCCCCGGTATCATTTACCAGGCCAAGTGATGGGCAGACGAGCATTAAAAAACGGGAGGCCCGCAAAGGCCTCCCGTTTTTTATGCGCGCGATTCGGCAGGGTTCAAGCCCAGGCGACGCAATATTCAGTGTTCAGGCCGTTGCAGTGAAGGGCTGCCTGCTGAACCTGTCGTCCAAGCAGCCGTGTCACTGCCGGCAGTCTGCATAAAAGCGGCAACCGGTATTGCCGCTTTACTGGCGCCACGCGGAAGGCCGTTGCCGCTTTTCTGGCATTGCCACCGGCAAACACCCCGCAAACCCTTGAATTACGGGCCTAAATGGAATTGGCATGCGCCTTGCTATAACCCTGTTACGAAAAGCAGGTCAGCCTAAAGGTTTCCGCCATGAGCATCAGCTTCGATAAAGCGCTCGGTATCCACGAACAAGCCCTGGGCTTCCGCGCCCAGCGTGCCGAAGTCCTGGCCAACAACATTGCCAACGCCGACACCCCGAACTACAAGGCTCGGGACCTGGACTTCTCTGCCGTGCTCGCTGCACAGCAGGACAAGACCAAGAACGGCACCTTCGCCTTGAACATGACCAACAGCCGTCATATTGAAGCGCAAGGCTTGAGCAATGGTGACGAGTCGTTGCTGTATCGCACGCCGATGCAGCCATCGATCGACCAGAACACCGTCGACGCCCAGCTGGAGCAATCGGCCTACGCCGAAAACTCGGTGAACTTCCAGGCCAGCTTCACCCTGCTCAACAGCAAATTCAAAGGGCTGATGTCAGCCCTGCGTGGAGAGTAAGCCATGTCCTTAGCCAGTGTTTTCAATATTGCCGGCAGTGGCATGAGCGCGCAGACCACGCGCCTGAACACCGTCGCCAGTAACATCGCCAACGCCGAGACCGTGTCTTCGAGCATTGACCAGACCTACCGTGCCCGTCACCCGGTGTTCGCCACCATGTTTCAGGACGGCCAAAGTGGCCAGAGCGGTAGCGGCGACTCGCTGTTCCAGAACCAGGACGCCGCAGGCCAGGGCGTGCAGGTGCTTGGCGTGGTCGAAGACCAGAGCAATCTGGAAGCCCGCTACGAACCCAACCATCCCGCCGCGAACGAAAAGGGTTACGTGTACTACCCCAACGTCAACGTGGTCGAGGAAATGGCCGACATGATTTCCGCCAGCCGCTCGTTCCAAACCAACGCGGAAATGATGAACACCGCCAAAACCATGATGCAGAAGGTCCTGACCCTGGGTCAGTGATAAGGGGCGCCAAATAATGGCCATTGTTGATAGCACTTCTACGACAACCAACACGCCGGTTCAGGACCTTTTCAACTCCAAGGTCAAGACCTCGACGGACAACAGCGGCCTCGCTTCGGTGGCCACGACGGCCACCGGTAACCAGGCGCTGGGTAAAGATGCATTCCTGCAGCTGCTGGTAACCCAGCTGAAAAACCAGGACCCGCTGTCGCCACAGGACAACGGCGCCTTCGTGGCCCAGCTGGCTCAGTTCAGCAGCCTGGAAGGCATCAACACCCTGAACGATTCGGTGAATGCGATCTCCAGCAACTTCAGCTCCTCGCAAGCGCTGCAGGCGTCGTCGATGGTCGGGCGTTCGATCATCACCCAGACCGACAAGGCCATGGTTGACACCAGCAAGAGCATGACCGGCTCGGTGGCGGTGACCGCGGCGACGGGCAACGTCTCCGTGAAGATCACCGACAAGGACGGCAACGTGGTCCGCACCCTCGACATGGGTGCCCAAAGCGCCGGTGATTCCAGCTTTATCTGGGATGGCAAGGACGACAACGGCGAGGTCGCCCCCGCCGGGACTTATACCTTCGCGGCCAGCACCAAAAATGATACGGGCGACTCGGTTGCCTTGTTGACCTCGCTGCCGGCAACAGTGACCAGCGTGACGTTGAGCCAGACCGGCGGCGAAATGCTGCTCAACCTTGCCGGCGGCATGGGCAGCGTCAAGCTGTCGCAAATTCAGACTATCGGTACATAGAGCCGGCTAAATACGGCAGAAGGAGAGAAACATGTCTTTTAACATCGGCCTTAGCGGCCTCTATGCGGCCAACAAACAACTGGACGTGACCGGCAACAACATCGCCAACGTCGCGACCACGGGCTTCAAGTCGTCCCGTGCCGAGTTCTCGGACATCTACGCCGCGTCCAAGCTGGGCACCGGCCAGAACAGTGTCGGCAGTGGTGTAAACCTGGCCGCCGTTTCCCAGCAGTTCACCCAGGGTGACGTCAACAACACCGGTGGTCTGCTGGACATGGCGATCCAGGGCGGCGGCTTCTTCGTTCAGAAGGGCAGTGACGGCTCGCTGGAATACACCCGCAGCGGTGCCTTCCGTTCGGATAAGGATGGCTACATCACCAACAACACCGGCACCTCGCGTCTGCAAGGCTACGCGGCGGACGCCGACGGCAACATCATCAAGGGCGCGCTGACCGACCTGCAATTGAACCTGTCGAACCTGCCACCCAAGGCGTCCACCAAAGTCGATTCCACCAGTAACCTGAACTCGTCTTCGCCGGTGATCGATCAAACGACCAAGCCGTTTGATCCAACAGACTCCACCACCTTCAGCACCCAATACAACACCACCTTGTATGACACCCAGGGCAACGCCCACCCAATGGTGCAATACCTGGTGAAAACAGATTCCAACACCTGGAAATCCTACACCCTGATCGATGGCCGTAACCCTGACGGTTCGGCGCCTACCGGCACAGGCTCGACGCCGCCGGTAGCCTCGACGTTGAGCTTCGACGGTTCCGGCAAGCTCACCGGGATTGTCACGGGCACCACTTCCAGCACCACCTTGCAGCTGACCGGCTGGGTGCCAGGCACAGTGACCGACGGCGTGTGGACCCAAAACGGTGCGAACGCCAACCCTGGTGGGATTGCTATCAACATGAGCAACATCACCCAGTACAACTCGGCCACCTACCGTAACCCACCGGTCACCGATGGCTACGCCACCGGCCAGATCACCGGCCTGAACATTGACGGTAACGGCGTATTGTTCGCCACTTTCAGCAACCAGCAGAGCAAGTCCATCGGCCAGCTTTCCCTGGCCAGCTTCAACAACGAACAAGGCCTGCAGCCGGCGGGCGGCACCACTTGGAAAGAAACCTATGCATCGGGCCAGCCGGGTTACGACACCCCGCAAGCCGGTACCCTGGGTTCGATCGTGTCCAAATCCCTGGAGAACTCCAACGTCAACCTGACCAACGAGCTGGTGGACCTGATCAAGGCCCAGAGCAACTATCAGGCGAACGCCAAGACCATCTCCACTCAGAGCACCATCATGCAGACCATCATTCAGATGACCTGATGCTGTTGGCCTGACGCGCACGCGCAACAAAAGCCCCTCGATCGAGGGGCTTTTTTTTGCCTGCCATTTGGCATCGGGGAATATTCCCACCTCTCGCCTGATTACAGCCGACAGGCCCGTGTTGGAACCGGCCACACGGTTCTTCCCACTCATCAAGCCTCAACGTGTTCGATCACAAGGTGGCTCGGTATGGGAAGTTCGTCGATGTCCGGCCAAGGGGCTGGAGGTGTGCGTTATGGCGTTGGGTGGGCAGGGCAGTTCCTGAATGGCGTCAGCCGATCAGAGGGCAACCGGGATGCGTTCGATGCCGATAAAGAGGCGGTCACGCAGCTTCTCAGGCAGTTGGATGACGCCGAGAAAACCTCCAAAAACCAGACGGTCCAGGACCTGCGCGACAAGCTCAATGACAAGCGAAACGCGCTGGGAGAGGAAAAATTCAAAGCGATCCTTGAGCAGCTGAAGCGCGATGCCGTCACGGATTTTCTTGCGCTGTTGAAGAGGCTGTTTCCGGAGCTGTTTGCAGATGACGCGACTCCGTCTCCAACACCGCGTCCCACACCGTCGCCAGATCGCGGTGGCGGTGGGGGTGATGGCGGCCGGGTTAATCCAAGCGATTTTGGCGGCAGTGAGCCCATGAGTAATCTGCCGATTACCGAGGGCTCCAAGCATTTCAACTACAAGCCGGACGCAAGTAACCCGGGCAAGAAGCCGGACAATATCTGGAGTGGATTCAGCCAGGGGCCTGATGGTAATTGCGTCACGGTTGCCGCGATAAAGGGGGCGATGATGAAGTTTGGGCAGAAGCCCACTGATGTTTTCGCTGAGGTGCATGAGACCGCTGGTGGCTATCACGTCAAGATGCGCGATGGGTTCGAACTGGATTTATCCAAGGCTGAACTGAGGTACGCCGCCAGTTACGCGCAGTTCAAGGGGGACAACCCCTCGATGATGACCGACGCCAACTTCATGTACGCGGTGAGTGCCAAGCGTGCACAGATGGAAGGGAATGGTTTTGATGACAATCCCGAGGCTTCAAAACAGAGTTTTGCGCATGCGATGCAAAGCTTGAACAACGGTGAGATGGGGCAAGAGGCGCTGGACCGGCTTGGGTTGAAGGGCCTCTACAAAGCCTCTTCGAGTTCGGAGCTGGCAAGCGGCACACTGGGCGTTGTTGACTATGGCGGCCATTCAATGGCGGTGATTGGCGGGCGCGTGGAGTTGTGGGGAGGGCGGGGCGGCGCTCCCCAGGAAGGCAACGCCTACGAATTCGTTTAGCGTAAAAACAAAAAAACCGATAAACCCACTGCAGCAGGGTCTATCGGTTTTTTTCAACCCCGGGCAATCAAGCCCGGGATCAGCTCAGCTTACTGACATAAGCGTTATGTTCAAGGCCGTATACTTCTCTCTGGGCCAGTATTCACTAGGCCTGCAGCGTTATCGCGGCGGAAAAATACCTGTGAAATGTATACATTTGTAGGTTTTCCGCTTAAAAAGCTCACGAAAGTATACGAAAATCGCCGGACAAATTATACCTTGAAATTTTCGTTCTCCGAGTCACCTCGCCTCCTCTTGGAGGGTATCACTCTCTCTCTAGCAGGACGTCCCCGCTACTCAATCGTCTTGATGGTTGTGAGGATCCGCTGAAGCTTTTCCGGGTCGTCGAAGTAGGCCATGTCGTTGATCACAACGGTGCGCAGTTGCGGCACCGCCGCGTTTATGGTGACTTCAATTTCATCAATGATCGGCATGATCAGGGGAAGATCCAGCTGAAACCTCGCTTTCAGCTGTTCATCCGTGGTGCATCCAGCGTGCAGCCCGTCGAACAGCGCTATACGTCTCGGTCTATCCGGATCGGGATCTGGAAACCCACTATAATCGCCAGCAAAGATACGTCGACTGCTCTCAAGGCATTCCTCCAGTATCGAATCCATCAGGGTCTGCTTGGTGAGCCCCAGATGAGGGTGCATATGCTTGAGCGCTGCTTTTGGACTCGCCCTAGACATAACGCTAGGGAGAATCCGCTTGCTTAGATATTGAGCTACGACGCTGAGCGTGAATGGAAGCACCAGCCCTGTGTGGACGTAAGGCTCTGTGAGCTTTTTCACCATTTCAGGCATGATGAGCGACGCGGCGTAGTCATGAGTTTTGATGTCCAGAAAAAGGCGCACGTCAGAAACCTTTTTTATCAGTTCAGAGAAGCCTTCTTTGCCAAGAAACTTAAAATAATTTTCCGAGTAGCCGAAGAGGTCGACATTGCCCAAAACGACTTGGAATTCAGGAGGCACCGCAGACAGACGCTTGTACAGATCGCTCAGGCTTTGATCTGTCAGAAATTTTATGCCGGATTCCTCCAGCTTCTGAGTAAGAATTTCCTCAAAGCTGCTTGAGTCCAAGACGGGTAGTGTCCTGAAAAATCTCGACATCACGATTGGATAGCTAGCCAAACTAAGATTTAGGTCAACGCCGGTAAACGGCTTCACCGTTACCGCGTCTAGCGCCCTCGCTATGTGCTCAAGTGCTTGCTGCTCGTCATAGGCCTTGAACGTAGCGTATTTTTCTTTCAACCCCTGAATGATTCTGAGTAAATTTCCGGATTCGACTTCCTTCTTGCTTTCAGCCTTGAACGCTGAGAGCAGCGTGACGGCGGGCTCGAAGTAACCGCCGCTAGCGTAAAGGTGATATTCAAATTCCCGTGGCGAAGGCATCAATTCATCTTCAGCGATTGTAAACATCAAAAACTTTGTTATTTCCTCCATCACCTCTGGTCGCGACATCTTTTTTTGGAGTTTTTTGCATTGGATTAGCCCGGCAACATCACCCTGGCGGTACAGAAGACAATCCCTTCCTCGCTCACCCACGCCTTTCATCAATACAACTCGGTCGAAGCTCGCATAGTCATTGCTCCGGATCCTTGCCTCTATCAGCGAGTACACCATTATCTCGAATTCACGATCTCCGAGCTCGTTCAGCGGCAACATCGCCAATCCAGAGCCTAAAGCGTGGGGCTTGTAGCCATGGGCGACCTCATCATCGATCTGGCTTTGAGCTACGGAGTTCATGTTAAATCCTCGTGCGGAAGAGAGCCGCTATTGCCATCACTGCGCGACGACAATTTTCGTTTTCGAAAGCCAGGTTAGCAACAATGTAGGTGCGCATGGAGCTTGCTGGCACAGCTTCCAGTCAACGAGGCTAGCGTGGGCATAGGGGATCAGATGCGTCGGCGCAGCGCTTCACTATTTTTCTGGATAGTGGTGCCTTCCAAAACTCAAATGCATGCCACCAAACGGGCGACGGCGTTTTACCTAGTCTCCCGTGCTACATTGGCACATCGCCATGTAGGAGTTCAGTGTGATGCCCAGCTCGACGACAGACGCAGAAAAGGCAGTATCACCTTTGCTCGCGAGAAGCGCGGTACCCAGATCTGGCACAGATAATCTACCCGGTTATTACTCTACTCATCACGACATGTGGGTCGTTGAAACTCCGGACGGAGTCAAGCCCATTATTGCTCGCGGAGCGCTAGATGAGCTTCTCACTAAGACTAAAGTCAACGGTGAGGATGATGACGACTCGTTCATCATGCTGGAAACACTAACAAAAACATCCCAAACCCCCGAGGCTGACGACGACTTCACGCGTCCGGGTCAGAGATCCCACCTGCTTCAACTGATTACTAAAACAGATACGGTGGTTGAGGAGGACGATCCAGGGGATCGCAACTTCATGCTGGAGCTGATGACCAAAACTGAGGCTGAGCTTGAAAACGACGATCCGGGCAGTGAGCAGTTCGGACTAGACAACCGTTTCTACTTAGACTGAGGCTGGGCTGTCATGTTTTTGCTAGTTACAAACTGCCGCGATATAACGATGGACTATGTCGTCGCAGAGCTCCAGCGGCGGGGCCTGCCTTACTTTAGGCTGAACACAGAATTGCTCCCTCAATCTCGAAGTTCGATGGGCGTTGTTAGCGTCGACGATTGGGCGATTGAACAGAATGGCAAGACGGTCTCGGGGCAAAAAGTAACAGCCGCATATTTCCGCCGACCGGGTGCTCCTCAGGCTCCAGAATTAGTGAAAGATCATGGTGAGCGCGCCTACATTGAGGCTGAGTGGGGCAGCTTTCTCAAAAGTCTGTATTTCCGCCTGGAGGGCCGTTGGTTCAGCGACCCTATCCAAATATTTCTGGCTGAGGACAAACCTCGACAGCTCATTACCGCGCATCAACTCGGTTTCAACATCCCCAACACCGTAATCACCAACCGGTTGCAGTCTGTAGAGTCTATAACAGCAGAAGGCCGCGCTGTGGGGAAGCCGCTGCGACAAGCCGTTTTGCCTGGTGCGCTAGAAAAGGTGATGTTCACGTCGCGACTGCAACCATTGGCCTCAGCGGATGAGCCAGCTCTTGGTCTCGCTCCGCTAATAGTCCAGGCGGAGGTGCTCAAGAAATATGATGTCCGTGTCACCGTTGTTGGTTTTCAGGTATTTGCCACTGCCATCTGGTCTCAGGAAAAAGAAGAAACTGAGGTTGATTGGCGTCGAGGTAGCCACCCTGATTTAAGGCATGAGCCAATCAGCCTGCCTAATGAGGCGCTAAACCAATGCCGTGAGCTAGTACGGCGGTTGAATCTGCGTTATGGCGCTATTGATTTGGTATGCGATCGAGACGGGAAGCTCTGGTTCTTAGAGGTCAATCCAAACGGGCAGTGGGCTTGGATCGAGAATCAAACGGGATACCCAATTGCTAGCGCAATCGTTGATGAGCTGGAGAGTATTCGAGATGGCTCGGTTTGACATGCAGTTTTTTTGGCCGTCCCTCGTCCCTGCTACGCCCGATCAGGCTGCGGCGAGCGCTCAAATGCGCGATGGATGGAAAGCGTCGGTCAGCAATGGTGATTGGGACGCTGAGAGCGAGATCGCCCTAGAAGAAGCTCGTCGCATGTACGATGCGGAACAGGAAAGGCGCAAAGGGGCCGATGCGAAGGCCGGTGTTTATCTCGCGGCGGTGACTGCGCTCATCCCAGTATTGGCGTCTTTGTTGCCTAGCCTTTGGAGCGATAAAGCCAGCAAAGCCTTGGGTGTCATATGTTTAATCGTATTTGCCCTCGCAGTCGCCTACGTCATTCGGGCTGGCTACAGTGCGTTCTGCGTATTGCGTGTGAGCTCGGCCCATACAGTAGGGGCCGACGACATCTCGCGCTGCTGGGCGACACAAAAGCCTGCAGCGAGCTTGGCGAAATGTATTGCCATCGCCGTCATCGATAATTATCCGGGCAATAACGCAAAAGTGAGCCATATCAAGCTCGCCCATGAGTATCTATTAAGGGCATTTGTCGTATTTACGGTGCTGCTGGGTGTGCAGGCATTGTGGCCATGCGCTGCATGGATAATCGAAGAGATCGCCAAATATATGGCTCCAGCGATCAAGTACCCGTTGATGATGTGCATTTCATAGTTGAGCTCTCGCCCTCAGCGATAGCATGGGCGCCGACCGTAGGCGCCCTACCTATAAGTGTTTGAATTCTAAGGCACTTATAAAGCCTCAGAACTGCGATGCTGGCTGAACGGATTTCGACTTCACCATAGTTCCTGAAAGCTCGGCCCGTCCGACTTTGGAGGCTGGGTGGGACGTCCGATCTGAATAGTTACAGGGATTGGAAAATCTACACCTACCAATGCCACCTCACCTTGTTTCAGATTGGGCAAGAACGCTGCAGCGGAACGATCCAGCTCTCCACACGCACGCTCGACCACTTCTCGGTCACGGTCATTTGTAAGGCGATGCACGAGCAACGTGCCCATCTGACTCAGCACTCCCTCTGTGATGTCTCGCGGTCGCTGAGTCACCAGGCAGATGTTAAGCCCGAATTTTCGTCCCTCTTTCGCGATGAGTTCGAACGCATCCAAGTTCTGAACGTCGTCTTCATTCCCTAATGTTTTTCCTAGGAAATTGTGAGCTTCGTCCAAGATGACGATTAGCGGGCGCTGCCTGAAAGACTCGTTGCGTGCTCGAAGCAATAACAGTCTGCCGATAGCGTTGGCGATGACTTCTCTCGCGTTGAACTCATAGCCAACTGAGCTGAGGCATATTCTGAATAGCCGCTTTTCACCGGCAATAAATTCATCCAGATGTTCAACTAAACTCGGTAGGCCCTGAGCTGGGCTAAATACGCTGCTCAACGAAGGGGAGTCCATTACGCTCATGATTCGTGTCATAAGAGAGGAGCAATAAGATAGCTCGCTACTCGCAGCGCCCCATCTAGTCATATCGTTGTTATGGCCGGTCGGGTAGCAGCATTCCTCGACAATCTGCCGAACCAACATGCCCGGATCGAAGGGTAGATTTGGATTACCTACCCTGTTGGCGTTGTCGTCCCTGTTCATCGCCCGACGGAAATCAGCTTTGAGTTGACTTACTTTCGGGACATACCCTCCTGGGAAGATATCTGGAGCCAACGCTGCCAGTCTCAGGCTCTTGATGGCTTCTCTGAGTTTCGGGCCTTGGGTTTTACCAGATGGCTGAAAGAGTGCAATGAAATCAGTCTCATTGAAGCAGGTGGGTGGAATGCCTACCTCAAGTGAGCCTGTCGTGCGATGCAGCGGGTTTCCAAGATGTTGATGTGTTGAGTCCTCCCCCTCAAGCGACCGGTACTCCCCGGTAGCGTCCACAAGCACGATCTTGCAGGCATATCGACGACACTCCTCAATAAGCTTTGAAGTCGTCCAGCTTTTCCCTCCCCCAGTTGAGCCCAAGATCGCGCAATGCCGACCAAAGAGTTTTTCTGGCGTTACAGCAATCGCGAAACCGCCGTCCCCAGAAACATGTCCGAGGTTAAGCGTTACGCGGGGAGACTCTCCATTTATTCCGCTCGAAATCAATGTTGGGATTTTGGAGATAAACGAGCCCGGTGCTGAGTAAACCCGGTCTCCCAATCGTGGGTAGGAGCTGACGCCTGCAGTGACTTTCAAGGTGTGAGGGTGAACAGACCCCAGCAGGCGGATAAAGCCGATCGCGTCAATAGCATGCGTGCCAGCAAAATCTTGGGAAATCTCGGTACGCTCGCGATCAGGTAGGTTCACCTCGGTGATGCGTCCTAAGAGCACTGCCTGCTGACCCTCGATCAGAACCAGTTCCCCCACCTCACCCTTGCCATAGCGATTTTGACCGAGATATCGACCGCTGTTCTCTCCAGCATGTGCCAAGTTGATTTTGATCAACTGCGCAGCCACGCTGGTGACCACCCCGATTTTAAGCGTGCTAAGGAGTATTCCTTCTGGGGACATGATTACCTACCGATCCGTTTGACTGCGTTCGCCAAATTCTCAGCTGGCGAAGCCGTGCGTAGGTGGGGGATATGCGCGGCCAGATCGCTGAATGAACCACTAACAAAATGGACGTCGAAACCACGCTGAGCGAGATCGCGGAATTTTCCCCAGTAGGCGCTCGATCCATTATCCCCACGATTGTGGACATGGCTGATGCCACTGTAGTCGCAAAGAATCAGCTTCAGGCTAGGGTTGGATTGCAAGGCTGAATAGATCGGTTCGGAAAGGTGGTCATCGTTAAACCCGAATCCTGACACAACCAGACAGCTGTTTGGTTGACGTAAAAACTCCAGAAATCTTGAAAGCAGCTCCAAGTGGGGTTGAAGAAACGCTTGCTGGTATTTTCCTTTTGCGGGATATATCAGGCACGCGTTTTCCGGCGTCGGTCGGCTGTCCTCATAGATTTCATGACCATCACGGCTCCAGCTGACTGATCCGTGTAGCTTCAGCAGTTGAAAAATGCCTTCGGCAAACTCGTGGCTGTCTGCCTCCCGGCGCACGATGTCGTACGTGAAATGTTTGCCGTCAAACCGGCGTCTGCGGGTGTAGGAAAATCCGTCAATAATGACCATGCCCAGTTCCGACGCTGCCGTTTCAAAACACATGTCATAGTTTGTCGTAAACACCTTCAGGCGCGGGTCACGAACCCTTCTCCTAGCCAGCTTCTGGAGGAGTTCACGATATGCCGATATGTCTGAAGTGGGCAGAGTAATGAACGTTGAGCAAGCGTGTAGGATTTGCTCCTTCACGCGTGCGACAAACTCTTCGACGACTGGGTCGTCATTGAACGCCAGGTAGGCGTCGCACTGTGATAAGAAATGCTCAATGTTCGGATTATCGCGCTCGGCGTAACGGACACGCTCAGTAACCTGCTGGCCGGCAGCTGTCAGCGCATGAGTCTGCGGGTCACACATCGAGTCTTGCCATAGCTTCCACATGCTAGGCCCGCCTGGGTTACCTAGAGATGTACCGCTTCCAGCAAAAAAACCTAAGTTAGGTACCTGAAGAGCAGACGAAAACATCTCGCTAAGCCTATTCCTGTTCGAGCTGATCACATTTTCATCATCAGGCTCGACGCCCTTCAGGACTTGATAAGCCTCAGCTGTCAGCGGCATCCACTCACTAGCACCTGGTGGAAGGTATGCCTGCTGCCCTTGGTACGTGGGTGGGAGAGAAATTACAGGCAGTCGTGGTGGAGGGACAAATGGAGGTGCATCGACTGGCATAGAACACGTTCCTGTGTTGTGAAATAAAAGCCATACAGCCCCGGCCTTTCAACCGTTCCCAAGCTGCCTGCTTGATATCTGCTTGGCATCATATCGCAAGCGGACTTAGCGACGTATGGCAGATCGCCTACACCGGAGCCGAGTCAGATGGGGAGTCCATGGGGAATCAACTAGGCCCCAAATCGTCGATCACATGCAAGCTGGCGAGTGCTGATCTCGCGGTATCGCTGCCTTTGAAGTGAACCTCAACCTCCGATACCTGGATCATCAAGTCCGGTCGCTAGTCATTTGTGCAAGCGAACTGAATGTGTTTATATCTGTATATTCGGTTATCCACATATCTAGGTCGATTGCTTATGAACCTTGCACCACACACCTTCTTCAAGTGCCTGGGAGACGAAACCCGCGCTCGGATCATGCTCATGCTGTCCGCAGAGGGTGAGCTGTGCGTGTGCGAGTTGATCTGGGCACTGGACGATAACCAGTCGAAGGTTTCCAGGCACCTTGCACAGTTGCGTGCTTGCGGGTTACTCGCGGATCGCAGGCAAGGTCAGTGGGTTTACTACCGGCTGCATCCCGAGCTGGAACAATGGGCGCTGGATGTTTTGAACGTCACTACGCAGGCCCACCTGTCTTGGGTTAACGACCATCAAGGACGGCTGGCTTCCATGGAAGACCGGCCCGTACGCCAGGCCTCCTGCTGCTGACCTCCTGATCTGGAACATACTCATACTCATGCTCATCGCTGCGTCGATTTTCGTAGTTACGCTCGTCCTTGTTATCTGGCAACCCAAGGGGTTAGGTGTCGGTTGGAGCGCGGCAGCGGGTGCCGTTCTGGCACTACTGACTGGCGTCGTGAGTCTGGGGGATGTGCCGGTGGTGTGGCACATCGTTTGGAACGCTTCCGCGACTTTCATCGCCGTAATCATCATCAGTTTGCTGCTTGATGAAGCGGGCTTCTTCAAATGGGCAGCGCTTCATGTTGCCCGCTGGGGCGGTGGGAAAGGCGGGCGCCTGTTTGCTTTGATGATCTTGCTCGGGGCAGCCGTCTCGGCGCTTTTCGCCAACGACGGCGCAGCACTGATCCTCACTCCCATCGTTATAGCGATGCTCACGGCGTTGCGCTTTAGCCCTGCATCGACCCTGGCGTTCGTGATGGCCGCAGGCTTTATCGCCGATACCGCCAGTCTGCCCATGGTGGTGTCGAACCTGGTCAACATCGTTTCGGCTGACTTTTTCAGCGTAGGTTTCGGGGAGTACGCTTCAGTCATGTGGCCAGTGAACCTAGTGGCAGTGGCCGCGACGCTGTTCATGCTCTGGATGTTTTATCGAAAGGACATTCCCGCCCACTACGACGCGAATCAGCTTGAGGCGCCAGAGGCTGTGATTCGTGACCGGGCGACTTTCATTGCTGGCTGGTGGGTGCTTGGCCTATTACTGGTTGGCCTGTTCGCACTGGAACCGCTAGGCATCCCCATCAGCGCCGTCGCTGCTGTGTGTGCGGTGATCCTGCTGGTCATCGCAGGGAAAGGCCACATCATCTCGACGAGGAAAGTCATCAAGCACGCACCCTGGCAGATCGTAGTGTTCTCGTTGGGCATGTATCTGGTGGTCTACGGCCTGCGCAATGCTGGTCTGACTGACTCCCTCTCGGGGTTGCTTAACACGTTTGCCGAGCATGGACTGTGGGCCGCTACCTTGGGCACGGGCATCACCGCTGCGCTGCTGTCCTCGATCATGAACAACATGCCGAGTGTGCTTATCGGCGCTCTGTCCATTCAGGGTAGCGACGCCACCGGATTCGTGCGTGAGGCCATGATCTACGCAAATGTCATCGGTTGCGATCTCGGCCCAAAGATTACGCCAATCGGAAGTCTGGCCACGCTGCTGTGGCTGCATGTCCTGGCGCAGAAAAATATCCGTATCACCTGGGGCTACTACTTCAAAGTCGGAAGCATCCTCACCCTCCCTATCTTGCTGCCAACGCTTGCGGCACTGGCGTTGCGGCTGAGCATTCCCGTCTAGGAGATACCCATGAAAGTACTGTTTATGTGCACGGCCAACAGCTGTCGGAGCGTTCTCTCGGAGGGGCTGTTCAACCACTCGGCCCCGAATGGTTTTACTGCCGTTAGTTCAGGTAGCTTCCCTAGTGGGCAACTGAATCCCCGCGCTGTGAGCACGCTACAAGCGCTGGCCATCGACACCACAGATCTCTACAGCAAAGGCTCAGAGGTCTTTTCGGAATCACCACCGGATGTGGTTATCACCGTCTGTGACAAGGCCGGGGGCGAGCCATGCCCGGTCTATTTTGGGCCTGCTGTCAAAAGCCACTGGGGCCTTGCCGACCCTTCCGATGTTGAAGGAACGGACAGCGACATACAGGCCGCATTTGACTCGACCGTCGTCCAGATCAGAAAGCGTTTCGAAGCGTTCTTCAGTCTGAATCATTCGACGCTTACGCCGCAGGAACTGAAGCGCGAGCTAGATCGTATAGGTGAGCTGTGATGGACGAATTTTCCTCGGAGAGCAGTCCGGATCTTCCAAATCTGGATCTTTCACTGGTTGATATCCCCACACTGGATCTGCTGCAGGGCCACGATCAACCGGCCCACAAGCCGCGTATTTTGTTGTTGTATGGTTCAACCCGTGAGCGCTCTTTCAGCAGGCTGTTGACTCAGGAGGCCGCACGCATCCTGACTCTAATAGGAGCCGAGGCCGTGATCTTCGACCCATCAGGTCTGCCTCTCCCTGATGACGCTCCGGAAGACCATCCAAAGGTAAAAGAGCTGCGGGATCTGGTTCTATGGTCGGAGGGACAGGTTTGGTGTTCGCCAGAGCGTCACGGTGCAATGTCTGCTGTGTTCAAAGCCCAAGTCGACTGGATTCCTCTCACGATGGGGGCTGTGCGACCTAGTCAGGGTAAAACCCTTGCCGTAATGCAGGTCTGCGGTGGATCACAGTCCTTTAACACGGTAAACCAGCTGCGGATCCTCGGGCGCTGGATGCGGATGATCACCATCCCAAACCAGTCGTCAGTACCCAAGGCCTTCCTGGAGTTCGACGACGTAGGGCGTATGAAGCCATCTGCCTACTACGACCGTGTGGTGGATGTGATGGAGGAACTGATGAAGTTCACGCTGATGGTTCGGGGCCGGGAAACGTATCTGGTAGACCGCTACTCCGAGCGTAAGGAAAGCGCTGAGGCACTCTCGAAACGGGTCAACCAAAGATCGATTTGAGCCACCAAGGGGATAAAGGATGAGTAACATCACCACAGTCAGGATTGCGCAGCTTTCGGACGCGCAAGCCATCCAGGCAATCTACGCACCGATGGTCGAGCGTACCGCGATTTCGTTCGAGCTAGAGTCCCCTCCAGTCGAAGAGATGGCCAAGCGGATTGAATCGACTTTGCGGACTTACCCCTACCTCGTAGCGGAGCGAGACGGCCAGGTTATCGGCTATGCATACGCCAGTCAGCATCGTGCTCGTGAGGCCTATCGCTGGTCGGTCGACGTCACGGTCTATATAGCGCCAAACGCACACCGTAGCGGCGTTGGCCGGGCTCTCTATGACGTATTGCTGCCGACACTGGAAAGGCAAGGCTTTCACGCAGCCTATGCCGGCATCGCGCTACCCAACGATGGCAGCGTGGGGCTACACGAAGCACTTGGCTTCGCTCACATCGGTACGTATCCAGAAGTTGGATTCAAGCACGGCGTCTGGCATGACGTCGGGTATTGGCGAATTGCGCTGAATGTCACGAATCCGCCAAAACCGCCCGTGCCTTTCAGTGAGAGCAGCCCGAAACTTTAGATGGTCGCACTCCAGGTCGGCAACTGACTTGGTCGTAATGAGTTGAACAGAATCC
Organism: Pseudomonas sp. RGB; assembly: GCF_007713445.1. Classification (NCBI taxonomy): domain Bacteria; kingdom Pseudomonadati; phylum Pseudomonadota; class Gammaproteobacteria; order Pseudomonadales; family Pseudomonadaceae; genus Pseudomonas; species Pseudomonas sp. RGB. The sequence goes on along the minus strand of NZ_VMSH01000002.1, from coordinate 551,498 downwards.
AATTTGACCCCGTATTCTTATCAAGACCTTGCCTGAGGTTGCTATTAGATTTCATTTTTCCGAGATGCTCAGCTTGCTATGAGTACGGGCTTGACTTGGGTACTGAGGATTTGAGTCTGGGAAAGTGGTCAGGTCGAATGAAATTGGGTGGTCAAGTCGAATAGAATCAGGCAGGTCTAGTGAGTGTAATTAAACATGCAGGCCTTGGCAGAGTGGGCGATCCACTCAAAAAAAAGCCCACAAAATGGCTTTGTGACAAGCCGATGTATGAATGGATGGATTCTTGAATGTCGGATTCTTTGGCTATCTCCAACGAGATGCTGTCCAACCCTGTGGGCGTCAGTGCGCTCATCATTTCTCTTGCGTCCCTACTCATGACGGTCAATTTGTGGAAGCGAGCGAACCGTCCCATCTTGACGGCCAGAGTCACTACCCACTCCGGAGGCTCTGAAGGGATTGCGCTGAACCTATTGATTGAGAACACTGGAAATCGCCCGGCCTGCGAAGTGAGGCTCAGAGCCAGGGAGCGGGACGTCCGGGCTGCATTAGTCGATCCGACATCCACGCAATTGCCCAGCGATGCCAGGAGGTGTTTTTTTTCGAACATAATCATTCCTGTGCTAGCTAACGGAAAGACTGCATCCAATGCATTTGGCGTGCTCGGCGGGGAAAAGGCTACGTGGAGGAGCGGTGCCAAATTTTCTGTTCAAATACGGTATCGGGGCTTAGATGGAGGGACGTACCGAAGCAAAATGATCTTGGTCTTGTCCGATGACGCAGGATTTGCCCAGAGCTTCTGGGATGCTGAGTAGTGCTGTTGGGTGCTGACCAGGAAGGTTCGCTGACCGACGTTGTATAGCGTCTCTCCTCATTCTGAGATACTGTCGATTTGACACCGTCAACTTTGATCAGTCCTGCTGTGCTTTCTGAGGCAGCATTGAGGTCATTTTGGCACTGTGAGATTCCAAGGAGGGAAATATGTGGGTTGATAATGAAACAGAAACGGATTTTCTAAACTTCTCCGGAGTGGCCGACACCGTCGCCGAAATCATCTATCAGGCGGATGGTCGGCCAATCTCAATCGGTGTCTCAGGGGCTTGGGGCGCCGGTAAGTCCTCGATGATCAAACTGATCCAATCGTCGCTTCGAACCCCGCCTGAGCCGAAAGAGAAACCATCAAAAGATTTCGTATTCGTTGAGTTCAATGCATGGCTCTACCAAGGCTACGATGACGCCAGGGCTGCACTCATGGACGTTATTGCGACCCGCCTTGAGGAGGAAGCGCTAAAGCGTCAAACAGGTTTGGAGAAAGCCGGCGAGCTGATCGCACGAGTCAATTGGCTTCGTGCGGCCAAAATGGTTGGTGGAGCAGCATTCGCGTTGGCCAGCGGCGTACCTCCTCCTGGATTTATGGGTGAAGTTTTCAGTTTGGCAGGCCGAGTCTGGTCAGGTGGGGTCGATCAAGCAGCAGTTTCCGACATTCACGATAAGGCCGAAGAAGCTGCAAAGCTCGCCAAGGATCTTGTCCGGGAAAAGCCACCGCGATCATCGCCGCCACGGGAAATTCAAGCTCTAAGAGACAATTTCGAATCCATTCTCGACGACCTAGGTGTGACGCTGGTCGTGCTGATCGACGATCTGGATCGCTGTCTTCCAGAAACAACGATTTCGACGCTTGAAGCCATTCGACTGTTCCTTTTCCTGCGTAATACCGCATTCGTCATCGCCGCTGATAACGAGATGATCAAGCACGCGGTTCGCCGGCACTTCAGTGGTGTCCCTGACGACGTGTTAGTCACCAGCTATTTTGACAAACTGATCCAGGTTCCCATCCGCGTTCCTCCTCTAGGTACGCAGGAAGTAAGGGCTTACATGATGATGCTGTTCTTGGAGAACAGCACTTTGGATAAGCCAATTGTCGAGCAGATACGCATCAGGGTTCGAGATCAGCTCAGGACGACATGGCAAGGTAACCGTGTAGACAGAGCCTTCATGCAGGGGCTCTACGATTCTTACCCGACTGAGTTGATTGGCAAGTTCGACACCGCCGAACGTTTGGCGGCTGTGATGACCTCGGCCTCTGGAATCCAAGGTAATCCACGGTTGATCAAGCGCTTCCTGAACGCTCTCGCCATCCGTATGACCATCTCGCGAGCTCAAGGTGTTGGAGTCGATGAGGCCGTGCTCGTCAAGTTGATGCTCTTTGAACGTAGTGGTAACCCCAAAGCCTATGAGGAGTTGATGAAAGCGGTCGCTTCCCACAAGCAGGGCAAGCCCGCAATGCTTCAGGAATGGGAGGAAAGCTTGAAGCAGGGCAAAGCGCTTACGCTTCCCCAACCGTGGGAGCACCCTTTCGTTAAGGACTGGTTGGCGTTGCCTCCGGCGTTAGCCGACAAGGATCTGCGAGGCGCCATTTATGTAAGTCGCGAGCACGCGCCGATTATCACTGATGAGGATCGCCTTTCATCAGAGGGTTCCGAATTACTGTCGGCATTACTTGAAATGCCCGATATGGCCTATCAGCTCAGAGAGAGACTCGCGACCCTCGCGCCGCTCGAAATCACAGTGTTGATGGATCGTCTCCTGGATAGGGCTAGCACTGAACAGGAGTGGGGAGTGCCATCCATTCTTGAGGCTCTCCTTGTTGTAGGGAAGCTAGATGGACAACAAGGACTTCGCCTTGCTGCGTTTTTGAAAGAGCGTCCGCCGGCGCAGATTCAAGCTGGCATCGTCCCAAAATTGACTGACGAGTCATGGGCGAAATCTGTCTACGAATACTGGCTGAGCGCCGAAGTCAGCTCCCCTGTGAAGGCAGCAATAAGGAAATGGGATGGGAACGTCACAAAATAGCGATGGGCCAGGCAAAGGGGTGCCTATGGTGCCTCCCTGGACTCCGCCACTGCCGCCACTGCCGCCTGAGCCTCCACTTGAGGAGCCAGGGGGTGAAGACCCTCCGGGCCAAGAGGAAGATGCGCATGGAGATGTTGATGCGGATACTTCCATTCCTGAAACGGTTCCTGCCGCAGCCGTACCCATTGCTCCTCCGGCTCGATTCATTGGTGCGCGTCGAGGGCTCGGAGACTATGCGAGAAACGGCGATCGCGGGAGCTTACGCAGAAGCCTTCGTGAATACGTTCGCCATGGATATGGTGGGGCGAAAACGACCACTGCCCGGTTCGGTGGTACAGCAGCTATCGCCGGAGTCTTCAGCAATACCCTGGAATCCCTCGCTGATCCATCTGCTCCAGCAAGCTCAACCGCACTTGATCCGGTGCTATGGAGTGGTCGATCAGCTTCAGAGGTCATGGACGCTCTGGTCGAGGCTGTGCGCCCGGTCGACGGCACTCAAGACGCGGAAGCGGAGCGTGCGTCCATCCGAGGATCTCTGTCTGACGTATTAGTACGATACCCGGATGCTGATTTGCTCAACCTATCGGCAGACCAACGCGCTTTTGCAATCGAACGCTTTACTGCGATGGATGTATTTCACCGATACGAGCTCGATCTTGGGAAGGCCGTTCAGGAAAAAGCTTCATCAGCGACTGTCGCTGTGAGGCGTCTGAGAGAAATCAAGGACTACATCAAAGAGTGTGTATCCGCATCGTTTCGCAAGATTGCGGCGTCCGGCTCTCGCTTGACGACAGGGCGGATTTCACAAGTGGTCACCCGCGCTTTGCAGGATACCTTTGAGGTGTTTGAGGGGTACGTAGAATGAAATTTGTATGTGGCCCAGCCGGCTTTCGGGTACGAGTTAGTGAGCGGGCGACGCAGGTTGTAATTTACGGGAAGGCTGAGAAAGGCGAGGTCAGTGTAGGTGGCTACGCGCGATACCTGCTTGAGAAGAGGCATTTGGAGATATCGCCTAGGGCGTGGGATTTTCTGAGCATCGCTCTTTCCGTTGTGGCAGCAGACTTCACCGCTATACGCGCCACCAGCGCTGATGGTTGGACGCGAGTCATTGACCTTGAGATTGCGGTGCAGGATCCCGACTTCTGGAACACGCAAAGCGTCGCCTTAGCATCTGCATTGGCCTTCCTCACTACTGATCGGTGGACACTGTCATTTCATCCTGATGGCTTTGCTCCGCCACCCCAAATGCAAGCCCTACACCCAAAGGAAGACTCTGTTGTTTTGCTCTCTGGTGGCCTGGACAGCTTGATCGGCGCGATCGATCTGGTTAACGAAGGGTTAAGGCCTTATGCAGTCAGCCAGATAGTGCGCGGAGATGGTGCAAAGCAAGCTCAGTTTGCAGATGGCCTTGGTCTTACCAGAATCGGGCTGAATCATGTTGCAAAATCTCCAAGTAGCCAGGAACCCTCACAACGCGCTCGCTCAATCATCTTCCTAGCCTTCGGGATGGCCGTAGCAACATCCCTTGACCGGTACCAGCGTGGCAATATTGTTCCGCTTTATATTTGTGAGAACGGCTTCATCGCGATCAATCCTCCGCTCACAGTCACCCGGTTTGGAAGCTTGAGTACGCGAACGGCGCACCCTGAATATCTAGGACGCTTACAGAAAATCTTCGATTCCGCGCAGATCAATGTCCAGATCAAGAATCCATATTCGCTCAAGACTAAGGGAGAAATGCTCGCTGAGTGCACCAATCAGGGCCTTCTCACCCAATATGCGGTCGCATCTACGAGCTGCGGAAGATTTCAGCGCTTTGGTTACAGACACTGTGGCCGCTGCGTTCCTTGTCAGGTCAGACGCGGTTCATTCCAGAGGTGGGGGAAGTTGGTCGACACCACAGATTATGTTTATGACGACCTCGGCATTCAGGATCCACAGCATGGCCGATTTGAAGATGTGAGGTCGGTCGGGATGGCATTAGCTAACGTCGCCCAAGTCGGGTTCGACGAGTGGTTGGGTCACAGCCTTTTTTCCCCATTCATCAAGGATCGGGCTGGCTATAGTCAGATGCTTCAGAGAGGTCTCAATGAGTTGAGCGCCTTGCATGCGACCTACCGGTTGAGCTGATCGTCATCAACATTGAAGTAGCCCGTTCCGCCGCACTGATGACGGGACTACAGGCTATGTAGCCTGTGCGCTTGAGCACGCACCCGCGACGGAAGATACCGTCTTCGCGCGAAGAAACTTCAGCGGCGCGACTCTAGCGCGGCCAAGAAAATCACTCGGCGCTTCAAGAGTATCAACGAACAGAACCAAGTTGTGTTTTCCGGGGGCCGCAACGCTACCGTACAAGATCCCGTCCAGGGATCCTGATCCAAATTCATGCTCACGCAAAAACTCTGTGACGACTTGAGATGGCACGTAATCCATATGGATACGATCATCCCTGGCCACTGGCTGCATGATGTCGTGGATGAAGTAATGGATGAATCGTAAGTGAAGCCGCCGGCTTCGGCTCGCGTCCGAGAAAATACCAGGGACAGGTGGCACCCTTGTCAAATCAAGCACTATGAGAGGCGTCTCTGTGATGAAATACCCGACCCGGGACTTCGTCTCACGTACCTCCTTTACCGCCGTGCGAGGATCAAGCGCGCCATAAAACATCGGTACACCGGCAGGATTCATCCGGTTGCTTTGGCAGACATGACGAGGGGGAGGCCCAAAGTCACCTGCTGTGGGCGACCGCTTTGTGAAATTTGGCCTGGCCCGGTAAAGGCGAAGCCCCGGAGCCTGGACGCGGATTAGACCGGAAGTTTCAACCAGATGGGCGATGGCCCCTAAGATATCTAACGATGAAAATGAGTCAGGATCTTCGTGGTCGCCACCCATGTGGTGGAAAAAGAACCTGCGCTTATGCTTCACCGTGCTGCAGAAACCATCCCAGGCCTGCTGCATGGCTTTATCTTCATCAAGGCGCATCCAGTCATAGTCGCACCAGATCTCATCTGAGAGTCCCCAAGTTATGGCTTGCTGGAGTCTGCCATCGTAGTCCAATGGAAGATTCAACCCCACAAGATCAAACAGGACTTCCTCAGTAGACCACGTTCTGCCTTGATAGCCGCCCTCACGACCATTCCAGGGCAACTGATCCACGGCTGCACCATAGTATCGGCCCAGGCAGCTTTCTAGATAATCGCAAAGCTCGTCGAGCGGTACGGTGGGTGAGGTGTAGCCTCCGCAATAATCGCAGCCGCGACCACCGCTTGCGTTTGCGATCCACTGCTTGAGATCTGCGTCGCCAATGCATCTTGCGCAGACTCTATCCATAAAAGGGATTTCCTTATCGAAAGCGAACACACTGGATGACATTGCGTGTACGTGAACCGGACACCTCGTGATGCACCTAGCAAGCGATGAGAGCTGTAAGACTTCTCACTCAACGTCACGTCGCCAAAGGTCGTGTACGGTCTGCTTGGGTATCCCAAGCATCTCGGACGCCATCTTCTGGCTCATACCTTCGGCTTTGCACTGGAGGACTTTCTTGAGTTTTTCAGGATCGACCGGTTTCCCAGGCCGGCGCTCAACCACCGCTCCTGCCGCGACCTCCGCTTTCAATACTTCGCCGCCACCGGAATGCTCAAATTCATCCAATTCTGCCTGGACTTTCTGTAGAAGCATTTGAGTGGAATCACCACTTTTCGCCGACAAAGTGAGGGCCAAGAATGTAAGCGGACTGATTTCTAGCCCTGCGCAGATTGATTCGAGCTTGTCCAACGTGACCGTTGATGCTCCCTTTTCCAAGCGGAACATGTAGGTACGGCTGCTTCCGTAATTGAGGCTCTCTTGGCTATGGCGGCCTCGGCGACGCAGGGTACGAAGCACGGCGGCCAAGGCAAGCTTAAGCGACATGAAAAATCCCCAAAGATGAGGATAAAGCCACGTTGCTCAGTCCGGTTCTACTGTATATAGTGAACATGTCCGGACTGGCGTAGGTGCCTGCTTTCATGAGGAGGCTTTGGGGATGCGCTGGGGACTGGCACTCAGCAGGCGAGTCGGTGGGATCAATGCGGAAGTCTGTGAGGTTTTCGGTCGGCCTTCAATATACCGGTAAAGCGTCTTGCAGCTCATGTCTGATGAGGTTGAGGCTAAGGCTAAAATCGAATCGGCATCACCGGTTCACTGAGATATCAGAATCGTAACGGGCCTTATGAAAATCCTGATTTATTCTGACTTACACAATGAGTTCGATCGCTTTCAGCCGCCCCAGGTAGAGGTAGATCTGGTGGTGCTCGCCGGCGATATTGATCTGTTAACACGGGGCGTCCTGTGGGCCAATGACACCTTTGACTGCCCTGTAATCTACTGCTGCGGCAACCACGAGCTGTACAAAGGACATATCGATCGCACGTTGGTGAAAATGAAGGCCGCTGCTGATAGTCACGTCAATGTCATGGAGAACGAAACCTTAGTACAGGGTGATGTGCGTTTTCTTGTTGGGACTGCGTGGACTGATTTCACCGGTACCGGCGATGTGGTGGCAGCTTCCTCAGTCTGCGCCAGAGAGATGACTGACTTCCGCATAATCAGGGCAGGGGAGAACTACAGGCGGCTGCGCCCTGCCGATGTGATCGAGAAAAACCGAGTGACTCGTGGCTTTCTCACACGCGAACTGGCGACGCCTTTTGCTGGCAAAACCGTAGTCGTGAATCACCACTGTCCGATACCGGAGGCTGCCGGAAATGACCAAGAAGGGCATGTCAGTGCTGCATATTTCAATCGGTGGCACGACTTGCTTGCTCAAGCTGACGGATGGATTTTTGGCCACACCCACTGCGCCGTTGATGCCCATTTCGGCAAATGTCGAGTGCTTTCTAATCCGCGGGGCTATCCCTCGGAAATTACCGGGTTCGACCCGTACAAAATTGTGGAATTCTGATGCACCTCACCATGAAGCAAGCTACAGCTGAAGATCTCTCACACACGGTGCCGGACAAAGTGCTGAAAGCGGGTGCGATCGATTGGGAGGTGGTGGTTGATGCATATCTAGTGAGCGCAGCGTATGTAGGGGGCCGCTTTGCCGCCCGTGCGTTCCTAGATCGCTCTGGAGCAATTAACGACGGCATGACGGTGGTGACGCCCATGGTGAAAGCGATGGTCGAGAAGGACGGGTTTTTACTGGTACAAAGTCTGAGTGGCCAGGATCACTACGTTATCGTCAGCCGGCATGAGCAAGTCGGGGAGTAAGAGTCCGGTGGAAGCGGAAATTCCCAATGATGTGGTTAATGCTGCCCGCCTAAATTTTGGCATAGGCATCACTGCCTATTTGCACCACCCTGAGGTCTGCGGATTTTCGCTGACAGGGCGAGTCTATTTTGATCGCAAGGACAGGTTCCGAAATGGCCGCTTGATCCGGACGTCCGATGTCTTGGAGTTTGTCGAAATTGCTGACCATTTCGTGGCGGTTACGCTCACTGGCAGTACGTACGTATTAATAGCGCCAAGCTGCGAAATGCTTACCCCGCCTGGATCATGACGATGGGATGGTTATTGATCTTCGAAATGATCTTTCTAGAAGGCCGGTCTTTAGCAAGAACGTCTTCCTGCGCGCATACCTATGGACGGTGCTCTAGGAAGCAGGCGGACGCCAGTACATTGAGGGCTGCACAGTTGCGCCCGCGCGGTAGAAGCACAGGTCGTGATTTCTGGTTATAGATTTTGGCTAGATAACCCTACGAAACCAGGTGACGGATGATGAGATATCGGGCCGTGCTTCTAGATGCCTTCGGCACGATTTTGCAAATCAAGGCTGGCAAGCATCCGTATAGACAGCTTTTGAAGGAGGGGCTTCGTCACGGACGCCGTCCGAGCCCTGATGATGCAAAAAAACTGGTGACTTTTAACGGAGGGTTGGCCCAAGCCGCAGAGCACTTGGGTATAAGCGTTCATCCTCTTCGGTTGGCTGAAATCGAAGAAATGCTTGAGCAAGAGTTAAGCTCCATCGTGGCATTTCCGGATGCCCTGGAAGCAGTCGCCTTGCTGCAAGAGCGTAAGGTTTTGCTGGCGGTCTGCAGCAATCTGGCGTATCCATACGGTCGTGCGGTCAAAAGGTTGTTTCCGACCATGGATGCATTCGGGTTTAGCTACGAAACTGGCTTGGCTAAACCAAATCCAGGGATGTACCGGGCGACCTGCGAAATGATAGACGTTGAGCTCGACAACGTATTTGGCGAACACAGGGTAATCATGGTGGGAGATTCTTTACGCTGCGATTGTCACGGCCCGCGCGAAGTGGGGATTACCGGCATACATTTAGATAGATCAGAGGGTAGTCGTATCAATGACTTGATGGTGTTTGCCCACCATGTGCTTCGCGAGTCTTAGCCTTGTTGAAGCTATGTCGCCGAAGCGTATCTGCGGCATTTATCCATCCAATGCCAATTAGGAGTAGCAGAGTGTAAACCTCTTTCTTAACCTGTAAACCTACGAGGTTTACAGGCTGATTTTCTGGTTTACAGCTGTCTACTTGGTAACTTCCCGGTAAACTTATCTATTAGTTATCAGGCGATAATTGGGATTGAGGTGAATATTCACGCCATCAGCTAGCTGCACTGTCCTGCTCATCAACTAAAGGCTGACCGGTTTGAGATTCTTGGGGTTAGACTAGATGTCTCGCTCTACATATGCAAGATCTGCTCGATATTTGAATCCTCGGCCCGTAAGCGATCGGCGGGCTCATCAACCTGATCCCAGCCATAGCACCTGCGGTCACCGAGGAAAAACTTAAGGCAGGGCCCGGGATCAGTTGACCACTACAGATACCGAACTGACAGTGGTGGGATGTTAGCTTACATTCGCCACTCAATAACTTCACCGAGGCGATCCACCATCAGTGCCAGGTCTACCACCACGGCATCACCCGCCTCAAGCTCTGCCATAAGCCGGCTGAACTCTGCAGATACCTGAGCCATGGCTTCGTCGCGCTTGTCGGCTTTAGTCTTGCTTGTCAACTTCAAGATGCCTTTGAAGTAGCCAGGTGCGTACTGTTCGTTTTTCCAGGTAGGCATGGGCGGCTGCTTCAGCCTTTCTTGAAGCTGCTCAGCCTTGGGACAACCGTCATTGGCAATGAAGCTCGTTGAGATCTGGAAGGATAGTAAGAAGTGATATTCCGATGCTTGAAGTTTTGCCATCTTTCGGGCCTCCGTGAGGGCAGAGTTAGGTAAAAGTGTCGCTGTTGCATGGCGCTCCGCTGCGTGGGCTATAAACGGTGTCCACCATCGCCCTGAGCGTCGGGGTCAGCAAGGTGTATTGGCCCGACGCTTACCATCATCAGACTGCAAAGGGTATGACCATCTCCAGTGATTATGAGAGTTTGGGATTGCGGCAACCACACAGGTGGCTCATTTTGAGCGTTGCCAACCTTGCACATCAACTACGCATCGTCTGTTGGTCGAAGGATCATGCGGGCGGAGCTACGACGCTGCATGCTAACCCCTATCGAATCTCCTTCGGCTTTGCATATGGCAGCGGCGCCTCAAGCTCCTCCAGCGTCACACCTTTGCGCAGAGCGTTATGGCTCCATCGAACAAACTGCTCCAACAAGACCTGATTTTCACGATTTAAGCGCTCGACTCTTCCCTCAAGAAGCCTGACACGCTCCAAAGCTTTCTCCGTCTCTACGGCGTTCCGGGAACCGGGTGCGCCGCCGCCATCGCTGGCCAGGCCCTTAGCGTGATCCCAAGCCGATTTAATGCGCGGATGCCTCAGCATTGCAGCCTTTGTGTACTTGTGACCGACCTCTACCTCAAGTACGGCCAGATATCTATCCCAGGTGAGTTTCCCTGTCCAACCGTCCAACAGACGTACGGCCTTGTCGATCCCCGTGTCGTGTAGCTTTGGCGCACCCATTCAGAAAAACCCCATCTCAAGCAACAGCTTTTCGTCCGTATCAGTCTCGGTCTCAGCCCCGGCAATGTTGGTGCCTGGGCCGGCTTGGTTGATAATCCTTACAGCTTCAGCCAACCCGGCTTTTGACTGAGGTTGATCAGGGGGGGGAAGGGTGAGCAATGTGCCGTCTGAAATACTTGGATCGTTCAGCATCTCCAGAACAAGCTTCCATCGACTAAGTTTTGGCTGATGCAACCTGAGCCAGCGCGCTGCGCCTGGTTCACCCTCGTCCACAGCCTTCTGAGCATCCGCCACAGCCTTCTCATGCATTTCGAATTGAAACTCAGCCTCATCACGATGGCGCTGGTCGCCTTTCACAAAAGTATGTTCGCTACAGTTGGCGCAATCTTTGTCTTTGGGGCAAGGAGTAAGAGCATGGTCGTGGCGGCAGATACCATAGCGGGTGCGGTGTGTTGCCCCAAGCTCAAGCTTGAGTGCCTGTTCTCTAGTGAGCCCATGGGTAACTTCAATAGAGCGCAATTTCAGATCGAGATGACCCCCTACCTGTAGGGGTTTGTCTGCTCCTCCAAGCTTCAAATAGGCCTCAATGAAGGCCTCCTGGGGCAGATGGTCGTACCATTCGTTATGCTTGACGCTCTTGCGGCCTGACCAAAACGCGATTAGAGCCTCGCTCAGGTGCTTGCTCTGAGCCAAGGTGTTCAGCAGGTGCCGGAACGCATGCGTAGAGATGCCCATAGGGCTACCATCCGGATTAGCTTTGCCGTTCCGGGAAAACACCGTGATGCCATTGGGATTTGTACCCAGTTGATGATTAATCTGATTCGTAGAAATGGGTGATGGGACGTATAGGAGAGTTTCGCCATCAGGTCGCAAAACGTTGGTTGGGAGCACGAACAGCGCCTCGTGCCATTTTATCTTCGTATGCCCATCCAAGATCGGAAATATAGCCGGAAGCTTTCCTAGTACATATTTCTCTAGAGAGTCGAATGTATACAGCGGAGCGATACCGGTTTTTCGAGAGTCCGGCATTCTACTTCTGTCTCGCGTTACCTCTCCGGTAGCGGCAAGTCCATAACCTCTTTTGGCATGCGATGTTTGGATCGCCGTTTCCTTTCCAAGAATCTGTGACACTTCCTGCAGAGTAATCGGCATACCCCGTAGATGTTCGGTGCCAGGCGGGAGGTAAAGGTCGCTAGGATTATTGGCATACCATTGTGCGGCCTTGCGGGCGGGAGCACCCAAGTCCGTAAGATAGCTAATTGTAGACTCAATAACTGCTTCAAACTCGTCGCTTGCAGCGAATTTTGTCATTGGCATAGCCCCCTTTGCAGGAGCCCATGCAATGCCTAATATTGGGCCATCTTTAGTGTCAGCATGACGTATGCAGTTGACGGGCAAGCTCAGAATTTCGCTTGATCTGCTAGGAGCATACATGGCTAAGCTGACGAAAGCAGTAGCAACCTTATCGGGCATACTCTTGCTGTTGTGATGAATACTAGCCAAGGCGAGAATAGACTCCAGAGAGGGGAGCCTAGATGTTGATTTATCACAGTCTGTAGTGGAGATCCTGTCGTTTCGCACAGGCGCCTGGTACTGAACTGGACTTCGCCATTCCAGAAGAACGGGTGTCAATCGAGCAGGATTAATTATCTCAGTTACGATTCTTTCCAGAACGCGGCCCATTGCCCATGGATCCGGATATTTCTCCCGAATAAGCTGGGCGGCACTGTCTAACACAAGTGGGGTGAGCTTGGTAATGCATGGTTCAAGCTTTGCATTTATCAAAGCTTGCTCAATAATCCGTAGCGCCGATAAGTGTCGATTATATTCGACTAAGCGTAAGCGCCGCATTACTTCGCTAAACGCTGATTTGGCAAAATCCATGAAGTTGGAATCAAGCGGTACTTGTATGATTTTTTTATTGTCAGACATGTCCCGCAAGGACTTAAAGTAAGCTAGCTTCCTTGTTCTACCTTGCGCCCGACCGATAACGTAGGTGGTGATATCCCAAACATTATCCTCCCAGTCGACATCGATGAACGGGAAGTTTGTGCGTGCGTGTTCCACATAACGCTTAAGATTTTCCTGGGCGCTCGAATCATCTCTGCCTACAAAGTGAACAATGGTGCGCATTATTCAGCACCTTCCAAATTGTCCCGGAGAGCAATGATTTGATGGATCGCAGACATAGCGCTGTGATTGATCTGTTGGATTTTTGGTTCGGTTTCCATTTCTTGGTCAGCTACCAATGACGCCATCAATGTCTCCCACGGTGCGCTTAGCAAAGGCTCGAAATGCGAACAGCCGGCCAAGCATGCGACCGGGGCATTTTGGTGGCATTCGGCTCTTGTTCCGCAGGCACCCACAGGTTTGCCCATGAGCCTAAGGAAGTCTGAAATAACAGCATCCGGATCACCGGCTCTAGTGGCTTCGTGCAGCCCTGAGATAGCCTTTCCTTGAAACGCTCTTGCAAAGTAGCCCATTTCCTTGCCTAGCGCGTCGCGCACAGGTTTCTGGAGTTCTGGCATGGAGGCGCGGTAGTAGTGAATACAGGAGGTGCTACGGTGTGTGAGAAGTCGTGCCACTTCATAGTCTGATGCCCCCTGCGCCAGAGCTCGGGTCGCCAGTGTGTATCTGAAGCGGTATGGGGTTATCGGGATTCTTGTTCCAAGCCGGTCAGAGTAGGTATCTAGCCGTCGCATAATCGAAGTCAATTTGCCTCCGAGGTGACCTGCAGAGAACTCCCCAAAAAGAGCGTTTCTGGCTTGGTCTAGCTTTGCAGTGGGGTATGTATCGAGGTAGCTAATCAAGCACTCTGCAAGGACAGTTGGGGCCCGCCTGTTCCACATTTCTTGAGATGCACTCATTTCCCCCTTCGCCAATGGCACTCTAAGGGTTACCTCAAGCCCTTCACGGCTGTGAATGATTACGTCTTCCTTGTTCATTCTTACGGCCTGAACAGGCCTGACGCCCGTTCCAATGAAAAACCAGCAAAGTGTATACTCAGCTTGAGTAACTATGTTTTCGGAATACGCTTTGTTAAGCTGCTGGTTGATATTGTGGATTTCCTGTTCCGTCAGAGCACCTCTTTCCGGGTCGTTTGTTATCAGCCCAAAATAAGCCCCAGTGCCCTGTTCCTCCCACTTAAACGGGTGTTCAAGAAAATCTCGCACTTGCGCTGATAGTCCGGGCATGTCCAAAGATGAAATCCGGCGCAGCAATGGTATTGCAAAAGCTCTGTAGCTCTGGGGTATCTGGTGTAGCAGGTTTAATTCTGCGATATCAGCTTGATCCTTGTGGCTCATGCCCGGAGTTTCAAGCCAGTGGTTGATCGCATAAGATACTGTGCTGTTATACGAAACGCTGTGAGTCGAAAGAGTCTTCTTGAGTGCAGAATAAATGCTTTCATGCAAAGCATTGCCAATTGCCAAGTTATCAAATCGCATGAGCACGGTTTTTCCGTCGCGATCAGTTATCCCTAGCGCTTCGCCCATTTTTGTTTCAATGATTCTGCCATCAAGTAAAATGACGTTGTCAGTCCTTGAGACTGCGGGTACTTCAATCTGCTGCAAGATGAAAGGTTCTTGGATCATCTGGGTTTTTCTTCTTTGGGAGTCAGGTCGTTGGCTAGGCTTTCAGCAATCTCATCTGCTTTCTTGCGAATGTGTCTGCGAGAATAACGCTCTTCCATTTTGGATTTCTTCGACCAACCATTCAGGCGGCTCCTCAACTGCTTTTCTTCCTCGGGCCTCATTCGCTTTTCGGGGGGGAGACTGTCGATCTTCCTGCTCAGTCGATCATTCCATGTCCTGCGAAGTGCATGGGGAGCAATGCTTTCTGACAGCTTGTTTTTGCGACGTAGCTCCCTAAATGAGAGGTTTATCGCTCCCAAGGAGAGGTGTTCGCCACTAGACGTTGTAAAGAGGTAACCGTGCTTCCTTGCTTTCACGGGGATCTTAGCCCAGTGCTGCATCACGAACTCGTGGAAGTCATCTGCAGTTTGTTCGGATATGGCGAGGGTTCGGGCAATGGTTTTCGAAACTCGCACTTTCACTCGCCGAGTCGCGTGATTAATGTCCTCCACCTTGATGTAGCGCAACTCGCTCCGTCTGATAGCCGTTTCAGTGAAGATTCGGTACATCAGATGATTGCGGTATTGATGAAAGTCATCCTGGAATGGATTGGTCTCTGAGCCAGGCTCGAATGCAGCTTCGATAGCCGTCATCAGCTCCTCGGAAAGCCCTTCTGGTGCGTCTCCTTCATCTGACGGCGCCGCTCTAGGCTCTTGAGCTCTCAGAGCCGCGATTGCGTTTTCCCGAGCCTTGGTGAGGTCTTTTCGTGGCCTCTGGGATGCTTTTGAGGCAATGCGCTCGTGATTGAACTGAAGAAAGTTCGCCACGGTTCGAATTCTGTAACCACCTTCCACTGCGGAAAGAAGTGTGCTCTCAGGGAGATGGGCACCTCGACTGCGCACCTGTTCAAGCCGTACTACCTTACTCTCTTTCGCTTCAAGGGAAGCCTTAACAAGTCGATCCTGCGCACCCCGGTCTAGGCGAAGGAAGAAGGCCAGATCCTCACACTGTTCAATCGAGAGGAACGACTCTGAACACAGCACGACGTCTAGATTAATCTCTCTGGACGCCGCCCAGAGGTATGCCATACCGACTGCCCTCAGCACCTTCTCGATAGTGGTCAAGGCGAAGCCGACGTCCCGGTATCGAAGGGTCGCATAAGCATTCGGAAGGAAGGGAGGACGTCCTTCCTGATCGACCAGTACGGCCATCGGGAGGTCGTCTGATGCAATGAAGGATCTGAGAGAGAAGCTGTGCAATGTATACGATTCCGACCTATGAGCTAGATAGGGCGGCGAGTATAGGGAGGAGTATACGACAAGTAAACCCCCTAACCCCTTGGATTTATTAGGGTTAGAGGGCTATAAGGTTCAGAATGTATACGTTCTAAATCTTATGATTGCTATTGGCAAGCTTCGCAATCCGGCTCATCAATCGCGCAGGCCTTTGGCACTGGCGCTGGACCGGCTGGTGCTGCGAGAACCGAATCATCACCGTGGTTGCCGCCGCTGGAAACAGCGTTCAGCTTGCCGGTGTTGATGGTCGACTTCTCGGTGCTGGTCGCGGCCAGGGCACGGAGGTAGTAAGTGGTTTTCAGGCCACGGTACCAGGCCATGCGGTAGGTCACGTCCAGCTTCTTGCCCGATGCGCCAGCGATGTACAGGTTCAGCGATTGGGCCTGGTCGATCCACTTCTGACGGCGGCTGGCGGCGTCAACGATCCACTTGGTGTCCACTTCGAACGCAGTCGCGTAGAGCTCTTTGAGTTCTTGCGGGATGCGCTCGATCTGCTGCACCGAACCGTCGTAGTACTTCAGGTCGTTGATCATGACCGAGTCCCACAGGCCACGAGCTTTCAGGTCGCGAACCAGGTACGGGTTGATCACGGTGAATTCGCCCGACAGGTTCGATTTCACATACAGGTTCTGGTAGGTCGGTTCGATCGACTGCGATACGCCAGTGATGTTGGCGATGGTGGCGGTCGGTGCGATGGCCATGATGTTGGAGTTACGAATGCCTTTCTGCACACGGGCACGTACCGGAGCCCAGTCCAGGGACTCTTCCAGGTCAACGTCGATGTACTTCTGGCCACGTTGCTCGATCAGGATCTGTTGCGAATCCAGCGGCAGGATGCCTTTGGACCACAGCGAACCCTGGAACGTCTCGTAGGCACCGCGCTCGTCGGCCAGGTCGCAGGAAGCCTGGATGGCGTAGTAGCTGACCGCTTCCATCGACTTGTCGGCGAACTCGACCGCAGCGTCCGAACCGTAAGGAATGTGCTGCAGGTACAGCGCGTCCTGGAAGCCCATGATGCCCAGGCCGACCGGACGGTGCTTGAAGTTGGAGTTCTGCGCCTGTGGTACCGAGTAGTAGTTGATGTCGATAACGTTATCGAGCATACGAACGGCGGTGTTCACGGTGCGTTCCAGCTTGGCGGTGTCCAGCTTGCCGTTGACGATGTGGTTCGGCAGGTTGATCGAGCCCAGGTTGCAAACGGCGATCTCGTCCTTGTTGGTGTTCAAGGTGATCTCGGTGCACAGGTTCGAGCTGTGGACCACGCCCACGTGCTGCTGCGGGCTGCGCAGGTTGCACGGGTCTTTGAAGGTCAGCCATGGGTGGCCGGTTTCAAACAGCATGGACAGCATTTTGCGCCACAGGTCTTTGGCCTGGATGGTCTTGAACAGCTTGATCTTGCCTGGGTACTGGGACAGGGCTTCGTAGTACTCGTAACGCTCCTCGAAGGCCTTGCCGGTCAGGTCGTGCAGGTCTGGT
Source organism: Pseudomonas sp. RGB (assembly GCF_007713445.1). Classification (NCBI taxonomy): domain Bacteria; kingdom Pseudomonadati; phylum Pseudomonadota; class Gammaproteobacteria; order Pseudomonadales; family Pseudomonadaceae; genus Pseudomonas; species Pseudomonas sp. RGB. The sequence goes on along the minus strand of NZ_VMSH01000002.1, from coordinate 534,397 downwards.
ACTTCGGATGGCGAGAACAGGGTCCACGGGCCGTCATCGAAGACACGCTTCATGAACAGGTCAGGGATCCAGTTGGCGGTGTTCATGTCGTGGGTACGACGACGGTCATCACCGGTGTTCTTGCGCAGCTCGATGAACTCTTCAATGTCCATGTGCCAGGTTTCCAGGTAGGCACACACAGCGCCTTTGCGCTTGCCACCCTGGTTCACGGCTACAGCGGTGTCGTTCACTACTTTGAGGAACGGTACAACGCCCTGGGACTTGCCGTTGGTGCCCTTGATGTACGAACCCAGTGCACGCACAGGGGTCCAGTCGTTGCCCAGGCCGCCGGCGAATTTGGACAACATGGCGTTGTCGTGGATCGCGTGGTAGATGCCCGACAGGTCATCCGGCACGGTGGTCAGGTAGCAGCTCGACAGCTGTGGACGCAGGGTACCGGCGTTGAACAGGGTCGGGGTCGACGACATGTAGTCGAAGGACGACAACAGGTTGTAGAACTCGATGGCGCGGTCTTCTTTGTGCTTCTCTTCGATCGCCAGGCCCATGGCCACGCGCATGAAGAACACTTGCGGCAGTTCGAAACGGATACCGTCCTTGTGGATGAAGTAACGGTCGTACAGGGTCTGCAGGCCCAGGTAGGTGAACTGCTGATCGCGCTCGTGGTTGATCGCCTTGCCGAGTTTTTCCAGGTCGAAGGTGGCCAGGATCGGGTTGAGCAATTCGAACTCGATACCCTTGGCGATGTAGGCAGGCAGGGCCTTGGCGTACAGGTCAGCCATCTCGTGGTGGGTGGCGCTGTCGGCGACTTTCAGGAAGCCCAGGCCTTCGGCACGCAGGGTGTCCATCAGCAGGCGCGCGGTCACGAACGAGTAGTTCGGCTCACGTTCAACCAGGGTACGGGCGGTCATCACCAGGGCGGTGTTGACGTCGGTCAGGGCCACGCCGTCGTACAGGTTCTTCAGGGTTTCGCGCTGGATCAGGTCACCGTCGACTTCTTCCAGGCCTTCGCAGGCCTCGGTGATGATGGTGTTCAGGCGGCCCAGGTCCAGCGGTGCAAAGGTGCCGTCAGCCAGGGTGATGCGGATCGACGGGTGAGCTTGCACGGCAGCTTCTTCAGCCGGGGTGCGTACAGCGCGCTCTTTGGCGCGGGAGTCACGGTAGATCACGTAGTCGCGGGCAACTTTCTGCTCGCCGGCACGCATCAGGGCCAGTTCGACCTGGTCCTGGATTTCTTCGATGTGGATGGTGCCGCCCGAGGGCATGCGACGCTTGAAGGTCGCAGTGACTTGTTCGGTCAGGCGGGCAACGGTGTCATGGATGCGCGACGAGGCAGCAGCGGTGCCGCCTTCAACTGCAAGAAACGCTTTGGTGATGGCGACGGTGATTTTGTCATCGGTGTAAGGAACGACAGTGCCGTTACGCTTGATCACTCGCAGTTGGCCAGGTGCAGTGGCGGACAGATCCAGGTTCGAATCAGCGGCCTGCGGCACGGAGCCCTGCGGGTTCTCGCGAGTTGTGTCGGTTTGCATGGGGGGTTGTCTCCACATTCTATATTTATTTGGGCACCATCACGGTGCCCACCGTTCCGTCCTGAAGCACTTACAGCAGGCCTGGGCCTGGCATAACAACTTCGGGACAGGAGGAAGGGAGCTCATCGCGCCGCTTCCATGCCGAAGTCTTCGGTTCGGGCCATGAGGCGCCCTTCGCCGTATTCCTGGTGGGTGACAGTTGCTCGCTTCAAGCACTGCAACACCCGTACCGCTTTCTGCCCTGGAGGCTGGAAAACGGCTGCCATCCGCGTGCGCGGTTTGGGCTTTTAAAAAATGCGTTGGTTCCAACCAAACGGGAGCAAGAAAGCGCTTGAGTTTCTTGTCTGATCTGTGTTTGGTTTTTCGCTTAAAACCCTACATGTAGGGTTTTTTTAGCGCCGAGGTACAAGATAATGCGTTTTGGGGGGCTTAGCAACGCACTACCTGTGGATAACGCTGTGGGTAAAATGTGTATGAATCGTAGAACGCCCGTGTAGGCCGCAGTACTACTGGATCGCGCCGTTTGTCACCGAATATTCCAAGGTAAAAACAGCCGATTGGAATTTTGAGGGCGCGAACCCTACCACAAAAAAATGCGATCACCGAATGGATTTCCCGGCTTGTGCCAGAGGGCTGGCGCATGGCTACAATCGGCCTTCAATAGAGGCAGCAGTGTGTGCCCCGTAGATGACAATAATTAGAACCGAGGTAGCGCATGGAGCAAGAAGCCTGGCAGATATTGATCGTCGAGGACGACGAGCGATTGGCCGAGTTGACCCGTGATTATTTGCAGAGCAACGGCCTGCGGGTGGCGGTGGAAAGCGACGGCGCCCTGGCGGCGGCACGCATCATTGCCGAACAGCCCGACCTGGTGATCCTCGACCTGATGCTGCCCGGCGAAGATGGCCTGAGCATCTGCCGCAGTGTGCGCGAGCGCTATGACGGTGTGATCCTGATGCTCACTGCACGCACCGATGACATGGATCAGGTGCAGGGCCTGGACATGGGTGCCGATGATTACGTGTGCAAACCCGTGCGCCCGCGCCTGTTGCTGGCGCGTATCCAGGCCCTGCTGCGGCGCAGTGAGCCGGCCTTGCCGATCGCCGTGGAAAACCAGCGTCGCCTGCAATTTGGCCCCTTGGTGGTGGACAACGCCCTGCGCGAAGCCTGGCTGCACGAAGGCGGCATTGAGTTGACCAGTGCCGAATTCGACCTGCTATGGCTGCTGGTGGCGAATGCCGGGCGCATCCTGTCGCGCGAAGAAATCTTTATCGCCCTGCGCGGCATCGGCTACGACGGCCAGGACCGCTCCATCGATGTTCGCATCTCACGCATTCGCCCCAAAATCGGCGACGACCCGATCCACCCGCGCCTGATCAAGACGATCCGCAGCAAAGGCTACCTGTTCGTCCCCGAAGCTGCTGCCGATATGCCGCTGTGAACTCGATCTTCCTGCGCATCTACGGCGGCATGTGCGCGGCGCTGATCCTGGTCGCGCTGCTGGGCGTACTGGCCTTGCACCTGCTCAATGAAGTGCGCAGCGGTCAATACCGTGAACGCCTGGCCCACGGCACCTTCGCGTTGATGGGCGACAACCTGCAGCCCATGAGCGCCATCGAACGCCAGCGCGCCCTGGCGGTGTGGGAGCGTTTGCTGGGCATTCCCCTGGAGTTGCGCCCGCTGGTCGATGCTCAACTCGACCTGAGCCAACGCAACCGCCTGCAACGCGGTCAGGTGCTGGTCGAGCAGACCGGGCCGCATGCGGCGCGAGTGTTGCGCCTGGTCAGCGAGCAGGAACAACTGGTACTCACCGGCGAAGTGCAACAGATCAGCGAACAACTGGCCCGCGCGACGATTTACCTGCTGGCTGACGAACTGGTGCGCTTTCCGGTCGCCGAGCAGCCGCAAAAACTCGCTGACATAAAAGAAGCCAAGGGCTTTGGTTTTGACATGCACCTGATGACCCTGGACCAGGCTGACATGGACGACGACCAGCGCCGACGGGTCTCGGAAGGCGATACGGTGATGGCCTTGGGCAAGGGCGGCGATTCGATCCGCGTGTTTGCCGGCATGGTCGGGACGCCATGGGTACTGGAAATCGGCCCGCTGTACCAAATGAACCCTTACCCGCCGCAGTGGCTGATCCTGATCGCCTTGATCAGCCTGACCCTGATCGGCTTGATCGTGTATTTATTGGTGCGTCAGCTCGAGCGGCGGCTCAAGGGGCTGGAAGCGGCGGCCACACGCATCGCCAAAGGCAATCTGGAGGTCCGCGTGCCGGCACGCGGCGCCGACTCGGTGGGGCGACTGGCGGCGGCCTTTAATGGCATGGCCGAGCACTTGCAGCAGTTACTGGCGATTCAGCGTGAGCTGGTGCGGGCGGTGTCCCACGAATTGCGCACTCCGGTGGCACGCCTGCGCTTTGGCCTGGAGATGATCGGCGACGCCGCCAGCCCCGAGGCGCGGCGCAAATACATGGACGGCATGGACAGCGACATTCAGGACCTGGATGGCCTGGTTGACGAAATGCTCACCTACGCCCGCCTGGAGCAGGGCGCGCCGGAGCTGAATTTCCAGCGGGTCGACCTCAGCGCGTTGCTCGATCAGGTGATCGGCGAATTGTCGCCACTGCGCCCTCAGGTCAACGTGGCCCGTGGTATTTGCTTGTCGTCGGCGCATTGGGACGACGCCTGGGTCGATGCCGAGCCGCGCTACCTGCACCGCGCTGTGCAAAACCTGGTGAGTAATGCGATGCGCCACGCCCAGGGCCAGGTGTTGATCAGCTACCAGGTCGGGCAGGTGCGTTGCCGCATTGATGTGGAAGATGACGGCCCCGGTGTGCCGGAAAGCGCCTGGGAGCGCATTTTCACGCCGTTTCTGCGCCTGGACGACAGCCGCACCCGCGCCTCCGGCGGGCACGGCCTGGGTTTGTCGATTGTGCGGCGGATCATCTATTGGCACGGCGGGCGGGCGCTGATCAGCAAGAGCAACAACCTGGGTGGGGCGTGTTTCAGCCTGAGTTGGCCCAGGGATCAGGAGAAGGCTTGAGATCGCTATCGCAGGCAAGCCAGCTCCCACAGTTGAAATGCATTCCAATGTGGGAGCTGGCTTGCCTGCGATGGCGTCAGATCAGGCCCTGACGGCCACTAGACTCAACAATTGCTCACCTTCCACCGCAAACTGCCCCTCCAACTCCGTGCCATGGCACCACTCGGCAGACAGGTCGGTCAGCAGCCTTAGTCGCACCTGCCCGGTCTCGGACCACGCCACCACCTCGGCATGTTCGAAGTAAAAGCGCTTCTGCACGATCGGGTAGAGCGCCTTGAACAGGCTTTCCTTGGCCGAAAACGTCAGCGTCACCAACAAGGCGACCTGCTCGCGCGGCACGCTTGCCATGCGCTGCATTTCTTCAGCCGTCAGAATCTCCCCGGCCAGGCGTTCGGCCCGGTCCAGGGCCAGCACATTTTCCAGGTCCATCCCCAGCCCACGCCATTGCGCCTTGTGCCCGACAATCGCCGCCGCATGCCCGGTGCTGTGGGTGATTGAGCCGCTGATGTGTTCAGGCCACACCGGCGCACGGTCTTCGCCGATGGGCGGCACGCAATCAAGGTGATCGAGTTGTTGCAGCGCCGCGCGGGCGCACAGGCGGCCGGCGAGAAACTCCGCTTGGCGCTTGGCCACCGAGCGCTGGATGCTGGCCGGAGGCGGCACCGCGCAGCGCTGGAAATCACCGGCGGCTAATAAGGCTGGATCGAAACGGGTGCTCAGAAACACCGTGCCCGGCAACGGAGCGGGCAGCGGCCAATGGGCATCGAGTGGGGTGCAGCAAGCGGGTAGAGGCGTCATGCGCGGTATTTTGCGTCAGTTGGCGCGCCAGTGGATAGCCCGTCACGGTTCAGGCGCGGTTCAGAGCCCGTTCAGGGGGAGTTCAGGGGCGCCTGCGTAGTCTGGGCTCAACAGCCAAAACGCGTAGAGGTAAGCACCATGACTGCGATCAAAAAGCTGATGTTGGCGTTAACCATGCTCAGTGCCACTGCCGGCGTCCAGGCGTCGGACGGTGCATTTGCGGCCTTTGGTGGCGAGAAAACCAAGAAGTCCAGCAACCTGATCCATCGTGTCAGCTTCGAAGACGCGGGCACCCAGGCCGCGCCGTGGGGCCAGTCCCTGGGCCTGAGCGCCCCGCAACCTGCCTACCGCACCGGTTACGAACACCTGACGGGCCAATACAATGGCATTAAACTGCGCCCGCAAGACTTGCAGGGCCGCTATGATATCCCCCTGTCGGACAGTTGAATTGCCTTGGAGAGCCTTATGAAATTGCTGGTCGTGGAAGATGAGGCGCTGTTGCGTCATCACCTGTTCACCCGCCTGACCGACAGCGGGCACGTGGTCGAGGCCGTGGCCAATGCCGAGGAAGCCCTGTACCAGACCGGGCAATTCAACCATGACCTGGCCATCATCGACCTGGGCCTGCCCGGCATGGGCGGCCTGGACCTGATCCGCCAACTGCGCAGCCAGGCCAAGACCTTCCCGATCCTGATCCTCACCGCCCGCGGCAACTGGCAGGACAAGGTCGAAGGCTTGGCGGCCGGCGCTGACGACTATGTGGTCAAGCCGTTCCAGTTCGAAGAGCTGGAGGCGCGGATGAACGCGTTGCTGCGCCGCTCCAGCGGTTTCACCCAGTCGACCATTGTTGCCGGGCCCTTGCTGCTGGACCTCAATCGCAAGCAAGCGTCCCTGGATGAACAGCCGCTGGCGCTGACCGCCTATGAGTATCGGATTCTCGAATACTTGATGCGCCACCATCAGCAAGTTGTCGCCAAGGACCGCCTGATGGAGCAGCTTTATCCCGATGACGACGAGCGCGATCCGAACGTGATCGAAGTGCTCGTCGGCCGCCTGCGCCGCAAGCTGGAAGGGCCAGCCGGGTTCAAGCCGATCGACACCGTGCGGGGCCTGGGTTACCTGTTTAATGAGCGCTGCCGTTGATACGCTCGTTACGTGTGCGCTTGATGCTGGCGGCCACCACCCTGGCCGTGTTGTTCATGCTGGGCTTATTGCCCGCCATGCAAGGGGCGTTCAGCCTGGCGCTGCAGGATTCCATCGAGCAGCGCCTGGCGTCGGACGTCACCACCCTGATTTCCGCTGCGCGCGTCGAAAACAATCGCCTGCTGATGCCTGCGCAGTTGCCGGACGAGCGTTTCAACCTCACCGATAGCCGTCTGCTTGGCTATATCTACGACCGTGAAGGCCATCTGGTATGGCGCTCACGCGCTACCCAGGAAGAAAACATCAACTACAAGCCGCGCTACGACGGGCGCGGTAATGAGTTCGCGCGCATTCGCGAGGCCAATGGTCAGGAATTTTTCGTGTATGACGTCGAGGTCAAGCTGCTGGGCGGCAAGAGCGCGGCGTTCAGTATCGTGGCCCTGCAGCCAGTGCGCGAATACCAGCTGACCCTTGAAGGCCTGCGGGAAAACCTCTATTTGGGGTTCGGCGCGGCCTTGCTGGTGTTGCTGACGTTGCTGTGGCTGGGCCTGACGTGGGGCCTGCAAGCACTGCGGCGCCTTAGCCAGGAACTTGACCAGATCGAAGGCGGCACCCGCGAAAGCCTTTCCGAAGAGCATCCACGAGAATTGCTGCGTCTGACGGGCTCTCTCAACCGGTTGCTGCACAGCGAGCGTGAACAACGGGCGCGCTACCGCGATTCCCTCGACGACTTGGCCCATAGCCTGAAAACGCCGCTGGCCGTGTTGCAGGGTGTGAGTGAAGACATGGCCCAGCGCCCGGAAGATCGCGGCCAGGCCTGGGTATTGCAGTCGCAGATCGAACGGATGAGCCAGCAGATCGGCTACCAGTTGCAGCGTGCCAGCTTGCGCAAAAGCGGGCTGGTGCGCCACCAGGTGCGCCTTGAGCCGGTATTGCAAAGCCTGTGTGACACGCTGGACAAGGTCTATCGCGATAAACGCGTGACGGTGACCTTTGAGTTGCCGGCCGAATGCGATGTGCCGATCGAGAAGGGCGCGTTGCTCGAAATGCTCGGCAACTTGCTGGAAAACGCCTATCGCCTGTGCCTGAGTGAAGTGCGCATCAGCCTGACAGAAAGCCTCGAAGGCACCGAGCTGTGCATTGAAGATGACGGGCCTGGCGTGCCGCCTGATCAGCGTGCGCGGATTCTGCAAAGGGGCGAGCGGCTGGACCGCCAGCATCCGGGGCAGGGCATTGGTTTGGCGGTGGTCAAGGACATTATTGAAAGCTACAACGCGCGGCTGACCTTGGGCGACTCACCATTGGGCGGCGCGGCGTTCAAGATTCACTTTCCGGCGGTTTGATTTGTATCGCCTGGACCGGCCCCATCGCAGGCAAGCCAGCTCCCACCTTTTGATTATGTGAACCCGATCAAATGTGGGAGCTGGCTTGCCTGCGATGAGGCCAGCACACACAACACCGCGCTAACTCTCCTGCGCCCGATACGCCCCCGGCGTCAAGCCTGTCCACTTCTTGAACGCCCGATGAAACGCCGACGGCTCGGAAAACCCCAGCTGCTCGGCAATCTCCTGCAACGACAAATCCGCTCGTCCCAAGTGATAGATGGCAATGTCCCGTCGCAACTCATCCTTGAGCGCCTGAAAGCTGGTGCCTTCCTCACGTAAATGCCTGCGCAGGGTTTGAGGACTGATGTGCAGGTGCTGCGCGACCGCTTCCAGGTCCGGCCAGGGCGTGCGGTCTCGGCTCAACAGGCGGCGCAGCTGGCTGCTCAGGCTGTCGCCTTCATCCGGCCGCGACAGCAGGTCGGCGGGGGAGCGCTCGAGAAAATGCTTGAGGGTGCGTTCGTCCTGCAGCAGCGGCAAGCTCAGGTAGCGGCTGGGAAACACCAGGCTGCTGTGTGGCGCGCCGAATACCTGAGGGCACGGAAAGAGCAGGTCGTATTCGCCGGCATGGGCCGGCATCGGGTAGCTGAACGTTGCCTGTTGCAGGCGGATACGCTGGCCGATCAACCAACTGCCCAGGCGATGCCAGATCACCAGCAGGCATTCACTGAGGAAGTGATCCGGGTCCCACAGCTGCGAATCGTCCAGGCTCAGCCGGGCCATGTCGCCTTCTCTCGTCAGCTGCCAGCGCGGACCCTGTGGGAATAGGCTATAAAATAATAAGCCGCGTTCCAGAGCCTTCTCCAGGGTGCGGCAGTGAATCAGCGCGTGGCACATCATGGCGAAAGTGCCGCGCTTGCTCGGGCCTTCGGCAAACCCCAGGTATTCGTCGTCCAGCGCCAGCCACAACCTCTGCAACAGCCGGGTAAATTGCTCGGGGGCGATGCGGGCGCGGGGTTCGGTCAACAGCTCGGGTGTGATGCCCACCTGCAGCAGCAGGCCCGAGCAGTCGTAGCCGACCCGGCGCGCACCGCCGAGGGCGGCCCGGGCGTAGTGGCTGGCGATGGTACGTTCACGCATGTGAGGGCCTCGTCCATGGAGTGGCGGATGTTAGCCATCACCGAGAGGGGCAACAAGGCGGATATCCGCCAAATTGTAGGACGAGACCGGGTGGTCTGGCGGAATTCCGCCACATCTCTCAAGGTGTGCAGGGCTGTCGTCTTGCCCCCAGCCCTGATGTCTAAAGGCCTTCAGCATTTTTTAAGCGAAGTGGCACGGCGTTTGCGATACAGAAAACAGCGCAGGCCTGTTTCAGCAGACCTCGCAAACAACAAATCCCTCCAGTGCAGGAGGGTTCGCAATTCAAGTGTCGTGGGCAATGGCGGATATTTGCCACACGGTGCGATTGAGGAACTTTGCAATGACGACTCGTCAGCCACTGTACAAATCCCTGTATTTCCAGGTGATCGTTGCAATCGTTATCGGTATTTTGCTCGGTCACTTCTACCCGCAGACCGGCGTGGCGCTCAAGCCACTGGGTGACGGCTTCATCAAGCTGATCAAAATGGTCATCGCCCCGATCATCTTCTGCACCGTCGTCAGCGGCATCGCTGGTATGCAAAGCATGAAATCGGTGGGCAAAACCGGTGGCTACGCGCTGCTGTACTTCGAAGTTGTTTCCACCATCGCCCTGTTGATCGGCCTGGTCGTGGTTAACGTCGTGCAACCGGGCGCTGGCATGCACATCGACGTGGCTACCCTGGACGCCTCCAAAGTCGCGGCCTACGTGACTGCCGGTGCAGACCAGAGCGTGGTCGGCTTCATCCTTAACGTGATCCCGAACACCATCGTCGGCGCTTTCGCCAACGGCGATATCCTGCAAGTGCTGATGTTCTCGGTGATCTTCGGTTTCGCCCTGCACCGCCTGGGTGCCTACGGCAAGCCGGTGCTGGACTTCATCGATCGCTTCGCGCACGTGATGTTCAACATCATCAACATGATCATGAAGCTCGCGCCACTGGGTGCCCTGGGCGCCATGGCGTTCACCATCGGCGCCTACGGTGTAGGCTCGCTGGTACAGCTGGGTCAGCTGATGATCTGCTTCTACATCACCTGCATCCTGTTCGTGGTCGTGGTGCTGGGCGCCATCTGCCGCGCACACGGTTTCAGCGTGTTGAAGCTGGTTCGCTATATCCGTGAAGAGCTGTTGATCGTACTGGGGACTTCCTCCTCCGAATCGGCACTGCCACGCATGCTGATCAAGATGGAGCGTCTGGGCGCGAAGAAATCCGTAGTAGGCCTGGTGATCCCGACCGGCTACTCCTTCAACCTCGACGGTACCTCGATCTACCTGACCATGGCGGCCGTGTTCATCGCTCAGGCGACCGACACCCACATGGACATCACCCACCAGATCACCTTGCTGCTGGTGCTGCTGCTGTCCTCCAAAGGCGCTGCAGGCGTGACCGGTTCGGGCTTCATCGTGCTGGCGGCCACCCTGTCGGCTGTTGGCCATCTGCCGGTTGCCGGCCTGGCGCTGATCCTGGGTATCGACCGCTTCATGTCCGAAGCCCGCGCACTGACCAACCTGGTCGGTAACGCCGTTGCCACCATCGTTGTGGCCAAGTGGGTCAAGGAACTGGACACCGACAAGCTGCACAGCGAGCTGGCGTCCGGCGGCACTGGCATCTCCGACACCCGTCCGGAAGATGACCTGGGCGTGGCTGAAGGCCCTGCTCCTGCGGTCAAGTAACATGCCGAAGGCGTGAATCGCGCCAGACGCTCTGCAAACGCCCCGACTTGATCGGGGCGTTTGCGTTTCTGCGGGGTCACTTTTCGGTGCTTTTGATTTACAGTCAGTCACCGCTTCATCAAATCGCGATGAGGCTCGTATCTGCCTACGTCCGTTGGCCCTGACCGGACGATGCTGATGAAACTCACGCCGGGGTGTCCGCTCTAAAACCCATTAGCCAGCCGCATGTTTGCGCTGCAATCGCTTGCAGGAGTTTTGATGGACAGTGTGGATCTGAATGTCTTGCGCAGCGTGCTCGATTGGCGCCGCGCGGGGCACCGAGTGGTGCTCTACAGCGTGGTCCAGACCTGGGGCAGTGCACCGCGCCCGCCTGGGGCGATGTTGGCCTTGCGGGGCGACGGTGTCGTGATTGGGTCGGTGTCCGGTGGCTGCATCGAGGATGACTTGATCGCGCGCTTGCAGGACGGTCGCTTGCCGGACGACGGGCCGCCGGTGCAACTGGTGACCTATGGCGTCACCCGGGATGAGGCTGCGCGTTTTGGCTTACCCTGCGGCGGTACATTACGCCTGACCGAAGAGCGCGTGGACAACTGGGCTTGGGTCGCCCAATTGCTGGCGCGGTGTGAGGCGCATGAAATCGTTGCGCGCGAGTTGGACCTGGCCACTGGCGAGGTGAACTTGAGCGGTGCGAGCAAGACCGATGTCGTGACCTTCGATGGTGAACGCCTGCGCGCGATCTATGGCCCCCGCTGGCGTTTGTTGCTGATCGGCGCGGGCCAGTTGTCACGCTACGTGGCCGAGATGGCGCGATTGCTGGATTTCGAAGTGCTGATCTGCGACCCGCGTGAAGAGTTTGTTTATGGCTGGGAAGAGCAGCACGGCCGCTTTGTACCGGGCATGCCGGATGAAGCAGTGCTCAATATCCAGACCGATGAACGCACTGCCATCGTCTGCCTGACCCACGATCCACGCCTGGATGACATGGCGCTGCTGACGGCGCTCAATTCCACGGCGTTCTACATTGGTGCCCTTGGTTCACGGGTCAACAGCCAGAAGCGCCGAGAGAACCTGGCGGCGCTGGGCCTGTCTGCGGAGGCCATTGCCCGCTTGCATGGGCCGATCGGTTTGCACATCGGCAGTCATACACCGTCGGAAATTGCGTTGTCGTTGATGGCCGAAATCGTTGCGATCAAGAACGGCGTGGCACCACTGCAGAAAAAGCCGTTGCCGGTAGCAGCTCAATGACCGTTGCCGCGATTGTGCTGGCGGCAGGGCAGGGCAGTCGTTTTCGGGCTGAGGCGGGGGCTGATAAAGACAAGTTGCTGGCCGATTGCGTAGGCCGGGATGGTGTGACGCGACCGGTGATCGAGCAGGTGCTTGTGAATTTGCCTGAGCGTGTTGTAAAGCGCTGGGTGGTGACTTCGCCGGACCGCCTGGAGGTGATTCGCCTGGCACAGGCTTACGGCTGTGAAGTCCTGTTGCTGCATTCTGCCGGCATGGGCGACAGCCTTGCGGCGGTGGTTGCGGCCAGTGGCGCGGCAGACGGCTGGTTGGTGGTATTGGGCGACATGCCGTTTATTCAATCATCGAGCATTGAACAGGTGCTGGATGCGCTGCAGGAAGAGGGTATCAGCGTGCCGGTGCATGCGGGAACGTGCGGCCATCCTGTGGCGTTTGGTCGTGCCCTCGGGCCAGGCCTGATGGCGTTGACCGGGGATCGTGGCGCCAAGCCTCTGTTCGCTCAGGCGAAGGTAGCGCAGGTTCACGTGAATGATCCGGGTGTGCTTTGGGATGTGGATCTGCCACAGAAGCTAAATTTCAACGCCGACTGAATGTGGGAGCGGGCTTGCTCGCTCCCGTGTTGGAACTGCGCAGGTCTCAAATCAATCGCCCACTAAAAAGCCCCGCCTGATCACTCAGGCGGGGCTTTTTAGTGGCTGATGGAATCAGACGAGAGGTTTAGGCTCGTGTTCTGCTTCCAAAGCCTTTGGGGCGTGCTCAGTAGTAGCCGGGGCTGGCGCCTCGACCACTTCAGCAGCAGCCGGTGCGGCAGCGGCTGCCGCGGCGGCGGCCTCAGCTTCCTTGCGACGGCGACGCACTTCACGTGGGTCGTTCGGCGCGCGGCCATTTTCAGTCAGGGCGCTGGCAGGGGCTGCTTCAACCACCGGGGTGGCGACTTCGGCAACCACTGGTGCTTCAACCACTGGCGCAGGCTCGGCAACCACCACCGGAGCGGCTTCAACCACTTCGGCAACCGGTGCTGGCGCTTCTTCTGCCACAGGGGCAGGGGTCGGCGCTTCAACCGCAGCGGCTGGCTCGGCAGTCCACTGGAAGGCGGTCTGTTCTTCGCGAACTTCACGCACTGCCGGGGCGGCCTCTTCGACAACCGGCGCTTCAACCACGGCTTCAACCACTGGCTGAGGCTCAACCACCGGTGCAGGCTCGACAGCGGTGACTTCCGCTGCCGGTTGGGCTTCGCGAACCGGTGCAACTTCCACTTCCGGCACCACTGGGGCTTCGATCGGGGTGGTTGCTTCGACGACTGGAGCTTCAACTACCGGCGTTTCAACTGCCGGGGCCTCAACCACTGGCGCTTCAACTGCTGGCGTTTCGGCGACTGGCGCTTCTACAGCAGAGGTGTCTTCGACGGCGGCAGTGGCGCGTTCAGCTTGCTCGTGAGCCTGGGCTTCAGCAGGTGCGCTGATCACCGAGGTGGCCACGGCGGCTGTCACAGCCAGGCCGGCAGCCAGTTCGGCGCCAGTCGGTTCGGCGGTAGCGGCTTCTGCGTTTTCGCCAGACTCTTCCGAGCCTTCGATGACATTGCCGTTGGCGTCACGTTGACGCTCGCGACGGTTGCTGCGACGACGCTGGCCACGGGAGCGGCGACGTGGACGATCGCCTTCGGCGTTGTCCTGGCCGTCTTCCTGCAGTTGCTCTTCGCCCGTCAGCACTTCTTCTTCGCTGGCGGCAGCGGCTTGCTCGGCGCGTGGTTGACGCTCTTCACGCGGTGGGCGCGGCTGGCGCTCTTCACGTGGGGCGCGTTCTTCACGCGGCTGGCGAGCCGGGCGTTCTTCGCTGGCCGCTTCGGCAGCCACGGCTGGAGTTGCGTCCAGTGGCTCGCGCAGTTCACGCACACGTTCTTCACGCTCGCCACGTGGCTTGCGGTCTTCACGAGGGGCGCGTGGGGTACGTGGTGCGCGCTCTTCACGCGGTGCACGTTCTTCACGGGCTACGGTCGGGGTTTCTTCGCGGGCTTCGCGAGGTGCACGCTCTTCACGTGGCGCGCGTTCTTCACGCGGTGCACGTTCCTCGCGCGGCTTGCGCTCTTCATCACGGCGACCGTTGCGGTTACGGCTTTGCTGGCGACCGTTGCGACGTTCTTCGTTACGGGCCGGGCGCTCGGTGGCAGGTTTTTCAACCACTACCGGAGCAACAGGCTCTTCCTTGGTGGCGAACAGGCTGACCAGCGACTTCACCAGGCCTTTGAACAGGCTTGGCTCAGGCAGGGCGGCTGGCGCGGCAACCGGGGCGGCTACCTCGGCAGGTACCGGTGCGTTGGCACGCGCCGGCGCGGTCTTCACGGCAGCTTCCTGGCGAACCAGGGTGCGGGTTGCGGCAGCTGGCTGGACTTCTTCCACTTCAGCCGCGGCAGCAGCGATTTCGTAGCTGGACTGGCCGCTGTGCGCTTCCGGGCTGTCATCACGCAAGCGCTGCACTTCGAAGTGCGGCGTTTCGAGGTGATCGTTCGGCAGGATGACGATACGGGCACGGGTGCGCAGTTCGATCTTGGTGATCGAGTTGCGTTTTTCGTTGAGCAGGAAAGCTGCAACCGGGATCGGCACTTGCGCGCGGACTTCGGCGGTGCGGTCTTTCAGGGCTTCTTCTTCGATCAGGCGCAGGATCGCCAGGGACAGCGATTCAACGTCACGGATGATGCCGGTGCCGTTGCAACGCGGGCAGACGATGCCGCTGCTTTCGCCCAGGGATGGACGCAGGCGCTGACGGGACATTTCCAGCAGGCCGAAGCGCGAGATGCGGCCGACCTGTACGCGGGCACGGTCAGCTTCCAGGCATTCGCGGACTTTTTCTTCCACGGCGCGCTGGTTTTTGGCCGGGGTCATGTCGATGAAGTCGATCACGATCAGGCCGCCGATGTCACGCAGGCGCAGCTGGCGAGCGATTTCTTCAGCCGCTTCCAGGTTGGTCTGCAGGGCGGTTTCTTCGATGTCGCTGCCTTTGGTCGCACGCGCCGAGTTGATGTCGATGGACACCAGGGCTTCGGTCGGGTCGATCACAATGGAGCCACCGGAAGGCAGTTCGACGACGCGCTGGAAGGCGGTCTCGATCTGGCTTTCGATCTGGAAACGGTTGAACAGCGGAACGCTGTCTTCGTACAGCTTGATCTTGCTGGCGTACTGCGGCATTACCTGGCGGATGAAGGTCAGGGCTTCGTCCTGGGCTTCAACGCTGTCGATCAGCACTTCGCCGATGTCCTGGCGCAGGTAATCGCGGATGGCGCGGATGATCACGTTGCTTTCCTGGTAAATCAGGAACGGCGCGGAACGGTCCAGGGACGCTTCTTTAATAGCGGTCCACAGTTGCAGCAGGTAGTCGAGGTCCCACTGCATTTCTTCGCTGCTGCGGCCAAGGCCGGCAGTGCGCACGATCAGGCCCATGTCGGCTGGTGCAATCAAGCCGTTCAGCGCTTCACGCAGTTCGTTGCGCTCTTCGCCTTCGATGCGACGGGAAATACCGCCGGCACGCGGGTTGTTCGGCATCAGCACCAGGTAACGGCCGGCCAGGCTGATGAAAGTGGTCAGGGCGGCGCCCTTGTTGCCACGTTCTTCTTTTTCGACCTGAACGATGACTTCCTGGCCTTCGCTCAGGACGTCCTTGATGTTCACGCGGCCTTCTGGGGCTTTCTTGAAGTATTCGCGGGAGATTTCTTTGAGGGGCAGGAAGCCGTGGCGCTCGGAGCCGAAATCGACAAAGGCAGCCTCAAGGCTTGGTTCGATGCGAGTAATACGGCCTTTATAGATGTTGGCCTTCTTTTGCTCGCGTGCACCGGATTCGATGTCCAGGTCGTAGAGGCGTTGGCCATCTACCAGTGCAACACGCAACTCTTCGGGTTGAGTTGCGTTAATCAGCATTCTTTTCATGTTGTACCGTCGGTTTCCGGGCTGCCGGAAACGGCGTTCGGCACACACGACTTCTCACGGTCGGTGTCAGGTGCGTCAAGAGTGGTTGGCCACTCCAGTGTCCAGCAATAACGAGCCAATTGGGCCGGTATCGCGACGGACGCGTCCTGCTTGTTAGCGGTGGTGACAAAGGCACCACTTCAACAAAAGCTAAGGTCAGGAGGAGGAATCAACCGGCGACTGTGGACGAGATGAAGCGTCTAAATATAAGCCTAGTGCTACACGGTCCGACGGTTGTGCATCTCCACCCTACACGTATCCCTGATAATTCGGGTGCTGCCGCGCGCAGAATCCGCAGCGGGTTGGCATTTACCGTGTTCTCCAATGGGGAGTCCACGCTCATGGCTAAACAAGACTAGGTGTGGGCGACTGCGCTCTCACTCAGCTCTTAACAGGCGTTGTTTCCGAAGCTTTCGCCATGGTCTGGCTCAAGACTGACTGCACTTTGTGAACTGGCCGTAAATATCGGCGCAGAACGCGAGTATTCACTCTGCTTTCTGCACTCGCTTCAGGCCTCATGTCACCTGCGCTTGTTACAATCTCGAGCCTTCCAAGGTGGCAAAAGCCCCGTAGGACGGCCTCGCGTCCTGATGAATTGCGATGGTCAGGGCCGGCAGTTTGCCGCAAGTCCTCTGTCCAGGCCGCTTTTGGCGGCGTTCGCGACTATAGCAGCAATGATTAAGTGCTTCAATTCCATAAAAAATTGTTATCATCGCCGCCATGACGACTACCGCCCCCCAGACCCCCAGCGTCCAGCTGCTCGAGGTCTCGCCGGAATATGCCGGCCAACGCATCGACAATTTTCTCCTGGCCAGGCTCAAAGGCGTGCCCAAGACCTTGATTTACCGCATCTTGCGTAAAGGCGAAGTGCGCGTGAACAAAGGCCGCATCAAGCCCGAGTACAAGCTGCAGGCGGGCGATATCGTCCGTGTGCCGCCGGTTCGCGTGCCTGAGCGTGACGAACCCGTGCCGCTGGCCCAAGGCTTGCTGCAGCGCCTTGAGGCTTCAATTGTTTTCGAAGACAGCAAGCTGATCGTGATCAACAAACCGTGCGGCATTGCGGTGCACGGCGGCAGCGGCCTGAATTTCGGCGTGATTGAAGCGTTTCGTCAGTTGCGCCCGGATGCCAAGGAGCTGGAGTTGGTCCACCGCCTGGACCGCGACACCTCCGGTCTACTGATGATCGCCAAAAAGCGCAGCATGTTGCGCCACCTGCACACCGCCCTGCGTGGCGATGGTGTCGACAAGCGCTACATGGCGCTGGTGCGTGGCAACTGGGCCAGCTCGATCAAAAGCGTTCGTGCGCCGCTGCAGAAGAGCAACCTGCGCTCCGGCGAGCGTATGGTCGAAGTGGACGAGGAGGGCAAAGAAGCCCTGACCCTGTTCAAGGTGCTGCGCCGTTTCGGTGACTTCGCCACCATGGTCGAGGCCAAGCCAGTGACCGGGCGTACTCACCAGATTCGCGTGCATACCCTGCACGCAGGCCACTGCATCGCCGGCGACACCAAGTACGGTGACGAGGATTTCTCCAAGGAAATTCGCGACCTGGGCGGCAAGCGCCTGTTCCTTCACGCCTACATGCTGACGGTCCCACTGCCTGATGGCGGTGAGTTGAAGCTGCAGGCGCCGGTCGACGAGATGTGGGCCAAGACCGTGGAGCGTTTGAGTGTCGCACCTTGATTACAAACTGCTGATCTTTGACTGGGACGGCACCCTGTGCGATTCCATCGGGCGGATCGTGGAATCAATGCACGCAGCTTCAACCCGCTCGGGCTTTGCGTTGTGCACCGATCTCGCGGTCAAAGGCATCATCGGCCTGGGCTTGCCTGAAGCCATCCGTACCTTGTACCCGCAGATCAGTGACGCTGAGCTGGTGACCTTTCGCGACCATTACGCCGAACACTACATCGCGCTGGAGGCCACGCCTTCGCCGCTGTTCGACGGTGTGGTTCAATCGCTGGAGGCCTTTCGTGCCCAGGGTTATCACTTGGCAGTCGCCACCGGCAAAGCCCGTCGCGGGTTGGACCGGGTCCTTAAGGCGCACAACTTCGAAGATTATTTCGACATCACCCGGGCGGCGGATGAAACCGCCAGCAAGCCTCATCCTCTGATGCTTGAGCAGATCCTTGCCCATTGTGGTGTGTCGCCGCGCCAGGCGTTGATGGTGGGCGATGCCTCCTTCGACCTGATGATGGCGCGCAATGCTGGCATGGACAGTGTGGCGGTCAGCTACGGCGCTCAGGCTGCCGAGGCCTTGCAGCAGTACGAGCCGAGGCTGACGATTGATCATTTTTCCGAACTGCAGGCCTGGCTCAACCGGGCCCAATAAGTCTTTGCTGGGGTTAATGGCATGAGTGACGAGTGGAAGGCGCCGGAAAAGGCGGATAGCAGCGATGATAAAAGCTGGAAGCTGCTGGAGAAGACCCTCCTGGCCAGTGTTCAGGAACAGCGTCGTGCGCGGCGTTGGGGGATTTTCTTCAAGCTGCTGACCTTTATCTGGCTGCTCGCGATGCTGGTGCTGTTCAGTCCGCTGATGGACATGGAAAAAAGCGCTACCCGTGGCAGTAACTACACCGCCTTGATCGAAGTGCGTGGCGTGATCGCCGACAAAGAGTCCGCCAGCGCCGACAATATTGTCAGCAGCCTGCGCGCGGCGTTTGAAGACCCGAAGGTCAAGGGCGTGATCCTGCGCATCAACAGCCCAGGTGGCAGTCCGGTGCAGTCGGGTTACGTGTATGACGAGATTCGCCGTCTGCGCGGCCTGCACCCGGATATCAAGGTGTATGCGGTGATTTCCGACCTGGGCGCCTCGGGCGCCTATTACATCGCCAGCGCCGCTGACCAGATCTACGCCGACAAGGCCAGCCTGGTCGGCTCCATTGGCGTGACGGCGGCCGGTTATGGCTTCGTCGGCACCATGGAGAAGCTGGGGGTTGAGCGTCGCACTTACACCTCGGGTGAGCACAAAGCGTTCCTCGACCCGTTCCAGCCGCAAAAAGCCGATGAAACCCAGTTCTGGCAGGGCGTGCTCGATACCACTCACCGTCAGTTCATTGCCAGCGTGAAGCAGGGGCGTGGCGATCGTCTGAAGGATAAAGACCATCCGGAGCTGTTCTCCGGCCTGGTGTGGTCAGGTGAGCAGGCGTTGCCGCTGGGCTTGATCGATGGGCTGGGCAGTGCCAGTTCGGTGGCGCGGGACGTGATTGGCGAGAAGGAATTGGTGGATTTCACTGTTCAGGAATCGCCGTTTGATCGCTTCTCCAAGAAGCTGGGTGCCAGCGTGGCCGAGAAGCTGGCGATGTACATGGGCTTCCAGGGCCCGACGTTGCGCTGATACCTCGAAAGCGCCAGGGTTCAACTGTGGGAGCTGGCTTGCCTGCGATAGCGTCACCTCGGTTCGACTGATGTTCCGAGGTGACGCTATCGCAGGCAAGCCAGCTCCCACATTGGTTTTGTGGTGGGCTTAGGGGATCTGTACGCCTTCGGCCAGCAGCATGTCCACCAGGCGAATCAGTGGCAGGCCGATCAGGCTGGTCGCATCCGGCCCTTCGGTGCTCTGGAACAAGCTCACGCCCAGTCCCTCGGCCTTGAAGCTGCCGGCGCAGTCATAAGGTTGCTCGATCCGAAGATAACGCTCGATGTGTTCAGCGCTCAGTTCGCGCATGTGCACCGTAAACGGTACGCAGTCGACCTGGCAGTGCCCGGTCTCGCTGTTCAGCAGCGCCAGCCCGGTAAGGAAGCTGACACGCTTGCCGCTCGCTGCCAGCAGTTGTGCGCGCGCGTTCTCGAAGGTGTGGGGCTTGCCGATGATCCTGCCTTCCAGGGCTGCGACCTGGTCGGAGCCAATGATCAAATGCCCCGGATGGCTGCCGGCGAGGACGCGAGCTTTCTGTTCGGCCAGGCGCTTGACCAGCTCAATGGCGGATTCATTTTCACGGTGGCTTTCGTCGATATCCGGCGAGCTGCAGATGAACGGCAGGTGCAGGCGGCTCAGCAATTCCCGGCGATAAACCGAGCTGGATGCAAGTAATAAAGGCAGCATAGGCGTCTCCTCAGAGCAGCCGGGGATTCTAGCGGGGTGACCGGCTGACGCACAGGGCTGAATTTCCTTTGACATGGCCGGGTGCATCCCTATAATGCTGCGCCTATGTTGAATGACCCGATTCCACCTCACGTTGACCCGCGCAAATTGGCAGATCGTGGCACTTCCCTTCAAGGTGAATTGCTGCTGGCCGATTTGGAGAGACTCTGCGACCCGCTTTCCGACACTGTCGGTACGGTGCAGGCCAAATTTGTTTTTGAACGAGATGAACGTAAGTCTGTGGTAATCCACAGTTTTATCGACACCGAAGTCAAAATGGTTTGCCAGCGTTGTCTTGAGCTGGTCACCCTGCCGATTCACAGCGAATGCAGTTACGCTGTGGTGAAGGAGGGTGCGAATACCCAGTCGTTGCCGAAAGGTTATGACGTGCTGGAACTGGGCGAAGATCCTTTGGATCTGCATGCACTGATCGAGGAGGAGCTTTTGCTCGCCTTGCCCATTGTGCCTGCTCATCATCCGGAAGAATGCCAGCAGCCGGAGGGTCTCGATGACGAGGCCGAGCCGAGCGAGGACGAGGTAACGCGGTCCAACCCGTTCAGTGTATTGGCGCAGTTAAAGCGTGACCCAAACGTTTAGGAGTTAATCAATTATGGCTGTTCAGCAGAACAAAAAATCCCGCTCTGCCCGTGACATGCGTCGTTCGCACGATGCCCTGACGGCAAGCACTCTGTCTGTAGAAAAAACCACCGGTGAAATTCACCTGCGTCACCACGTATCGCCAGAAGGCGTATACCGTGGTCGTAAAGTGATCGACAAGGGCGCTGACGAGTAATCACTTGTCTGCTCAAGTCATCGCGATTGACGCAATGGGCGGGGACTTCGGTCCCCGCAGCATTGTTCAGGCCTGCATTGCCAGCCTGTCTGCTACGCCCTCGCTGCACCTGACCCTCGTCGGTCAACCCTCCCTTCTTGAAGAATTGATTGCCAGCCATCCGGCGGTGGATCGCGCGCGCCTGACGATTACGCCAGCCAGTGAAACCATCAGCATGGATGACAAGCCGGCGGCAGCCCTGCGTGGCAAGCCCGACTCTTCGATGCGGGTGGCCCTTGAGTTGTTGCGTGATGCCAAGGTGCAAGCCTGTGTCAGTGCCGGCAATACCGGAGCCTTGATGGCGTTGTCGCGGCATGTGCTCAAGACACTGCCCGGGATCGATCGCCCGGCGATGGTTGCGGCCATCCCCACACAAAAAGGCTACTGCCAACTGCTGGACCTGGGTGCGAACGTCGATTGCAGTGCCGAGCACCTGTTCCAGTTCGCGGTGATGGGCTCGGTGGCCGCTGAGGCGTTGGGCGTGACCCGGCCGCGGGTGGCGTTGCTGAATATCGGCACCGAAGACATCAAGGGCAATCAGCAGGTCAAGCTCGCCGCCACTTTGCTGCAAAATGCGCGGGGGGTGAACTACGTCGGGTTTGTCGAAGGTGACGGTGTGTACCGTGGCGAAGCCGATGTGGTGGTATGCGATGGGTTTGTCGGCAATATCCTGCTCAAGTCCAGCGAAGGCCTGGCAACCATGATCGCTACGCGTATCGAGGCCTTGTTCAAGCAGAACCTCGCCTCACGCATGGTCGGCGCCCTGGCGCTGCCGTTGATGCGCCGCTTGCAGGCCGACCTGGCGCCGGCGCGGCACAACGGTGCGAGCTTTCTGGGGTTGCAGGGCATTGTGGTGAAAAGCCATGGCTCGGCGGGGGTGCAAGGTTTTCAAAGTGCGATTGCGCGGGCATTGATCGAGATCCAGGAAAACCTGCCGCAACGCTTGCACGGCCGTCTTGAGGACTTGTTGCCTTAGGCGAATCGGCCCGGGAATGCTTAAATGTGACCGGCCAGTTCAATTGACCATCCAATCTGTCAGTTTCGTGCGCTCCCACCCGTGGATTCATCTCAAAATCGGGAGCGTTCATTTTTGACGACCAGATCATTAGGGGCTTGTTACATGTCTACATCCCTCGCATTCGTCTTTCCAGGGCAGGGTTCGCAGTCCCTCGGCATGTTGGCCGAGCTGGGCGCGCAACATCCGTTGATCCTGGACACCTTCAAGGAAGCTTCCGACGCCCTGGGTTACGACCTGTGGGCGCTGACCCAGCAAGGGCCGGAAGAACAACTCAATCAAACCGATAAAACCCAGCCGGCCATCCTCACTGCGTCGATCGCACTGTGGCGCCTGTGGCTGGCTGAAGGTGGCGCGCGCCCGGCTTACGTGGCCGGTCACAGCCTGGGCGAATACAGCGCCCTGGTGGCTGCGGGCAGCCTGACTCTGGGCAAAGCGGTCAAGTTGGTAGAGCGTCGCGGCCAACTGATGCAAGAAGCCGTTCCGGCCGGGCAGGGCGGCATGGCCGCTATCCTGGGTCTGGACGACGCCGTGGTGATCGACGCCTGCGCCGAAGCGGCCCAAGGCGAAGTGGTCAGCGCGGTGAACTTCAACTCGCCTGGCCAGGTGGTGATCGCCGGCGCCAAGGCTGCCGTTGAACGTGCCATCGAAGGTTGTAAGGCCCGTGGTGCCAAGCGCGCCTTGCCATTGCCGGTCAGCGTGCCGTCCCACTGTGAGCTGATGCGCCCGGCTGCCGAGCGGTTTGCCGAGTCCATCGCCGCCATCAACTGGCAGGCGCCGCAGATTCCGCTGGTGCAGAACGTCAGCGCGGCCGTTGCCGCCGACCTCGAGACCCTCAAGCGCGACCTGCTGGAGCAACTCTACAAGCCTGTGCGCTGGGTTGAGTCGGTCCAGACCCTGGCGGCCAAGGGTGCCACCGAGCTTGTCGAGTGTGGCCCGGGCAAGGTCCTGGCTGGCCTGAACAAGCGCTGCGCCGACGGCGTCTCGACTGCCAACCTCAACACCCCGGATGCCTTCGCTGCCGCCCGCGCGGCACTGGCCTGAATCCCTGATCCCCGAACTTAGGAGAAGCCTGCATGAGTCTGCAAGGTAAAGTTGCACTGGTTACCGGCGCGAGCCGTGGCATTGGCCAGGCGATCGCCCTGGAACTGGGCCGTCAGGGCGCCGTAGTCATCGGCACCGCGACATCCGCCTCGGGTGCCGAGCGTATCGCCGCCACCTTGAAGGAAAACGGCGTTCAGGGCACTGGCCTTGAGCTGAACGTGACCAACGATGAGTCGGTTGCCGCTGTGCTGGCGCAAATCACTGCACAATTTGGCGCACCGGCTATTCTGGTGAACAACGCCGGTATCACCCGCGACAACCTGATGATGCGCATGAAAGACGACGAGTGGTACGACGTGGTCGATACCAACTTGAACAGTCTGTTTCGCCTGTCCAAGGGCGTTTTGCGTGGCATGACCAAGGCGCGTTGGGGCCGAATTATCAATATTGGCTCCGTAGTGGGTGCCATGGGCAACGCAGGCCAAGTAAACTACGCGGCGGCCAAAGCCGGTCTGGAAGGTTTCAGCCGTGCATTGGCGCGTGAAGTCGGTTCGCGGTCGATTACGGTCAACTCGGTGGCCCCTGGGTTCATCGACACCGATATGACCCGCGAACTGCCGGAAACACAGCGTGAAGCGTTGCTGACGCAGATTCCGCTGGGCCGTCTGGGCCAGGCTCAAGAGATCGCAAATGTGGTCACTTTCCTGGCATCCGACGGTGCGGCATACGTGACTGGGGCTACAATCCCGGTGAACGGCGGGATGTACATGAGTTAAATTGTGACGGATCGCTTCAAAAAAATGTCATACGAGCTGTCTAAAATCCGTTATAAAGCTGCAACTTAATTTATAGGCTGGTGGCCGACCGGGTACAGGGTGAAGCTTTCAGTTGAAAAGCTGAAATGGCTTTCTATACACTTACCCACTGGCCAGCTGCCTGAATTTGTCCATTAGGAGTTAAACAAGGTATGAGCACCATCGAAGAACGCGTCAAGAAAATCGTCGCCGAGCAACTGGGCGTTAAAGAAGAAGAAGTGACCAACAGCGCTTCCTTCGTAGAAGACCTGGGTGCCGATTCCCTTGACACCGTTGAGCTGGTGATGGCTCTGGAAGAGGAATTCGAGACCGAAATCCCGGACGAAGAAGCTGAAAAAATCACTACTGTTCAAGCTGCTATCGACTACGTTACTGCCCACCAGGCGTAATAGTTTGTAGTCGTCGCTTGCTGTTAGGGAAAAACCGCACTGCTGTAACGGCGTGCGGTTTTTTCTTTAGCTCTGATGAAACTTCAGCGCTGATAAAATGCGTGCTGAAGCGAAGTGTCGCCATCAAGAAAAAAGGAGAGTGCTGTGTCGCGTAGACGCGTCGTAGTCACCGGTATGGGTATGTTGTCGCCACTGGGTACGGATGTGCCAAGCAGTTGGCAGGGCATTCTGGCTGGCCACAGTGGTATCGGTCTGATCGAGCACACGGACCTTTCTGCCTATTCCACCCGTTTTGGCGGCTCGGTAAAGGGCTTTAATGTCGAGGAATATCTCTCGATCAAAGAGTCCCGCAAACTCGACCTGTTCATTCAGTACGGCCTGGCAGCCGGTTTTCAGGCGGTGCGTAATGCCGGCCTGGAAGTCACCGACGCCAACCGTGACCGCATCGGCGTGGCCATGGGTTCGGGTATTGGCGGTTTGACCAATATCGAAGAAACCAGCCGCACGCTGCACGATTCCGGCCCCCGTCGAATTTCACCGTTCTTCGTACCGGGCTCGATCATCAATATGATTTCCGGCTTCCTGTCCATCCACTTGGGTGCGCAGGGGCCTAACTACGCCATTGCTACGGCGTGCACCACGGGCACTCACTGCATTGGCATGGCGGCGCGTAACATCGCCTATGACGAGGCGGACGTGATGATCGCCGGTGGCGCTGAAATGGCCGCCTGCGGCCTGGGCATGGGCGGCTTCGGCGCGTCCCGTGCGCTGTCGACGCGCAATGACGAACCGACCCGTGCCAGCCGTCCGTGGGACAAGGGCCGTGACGGTTTTGTACTGTCTGACGGCGCCGGTGCCCTGGTGCTGGAAGAGTTGGAGCACGCCAAGGCGCGTGGCGCCACCATCTACGCCGAGCTGATCGGCTTTGGCATGAGCGGCGATGCCTATCACATGACGTCGCCACCGTCCGACGGTGCCGGCGCTGCGCGCTGCATCACCAATGCGTTGCGCGATGCGAAGGTGAATCCCGACCAGGTGCAGTACATCAACGCTCACGGCACCTCGACCCCGACCGGCGACCTGGCGGAAGCCGAGGCCATCAAGTCGGTGTTTGGCGAGCACGCCTACAAGCTGGCGGTCAGCTCCACCAAGTCCATGACCGGCCACCTGTTGGGTGCGGCAGGCGCGGTCGAGGCGATCTTCAGCGTGATGGCCATCAAGGATCAGGTCGCTCCGCCGACCATCAACCTTGATGAGCCGGACGAAGGTTGCGACCTGAACTTCGTGCCCCACGAAGCCCAGCCGATGCCAATCGACGTGGTGATATCCAACTCCTTCGGGTTTGGTGGCACCAACGGCTCCCTGGTGTTCCGCCGGTTCGCCGAGTGATGCACAGCTGGGTCGACGGTCAGCCAGCGGACAGCGTGCCCCTGAAAGATCGCGGCCTGGCGTACGGTGATGGGCTGTTTGAAACCATCGCCGTCAAGGCCGGGCAGCCCGTGCTGCTCGACCGCCACCTGCAACGCCTCGAGGAGGGTTGCCGGCGCCTTGCGTTGATCACGGATCACGCACTGATCCGCAACGAAGTATTGGCTTACGCCGCCGCTCTTGGCGACGCAGTGCTTAAGTTGATCCTCACCCGCGGCGACAGCCAGCGCGGTTATGGCATCAACCCCGGCGCCCCGGTGCGCCGTATCTTGCAGGGCAATCCGCCCGCGACCTATCCCCACGCTCACGCAACCGACGGCATCCGCCTGTTTGCGTGCGCTACCCGTTTGGCCGAGCAGCCGTTGCTCGCCGGTCTCAAGCACCTTAATCGTCTGGAACAAGTGATCGCCCGCGCCGAGTGGCAGGATGCCGAGCATGCCGAAGGTTTAATGCTGGATATGTCTGGTCGCGTTATCGAGGGCGTGTTCAGCAACCTGTTTCTGGTTCGCAATGGCGTGTTATTGACCGCTGATCTGAATCGTTGTGGCGTTGCCGGGGTCATGCGCGCCGAGATTCTCGCCCAGGCGCACGCACTGGGTATCCCGCTGGCCGTGGCCGACATCAGCGTTGAGCAGTTACAGCAGGCCGATGAAGTCTTCGTGTGCAACAGCGTTTATGGCGTTTGGCCGGTGCGCAGTTGCGCTGCGATGAGCTGGTCGGTTGGGCCGCTCACCCGTAAACTGCAGGGCATTGTTCGCGCGCTATTGGATATTTGAGTTGATACGAAAACTGGTTTTACTGCTGCAGATCGGCCTGGTCTCGGCAGGCTTGCTGCTGGGCTTCTCGGCCTGGAAGCTCGATTCTGCCTTGAAGCAGCCCCTGAATCTGACCCAGGACCAATTGCTTGATGTGCCTGCCGGGTCGACCCCGACGGGCACCTTCAATCGCCTCGAAGCCGAGGGCGTGCTGGATGACGCTTTCTGGCTGCGCCTGTACTGGCGCTTCAACCTTGACGGCCAGCCACTGCACAGCGGCGAATACCGCATGACCCCAGGCCTCACCGCCGAAGGCCTGATCGGCCTGTGGCAGCGCGGCGAAGTGGTGCAATACAGCCTGACGCTGGTCGAAGGCTGGAACTTCCGTCAGGTGAGGTCGGCCCTGGCCAAGCATGAAAAGATCGTGCAGACCCTGTCGGGCCTGAGTGACAGTGAAGTGATGGACAAGCTCGGTCACCCCGGCGTGTTCCCCGAAGGGCGATTCTTTCCTGACACTTACCGCTTCGTGCGCGGCATGACCGACGTCGAATTCCTCAAAAAAGCCTACAACCGCCTGGATGATGTACTTGCCCAGGAGTGGAGCAAACGCGCCGCCGATGCGCCCTACACCGACCCTTACCAAGCGCTGATCATGGCCTCCCTGGTCGAGAAGGAGACCGGCGTGCCGGAAGAGCGCGGGCAAATCGCCGGTGTGTTCGTGCGGCGCATGAAGATCGGCATGTTGCTGCAGACCGACCCCACAGTGATTTACGGCCTGGGCGAGCGCTACAACGGCAAGTTGACCCGTGCGCACCTCAAGGAAGCCAACCCTTACAACACCTACCTGATTGCAGGCCTGCCGCCGACACCCATTGCGATGGTCGGCCGCGAGGCGATTCATGCGGCGTTGAACCCGGCGCCGGGCAGCAGCCTGTATTTCGTCGCCCGTGGCGATGGCAGCCATATTTTCTCCGATGACCTGGATGCGCATAATGCCGCCGTGCGCGAGTTTCAGCTCAAGCGCCGTGCCGATTACCGTTCCAGCCCTGCGCCGGCGGTGAAACCGGCGGAAGACGCGGCGCCTCCTGCCGAAGCACCGACCGAAGCGCCGGTTGAAAAGCCCGTCGAGGCTGCGCCGGATACCGCCGCGCCGCAAAGCCCGCAATGACTCTGACTAAGGACTGCCTGTGACTGGCTTGTTTATTACCCTGGAAGGCCCGGAAGGCGCCGGCAAAAGCACCAACCGCGATTACCTGGCCGAACGCCTGCGCGCGGAGGGCATCGAGGTGGTATTGACCCGCGAACCCGGCGGCACGCCGCTCGCCGAGCGCATCCGTGAAGTATTGCTGGCCCCGGGTGAGGAACCGATGAACGCGGACACCGAGCTGCTGCTGGTGTTTGCTGCACGCGCTCAGCACCTGGCCGAGGTGATTCGCCCAGCCCTTGCGCGTGGCGCGGTGGTGATTTGCGACCGTTTCACCGATTCGACCTACGCCTACCAGGGCGGCGGGCGCGGCTTGTGCCTGGCGCGTATCGCCACGTTGGAAACTTTCGTCCAGGGCGATTTGCGTCCAGACCTGACCTTGCTGTTCGACCTGCCGGTGGAAGTGGGGATGGCCCGCGCCAGTGCCCGGGGGCGTCTGGACCGCTTCGAACTGGAAGGCCAGGTGTTTTTCGATGCGGTGCGCAGTGCGTTCCTGCAACGCGCCAAGGCGGAGCCCGCGCGCTACCACCTGCTGGACGCGGCCCAGCCGCTGGCGCAGGTACAGCGCGCCATCGACGCCCTGGTGCCGACGCTGCTGGAGCGCGCCCGTGGCTGAAGCCTATCCGTGGCAGGACAGCCTCTGGCAGCAACTGGCCGGGCGTGCCCAGCATGCGCATGCGTATTTGCTGCATGGGCCAGCGGGGATCGGCAAGCGTGCGTTGGCCGAGCGCCTGATGGCCAGCCTGTTATGCCAGCGTCCGGTCAATCTGGAGGCTTGCGGTGAGTGCAAATCCTGCCTGCTGCTCAAGGCCGGCAGCCACCCCGACAACTACCTGCTGGAGCCCGAGGAAGCCGACAAGGCGATCAAGGTCGACCAGGTGCGTGACCTCGTCAGCTTTGTGGTGCAGACCGCGCAGATGGGCGGGCGCAAAGTGGTGCTGATCGAGCCGGTGGAGGCGATGAACATCAACGCCGCCAACGCCTTGCTAAAAAGCCTGGAAGAGCCGTCGGGCGATACGGTGCTTCTGCTGGTGAGTCACCAGTCCAGTCGCCTGTTGCCGACCATTCGCAGTCGTTGCGTGCAGCAGGCCTGCCCATTGCCGAGCGAAGCGATGAGCCTGCGGTGGCTGGCGCAGGCGCTGCCCGAGTGCGGCGAAGACGAACGCGTCGAGTTGCTGACCCTGGCCGCAGGTTCCCCCTTGGCGGCCGTGAAGCTGCACGCCCAAGGTGTGCGTGAACAACGTGCGCTGGTGGTCGATGGCGTGAAGAAGCTGCTCAAGCAGGAGCTGTCCGCGACGCAACTGGCCGAAAGCGCCTGGAAAGATATTCCGTTATTGCTGCTGTTCGACTGGTTCTGTGACTGGTCGAGCCTCATCCTGCGCTACCAGTTGACCCAGGATGAAACCGGCCTGGGCCTGCCGGACATGCGCAAAGTGGTGCAGTACTTGGCGCAGAAAAGCGCGCAGGACAAGGTGCTGAATATCCAGGACTGGATTCTGGCCCAGCGCCAGAAGGTGCTCGGCAAAGCCAACCTCAACCGCGTGCTGTTACTCGAAGCATTGCTGGTGCAGTGGGTCGGCTTGCTCGGCCGGCGTTAATTTCCGCGGCCGACGGTGTATCGTCGGCCAGACACTTTCCGTGACTCAAGTTGTACATTCCTATGCTCGTAGATTCCCATTGCCACCTTGATCGCCTCGACCTTGCCCAACATGGTGGCTCCCTCGACGCTGCCCTTGAAGCTGCCCGCCAGCGTGGAGTAGGGCACTTCCTGTGCATTGGGGTCAGCGCTGAAAACGCCGCCGACGTCAAAGCGTTGGCTGATCGTTATGCCGATGTTGACTGTTCGGTGGGCATTCACCCGCTGGACCTCAAGCCCGGCGAAGCCCCCGCCCTCGATTGGCTCCTGGGCGAACTCAATCACCCACGCGTGGTGGCGATTGGCGAAACCGGACTGGATTACCACTACGAGCCCGAAGCCGCTGAGTTGCAGCAGGCGTCGTTCCGCCTGCACCTGCAGGCCGCCCAGCAAACCGGCAAACCGGTGATCGTTCACACCCGTGGCGCCCGCGCAGACACCCTGACGCTGCTGCGCGAGGCCGCGTTGCCCCAGGCCGGCGTGCTGCATTGCTTCACCGAAGACTGGGACATGGCCAAGGCCGCACTGGACCTGGGCTTCTACATTTCCCTGTCGGGCATCGTCACCTTCCGCAACGCCGATGCCCTGCGTGATGTGGCGCGCCAGGTGCCGGCCGACCGCCTGCTGGTGGAAACCGATTCGCCCTACCTGGCGCCCATCCCCCATCGCGGCAAGCCGAACCTGCCGGAATATGTGCGCGATGTAGCGGATTACCTGGCAATGCTGCGGGGTGAGTCGTACGAACGCTTCGCCGAGCAGACCACCGAAAACTTCAAGCGCCTGTTCCCACTGGCCCACGTCGGCGGCTGATAGGGCCAAATTGCAGGCAAAAAAAACCCGGGTTCTGGGGGGTGAATCCGGGCTAAGACCATTAGGAGTAAACAAGGGTACACAGTCCGTCGGTACCCAGGTCGACGCGTCACTTGGGGGAGATGCCACGCCGACAGTTCAAGTATTGATCAGGATCCCATTCAGTCCAGTCGCATCTGATCGTTTTTTAAACAGATTTGGAATACGCGCGCTTCGCTTGAGTTCTCATTGCGCAGGTGCACGGGTGTCATTATTGCGTATTGTTTCTGACTGACAACGGCAAAAACGTTGGCGTGCTGAAAGTTAAGTGCATAACGGGTTCACATAGGCGTTGCCCAACGACTGTTCAGTCGGGATAATCCCTCGCACTGGGTAAATCGTATCGCCACGTATCAATGGCCCTGCGTAACCCTCCCACTTTGACCTCTGCAGACTTCTCCCTCATGCAAAAAGAACCCCGTAAGGTCCGTGAGTTTCGCCGCCGTGAGCAGGAAATTCTCGACACTGCACTCAAGCTGTTCCTCGAACAAGGTGAAGACAGCGTCACCGTCGAGATGATTGCGGATGCCGTGGGTATCGGCAAAGGCACGATCTACAAGCACTTCAAGTCAAAGGCCGAGATCTACCTGCGCCTGATGCTCGACTACGAGCGCGACTTGAACGAGCTGCTGCACTCGGCCGATGTGGACAAAGACAAGGAAGCCTTGTCCCGTGCCTATTTCGAGTTCCGCATGCGTGATCCGCAGCGCTACCGCCTGTTCGATCGCCTGGAAGAGAAAGTGGTCAAGGGCAACCAGGTCCCGGAAATGGTCGAGGAGCTGCACAAGATTCGCGCCTCGAACTTTGAGCGCCTGACCCTGCTGATCAAAGGTCGCATCAGCGAAGGCAAGCTTGAAGATGTGCCGCCTTATTTCCACTACTGCGCCGCCTGGGCGTTGGTGCACGGCGCCGTGGCGCTGTACCACTCGCCGTTCTGGAGCAACGTGCTGGAAGATCAGGAAGGTTTCTTCCAGTTCCTGATGGACATCGGCGTGCGCATGGGCAACAAACGCAAGCACAGCGCTGAACTGCCGGGCGCTGAGCCCAAGAGCGGTGAAACCCCCGCTGCTTGAGCTATTCCCGACAGTGATGGCGCAATGATTTACTGCCAGTTGCAGTACCCCAGGAATATACTCAGGCAAGGACCTTGCTAAAAGTTGATTTATAGGTCAGCTTTTAGCGCGCCCGAATCATCCTCTGCCGGAGTGATCCATGATCGTTGATCGTCAAGGCAGGCGATTTCGCAACTTGCGAATCAGCCTGACCTCAGCCTGCAACTACGCGTGTACCTACTGCGTGCCTAACGGCAAGCGGCTGGTGGCTGCCCAGGACGAACTCTCGGCCGAGGCTATGGCCCGTGGGGTGGCGTACCTGATTGAAGCGGCGGGCATCGACCGCCTGCGCATCACGGGCGGCGAACCGCTGGTCAGCCCCAAGCTGGAAGCCTTCATGAGCGCGGTCGGCGGAATGGGCCTCAGTGATATCAGCCTGACCACCAACGGCCAATTGCTGGCGCGTAAACTGCCGCTGCTGGTGGATGCCGGCATTCGGCGCATCAACGTCTCCCTCGACACCCTGGACGCCGACGCCTTCCGCAGCATCGCCCGTGGCGGCGACTTGGCCACGGTGCTTGATGGCATGGACCAGGCCCGCGCCGCGGGGATCAAGATCAAAGTGAACATGGTGCCGTTGCGCGGGCAGAACCTGGACCAGGTCATGCCGCTGCTCGACTACTGCCTTGAGCGTGGCTACGAGCTGCGCTTTATCGAACTGATGCGCATGGGCCATCTGGCCAAGGATTCCAACGCCTTCCTGCAGCAATTCGTCAGCCTGCAGCAACTGCTCAGCCTGATCGGTGAACACCACGAATACCTGCAAGCCAACGCGCCAGTAGACGCCACCGCAGTGCGCTACGAGGTGCCTGGCCAGGGCTTCTTTGGTGTCATCGCCAATGAAAGCGTGCCGTTTTGCCGGACGTGTTCGCGTCTGCGTTTGTCGTCTACCGGCTGGCTGCATGGCTGCCTGTCGTCGAGCAACCGTCATTACGTCGGCGACCTGCTCGACCTGCCGCGCCATCAGGCGCTGCCAGCCTTGCAAGGCCTGCTGATGAAGGCCCTGGGCGACAAACAGGAAGTGGCCTTCTCCGGCGGTGCCACCATCATGAAGATCATTGGCGGCTAGCCCACGCACGCTCCTCCCACATTTCATTTGCGGCGCTGCCGGATGGCGCGGATTCTGCATCTCACGCCCATTCGCCGGTTTTCCGTCACCGGCTTCTGGAGGATTAGGATGCGTAGTCTGGTTTTGTTGCTGGCGTCGTTGACGCTGAGTGGTTGCATGACCGTCAGCGATATGGCCGAAGGCACCCGCTATCAGATGAGCGACGCCGGCTTGCTGGACCACAGTGATACCCGCCGCACTGCGTCGATTCGCATACAGCCGGACTCTTTTGTCTTTATCGCCCAAGGTGCGTTTGTGCCGCCGGGCAGCGCTTATCCGCGACCTAACGTGGTGGCCGAAGAAGCCTTCAACGGCTTTGTCGAATACTTCCCGATGGTGCGCCGCGCGCGCAAGCCCGAAGGCCTGGAGCAGGCGATGGCCGAAGCCCGTGGGGCGGGTGCGCATTACCTGTTGTATTGCCGCTTCGCTGCAGCCGATGACCGCATCGGCAATGCCGATGAATGGACGGACCAACAGGCGCTGGACCGCGTCGGGCTGGACAGCGGCGTCATCCAGATCATGTTGATCGAGACCAGCACCCAGTATTTGATTGATACTGCACGTATTCGCAGTCGTGGCGGTTTACTGACGTTCCACGACAACAAGCCAGAAGATCTGATTGCCCGCCCCCTGGCGCAGTACGCCCGCGGCCTGCTGGGCATGGGAGATCAGTAAAAAACTCAAGGAGAACTGCATGTCCGATTCCGCCAAGGCAAATGACCTGTTGGCTCAATTGCCCAAGGGCAAGGGGCCGGCACCGGTGCACCTGTGGAATCCGGATTTCTGCGGCAACATCGACATGCGCATCGCCCGCGATGGCACCTGGTTCTACCAGGGCACGCCGATCGGGCGCAAGCCGATGGTCAAGTTGTTCTCCAACATCATTCGCCGCGACGGTGATGATTATTTTCTGGTGACGCCGGTAGAGAAGGTCGGCATCACCGTCGATGACGCGCCGTTTGTGGCGGTAACCCTTGAGGTGCAAGGGCAGGGCGAAAGCCAGGTGCTGCACTTCACCACCAACGTCGACGAGCACGTCGAGGCCAGCCTCGAACACCCGCTGCGCGTCGAAATCGACCCCATCACCCAGGAGCCCGCGCCCTATTTGCGCGTGCGCACCAACCTCGAAGCCCTCGTGCATCGCAATGTTTTCTACCAACTGGTCGAGTTGGCGGTCAGCCGTCCGATCAACGGTCAGAACTGGCTTGGCGTATGGAGCGCTGGGGAGTTTTTCCGCATTGGCCTGGAGCCCTGAGGCCGGCTTTTTCACCTTCCTGAAATAATTCGCTTGCTGTCGTCGGGCGCTATCGGTTATCAATTTGTACATGATTAGACATGTCCGATTTGATAAGAAAAAACGCGTCGTCGACGAGCTCATCCGCCGTATCGAGGCGGGGGTGATGGCCGACGGTTTCCTGCTGCCAGGCGAGCACCAGTTGGCCGAAGAGTTTGCGGTCAGCCGTGGCACGTTGCGCGAAGCCCTGGCCGAGCTCAAACGCCGCAACTACATTGCGACCCAGAGCGGCGTCGGCTCCATCGTCACGTTCGACGGCATGGTGCTCGACCAACACAGCGGCTGGGCCCAGGCCCTGGCGGACACGGGGGCGCTGGTCACCACCGACGTCCTGCGCCTGGAAGCCGTGACCCGGCCCGACCTGCTCAGCCGTTTCGGCAGCGACCAATTTATCGCCCTCGACCGTCGCCGGCGTACCACCGATGGCACGGCGGTGTCGCTGGAGCGCTCGCTGATGCCCGCCTCCGGTGGCCTGGAAGGCCTGCCCCGCGTCGGCCTGATCGACAATTCCCTGACCATCACCCTGGCCGCCTACGGCTACGTTGGCGCCGAAGGTGACCAATGGATCGGCGCCGAGCCCCTCAGCGACGAAGACGCCGAGCTGCTTGGCCGCCCTGCGGGCACGGTGTTTCTCAAGGCCTCGCGCACCACCTACGACCGCCGCGAGCGCTTCATGGAGTACGTCGAAAGTTTGCTCGACCCTCTGCACTTTCGCCTGCACCTGCAGTTTGGAGCGTCAAAATGACCCCGCAAAACCGCGCCCTCGGCGCCTTCTATGGCCTGGCGTTGGGCGACGCATTGGGCATGCCCACCCAGTCCTTGAGTCGCGAGCAGGTGCAACAGCGCTTCGGTGCCATCACGGGTTTGGAAGACGCCGACGCCGACCAACCCATTGCGCCAAACATGCCGGCCGGTTCGATCACCGATGACACTGAGCAGGCGATCCTGGTCGGCGAGTTACTGGTTGAAGGCCACGGCAAGATCGAACCGACCGTGCTCGCCCAGCGCTTGATCGACTGGGAAGCGGCGATGCGCGCCAAGGGCTCCCAGGATTTGCTCGGGCCATCGACCAAGCGCGCCATCGACATGATCCTCGCCGGCCACACCCCGGAAGAGTCCGGGCGCTATGGCACCACCAACGGCGCCGCCATGCGGATCACGCCGGTGGGAATCGCCGCCGATGTCAGCGACCCGGCGCCGTTCATCCAGGCGGTGATCCAGGCCTGCCAGGTCACCCACAACACCACGTTGGGCATCTCCAGCGCGGCCGCTGTTGCGGCGGTGGTCTCAGCCGGTATCAACGGCGTGGACTTGGGCGAAGCGCTCAACATCGGCACGCAGATCGCCCAGCAGGCGGAAAACCATGGTCACTGGATTGCCGGTGGGCGT
The DNA here is from genome assembly GCF_007713445.1 of Pseudomonas sp. RGB. Classification (NCBI taxonomy): domain Bacteria; kingdom Pseudomonadati; phylum Pseudomonadota; class Gammaproteobacteria; order Pseudomonadales; family Pseudomonadaceae; genus Pseudomonas; species Pseudomonas sp. RGB. The sequence continues at coordinate 499,596 of NZ_VMSH01000002.1, read as the reverse complement.
ATTTCCACGCGCATCAGCTGGGCGCGGACCTTGAGCGTCGGCAGCGGCGACAAGGCCCTGTTTGCCGACCTGCTTTACGAACTGATTGGCACCTCTGTCGCCTCCCAGGAATCGGTGGTGGTGTCGTTCGCCCTCGCGCAGCAAGTGGCGGTGGGCGCGATGAATGCTTTTGAAGCCGTGTGCCTGGCTGCCAGCCTTGGCGGCGACACCGACACCATCGCCGCGATGCTCGGCGCGATGTTGGGCGCGTGCCTGGGCATGCAGTGCTGGCCGCCAGCGATGATTGAACAGGTCAAGCGGGTCAATGGCCTGGACTTGCAGCCGCTGGTGCAGGGGCTGCTGCAAATTCGCTAAGCGCCGCAGGCATTGAACTCGCAGAGTCAGGAAGACCGAGAGTCGATTCACCTTGAGTATCTGCCACAACCACAACAATACAGGCACCAGGAGCACCCCTCATGAGCAGCACTTCTTCCGGCCAAAGTGCCGGGCAATTGGAAACACGCGGTATCGAACCGGTCCCTGAAGGCGAGTGCAACGGTCATCCGCTGCAACTGTTCTGGGTGTGGTTCGCGGCCAACATCAGCATTCTCGGTTTGCCGCTGGGCGCAACCCTCGTGGCGTTCCGTGGCCTGGCGATCTGGCAGGCGATCATCGTCGCAATCCTCGGCGCCGCCGGCTCGTTCGCCGTGGTGGGCATCATCTCGATTGCCGGCCGCCGCGGGCGTGCACCGAGCCTGACGCTGTCCCGCGCGATCTTCGGCGTGCGCGGCAATATCGGCCCGACCCTTGTGTCGCTGATGTCGCGACTGGGCTGGGAAACCGTCAACACCACCACGGCAGCATTCGTGTTGCTGTCGTTGTGTTCGATCCTGTTCCACTCGCCGGTGGAAGCGAAAAGCGCGCCCGTGCTGACACTGATCTTCATCGCCATCTTCGTGCTGCTGACCCTGTCCGTCTCCGGTCTGGGCCACGCGACCTTGCTGGTGATCCAGAAGTGGGCGACCTACGTATTTGGCGCCTTGAACATCCTGGTGGGCGGCTTCCTCTGCGCCACCATCGACTGGAGCGCGGTGTTCAACGCCACGCCGGCGCCGCTGAGCGCGATGATCATCGGCGTCGGCACCATGGCTGCCGGCACCGGTATCGGCTGGGCCAATGCCGGCGCCGACATGTCGCGCTACCAGCACCGCAGCGTCAAGGCCGTGCGCCTGGTGGCCTCCGCCGCGTTTGGTGCGGGGATTCCGCTGGTGTTGCTGATCACCCTCGGCGGCTTGCTGTCGGTGGGCAACAACGATTTGGCCTCGGCCACTGACCCGATCATCGCGATCCGCGACATGCTGCCCACCTGGATGGCCGTGCCGTACCTGATCACCGCGTTTGGCGGCCTGCTGCTGTCCAACAACCTGTCGGTGTACTCGGCGGGCCTGACCACCTTGACCCTTGGCTTGAAGGTCAAGCGCGTGCACGCGGTGATCGTCGACATCGTCGCGATCTTCGCCGGTTCGATCTACTTCATGCTGATTGCCGACAGTTTCTACGGCCCGTTCATCACGTTCATCTCACTGCTGGCGGTGCCGATTACGGCGTGGGTCGGGATCTTCGTGGTCGACTTGCTTCATCGCCACTACTACAGCCCCAAAGACTTGCTGGACGTGAGCCCAAGCAGTGCCTATTGGTATCGCGGCGGCGTGGAATGGCGTGCGTTCGGCGCCTGGGCCGTGGCCATCGTGCTGGGCTTCAGCTTCACCACCATCGGCACCACGGCCGAAAACATCTGGTTCGCCGGGCCGCTGTCCGACTCATGGCTGGGTCACAACGGGCTGGGCTGGATCGTCACCTTCCTGGTGGCCGGCGGAATTTACGCAGTACTGGGCGGCGCAGCTGACCGTCGTCCGGCTTTAGTAGAGAGCCCCAATGTCTAGATTGCTGCACACCGGCCAGGTCATCGTCGACCTGGTCATGGCCCTCGACACCTTGCCTGCAGCCGGCGGCGACGTGCTGGCGCGGTCTGCCAGCTTCGAAGCCGGCGGCGGTTTCAACGTGATGGCCGCCGCCCGACGCAATGGTCTGCCGGTGGTTTACCTCGGCCGCCATGGCAACGGCCGTTTCGGCGACCTGGCGCGCGCGGCCATGCAAGCCGAGGGCGTAGAGATGGCCCAGGCGACCAGCGACGACAAGGACACCGGCTTATGCGTGTCGCTGACCGAAGCCACCACCGAACGTACCTTCATTTCGCATATCGGCGCTGAAGGGGATTTGAGCGCCGAGGACCTGGCGAACGTCGTGCCGCGCGCGGACGATTACGTGTACGTCAGCGGCTACAGCCTGTTGCTCGAAGGCAAGGCCCAGGCATTGCTTGATTGGCTGCTGGCGTTGGCGCGTGACATCACGGTGGTGTTCGACCCGGGGCCGCTGGTCAAGGCGCCGGACTCGGCGCTGATGGTGGCCTTGCTGCCGCGCATCGACATTTGGACCAGCAACGGCCCGGAAGCCCTGGCGTTTACCGGCGCCGATACCCTGGCCGAGGCATTGCTCGAACTTGAACGGCACTTGCCTGCCGATGCGTTGCTGGTGGTGCGCGACGGGCCGAACGGGTGCTGGGTCAGCCTTCAAGGCGAGGCCAGGCATGTGCCCGGCTTCAAGGTGACCGCCGTGGACAGTAACGGCGCCGGCGATGCGCATGCCGGTGTGTTTCTTGCGGGGTTGGCCAAGGGCTTGAAACCGGCTGATGCGGCACGCCGCGCCAATGCGGCCGCAGCGCTGGCGGTCACGCGCTGGGGGCCGGCAACCTCACCTGGGGCTGCCGAAGTGGATGCGTTGTTGGCAGAATAGGCGCCACTCAGCACGGAGCGACGCCATGACCCAGAACATCTACGACACGCCAGCCTTCTTCGAGGGCTACAGCAAAATGGGCCGCTCGGTCGAAGGCCTGGCTGGCGCGCCGGAGTGGCCTGCCTTACAGGCAATGTTGCCGCCGATGGCTGGCTTGAAAGTGGTGGACCTGGGCTGTGGCTATGGCTGGTTCAGCCGCTGGGCGCAGGAGCAGGGCGCGGCTCATGTGCTGGGCTTGGACGTGTCGAAGAAGATGCTGGCGCGGGCCAAACAGATGACCTCTGAGGCGACCATCACCTATGCCATCGCCGACCTGGAACAGCTCGACCTGCCTGCTGCCTCGTTCGATCTGGCCTACAGCTCGCTGGCCTTTCATTACATCGTCGATCTGAAGGGGCTGTTCGAGCGTATTCACCACGCCCTGGTGCCTGGCGGGGGACTGGTGTTTTCCATCGAGCATCCAATCTTCATGGCACCGCGCAATCCGGGCTGGCTGGTCGATGATCAAGGCCGCAAAAGCTGGCCGGTGGATGGCTATCAATTGGAAGGGCCGCGGGTGACCCATTGGTTGGCCGAAGGCGTGATCAAGCAGCACCGTACGCTGGGCACGTTGCTCACTCTGATGATTCAGGCGGGGTTCACGCTCAGTCACGTGCAGGAGTGGGGGCCAAGCGAAGCGGACCTCATTGCTCGGCCAGCATTGGCCGAAGAACAAGAGCGCCCCATGATGCTGCTGGTATCGGCTCACCGCTGACTCTGGATGTGCAACGCAAAACACAATGTGGGAGCTGGCTCCCACATTGTGTTTGTTGTGTCGGCAAGGCCGGCGTCAGCTAGCCTTGCGCAGCGCTTCGATCAGCTCATCCTTGCGCATGCTCGACCTGCCCGGAATATCCTTCGCCCGCGCTTCTTTCAGCAAGCTTTCCTTGGTCTGCGTCGCCAGCGAAGTGCGACCGGTGCGAGGGTGACCCTCGCGGCTGGCGGCAGCTCGCTTGGCCGAATCACTGCGTGCCTCGGCTTTTTTCTGCGGCGCTTTGCGCTGGCCCGAACCGCCGGCTTTGTCGCCGCCGCCGGACTGCTTGTTGACGGTGGCCCAGGCGCGGGCTTCGGCTTCTTCCTTGGGCACGCCTTTGTGCTCGTAACTGTGTTCGATACGGGCAGCTTTGCGCTTCTGTGCGGCGGTGTATTTAGCTTTGCTTCCAAGAGGCATTGCGATACTCCAACTGGCCCTGTTGTCAGGGCCAGACCAGACAAAACGGATTACTGGGTGCTTTCGCCTTCCAGCTTGCGCGCCTCGTCAACGCCTGACGCGGTCAGCTTGATCGGCAGGTTCAACGAGTATTCACCGGCGTCGTCGGTGGTCACATGCCCATCCTTGATAAATCCACGGTCCTGCAGGAACGCCAAGACACTGGCAACCTCCTTCCCGCCGCGGTAGTTATCCAGCACCTCCTTGCCCAGACCGTTAGGGTGGGCGTGCAGCAGGCGGGTGAGGACTTCTCTTTCAAGGTTTCTATCGACGTTCATGCGTACCTCTTCACTGGGAATGATCGGGTGTCGGTGTCGTTATGGATGCTTCAAGGCGCAGGTTGTTTTGGGGCGCCTGGGATGTTCGAGTCGTCGCCTTTATTGACCTTCGGCTCATTGCTGATGCCGGGGCCCATTTTGCCGTTGCCGACTGCAGCCGGTGCCTGGCGTTGGGTGTCGTTACCCTTGGTGCGAGGGTCAGCGCCAGCGCCGTTGTCGATGATCGCGCCGCCATTGGTGTCCAGGCCGGTGCCCATCGAATCCTGGGATTCCTGGGTGGCGGGGCTTGGTGGGCTGCCGACCGGGTCGGTCTTGCCAGTCGAGGAAGTGGCGGCAAAGGCGTTCAGCGATGCGGCAGACAGCAGGCCGGTGAGGGCGAGGGCGGCAAACTTGGAATTCTTCATGGGGGTGTCTCCATATGATTAATGTCCTTACCCTTTATTGGTCAGCCCCCGCTGGCGGTTCGTGCCTTGATGGCGACGAACGGTCTTAGCTCACCTGTAAGATTTTGTGTGCAGAGGCTTTGCGCCACACCAGCCGCGCCACCGTGATCAGCCAATTCAACGACGCCACGCCCACGACAATTGCCATCAATGTCGGCAGGCCGTAATCGACGATGATCCTGCCCGCCAGCCAGGGAAACCCGAACACGCCGACAAAGTACGCCAGGCTGAACAGCAGCAATGCCTGGGACGTGGTGCCGGGCGGTGCTTCGTTGGCCACCAGCCCGTTGATCACCGAATACGTCAGGCCGTAACCCACTCCCAGCGTGGCGGCGGCCAGCAAGTAGCTGAAATTGCCGCTCACGCCCACCGCAAACAGCACGATCGACCCGAGCATGATCCCCGACAACACACACGCCGCCCGGTAGGCATCACGTTTGACCACGTGGCCTGCGATCAACAGACGGCTGGTGATCGCAGCGCTCAGGAACCCGGCGAAGAACAGCGAGTAGTCCAGGCCATGCGCGGCCGCATAGCTGGTTTGAAATGACGAAAGCCCGCCAAACACACACCCTCCCAGGCCGACCATGAGGATTGCGAACCCGGCCTTGGATGACAGCACGCGACGGCTGGCGGCCCAGGAAATCCTCGAGGCCGGCACATTCGCGTGCTGTTTGAGGCGGGCGCCCATGCGCCAGAACATCAGCACCCCGGCAAAGCTGGCCAGCCCGGCAATATAGAAGGCCGTCGTCAGCGGCAGGTCCAGCGCACTGGCGGCTCGGCCGAGCAACGGGCCGGAGCCGATCCCGCTCAACATGCTGCCCGACAGCAGGGCAAAGTATTTGGCTCGCTGCTGGGGCTCCACCAGCAGGCTCACGATGATCGGGCCCAAGGTGTAGAACACGCCCCAGCCCAAACCAAGGGCCAGTCCGAACACCATCAAGCCTTGGCCGAACCCCGGCGTCAGGGCGAAACCCAGGCAGGCCACAACCAGCAATACGCCCATTCCCGCAATAGCCCGCGCGGCCCCGACCGCATCGGCCAGGTGCCCGGAAAACACCACGGCCACAAAGGTACTGAGCATCGCCGTGGAGATCACACTGCCCGCATCATGCTCGTTGCCACCGCGTGAATGGATCAGCAGTGACAGCAGAAACGTCGAGCCGTACGACAGCGACAACAGGAAGCTGGCCAGGCAGAACAGGGCGAAGAGCGTCGCGCCTTGCTTTTTTGCGGATGCAGTGGCGTGCATGGGGTAAGCCTTGGAATAGTTGGAGTTGTGGCCAACTTTTACCACGCACGCTGCGACCGATTGTTCTGTGCTTGGTGGTGCTTGCTTTAGCATCCGCTGGAGTAAGGCGCCCTGACTGCACGAAAATGCGCTGCAATCAGTCATGAAAGCGCCTTAGTATGTGGGCTTTCAAATTGCCCAAGGCCCGCCCATGACCATCGAGATTCGCCCTGCCGTGCCCAGCGATGCTGCGCAGATCCTGACCTTCATCACCGAGCTTGCCGAATACGAAAAGGCCCGGCATGAAGTGATCGCCAGTGTGGCGGATATCGAGCGCAGTCTGTTCAGCGAGGGCGCCACCGCCCACGGCCTGATCTGCTCGCGGGACGGCCTGCCGATTGGCTTTGCGGTGTTCTTTTTCAGCTATTCCACATGGTTGGGCAGCAATTGCCTGTACCTCGAAGACCTCTACATCAACCCCGAACAGCGCGGCGGCGGGGCGGGCAAGAAATTACTGCGCCACCTGGCGAAGATCGCCTGCGACAACGGCTGCGGACGTTTCGAATGGAGCGTGCTGGACTGGAACGAGCCGGCGATCGCCTTCTACAAGTCCATCGGCGCACAACCGCAGGAAGAATGGGTGCGTTACCGCATGGAAGGCGACGCACTGCGCGATTTCGCCCAGGGCTGAAGCCAACCCTCTGTAACCCCAGAAGATCAAAGGTGGGAGCGGGCTTGCCCGCGAAGGCGGTGTATCTGTACCAACCAAGCCGCCTGAGGCGAAGGCGGTGTATCTGTACCAACCAAGCCGCCTGACCCACCGCCATCGCAGGCAAGCCAGCTCCAACCTTTATTGGCGACAGACCAAAATCTCCGCACCCGCCGCAGCTCAAATGTGGGAGCGGGCTTGCCCGCGAAGGCGGTGTATCTGTACCAACCAAGCCGCCTGACCCACCGCCATCGCAGGCAAGCCAGCTCCCACACTTACTTTGCGACAGACCAAAATCTCCGCACCCGCCGCAGCCCAAATGTGGGAGCGGGCTTGCCCGCGAAGGCGGTGTATCTGCACCAACCAGGCCGCCTGACCCGCCGCTATCGCAGGCAAGCCAGCTCCCACACTAATGAGCGACAGAGCAAAATTCCGCATCCACCTCAGCCCAATTGTGGGAGCCGGGCTTGCCCGCGATGGCGCTCGTCCGGCCAACCCTTCACCTCTGACCCACCGCATTCCCAAGCAACCCCACACCCGCACTTCTCAGCTTTTGTTTCACTATATGGGATGCAAATTTATATATTGAGATATTTCAAAAGATGGGTTTATAGTCGCCTGCATCAGCACTCACTACCAAAAATAAAACAGGTGAAGCGATGCAGCCCCAACCGTTGTCATTACCCGCCGTGCCGGAACCCACCTACGGCGAGCGGCTGAAAAACAAAGTGGTGATCATCACCGGCGCCGCTCAAGGCATTGGCGAGGCGATTGTCGCTTGCTTCCAGGCCCAGCAGGCCCGTCTGGTGATCGCGGATATCCAGGCTGAAAAAGTCCAGAACGTCGCCGCCCACTGGCGCGAACGCGGTGCCGACATTGTCGCGCAGGCCGTCGACATCACGTCCAAAGAGCAATGGCAGTCGCTGGTTAACCTGGCCATCGAGCGCTTTGGCCGTGTGGATGTGTTGGTAAACTGCGCCGGCGTCAACGTGTTCCGCGACCCACTGGAAATGACCGACGAAGACTGGCGCCGCTGCTTCGCCATCGACCTCGACGGCGCCTGGTACGGCTGCCGTACGGTGCTGCCGCACATGATCGAGCAGGGCATCGGCAACATCATCAACATCGCCTCCACCCATTCCAGCCACATCATCCCCGGCTGCTTTCCCTACCCGGTCGCCAAGCACGGCCTGCTCGGCCTGACGCGCGCGCTTGGCATCGAATACGCGCCCAAGGGCATCCGTGTGAATGCCATCGCGCCGGGCTATATCGAAACCCAGCTCAACGTCGATTACTGGAACGGTTTTCCCGACCCGCATGCCGAGCGCCAGCGTGCCTTCGATTTGCACCCCCCCAAGCGCATCGGCCAGCCGGTCGAGGTGGCGATGACGGCGCTGTTCCTGGCGACTGACGAGGCGCCCTTTATCAACGCAACCTGCCTGATGATCGATGGCGGGCGTTCTGTGATGTACCACGACTAAAATTTTTCGATAACAAGAAGAGGTGGTTCATGTTCAAGAAAACACTCGGTGCCCTGGCGCTCGCCGCAGCCTTCAGCGGCTTCGTGTCTGCCGAAGAGGTAAAGATCGGCTTTTTGGTCAAGCAGGCAGAAGAGCCCTGGTTCCAGACCGAATGGGCCTTCGCCGAAAAGGCCGGCAAGGACCAGGGCTTCACCGTGATCAAGATCGCCGTGCCCGATGGCGAGAAAACCCTGTCGGCCATCGACACCCTCGCCGCCAACGGTGCCAAAGGCTTTGTGATCTGCCCGCCGGACGTGTCACTGGGCCCGGCGATCATGGCCAAGGCCAAGCTCAACGGTTTGAAAGTGCTGGCGGTGGATGACCGTTTCGTCGACGCCAAAGGCAAGCCCATGGAAGACGTCCCTTACGTCGGCCTGGACGCTTACAAGATCGGCCAGAAACAAGGTGAAGCCATGGCCACCGAAGCCAAGCACCGCAACTGGGACTGGAAGGAAACCTACGCCGTCATCAACACCTTTGACGAGCTGGAAACCGGCAAGAAGCGCACCGACGGTTCGGTAGAAGGCCTCAAGGCCGCCGGTTTGCCCGCCGACCACATCCTGTTCAGCGCACAGAAAACCCTCGACGTACCGGGCAGTATGGATTCGACCAACTCGGCACTGGTGAAACTGCCGGGCACCGCGAAAAACCTGATCATCGGCGGCATGAACGACAGCACCGTGCTCGGCGGCGTGCGCGCCACCGAAAGCGCCGGGTTCAAGGCGGCCAATGTGATTGGCGTGGGTATCAATGGCACCGATGCCATCGAAGAACTCAAGAAATCAGACACCGGCTTTTACGGCTCGATGCTGCTGAGCCCGGACGCTTCCGGCTACAAAACCGCCACGGCGATGTTCGAGTGGGTGACCAAAGGCACTGAGCCGGCCAAGTTCACCGCCCTGGACAACGTGACCCTGATCACCCGCGCCAACTTCAAGGAAGAGTTGAGCAAAATCGGTCTGTGGAAATGACCGGCGCGGCCTTGCGGTTCAACGGCATCGGCAAGGATTTTCCCGGGGTCAAAGCCTTGGCGCAGATCAGCTTTGAAGCGCGACCGCACTCGGTGCACGCGCTGATGGGCGAGAACGGCGCGGGCAAATCGACCCTGCTGAAAATCCTCGGCGGCGCCTACATTCCGAGCAGCGGCACGGTGCAGATCGGCGAGCAGACCATGGACTTCAAGTCTGCCGCCGACAGCATTGCCAGCGGCGTCGCGGTGATCCACCAGGAGCTGCACCTGGTGCCGGAAATGACCGTGGCCGAGAACCTGTTCCTCGGGCATTTGCCGTCGCGTTTCGGCGTGGTCAATGGCGGGCTGCTGCGCAAGCAGGCGCTGGCGTGTCTCAAAGGCCTGGCCGATGAGATCGACCCGCAGGAAAAACTTGGGCGGTTGTCGCTGGGCCAGCGTCAGCTGGTGGAAATCGCCAAGGCATTGTCCCGTGGCGCCCATGTGATTGCCTTCGACGAACCCACCAGCAGTCTGTCGGCGCGGGAGATCGACCGTTTGATGGCGATCATCACGCGCCTGCGTGACGAGGGCAAAGTGGTGCTCTACGTGTCGCACCGTATGGAAGAGGTGTTTCGTATCTGCGATGCGGTGACGGTGTTCAAGGACGGCCGCTTCGTGCGCACCTTTGACGACATGGCCACGCTGACCCACGACCAATTGGTGACGTGCATGGTCGGCCGGGATATTCAGGACATCTACGACTACCGCCCGCGTGAGCGCGGCGAGGTGGCGCTCAAGGTCGAGGGCTTGCTGGGCCCGGGCTTGCGCGAAGCGGTCAGCCTTGAGGTGCACAAAGGCGAGATTCTCGGCCTGTTCGGGTTGGTTGGCGCGGGGCGTACCGAGTTGTTTCGGCTGCTGAGCGGATTGACGCGTTCCACCGCCGGGCAGCTGCAGCTCTTTGGTGAAAACCTGCACCTGCGCTCGCCGCGTGATGCCATCGATGCGGGCGTGCTGCTGTGCCCGGAAGACCGTAAAAAGGAAGGCATCATCCCGCTGTCCAGCGTCGCCGAGAACATCAACATCAGCGCACGCGGCGCCCATTCCACGTTTGGCTGGCTCTTGCGTGACGGCTGGGAGAAGGGCAACGCCGACCATCAAATCAAGGCGATGAAAGTCAAAACGCCGAACGCCGAACAGAAAATCATGTACCTGTCCGGCGGTAACCAGCAGAAGGCCATTCTCGGCCGCTGGCTGTCGATGCCGATGAAGGTGTTGCTGCTCGATGAGCCGACGCGCGGCATCGACATCGGCGCCAAGTCGGAGATCTACCAGATCATCCACAACCTGGCTGCCAGTGGCATCGCGGTGATCGTGGTGTCCAGCGACTTGATGGAAGTCATGGGCATCTCCGACCGCATCCTGGTGATGAGTGAAGGCGTGCTGACCGGCGAGTTGAACCGCGATCAGGCGGACGAAGCACAGCTATTGCAACTGGCACTTCCGCGTACGCGGGCTTGAAGAATTCGAGGTGAATGATGTCGCAAATAAAAACTGCAAAGAGCTTCTGGCCGGGTTTTAACCAGCGCAAGTTTCTTGATGATTGGGTGATGCTGCTCGCCGCGCTGAGCATTTTTGTGCTCAGCGCGTTGTTTATCGACAACTTCCTCTCGCCGCTGAACATGCGCGGGCTGGGCCTGGCGATTTCCACGGTGGGTATCGCTGCGTGCACGATGTTGTTCTGCCTGGCGTCGGGGCACTTCGACTTGTCGGTGGGTTCGGTGATTGCCTGCGCCGGCGTCGTGGCGGGGATTGTGATTCGTGACACCGACAGCGTGGTGCTCGGCGTGTCGGCGGCGTTGGCCATGGGCCTGGTGGTGGGGCTGATCAACGGCATTGTGATCGCCAAGCTGCGCATCAATGCGTTGATCGCCACCTTGGCGACCATGCAGATCGTGCGCGGCCTGGCCTATATCTTCTCCAACGGCAAGGCCGTCGGCGTGATGGACGAGCGCTTTTTCGTATTCGGCAACGGCCAATTGATGGGCGTGCCGGTGCCGATCATCATCACCGTGCTGTGCTTTGTGTTCTTCGGCTGGCTGCTCAACTACACCACCTACGGGCGCAACACCATGGCCATTGGCGGTAACCAGGAAGCGGCGTTGCTGGCCGGGGTGAATGTCGATCGCACCAAGATCATCATCTTTGCCGTGCACGGTTTGATCGGCGCGTTGGCGGGGGTGATTCTGGCCTCGCGCATGACCTCCGGCCAGCCGATGATCGGGCAGGGCTTTGAGCTGACGGTGATTTCCGCCTGTGTACTGGGCGGCGTGTCGCTGAGCGGCGGCATCGGCATGATCCGGCATGTGATTGCCGGGGTGCTGATTTTGGCGATCATCGAGAATGCGATGAACCTGAAGAACATCGACACCTTTTACCAGTATGTGATCCGCGGTTCGATCCTGTTGCTGGCGGTGATTATCGACCGTATGAAACAACGCTGAAGCCTTGCCCTGTGGAGATCCAAATGTGGGAGCTGGCTTGCCTGCGATAGCGGTGTGTCAGCCTGCACATTGACTGCCTGACACGCCTCATCGCAGGCAAGCCAGCTCCCACAGTGGATCTCCTCTGTTCAGGAGGGCTGCTTTTGCCATAATGGCGCCGTTTTCGTACTTCCCAATAGGCCCGATATGCAGGAAAACGCCCACATCCCCGTCAAAGACGCCGCGCCCACCGGCACCCAGACTCTGTTGCGTGGCCTGGGCGTGGTGCAGGCAGTGGCGGCCGGTGCGCGGGATCTGAAAGAGATCGCCCGGCGCATCGGCACCACCCGCAGCACCACCCACCGCCTGGCCAGTTGCCTGGTGGAGGAGCGTTACCTGCGCGTGGTGCCGCAAGTCGGTTACCTGTTGGGGCCCAAGCTGATCGAGTTGGGCTTCCAGGCCCGTGAAGAATTGCCGTTGGTGAGCCTCGCGGTGCCGTATCTGGATGAGTTGTCGGCGCTGACAGGCGACACCATCCACCTGGCGATTCGCGAATACGACGACGTGCTTTACCTGCACAAGAATCCCGGCCGTAACGGTCCGGAAATGCGCTCGCGGGTGGGCCATCGCATGCCACTGGCGCGCACGGGTGTGGGCAAGGCGATGTTGCTGGACGACTCGGTGCAGGAGTGGCAGCGCCTGTATGAAGCCAGCCTTCCGGCCGGTGGCAAGAGCCAGCAGTGGCCGCAGCACCCGGAGCAATCCTGGGCGCAGTTCGAGCAGCGCATGCGCGAATACGTGGCGGGGGGGTATGCGTTCGATCTGGAAGACAACGAACCGTCGATCCGTTGTGTGGCGGCACCGGTGCGCGATGCCAGCCGGCGAATCGTCGCCGGCATCAGCATCGCCAGTACCGTGCCCTACATGCCGCTGGAAAAAATGGCCGAGCTGATCCCTGTGATCAAACAGGTCGCAACGCGGCTGTCAGCGGAGTTGGGCGCGAAGGCCTGATCAGGCCTTCAAGGTCGCCATGTCGATGACAAAGCGGTACTTCACATCACCGGCGATCATGCGGGTGTAAGCCTCATTGATCTGGCGGATGTCGAGCATTTCGATGTCGCAGGTGATGTTGTGCTCGGCGCAGAAATCCAGGACTTCCTGGGTTTCGGCAATACCGCCGATCAACGAACCGGCCAGCACTTTACGGCCCAACACCAGCTTGGCGGCGTTGACCGGCGGATCGACCGGTTCGATCAGGCCGACTAGAATGTGCACGCCGTCAAAGCGCAGCACGTCGAGGTAGGGGTTCAGGTCGTGCTGCACCGGAATGGTGTCGAGCAGGAAGTCGAAGCTGCCGGCGGCGGCTTTCATTTGCTCGGCGTCGGTGGACACGATCACGTGATCGGCGCCTTGGCGACGGCCTTCTTCAGCCTTGCTCGCGGAGCGGGTGAACAGCGTGACTTCTGCGCCCATCGCCTTGGCGAACTTGATGCCCATGTGGCCCAGGCCACCCATGCCCAGCACGCCGACTTTGTCGCCCGCTTTCACACCGTAGTGCTTGAGCGGCGAGTAGGTGGTGATGCCGGCACACAGGATCGGTGCGGCGCTGGCCAGGTCGAGCTTGGCCGGGATTTTCACCACGAAGTGCTCGCTGACCACGATGCTGTCGGAGTAGCCGCCCATGGTGTTGCTGCCATCGACCCGGTCCGGGGTGGCGTAGGTCATGGTCGGGCCTTCGAGGCAGTATTGCTCCAGGTCCGCGTGGCAGGCGTCGCAGTGGCGGCACGAGTCAACCATGCAGCCTACGCCGACCAGGTCGCCGATTTTGTGCGCGGTGACGCTGGCGCCGACGGCGGTGACTTTGCCGACGATCTCGTGGCCCGGCATCAGCGGGTACACGGCAATGCCCCACTCGTTGCGCGCCTGGTGGATGTCGGAGTGGCACACGCCGCAGTAGAGAATCTCGATGGCCACGTCATCGGCGCGCGGGCTGCGGCGTTCGAAGGACATGGGGGCGAGGGGAGTGGTCGCCGACTGGGCGGCATAACCGATGGCGGTATACATGAGGAAACCTCGCAACAGGAATAACTAGGGAGGCGGCGCATTCTCCGCGCCGCGCCCCGATGCGGCCATGGCGATTGCTCCGAGTCTCATGCCTATTCGTCCGGGAGTGCCCCTTGTTTGGATTCATGTGCCCTCAGACCTGCGATGATGCTCTCATCCCTTTTTCGCGAAGTTTTTTGCCATGTTGTTGACCCGCCATCTCGACGCCAACGCCACGTTGGTGGCCTTGATAAAAGGGCTTACGCCCTGCGACGGATTTTCGCCGACGAACCTTCCCGGCGTGCAGGTCTTGCGCGCCAGCTGCGACGTGGCGCGCGGCCCGCAGATCTACGAGCCGAGCCTGATGATCGTCGCCCAGGGCAGCAAAGTCGCCTACCTGGGCCCGCGTACGCTGGAGTATGGCGCCGGGCATTATTTGATCCAGGCGATGCCGGTGCCGTTTGAATGCGAGACCTTTGCCCTGCCGAACGCGCCGTTGTATGGCGTGACGGTGGGTATTGATCGGGTGGTGCTGGGCGAGTTGGTCATGGCCATGGGCATTCAGGCCGGGCCGCCGCCGGCAGCGCAGACGCTGGAATCGATGAGTTCGGTGGTGCTCGATGATGCGATGCGTGGGTGCGTGGAGCGGCTGTTGCAGTGCCTGCACGATCCGCTGGAAAGCCGGATCATGGGCCCGGCGCGGGTGCGCGAATTGTTGTTCACCGCGTTGCGCGGGCCGCAGGCGGATGTGTTGCGGGCGTTGGTGGAGCAGCAGGGGCAATTTTCGCGCATCGCCACGTCGTTGAATCACCTGCATGCCCATTACGCCGAGCCGCTGAATATCGAGACGCTGGCCGGTTATGCGCACATGAGCGCGTCGACGTTCCACGAGCATTTCAAGCGCTGTACGTTGTTGTCGCCGGTGCAGTATTTGAAGCGGCTGCGGTTGCTCAAGGCGCAGCAGTTGCTGCTGGTGGACGGCCTGAGCGTGGCGCAGGCGGCGCACAGTGTGGGGTATCAGAGTACGTCGCAGTTCAGTCGCGAATATAAGCGCTATTTCCTGCGTAACCCCGGTGAAGAGCGGGTTGCCTGATCACACCTCGCTCAATGTGGGAGCTGGCTTGCCTGCGATGGCGATGGGTCAGCTAAAGATTGGTTGACTGAGACTCCGCTATCGCAGGCAAGCCAGCTCCCACAGTTGATATATGTTGCGCATAAAAAAGGCTCCCATTTGGGAGCCTTTTTGTTCAAGCCAATGACTTACATATTCGGGTAAGTCGGCCCGCCGGCGCCTTCCGGCGTCACCCACGTAATGTTCTGCGAAGGATCCTTGATGTCACAGGTCTTGCAGTGCACGCAGTTCTGGGCGTTGATCTGGAAGCGCTTCTCGCCGTCTTCCTTGGTGATCACTTCATACACGCCGGCCGGGCAGTAGCGCTGCGCCGGTTCATCGTAGAGCGGCAGGTTGGTGCCGATCGGGATGCTCGGGTCTTTGAGCTTCAAGTGGCATGGCTGTTCTTCTTCGTGGTTGGTACCGGAGATGAACACCGAGCTCAGCTTGTCGAAGCTCAGCTTGCCGTCGGGTTTTGGGTAATCGATCTTCTTGCTGTCCTTGGCGAGCTTCAGGCAGGCGTGGTCCGGCTTGGTGTCGTGCAGGGTGAACGGCATTTTGCCGCCGAGGAAGTTCTGGTCGAACCAGTTGAAGCCGGCGCCGAGGATCGGGCCGAACTTGTGCATCGCCGGGCCGAAGTTGCGGCTGGCGAACAGCTCTTCGTAGAGCCAGCTGGCTTTGAAGCTGTCGACGTAGTTGGTCAGTTCGTCGCCGCCTTCAGACTCGGCGAACAGGCGTTCGGCCACCGCGTCGGCGGCGAGCATGCCGGACTTCATCGCGGTGTGGCTGCCTTTGATCTTGGCCACGTTCATGGTGCCCAGGTCGCAGCCGATCAGGGCGCCGCCTTTGAAGACCATCTTCGGCAACGAGTTGATGCCGCCTTTGGCCAAGGCACGCGCGCCGTAGCTGACGCGCTTGCCGCCTTCCAGGTACTGGGCCAGCACCGGGTGATGCTTGAGGCGCTGGAACTCATCGAACGGCGACAGGAAGGTGTTGCTGTAGGACAGGTCGACGATCAGACCCACGACCACCTGGTTGTTTTCCAGGTGATAGAGGAAAGAACCGCCCGTGTTCTCGTTGCTCATGATGTCCAGCGGCCAACCGGCGGTGTGTACCACCAGGCCAGGTTGGTGCTTGGCGGGGTCGATTTCCCAGATTTCTTTGAGGCCGATGCCGTAGTGCTGGGCGTCGGCGTCGCTGTCCAGGTTGAAGCGCTGGATCAGTTGCTTGCCGATGTGGCCACGGCAGCCCTCGGCGAACAGCGTGTACTTGCCACGCAGCTCCATGCCCGGGGTATAGACGCCTTCCTTTGGATGGCCTTCACGGTCGACGCCGAGGTCGCCGGTGATGATCCCGCGGACCACGCCGTTTTCGTCGAACAGTGCTTCTTGAGCGGCGAAGCCTGGGTAGACTTCCACGCCCAGGTTCTCAGCCTGCTGGGCCAGCCAGCGGCACAGGTTGCCCAGGGAGATGATGTAGTTGCCTTCGTTGTGCATGGTCTTGGGCACAAAGAAGTCGGGAACCTTGGTGGCGGCTTCCGGGCTGCGCAGTACATAGATGTCATCGCGCACCACGGGAGTGTTGAGCGGGGCGCCAAGTGCTTTCCAGTCCGGGAACAGTTCGTTCAGGGCGCGGGGTTCAAACACCGCACCGGAAAGGATATGCGCGCCGACTTCGGAGCCTTTCTCGACCACGCAGACGCTGATTTCTTTACCGGCTTCGGCGGCCTTCTGCTTCAGTCGGCAGGCGGCAGACAGGCCTGCCGGGCCAGCGCCGACGATGACCACGTCGAATTCCATGTATTCGCGTTCCACAGGCTATCTCCTACTCAAGGCTCAACAGGCTTTTTTTTTAATGGGTGGAGGTTCGGTGTCGCATCCGTCATCAGTGCATTCGGAGCAAGCGATGACCCACCTTTCTCTCTAGGTGGCGCATTATATCTACACCACTGGCAGCGTCCAATACAAACGTTTGTTTGAATTGCTTGGAAGCTAGGTAAATCAAAGCAACGCGGCTTATGACTGGCTATTTTGGCGTATTGACCAGAATAGGCGTTCCGGTCAATATACGGTCGGTTTTGCGCATACCGTAGGCATACCGCAGGTTTCAAGAGCACGTCCAAAAGCAGGGCCAAGGCAAAACAGGTGACGCGCGTTTCATTGATGGCGCGCAGTTTACACGCCGCGATAAAGAATGACCTCTCAGTCACCACTGACGAACGGTCATCATTTCCCGTGAGTAAGGTCATCCGCCGACGTTTTTGGAGGTGCCCTTGTGTGCCGATGAGCATCAACCGCCAGGTTCGCCTAGGCGACTTTCTTTTCACCGGAGAGTAACGAGGAATCCATGAAGGTTCTTGTAGCTGTCAAACGCGTTGTCGATTACAACGTGAAAGTTCGCGTCAAGGCGGACAATTCCGGCGTCGACCTCGCTAACGTCAAGATGTCGATGAACCCTTTCTGCGAAATCGCTGTGGAAGAAGCCGTACGCCTGAAAGAGAAAGGCGTGGCGACTGAAATCGTCGTGGTTTCCATCGGTCCTACCACTGCCCAAGAGCAGCTGCGTACCGCCCTGGCACTGGGCGCCGACCGCGCCATCCTGGTTGAATCGGCTGAAGAGCTGACCTCCCTGGCCGTTGCCAAGTTGCTCAAAGCCGTTGTCGACAAGGAACAGCCTCAGCTGGTGATCCTCGGCAAACAAGCCATCGACAGCGACAACAACCAGACGGGCCAGATGCTGGCTGCACTGACCGGTTACGGCCAGGGCACCTTCGCCTCCAAAGTCGAAGTGAGCGGCGACAGCGTAGCGGTTACCCGTGAAATCGACGGCGGCGCGCAGACCGTTTCGCTGAAACTGCCGGCCATCGTCACCACCGACCTGCGTTTGAACGAGCCGCGCTATGCGTCCCTGCCAAACATCATGAAAGCCAAGAAGAAGCCGCTTGAGTCGCTGACTCCAGAAGCTTTGGGCGTTTCCACCGCCTCCACCAACAAGACCGTCAAGGTAGAAGCACCGGCTGCACGCAGCGCGGGCATCAAGGTCAAGTCGGTGGCTGAACTGGTCGAGAAACTGAAAAACGAAGCGAAGGTAATCTAATCATGACTATCTTGGTAATCGCAGAACACGACAACAAGGTGCTGGCCCCGGCCACCCTGAACACCGTGGCTGCCGCTGCGAAAATCGGTGGCGACATTCACGTGCTGGTAGCAGGTCAGGGCGCTGGCGCCGTGGCTGACGCCGCGGCGAAAATCGCTGGCGTGAGCAAAGTACTGCTGGCCGACAACGCCGCCTACGCTCACCAACTGCCGGAAAACGTTGCTCCTCTGGTCGCAGAGCTGGGCGCTGGCTACAGCCACATCCTGGCTGCCGCTACTTCCAACGGCAAAAACATCCTGCCACGCGTTGCCGCGCAGCTGGACGTTGACCAGATCTCCGAGATCATCTCGGTTGAAAGCGCTGATACCTTCAAGCGCCCGATCTACGCCGGTAACGCCATCGCCACCGTGCAGTCCAACGCGTCGGTAAAAGTCATCACCGTGCGTGCCACCGGTTTCGACCCGGTTGCTGCTGAAGGTGGTTCGGCGGCCGTTGAAGCCGTCTCCGCCGCCCACGACGCGGGTACGTCCAGCTTTGTTGGCGAAGAGCTGGCCAAGTCGGATCGTCCTGAGCTGACCGCTGCCAAGATCGTCGTTTCCGGCGGGCGTGGCATGCAGAACGGTGACAACTTCAAGCACCTGTACGCCCTGGCCGACAAGCTGGGCGCTGCGGTGGGCGCTTCCCGCGCGGCCGTCGACGCAGGTTTTGTACCCAACGACATGCAGGTCGGCCAGACCGGCAAAATCGTTGCGCCACAGCTGTACATTGCCGTCGGTATCTCCGGCGCGATCCAGCACTTGGCCGGTATGAAAGACTCCAAAGTGATCGTTGCGATCAACAAGGACGAAGAAGCGCCGATCTTCCAGGTGGCTGATTACGGCCTGGTGGCGGACTTGTTCGAAGCCGTACCTGAGCTGGAGAAGCTGGTCTAATCCAGCCGCTTCACTTATAAAGAGCCCGGTCTTTGGACCGGGCTTTTTTTTGCGCGCCCCTTTTTAATCTGGAGAACCGCCATGGATCTGCGTCCCGTAGGGCTGGCACTGACACTTGGATTGGCACTACTGCCGAGCCTGGCGCTGGCCGCTGGCAAATGTGAGCGCCTGGTGATCACCGGCAGCCCGGACGCGCCGCCCTTGTTATGGCGTGACCCACAAGACCCGACGCACCTGATCGGCGCCACCGCCGATGTGCTGCAACAAGTGGCCAAGGAGCTGGGGCTTAAAATCGACCTGCTCTATGGCGGCAAACGCGCCCTGGCCCTGGATGAAGTGCGCAGCGGGCGCATGGACATCCTCGCCGATGCGCCGCTGAACCTGGGCGAGTTGGAAACCCTCGACTACATCCACCCGGCCTTGATGCAGATCGACTACCTGGTCTGGACCCGCAAGGATTCGGCGCTGGTCTACGCCACGGCGGCCGACTTGCACGGCCAAAAGGGCGCAGTCTCGGAACGCGCACGCTTGAGTGCCGATTTCGACACCTTCGCCAGCCAACAGCTCAACCTGCAACGCTTCCCCACCTTGACGCCGGCCTTTCAGAAACTGCTGCTGGGGGAAGTGGACTACGTGCTCGCCGGGCGTTATTCGGGTATGGCCATGGCCCAGACGCTGGGCATGAGCAACGACTTGATCGCGCGGGAAGTGCCTGTCGATCAACCCGGCTTGTACCTGGCGATTTCCCACAACTCGGCCTGCAATGATCCGTGGCTGCGCGGACAGCTGGCCAAAAAGATGACAGAATTGCCCGCGTCCGGTGTGGTGCAAACAGCAATGCAGCGCAACCTCGAGCGCTGGAAAGCGCAATTGCAGCAACCCGTCGGCACCCCAGCAAAGTAAGGATTTACAGTGACTATTCGACCTCTTTTCGCGGCCCTCGCCGTTGTCGCTTTGGCGGGATGTGCAGCCGATCCTGCGCCGAATGAGCAAATACGCCTCACCCAGCAAGCCCTGGAACAAGCCAGCGCCGTGGGGGCCAGCGCCGACGATTCGCCTGAGCTGAAACTGGCCGAAGACAAGTTCGCCAGGGCCAAGGCCGACATGGCCGATGAGTCCTACAAGCATGCGCGCATGCGGGCCGAACAGGCCGAGTTGGACGCGCGCCTTGCAGAAGCCAAGGTTCTGACCCAAAAGAGCCAGGAGCAACTGAGCGTGCTCAACACCCGCATCACCCGCCTGCGCAAGCAATTGCAGTTGGGAGAAGCCCAATGAGCCCGATGATCCGTGGGTTGAGCTGTGTCGTGCTGCTGGGCAGCGCCGCCCTGGGCGGTTGCGCCAGCCAACCGAGCAGCGAGCAGGCCTTGCAACAGGCCGGCACTGATTTCCAGAAGGTCAAGGAAGACGCCAATGTGCTGCGTTTTGCACCCAAGGACGTCATTCGCGCCGGTGAATCCCTGGCGCGCGCCGATCGTTTGTCCAGCTACTGGGGCAGCGGTGCCGACGTGGTGCATTACGCTTACCTGAGCCAGCGGTACAGTGCGATCGCCCGCGAACACACCGAACAGGGCCTTAACGCCGAGCGCGGCACCAAGCTCGAGTTGGAACGCCAACGCCTGCAACTGGCCCTGCGCGAAAACAAACTCGCCAGCGTGCAGCAACAGGGCAAGTGGCTCGAAGAGCAAATCGCCAGCCTGACCACCACCCAGACCGATCGCGGCCTGGTGATGACCCTCGGCGATGTGCTGTTCGACACCGGTGATGCGCAGCTGGAAAACTCGGCCAATCGGACGGTGCTGAAGATCGTGCAGTTCCTGCAACTTAACCCCAAGCGCGTGGTGCGCATCGAGGGTTACACCGACAACACCGGTGGCGAGCAGGAAAACCTGAAGCTGTCGCGCGACCGTGCGCAATCGGTGGCCGACGTGCTGATGGACCTGGGAATCGATGAAAAACGTATCCAGGTCGAAGGCTATGGCGACCAGTACCCGGTCGAAGCCAACGCCTCCGAGCGCGGTCGCGCGCAGAACCGTCGGGTGGAAATTGTGTTCTCCGATGAAAAGGGCCAACTGGGCGCAGCCCGCTAACGCCCTGCGCGGTCCTCTGTGGGAGCTGGCTTGCCTGCGATGCGGGCACCTCGGTGGATCTGGCTAACCGAGGTGATGCCATCGCAGGCAAGCCAGCTCCCACCCAAGCAAACCCGATCGCTGATCGGGTTTTTCATGTTCAACACCCGCACAGTTTTTTCTATCACTGCCGCCCGAGCTCGACTATTCTCGCAACTGTCCCCGTACACTTCTAAACTGTGCCGGTATGTTTCACACAAAAATAAAATACCCGTGAAATCGAGTGCTGCGTCATGACCAATCTGTTGCTCTACCAACGTATCGCCCAGCAACTGGCTGAGGACATCCGCCGTGGTGTCTATCAACCCGGTGAGCGTGTGCCCTCGGTGCGCAAAATGAGCTCCCAGCTCAACGTCAGCCACGCCACGGTGTTACAGGCCTATGCCAACCTGGAAGACCAGGGGCTGATCCGGGCGCGGCCGCAGTCGGGCTATTACGTGCACCAGACGCCTGCGTTGACGGCGCCCACGCCGGACATCGCGAGGGTCGAGCGCCCGGGGTTGGTCACCCGCAGCAGCATCATCCAGCAAGTCTTGGTCGAGTCGCGCCGCGAAGGTGTGTTCCCGTTGGGCGCCGCCGTGCCGAGTGTGGATTACCTGCCTGTGCGGGCGCTGCACCAGCAATTGGCCAAAGTCACCCGCTTCCAGAGCCCGCGCGCATTCAGTTACATGTTCAGCCCGGGCTTTGAGCCGTTGCGCCGCCAAGTGGCGATTCGCATGCGCGACGCCGGCGTAGTGGTGGACCCCTCCGAAGTGGTGATCACCCACGGTTGTGTCGATGCGTTGCAGATGTCGTTGCGCGTGCTGACCCGCCCGGGCGACCTGATCGCCGCCGAATCACCCACCTATTACGGTTTGCTGCAATTGGCCGACCTGCTGGGCCTCAAAGTCATCGAGATCCCCAGCGACCCGTCCACCGGCATGAGCCTTGAGGCCTTGCAGCTGGCGGCCAACCAATGGTCGATCAAGGCCCTGGTGCTGACCACGCGCCTGAGCAATCCCCTGGGCGCGACCATGCCTGAAGAACGCCAGAAACAGTTGCTGCGCCTGGCCTCGGATTTCGATATCCAGATCGTCGAGGACGATATCTACGGCGAACTGATGTTCGAACTGGGCCGCACCAAGGCGCTGAAAGCCTATGACCGCCTCGACCGGGTGATCTACTGCTCGAGCTTTTCCAAGACCTTGTCTCCCGGCGTGCGCATCGGCTGGATGATTGCCGGCAAATACCAGCAGGAAATCCAGCGGCTGCAGATGTTCAGCACCCACTCGGCCTGCAGCGTGACCCAGATGGGCGTTGCGGCCTACTTGGAAAACGGCGGCTATGACCGCCACCTGCGTTATATCCGCCAGGAGTACCGCAAGAACCTCAGCGCTTTTCAGCTGGCGGTGCAGCAGTATTTCCCGGAAGGCACACAGATGACGCGTCCCAACGGCGGCTTTATCTTGTGGGTCAGTTTGCCGGGGCGGGTCAATACCCAGGAACTGCACGTGCGCGCACTGCAGCAGGGCATCAGCATTGCGCCGGGGGTGATTTTCAGTAATACGGAACAGTTCAACCACTGTATTCGCCTCAACTGCGGCACGCCGTGGAACCGCGAGGCAGAGCGGGCGCTGATGACCTTGGGGATGCTCGCCAGCCAGCTGTGCCAGGAAACTGCGGCCGGGCTTTGAGGCCGGTGGCTGAGGCGTGTAATGGGGACATTACCGATAGCTGGCTAATCACCAGACTTGTCATGCCGCGCACAACAAGCGAGCATATGGCCCTCTGCCGTTAATGCTGTTGGCGATATGACATCTATTTTTCGCGCTGCTGTAGTGGTTGGCCTGTTAAGCCTGTGTAACGTCGGCACCGTGCTGGCGGCAACGCCTGTGGTGTCTGAAAGCAAGCCCGCCGCCAGTACCGAGCAGGCCACCCCCGCGAAAAAACCGGCGCCCGCCAAAAAGGCTCCGGCAGCCAAGAAGAAAGCCGCCACGGTGAAAAAGCGCGCCCCCGTCGCGAGCAAATCCAAGTCAGCCCATGAAGTGGCGCAGACCAAACTGCCACCGGCACAGTTGGACCTGACACTGCCTACGGACATGGTCAGGCACTTGCAGCCCATTGGCACCATGCCCAAGCCCAAGAGCGTGCCCTTGCTGCCGCCGATGTTTGGCGAGAAACCTTCCGACAACAGCGCGTTCCAGATCAACGGCCGCTTGCTCAGCAACGAGATGAAGCTGCAGTTGCGTAACGATGAACGTCGCGATATCGAAGGCGCGGCGCTGGATTTCGAGTTCAAGCAATAAATTTCGCGCAAAGGTGACGCCGCTCATCGACCATCTGTCGCAGACTGGTCAGTCACTTTTTTTTTGTGCGAAAAACCCCTGTTAGACCATTTTAAAACGGCTGTTTAAGGGCGTACTCTAGCCCGGCCATCCACATTGAGTCGTCGAGGACCTGTTGGTCATGAAATGCCGTGAAGGCTGTGGCGCATGCTGCATTGCCCCCTCCATCAGTTCGCCATTGCCGGGAATGCCACACGGCAAACCTGCGGGCGAACGCTGCCTGCACCTGTCGGTCGAACAGCTATGCCTGCTGTTTGGCCAACCGGAACGCCCAGCGGTGTGCAGTGATTTCAAGGCAGATCTGGATGTCTGTGGCAACGACCAGGCCGATGCGATCCGGTTGATCGGCTGGTGGGAGCAGATGACGGCGGCTTGATGGGCTTTACTATCGGAATTTACTTTCAGAACTTACTTTCAGAACTTCGACAATAAGGAATACAACAATGGGTTCGCTGAAACGAATGGCTGTGTTGTGCGGTTTTACGGTGTTGTTTGCTGCCACTGCGCAGGCTGAGGATTGGCAGGTCGCCAAGGACGAAGACGGTATCAAGGTCTCCCTGAGCGAAATTGCCGGCTCCAAATACAAGGCCTACCGCGGTGTGGCGCTGATCAAGGCGCCTGTCGCCAAGATCCAGGCCCTGCAGGAAGACGTGGCCGGTGCCTGCTCCTGGATCCACGAATGCAAATCGCAAAAACTGCTCAAGACCGAAGGCGACAAGAGCTGGACCTACACCCAGTTCAAGGCACCGTTCCCGGTGACCGACCGCGATTCGATCCTCGAAATCACCACTTCCAAGGCTGCCGACGGCACCGTGACCCGCAAATTGCTGGAAGTGCCGACCTATCAGCCAGAAGTGAAAGGCTACGTGCGCGTTGCCCAGGTAGACGGCTACTGGAAGCTGGTACCCAAAGGCGACAACCAGACCGAAGTGACCTACCAGGTGCACACCGAGCCAGGCGGCAGCGTGCCATCGTGGCTGGCCAACAAGTTTGTAGTGGACGCGCCGTTCAACACCTTGAAAGCCTTGAAAGAACACGCTGAAAAATAAGTGTAATTAATCAAGTGCCTCCTGACTTGAGTGGAACGTTTGCAGAGCCCTCAAGGTCCAGATAGTTGTAAGCCCACACATGGGTTTTATCGAGGAGGCACCGATGCAAAAGTGGCAGATTACCTTCGTTGATGATCACGGCGTTCAGTCCGTCGAGCAGTTCAGCTGCGACCAGAAGCCCAGCCTCGAAGATGCGGCACACATGATTCGTAACAAGCTGGTGCCAGTGGCCGCCGAACTTGACCTGAATGACTTGGAAGGGCGCAAACCCGAGCCTACGGTCAAGATTCTTAAAGACCAGAACAGCATTCAAATCCTCGACATTTCGCCCGCCGCCTGAACATTGCCTGTATGCCCTTCAAGCACCTCTGGTGGAGGTGATAGCTTCGCGCTACTCTGCAACCGAGATCAGCGAATGAATCGCTAAGGTCTGGTCTTGTCAGCTACATGCTTGTTTTCCCGCGGTGTCGTTAATGCCGTAGCACCCGCGCCAGCAGGGCGCGGTCTTCGGGAAGCACGGAAAGTCTATCCATCAGTTTGAGGAGGACGTTTCATGAGCACAGCCTATCAAGAAGACATCAGCACCAACGTACTGCGCCGCATGAAAGAAGGCGGTTTCGACTTCTCACGGTTCCACCCCATCGAGTTCTACGCCATTTTCCCGGATGAGGAACGGGCGCGCAGGGCTGCGGGTCGATTTCGTGGGGAATCCCTGAATGCCCAGGTCAGCGCGCGCGACGATGGCGCCTGGTACCTGGAACTGAGCAAAATCATGTTCGCAACCTACGACGGCATAGGAGACTTCGAGCAAGACTTTGAAGCGGTGGTCGAGCCTTTGGGCGGAATCATTGAGGGATGGGGCGTCAAGCAGGAGGTGCGTGGGTTACCCATGTAGCGGCATTCGATGAGCAACACAGCGTATCGGCTGACCTTTGGGTCGGCCGATTTTGTTTGTGCACTCCCCACAACTGCACCCTTAACATCGCCACCCACTACGAGCCCGGCCTGCTGCCGATAGCGTCTTTAACGTCGCGATCGCCGGCAAGCCGGGCTCTTGGCTTTCTACGGCGCAAAAAAAACCACCCAAAGAGGGTGGCCTAAAGGGAAGAGCGGTTCGCTGACATCTCAGGAAACATCCTGGTCAGCCGATGTGAGGATTATCCGCAAGCGCAACCGGGCAGTGAAATCAACTCTGACTATGCTGTTGATAGTCAAAGCCCGCATTGCGATGAAGCGTGGTACAGGACAGCGGGCATTCTGCGCACCAGGACGGTGCGCGCAAAACCTGCAGGTTATTTAACTCACTGATTTTTAAGTGTTTATGCCGCTGGCACGGGCCTTGCGACGGTTCTCGCGCCCGGGTGACAAGGAGTACGGCATGATCCGCACTTATTACGATGAAATGTACGACGGGGCAGGGCAGGTCCGCCCCCATTACCGCGAGTTCGCCCGCTGGTTAGCTGAAACTCCCGCCGAACTGCTGGCCCAGCGCCGGCGTGAAGCCGATTTGCTGTTTCATCGCGCCGGGATCACCTTCACCCTGTACGGGGACGAGCAGGGCACCGAGCGCCTGATTCCTTTCGACACCATTCCGCGCAGCATTCCGGCGAGTGAGTGGCAAATTGTCGAGCGCGGCTGCATTCAGCGGGTCAAGGCGCTGAACCTGTTTCTCGCCGACCTCTATCACGAGCAACGCATCATCAAGGCCGGGATCATCCCCGCCGAACAGGTGTTGGCCAACGAGCAATACCAGTTGGCCATGCAGGGCCTGGACCTGCACCGCGATCTGTATTCCCACATCTCCGGTGTCGATCTCGTACGCGATGGCGACGGCACCTACTACGTGTTGGAAGACAACCTGCGCACGCCGAGCGGCGTGAGTTACATGCTCGAAGACCGCAAGATGATGATGCGCCTGTTCCCCGAGTTGTTCGCCGCCCAGCGCATCGCGCCCATCGACCATTACCCCAACCTGTTGCTCGACACCCTGAAAAGCTCAAGCCCTCTGGATAACCCCAGCGTGGTGGTGCTGACCCCGGGGCGCTTTAACAGCGCGTTCTTCGAGCACGCCTTCCTTGCGCGGGAAATGGGCGTGGAACTGGTGGAAGGCGCCGACTTGTTCGTGCGCGATGACCGCGTATTCATGCGCACCACTGACGGCCCCAAGGCCGTGGATGTGATCTACCGTCGCCTCGATGACGCATTTCTTGACCCACTGGCCTTCAACCCCGACTCCATGCTCGGCGTGCCCGGCCTGCTCGCAGCCTATCGCTCGGGCAATGTGGTGTTGGCCAATGCGATTGGCACCGGGGTGGCCGATGACAAGTCGGTGTATCCCTTCGTCACCGAGATGATCCGTTTTTACCTGGATGAAGAGCCGATTCTGAAGAACGTGCCTACGTTTCAATGCCGTAAGCCCGACGAATTGTCCCACGTGCTGGCCAACCTTCCGGACCTGGTCGTCAAGGAAACCCAAGGTTCCGGCGGCTACGGCATGCTGGTGGGCCCGGCGTCGACAAAAGCGGAAATCGAAGCCTTCCGCGCGCGCATCAAGGCCAAGCCCCACGCCTATATCGCGCAGCCGACGCTGTGTTTATCCACGTGTCCGACCTTCGTCGAAAACGGCATTGCGCCGCGCCATATCGACCTGCGGCCGTTCGTGTTGTCCGGCAAGGAAACCCGCGTGGTGCCCGGCGGTTTGACCCGCGTGGCCCTGCGCGAGGGCTCGCTGGTGGTCAACTCGTCCCAGGGCGGCGGCACCAAAGACACCTGGGTGGTCGAGGACTGATGCCATGTTGAGTAGAACTGCCTCGGATTTGTACTGGATGTCGCGCTACCTGGAACGCGCGGAAAACCTCGCACGCATGCTTGATGTCAGCTATTCGCTGTCGCTGATGCCCCAGGATGGGCGCGGTGATGGCCTGCACGAATTGGCCATGCCGCTGCTGATCACCGGCACCCTGGAGGATTACCACGAGCGCCACGGCGAACTGCATGCCGAGCGCCTGCTGCACTTCTTTGCGTTGGACGCGGCCAACCCGGCGAGCATCTACAGTTGCCTCGGCGCCGCGCGCGCCAGCGCCCATGCGGTGCGTGGGCGAATCACCGCCGACATGTGGGAAAACATCAACGCCACCTGGCTGGATATCCGGGATATCGCCCAGCAAGGGCTGAGCCGCTACGGCATGAGTCGGTTCTGTGAGTGGGTCAAGGAGCGGTCGCACCTGTTCCGTGGCGCCACCTACGGCACCATCATGCGTAACGACGCGTTTCGTTTTATTCGCCTGGGCACCTTCATCGAGCGTGCCGACAACACCCTGCGCCTGTTGGATGCGCGCTACGAAATGGCTGGCGACCAAGCCGCTGCGGTCAGCGACGGCACGGCTCATGCCTACTATCAGTGGAGTGCCCTGCTGCGCGCGTTGTCGTCGTTTGAGGCCTACACCGAGATCTACCGTGACGCACCCGGCGCCCGGCAAGTGGCCGAACTGCTGTTGTTGCGCGCTGATGTCCCACGTTCGCTGCGTGCTTGCAGCGAAGAGATTGACCAGATCCTTGCCAGCCTGCCCGGCCTCAACGGGCGCCCGGCCCAGCGCCTGGCCGCCGAGATGGACGCGCGCCTGCGCTTTACTGCCATCGACGAAATTCTCGAGGAAGGCCTGCATGCCTGGCTGACCGACTTTATCCCCTTGGTCCGCCAGTTGGGCGACGCCATCTACAGTTCCTACCTGGAGGCGGCATGAGACTTTCCATCAGCCACGAAACCACCTATCACTACGAAGACCAGGTGCGCGCCAGCATCCAGTACCTGCGCCTCACGCCCCACGACAGCGAACGCCAGCACGTGCTCAGTTGGCAGCTCGACCTGCCGCGCCCGGTGCGCGCGCAGGTCGACCCGTTTGGCAACATCCTGCATGTGCTGACCCTTGATGAGCCCCACGACGCCATCATCATCGGCGCCCGTGGCCAAGTGGACATCGATGAATTGCGCGAAGCTGAGCATGAAAGCCAGTCGGCGTTTCCGTTCCTGCGCAGCACGCGACTGACCGAGCCGGACGACGCGTTGCGCGGTTTTGCCGACCAGCATTGCCGTCAACGCCGCGACCGCTCTGCGTTGATCGACCTGATGCATGCGCTCAACCAGTCGATGGTCTACACGCCCGGCGCCACTGAAGTCGACACCTGCGCCGCCACGGCATTCGCGGGGCGCGCAGGCGTGTGCCAGGACCACACCCATGCATTCCTGGCCTGCGCGCGCAGCCTGGGCATTCCAGCGCGATATGTGTCGGGGTATTTGTACACCGAAGACAGCACGCACCTGGCCAGCCACGCCTGGGCCGAAGCCTGGCTGGATGACGCGTGGTACAGCTTTGATGTGACCAACCAATTGGCGCGGCCCGAGCGGCATTTAAAGTTGGCGGTAGGCCTGGATTACCTGGATGCCTGCCCGGTACGCGGCATGCGCCGAGGCGGCGGGCATGAGCAAATGCACGCCAAAGTGTTCGTGGCGCCGACGCCGGTGATTTCGGTGCAGCAGCAATAATCTCCGGAGTCGGGTAGCTCAAATGCAGGCGCGGACCTGTCGTGGCGGACGGGCTTGCTGTGGCGAGCGGGCTTGCCCCGCGTTGGGCTGCGAAGCGGCCCCAAAACTACACTTTGAGAAGTACCTGACACACCGCATTCTGCTTTATTAGGGCTGCTGCGCAGCCCAACGCGGGGCAAGCCCGCTCGCCACAACAAGCCCGCTCGCCACAGCAGTCCCGTTGAGCAAGGGAGCTTGGTAAGGCTTACGGCTGCTGCTTACGCCCCGCCATATGCTTTAAATACCCCACCAGCAAATCCAGCTCGCCGTCCGGTAACACACTGGCTGCGAACGCTGGCATCTTCGCCTGGGGCCAGTGCCGCAGGCTCTGCGGGTCGCGGATATAACGCTTGAGGAAATCCCCGCTGAAATATTCCGTAGGGTTGTAGGGAATATTCAGGTCCGGCCCCACCTGCGCATCGCCGGCGCCGTTGAGGCGGTGACAGGCCAGGCAGTTTTTCTGGAACAGCGCAAAGCCCTGGTTGATCGGGTCATTCGCGGCGAGTTTCGGGTCAGGCAACAGGGCTGGAAAGCGCTCGGCCACCGTCTTCAATTGCTTGATCCCGGACATCTGGAAGGGCCATTGCTCAGGGCTGATGTTCCCGGCTTGCGGGTCGGTCCACACCAGATAGAACGGCCCGGCACTTGGCTTGCCTTCGGCCAGCGCGGGCCACGGATGAGCTGGGTCTTCCACCGCCAGCCAGGCACGGGCACCGTGTTTTTGCAGCAAAGGCGCCGCCGTCAGCTCGGCGGCGAAGCCGTCGAGGGCGACGGCTTGCAGATGATTTTCCGGCGAGAGGCCCGGCAACAGAGCCGCCAGCGGCACCGCGCGATAAGTCATGTCGCGCTTGTAGGAAACGTCATCGACGATATGCACCGTCTGCGCCTGCGGGTGCTTGAGCAGGTCTTCGGTCTGCCAGGTTTTGCTGGCGTGGTCCAAGTCGATGGTCAGCTGGGCGGCCGCAGCGGGAAGGGCCAACAGCGCGGCGAGAAAGGCGAGGATCAGTTTCAAGAGTGAGCCCGGTTTGAAGTGGCGATGGCGCCCACGATACCGGAAATCGGCACGCAAAAAGACAGCCCCTGCAACAGGACCGCTATGCGCAATGTCCCGGCAGGTGCTGCCAAAAGCTGCAGTCCTGATGCAATGTGTGCACGGAATGTGAGGATCGAGTCGTCACCCAATAACCTTGGTTAAATTGGGCAAGATCAGAATCAGTGTGGTGGCGAACAGAATAAGTCCCGCCTGACGTACTTTCGAATGTTTGAACATGGCTGACTGCCTTTTGTTGTTATTCCTGAGCGTCAAATGCGTGCCGGTCAATTTCAGTATCGCAACGTGACGTGTCGCTTTTCTTACAGCTGCTCCAGCAAAACCCGGCAGCAACTTCTTACTGATTGAACCTTAGAGCCCTCGTTCTGCGTCGCTTAGATCCATTTAATATCAGCTAATCAGCATTTCTACTTAAAAAGGCATGAGGCATATCGCCATCTTGGCGCCAATGCCTTGGCTAGACCGCTAAAACGATTAACCCGCGCTTTCCCATAGCACCCTACCGTTCGTCCGAGCGTGAGGGTCAAAAGCAATGAGCGCATCCGTCATTGAAACCGTGTCAATCGGGCCTAAGGTAGGGGCACACACGCACTGCGTTCGAGGATGTCATGACCCAAGCTTTGATCTTTGATGCGATACGCACGCCCCGGGGCAAAGGCAAGGCCGACGGCGCCCTGCACAGCGTCAAACCGGTAAACCTGGTGGCGGATCTGCTCACCGCGCTGGCGCAGCGCAGCGACCTCGACACACGCCAGGTGGATGACATCGTGCTCGGTTGCGTCACCCCGGTGGGCGACCAGGGCGCCGACATCGCCAAAACCGCCGCACTGGTGGCGGACTGGGACATCAGTGTCGCCGGCGTACAAATCAACCGTTTCTGTGCCTCGGGCCTCGAAGCGGTGAACCTGGGCGCGATGAAAGTGCGTTCCGGCTTTGAGGACCTGGTGGTGGTCGGCGGCGTCGAATCCATGTCGCGCGTGCCCATGGGCAGTGATGGCGGCGCCTGGGTGCTCGACCCGCAGACCAACATGCACAGTCACTTCACGCCCCAAGGCATCGGCGCGGACTTGATCGCGACCCTGGAAGGCTTCACCCGCCATGACGTCGACGCCTTCGCCCTACATTCCCAGCAGAAAGCGGCCAGGGCGCGTGCGGACGGTTCTTTCAACAAGTCGCTGATCGCGGTGCAGGACCAAAACGGCATCGTGCTGCTGGACCACGACGAGTTCATTCGTGGCGACTCCAGCCTTGAAGGCCTCGGCAAGCTCAAGCCAAGCTTCGAGATGATGGGCCAGATGGGCTTCGATGCCACCGCCCTGCGCGTCTACAGCCATGTGGAACGCATCCATCACGTGCACACGCCAGGCAACAGTTCCGGTATCGTCGACGGCGCCGCGCTGATGTTGATCGGCTCCGAGGCCAAAGGCCGCGAACTGGGCTTGCAACCGCGGGCGCGCATCGTCGCCACGGCGGTCACCAGCACCGACCCGACCATCATGCTCACCGGCCCGGCACCGGCCACGCGCAAAGCCCTGGCCAAGGCCGGTTTGCGCGTGGAAGACATCGACCTGTTTGAAGTCAACGAAGCGTTTGCCTCGGTCGTCCTCAAGTTCATCAAAGACATGGGCATCGACGCTGCACGGGTCAACGTCAACGGCGGCTCCATTGCCATGGGGCACCCGCTCGGCGCCACGGGCTGCGCGATCCTCGGCACCCTGCTCGACGAACTGGAAGTGCGCCAGCAGCGCTACGGCCTGGCCACCCTGTGTGTCGGCGGTGGCATGGGCATCGCCACCATCATCGAACGCCTCTGAGTCCAAGGAACCTGTCATGACCGACGCCATTCGTTACGAAAAAGGCCAGGACCAGATCGTGGTGCTGACCCTCGATATGCCCGGCCAGAGCGCCAACACCATGAACGGCGTGTACCGCGAGGCCATGGCGGCCGCGGTCGCACGCCTGGAGGCAGAAAAGGACGGCATCGCCGGTGTGGTGATCACCTCGGCGAAGAAAACCTTTTTTGCCGGCGGTGACCTCAATGAATTGATCAAAGTCGATAAGGCTCACGCCAAGGAATTTTACGACGGCGTGTTGGTGTTGAAGGCCCAACTGCGCCGTCTGGAAACCCTTGGCAGGCCAGTGGTGGCCGCTATCAACGGTGCGGCGTTGGGCGGCGGTTGGGAGATTTGCCTGGCGTGCCATTACCGCGTCGCGCTGGATGACAACTCGACACAGCTCGGCTTGCCTGAAGTCACCTTGGGCTTGTTGCCGGGCGGCGGCGGGGTAGTGCGCATGGTGCGCATGCTCGGGTTGGAAAAGGCCCTGCCGTATTTGCTGGAAGGCAAGAAGGTGCGGCCGCAGCAGGCGCTGCAAGCCGGGTTGATCAATGCGCTGGCGATGGATCGCGATGAGCTGC
Source organism: Pseudomonas sp. RGB (assembly GCF_007713445.1). Classification (NCBI taxonomy): domain Bacteria; kingdom Pseudomonadati; phylum Pseudomonadota; class Gammaproteobacteria; order Pseudomonadales; family Pseudomonadaceae; genus Pseudomonas; species Pseudomonas sp. RGB. The sequence continues at coordinate 467,175 of NZ_VMSH01000002.1, read as the reverse complement.
TGGCCAAATCCCGCGCCTGGATTCTGGCCAATCCCGAGGCCAGACAACCGTGGGACAACAAGGCTTATCAGATCCCTGGCGGCACGCCGTCGAACCCGAAGGTGGCGCAAATGCTGGCGATTGCGCCGTCGATTTTGCGCAGCAAAACCCATGGCTGCTTCCCGGCCCCGGAGAAAATCCTCTGCGCCGCCGTGGAGGGCGCCCAAGTCGATTTCGACACTGCGCACCTGATCGAAACGCGCTACTTCACCGAACTCGTCACCGGCCAAGTGGCGAAAAACATGATCGGCACCTTTTGGTTCCAGCTCAATGACATCAACGCCGGCAGCTCACGGCCACAAGGTTTTGCGCCGTACGTCACGCGCAAAGTCGGCGTACTGGGCGCGGGGATGATGGGCGCGGGCATCGCCTATGTCAGCGCCAGTGCGGGCATCGACGTGGTGCTCAAGGACGTCAGCCTGGCTGCGGCCGAAAAGGGCACGGCGCATTCGGCCGCGCTGCTGGACAAGAAGATCAGTCGTGGGCAACTGACGGCCGAACAGCGCGATACCATCCTGGCGCGGATCCATCCTACGCAAGACGACGCCGACCTGGCCGGCTGCGACCTGATCATCGAAGCGGTGTTCGAAGACCGTGAGCTCAAGGCCAGGGTCTCGGCCGCCGCGCAACGTGTGGTCGGCAGCGACGCCGTCATCGCCTCCAACACCTCGACCTTGCCCATCAGCGGCCTGGCCAACGCCGTGCCCGATCAAGGCAAGTTCATTGGTCTGCATTTTTTCAGTCCGGTCGACAAGATGCCGCTGGTGGAAATCATCAAGGGCGCCCATACCCGCGACGAAACCCTGGCCCGAGGTTTTGATTTCGTCCTGCAAATCAAGAAAACTCCGATCGTGGTCAACGACAGTCGTGGTTTTTTCACCTCGCGGGTGTTCGGCACCTTCACCAACGAAGGCATTGCCATGCTCGGCGAAGGCGTGGCCGCGCCGATGATCGAAACCGAAGCGCGCAAGGCCGGCATGCCGGTGGGGCCGTTGGCGGTGTCGGATGAGGTGTCGCTGAGCTTGATGAGCCACATCCGGCAGCAAACCGCGAAAGATCTACAGGCTGAAGGCAAGGCGCCGCCGACGCATCCCGCGACCTTGGTGATCGACCTGTTGGTGAATGAGTACAAACGCACGGGCAAGGCGGCGGGCGGTGGTTTTTACGACTACCCCCAAGGGGCGCAGAAACACCTGTGGCCGGAGCTGAAAGCGCGCTTTGAACAGCCCGATAACCAAATTTCGCCGCAGGATGTGCGCGACCGTTTGCTGTTCATCCAGGCCATCGAAACCGTGCGTTGTGTGGAGGAGGGCGTGTTGAGGTCGACGGCTGACGCCAACGTCGGCTCAATCTTCGGCATAGGCTTTGCCGCGTGGAGCGGCGGTGCGCTGCAGTTTATCAACCAGTACGGCCTGAACGACTTTATCGCCCGGGCGCGCTACCTGGCCGAGCAGTACGGGGAGCGCTTCTCGCCCCCGGCTCTGCTGCTGGAAAAAGCAGCACAAGGAGAAATATTCACCTGACCTAAACACCTTAGCCTGAGCGATATAGCACCCATGTGGGAGCGGGCTTGCCCGCGATAGCGGTGTGTCAGCCAATGCATATGTCGGCTGATATGACGCCATCGCACGCAAGCCCGCCCCCACACTGAGGCACTTGGCGAGACTTGCTTTGCAGGGGTGTTTCAAGGCAGGCTCTGGGGTGTGCATTATTCCCACCACCGTGTCAGGTATTTTTTATGTCGCTACGCGTCTGTATCCTGGAAACCGATATCCTGCGTCCAGGCTTGATCGATCAATACCAAGGGTACGGGCAGATGTTCAAGCGCCTGTTCTCCAAGCAGCCGATTGCTGCTGAGTTTGTTGTGTACAACGTGGTTCAGGGCGAATACCCGCCGGATGACGAGGCGTTTGACGCCTACCTGATCACCGGCAGCAAAGCCGATTCCTTTGGCACCGACCCGTGGATTCAGACCCTCAAAACCTACCTGCTTGAACGCTATGAGCGCGGCGACAAGTTGCTGGGCGTGTGCTTCGGTCACCAGTTGCTCGCGCTGCTGTTGGGCGGCAAGACCGAGCGCGCCAGCAAGGGCTGGGGCATGGGCATCCACGACTACAAACTCAACGCCAAGGCGCCGTGGATGAGCCCGGTGGTGGAAGAGCTGACCTTGTTGATCAGCCATCAGGACCAGGTCACCCGCCTGCCGGAAAACGCTACCGTGATTGCCTCCAGCGATTTCTGCCCGTACGCCGCTTACCACATTGAAGACCAGGTGTTGTGCTTCCAGGGCCACCCGGAATTCATCCACGACTATTCCCGCGAGCTGCTGGAAATTCTTCAGACAACGTTGGGCGAGAAGATCTACACCAATGGCGTGGCCAGTCTGGCGCGTGACCACCACGGCGCAACCGTGGCGGAATGGATGATGCGTTTTGTGGCGCACAAGCCAGAAGCCGACGTGGCCTGAATCACGCTTGAGGCGGGGCCGGCTGGCTGGCGTTGATTTACAACCAGCCCGACCGCTTGAAGCTGGCCCACAAACTCGTGCAGCCCACCGCAATAAACCCGAGCACCGCAAAGTAGCCGTAATGCCATTGCAGCTCGGGCATGTTCTGGAAGTTCATCCCATAAATCCCCGCCACCGCGGTGGGGAACGCCAGGATCGCCGCCCACGCGGCGAACTTGCGCTGCACCACGCTCTGACGCGAGGCTTCGAGCAACACACCAATCTCAATCGTCTGGCTGGCGATATCGCGCAAGGTGGTGAGGTCTTCCATCTGCCGCGTCACGTGGATCTGCACGTCGCGAAAATACGGGCGCATGTTCTTGTCGATAAACGGGAAGCTCAGTTTTTGCAGTTCCTGACTGATCTCTACCATCGGCGCCACATAGCGTTTAAGCCGCAGCACGTCGCGGCGCAGGCCGTGGAGGTTCTGGATATCACGCTCGCTCAGCGAGCTGCACAGCACATTGCGCTCCAGCTCATCAATTTCGGCGTGGATCGCTTCGCTCACCGGCTGGTAATTCTCGGTGACGAAATCCAGCAGCGCATAGAGTACGAAATCTTCCCCGTGCTCCAGCAACAACGGCCGCGCCTCACAGCGCTGGCGCACAAAGCCGTAGGACGCCGAGTGGCCGTTGCGGGCAGTGATGATGTAACCGTTGCCGGCAAAAATATGGGTTTCGATAAACTCCAGCTTGCCGTTCTCGCGCACCGGTGAGTAGGTGACGATAAACAGCGCATCACCGAAGGTTTCAAGCTTGGGGCGGCTGTGTTTTTCGAGGGCGTCTTCGATGGCCAGTTCGTGCAGGTTGAACTGGCGTTGCAGGTTGGCCAGCTCCTGGGCGCTGGGCTCTTCAAGGCCGATCCACACAAAGTGATCGGGCTTGGCGGCCCAGGCAGCGCCTTCATCGAGGGTGATATCAGTGACTTTCTTTCCGGCGCTGTAAACGGCCGCCGCAACAACTCTACCCATGGTGCTGATCGCTTCTTATTGGGAGGACAGATGTTGGGCAGCTTAGCTTGAATGGCGTTCCCTTGTTGCTCATGCAGGCACGCTTTTTGTGGCGAGCACGCTTGTTTGTATGGGGGTGCAAAGCGCCCGCAAAAAATCACAAAGGCGCAGGTGCCCAAGCGGTCTGCAGTTCACGGTCCATCTGTGCAATACACTCATCCATCTGCTTCTGACACGCCTGCATCAACGCCGGGATGTCATCCGAAGTCAGTCCTACGGTAGGAATCGGCGGCAGCGAGCGTATGAGCACATCACCGCTGTCCCAGCGATTAAGCTGCATGTGCGTGACGTAATTGCTGACACACACCTGCACGATGGGCACACCCGCCGCAATCGCCATATGAAACGCGCCTTTCTTGAACGGCAGCAGCCCCTTGCCCAAGTTGCGTGTGCCTTCCGGGAACACCCAGATCGATGTGTCTTCATGCTGCAAAGTGCGCGTCGTGGTGAGCATCGCGCGCCGCGCCTTGTGCGCGTTGCCCCGGTCGATCAGCACATTGCCCGCCAACCAGAACAACTGGCCGAACAGCGGCACCCATTTCAGGCTTTTTTTGGCAATGCACACCGTGCGATGCGGCACCACAGTGCCCAGCACAAACAGGTCGTAGTTGGACTGGTGGTTGGCGATGATCACGCACGTGCCGGGCTTATTACGCAGCGAGTCGACGTCCGCCTTCACGTTCAGTCGCAACATCCACATCGCAGGCAACCCATACAGGCGAGCGCACAAGCGGCTGTTATCCGGGTTGAACGGCCGACAGATGCCCAGCAGCACGCCCAGCACTCCGGCGACCATAAAGTGCAGGCCCATCAACAACATACGTAACAGAAAAAGCATCGACACAGCCCATCGGGACAAAAGGTGGCGCAGTGTACGGATGTGCACTGTATTCGGCAATTGCCCCTACAGATGTGGGAGATAGGCGATGTTTAAGCACATGTTTCAATGTGTGCCGGCAGCGCCCAGCTAGAGCGGTTTAAGACGTATCCCCATTTTTTGTAAGAAAAAGCCCGACTCAAGGTCGGGCTTTGGCACAACATGGGTAAGGCATCAGATCAGGTTATGGCCCTGATCCTGGATGATTGCGTCATCCAAGGCTTCCAGCAGTGCCTTACGCACCTTCAACTTGGTGTGCTTATGAGCGTTCATGTTGATCTTCTTCAACTGGCGCGCCGCTTCCAGGGCCGCCGCGTGCAACTCTTCTGGCGCAACCACTTTATCCAGGAAGCCGGCTGCCAAGGCACCTTGCGGGTCAAACATTTCGGCATTGATGACCGAACGGTGAAACGCCGACTTGCGCAGACGATCCCGCGCCAACTCGATACCGGCGTGATGCATGGTCATGCCGATCGCCACTTCATTCAGGCCAATGCTGAACGGGCCTTCCACACCAATGCGGTAATCGGCCGACAACAGCAGGAATGCACCTTTGGCCACCGCGTGCCCAGGGCACGCCACAATCACCGGAAACGGGTGCGACAGCAGGCGACGCGCCAACGTCGAGCCCGACGTCACCAGGCTGATGGCCTCTTTAGGCCCGGCTGTCATCACCTTCAAATCATAACCACCCGACAGAATCCCCGGCGTGCCGGTGATGATCACCACCGCGCGATCCTTCTCGGCCTGATCCAGTGCAGCATTAAACTCACTGACGACGGCCGGAGAAATGGCATTCACCTTGCCGTTGCTCAAGGTCAGGGTCGCGATACCGTCTTCGAGGTGGTAGGCAATCAACTCACTCATGACGCGGTTCCTTGTAGGATTTGTTATAGATAGGCTGTTTATAGAAGCGCATGCGCAGACGTTACCCACCACACCCGCCCCGGTAAAGCGCCGTGACTGACTACACAGTCAGACTTTTCCTGCATCCCCAAGGGTAGACGGCCCGGAGCAGGGCGCAGCAGCCCTACCAAACGCGTACCGCCGATGCCCGAGAATGGCAGATTCACCGTCCCTCGCTGGGTGGGTAACGGCATAACCGTCTAAGCGCATGAAAATTCTGAAAAAAACCTTTGCCATCAGAAAGGCTTTCGACTACATTAGCGCGCCTCGACAGACTGAACTGGTTTGACGAGATACGGTGAAGTGTCCGAGTGGCTTAAGGAGCACGCCTGGAAAGTGTGTATACAAGAAATTGTATCGAGAGTTCGAATCTCTCCTTCACCGCCACATTAAGTAAACACAAACCCCTGATTTTCCTAGAGAAAGTCGGGGGTTTTTGGTTTCTGGTGTCTGAAAAAAGGCTATATGGGACAGATCTGGGACAGATGATTGTTTTTCTCGTCTGCGAATGGAGCCTTGCCGCGTCGGCCTGTCAGCCTACAATCGACATGCAGAAGTCGATATTTGCTGGCGGCAAATTAATCAACATCAGGCCTCCGCCTCCGCTAGCGATGGGGATCTAGACGCGATTCAGTTTCCCATTCAGGGTGACCTGCGGGATTTCTAGAGTCAGCTCATGGATCCTTTAACGCGTGACCGCTCCTGAAAGGTAAATAGAGATGAGTCAGTTGAATAAAATGGAACAAGAGGTCGTTTACCTTTCAGCTGTGAATGAACTACTGCGTTCAATGCTCAACTATGAATTGATTACCCAAGGCGGTGAGGGAAAGCGTCAAAGCATCCAGTTCAAAACAATGACGCATCAGCAATTTTTCTTTATTGTACTTGTGGATTTTTTGTCCATGACAGACAAGAAAGCGCTAGTTCCGTCGACTCCCTATTTACGTGCATTAAAGTCTATCGCTGAAGCACCAAGCTTTGAAGAAAATTTCTCTGTATTCGATCTAAAAAAGGCCGTAGACGACTTCACAGAATGGCTTAGTTTGGAAATTGCTGTGGATCTATGGTTGCCTTCGATAATTTTGGAAGCAGAGATACGAGTTCCCAGATACCTTGTTCTCAAAATTGTTGGGAATTTATCCAAACACAATTCTTTGCGCTCCGTTGGTGTGGCTGAGGAGCTGCAGGGCATTCTAAATAAGGCGGGGTATACGGTCGAGTTATACCAAGCAATGCTCGCCCAAGAAGAGATGTACGAAATTTTTCATGATGACATTTGTGCGTACCAGGCCAGCACCATTGCTGAGCATTTGAACAGGCTGTCGTGGGGAATTCAAAATTATTTAATGCCTGAATACTCTCGTAGTTTTACTCCGGATATTAATGGGTCTTCTCTCTATAGATTTCAGCATCCAACGGCACTTGAGCATCAATATGCCAGAAGTTGCTACTGGAATCTAATGAATCAGGTTCGATCAGCTCCGTATGTAGCACCATTCACTGTGACAGAACACCTGAAAGGACGATATTGAATAGCTCTTGGTTTTGTGAATATCTCCGAGCAACTCACCTTCGCAGGAGCCCGCTTGTTGGGACCGATGGAGATCTGCCAATATGGAGCGTTCGATCATAGGATGCTTTCTGCCAGGTTTGGTAGATTCTGTTTTTCTGACAAAAACACTACGTCCTGTGTGTCTGGTAAAGTCACAATCAACATCAAGCCAAAGCTAATTTCGTTAGTAGCAGATGTACAAGGCGATATGGATCAAATTTTTCAGCATGAGCTGCTGATAACTTTATTGAATAATCATTGGGGGTGGAGAAATGTCAGCGACTCTAGTGGGGGATCTGTCCTGCGAGGAAAATATTTGGCGCTACATGACACTCGATAGGTTTATCAATATATTAGATGATAGTGCGCTATACATGTCTAGCTTGGGCGCATATAGCAAAAGTGATCCTTATGAGGGATATCCCCCGCCTGTTGTTCTTAACTTGGTCAAAGAGAAGTGCCCCCCCACGATGTATTTTTCTCATGAGGCTAGTGGGTCGCAAGACTTAAATAACTTCAAGGTATTTGCTCAAAGGCTTTTTCATTCTAGGGTAGTATCTTGTTGGTATCAAGGAGATGACGAGTCTGAGGCAATGTGGAAACTTTATGGTGATGCCGGGAAAGCTATTGCAATTCGCACTACGGTAGGAGGACTTGCGAAAGCGCTGGGAAAAGAGTTTAACGGTAAAATCGCAAGGGTGAGTTACGTTAATTATACGCGCTTGACGCAGGCGGACTCCGAAGCAGTGATGAACGCACAAAAACAAAACGCTCTTCTTGATCCTATCTTCAAGAGGAGTTCCTATGCTCACGAGAGAGAGGTGAGAGCGTATATGCAAATTGAAGGGGCTCAGATAAATGATCTTGAGACATACAGGTCGCACATGGCTCCTATTGATTGCGCCTTTATTATTGATGAAATTGTGGTATCACCATTTTGCAGCGCCTCATATGTCAAGGCGGTTAAAGCCGTTGCGCGAAAATTCGGATTTGAAGATGTAGTTAGACAGTCATCATTGCTTTCCGATCTAGAGCCTCTTTATTCGAGAATCGAGCAATCTATCAAGCGTTGACCAATTTGTATTTCCGAATTTTCCCCGTTTCGTAGGCCCGTTTACGGCAGCTGTTGGCAGAAAGCTTCCTTTCAGAGAAAAACAACCTTGCGCCTAAAGCCTCAATGCCAGCTGCAGCATCCCCATGACATCTGGGCCGTCTTCATTGATCCAGGTCCCGTAATGCTGACGGATCATGTTCCCGTTGGTATGTCCCATCTGTTCGGCTATCCAGTCGATCGACGCAACGCCGGTGGTTAGTAACTGACTGGCGTATGTATGCCTGCACTGGCCAGGCCCACGATAGCGGACCCCGGCCGCGAGCAAGTGAGCCTTGAAGAACCTGTGGCGGACCACAAAATCGTTGGCGTGAGGCAGGCCGCTTTTCGTATTAAGGAAGACAAAATGCAGTTTGTGTTTTCGCACCGTCTTGTTGTCCCGCTCAACAATATCAACCGTCTCCGCTTTCCGGTTCCTCAGTGCATCGATCTTCTGCAGCGCATCCCAGGCGGGGGGAGGGGGCGAACCTTGCGGGTAGATCGTCTGGTTTTCGTCACCCGGTAAGCTCCACGTACCTTGGACCTGCGGAATGTCACGGTGCCTTGCTCCAGGTCGACATCTTCCCAAGCTAGGGCGATGGTCTCGGATACCCGAGGGCCGGCCCATACGGCTTGCCACACAAGCCCTATATCCAAACCATTCTGCCCCACGGCCTAAGCATGCCCAGCGTTCCGAAGGGTGACCAGGTGTGGCAGCACAGCGAAGCCTGTCAGCAGCGTGTCGACGCGGACGGCAACTGGCTGCGCCAGACGGACGGCAAGATTCTGGACAAGGCGATCGAGCGGGAAGTGGAGGCGATGGGCAACACTGAGCATTACCAGAGCCACACCAGGACCGTGGACGACCATTCAACCGAGTCGGTAGGGGGCATCAAGACGCTTGAAGCCCTGGGCGCGCTCAAGCTGCTTTCGGGAGGATCTGCAAGCCTGGCGGCAGTGGATGATCTGCACCAGGCGACTGGGCGGGATCTGAACCTGGTGGTGGGGCAGAAGCACAACGCCACGGTGAGTGGCGATATGGAGGAAAGGATTTTGGGGCTGCGTGAGAGTGTGGCAGCGATCAGTTAACGGTTAGTTGCTCCAAAATGCCATATTGGCTCCGAGAGTGTGAACATCTTTCAGGTGGTGTGTGATTTGCTCGAACTGGTGCAAAAGATGAACACCCAGTTGGCCGCTCATACTCACGGGGCAACGCCAGTACCAGGAAATGCATCGGTGTTTTTAAGCAATTCAGACGAAGCTACTCAACTAGGAATAAAGCTAAAATATATTACTCTCTAATTCCGATGATCGAAAACTGCCGCCGCAACCAGCAGCAGTCTTCAATAAACAGCAGATCTTAAAGTTGTAAGGCTTTTTATGTGCCTGGTTTGGAGTTAGTCGGCTTCCATAATTGTGAGCGGAACAAGTTTCATTTATAAGTATGTTTTATATGTTCTAGTGTTTTTTCGAAAAAAGTCAGGCCGTTAAATATAGGCTCTCTTGCTTTCAAACAGATGCCAAAAGGTTGCATACTTCCCACGTATTCTTTAATATTTTGTGAAGAGTTTCTCGTCACTAAAGAAACAATTTCCGAAATTGCTTTTTTCTTGTACGACTCGATGGTCTTACAAGATAATTCGTTTATTAGTGAGTATAGGTCATGTCCGCGGACAAAGTAATGAATATTTTCTGGAGAGATACCTGCTTTTATTAAGTTGTTTGAATACTTTTCAAAGCTGTCATCTATTTTTTCTGTGCTAATTACGTCGGAAAGCTTTTCATTAAGTAAGTTTAAGTCAGTACGAAATTTGTCCCAGAAAACGCAACCTTCAAATTCCACCTTTTCTGATGTTGGTTTGCACTTCAAATGTTCAAAGGTGGCAATGAATTCATCTTTGTACTGGCTAATTGCGGAGGTTGAAGGCCTGCTTTGAGATTGTAAATATAAAAACTTGGAGTAACACTCATAAATGGCGCTGGAAAGCTTTGAAAGTACGATGCTCGTGGATTGTGCAAGTTGAGTCGCCGGAATTCCAACTAAGTGACTAATAATTTTATCCACTAATATAGAGTTCAAGTATATGTTTTCTTTGGAGTGTACTTGGGTCCAGTAAATATTATCCCTTTCAGTATATTCGCACACATATTCTTCAGCAAAGCTAGAGATAAACTTGAAGTCGCTATCCAGACATAGAATCTGGTGTTTGCCCAAAATCAAATCACCGCTATCTACAAGACCAAGAAGTCGACTGCACCCATTAGCATTTTTATCGTCATTGGCTGGGAAAATAGATGCGGGTTTGAAGCTGAACTGATATTTGGTGATTTCAGAGAAAGCAGGCATCCACAACTTAGTATCGTCGGGGGATTCAACCCACACAACAACCTCTGGAAGGTCCGTATCTTCCATAAAGAATTTTTGGTTCTCAACATAATCTGCATCAAAGGCAAAGCCTAAGTTTTCCATGTTAAGCCTTACTAAACGAGCTGATGTTTAAGATTCTTTCATCATCAATTGTCCCGACCATCGCCGGTGAGTGAGTGGAAATGATGAATTGCGCCTCAGGAGCCAAGCGACACAAACTTGTCAAAAGCTGCTTTTGCCATTTTAGATGCAAGGAGAGGTCAGGCTCATCTAACAAAAATATAGTGCTTTTACCACGGCTGAGAAATGCAGCCAGAAGCAAACTTAAGAGGGTTTTTTCACCCTTGGATAAGTTAAACCATTTTACTTCATCTTTATTGACCTCGATGGGATCTAATCTGACACTCAGAAACCCTTCGTTATCCAAAAAGACTTCTCTTCCTGTCATGCGAAAAAAAACATTCGCTTCTTTCAGGAAATGCTCGTGGCGATTTATATAAAGATTGGATTCGTAAACATCAAGCTTGCGACGCAGTTCATCGGGCATATTGCTGGCAGCAAAAACTCCCTTAATACTGTTTATTAACGCTGTAAGGTTTTCATTGACTATAGAGCTTTGATCAAGCGCAGCGAATCGGCGCATCAATCTATATAAAGTTTTATCTAGAGTGTTTTTTTTAGAAAATATATCCAGGTCATCTAAATTTTCAATTTCATCAGAAATTAGACTGAAGTTAAAAAGTTCATCGCAATAGAGAATAGATTGCACTTCTCCATCTTGATCGCTCAAGTGGCTATCTTCCCTGCCTCTCTTTTTTGGAGATTGCGCTAGAGCCATAAAGTTTGTGGATCTTGAATCTCTGCGCTCACCTTCTTTACTAATAAGAATATTTCTGTTTTTTACAATATTTGTGACGGCAGAAAAAATTCTCTGATAGAAATCTTTCAGCGATTCTGTTGTATTATTGTTTTTGCCAGCTAGGGAAGTGCCGTAAGTACTTTCCAGAACCCGACCTATCTTTGCGTGATTAACGATAAGCCCGCTATCAAAATGGATCTGACTGGCCCAGTTCGTTCTTGGAAATAAAAACTCTCTTTTCCCATATATGGACAAAGTGCTATGGATGACTGCTAGTGTGGTAGATTTTCCAATACCATTATATCCAGTAAGTATGGTTACTGGTGTCGGAAAATCAATTACCGCAGTTTTACCTTCCGTGTATACATTATGTATTGCAACCTTAGAAATCGTTCTCATATCACCTTCGACGCAAAGTCTGACTAGTTGTGCAAATATTTTGCGTAGCATTATTCTGCGCACGTATAACATAAAATCTAAAAAAAGACCAGATTTTTGATCTGGGTCTATACTCACGAGGTTAGGAGATAGTTGGATGAGAAGATATCATGCATCAGCTTTAAGTAGAGTGCATTTCAAAGTCACCGAAGTCTTGCAATAATAATGTCACTAAATTTCTAATTAAATAATTTTGTATGTTAAAAAAATTTTGATTTGATAGTTAGAAAAGCTCACGCAGGCGAAAATTCTCTTTAGAAAAGTACTTATCCCCCTCCCGCCGACGGGGTTTGCGTCGGTTTTTTGTGCAAAGGTTAGGCTGGTGCAATCAGCGGCGCAGCCCAGGCCCGCTGGGGGGCCGTAGGGCGAATGTCCATTTCACAAAGTGCAAAGTTTTGCGAAGGAGTGCAGCCAGGTTTCAAAACGGATAGCAGAGACGCTGGCGGGCGAGGGATGGGGATTCCCAAGGTTTATTGATCAAAAAGTAGGAACGCAGCTGTTTTTCGAATCGAGAGACATCATTTTGCCGACGATACTCTCTATCGTGGATCTGATGTCAAATCTGTCCCAGGCCAGGGAAAATAAGGTCTCCACTGTAATAGGGGCGTTTCACTCGATGGCTTTCTTTGCTAAGCCGCGCCAGACCCTTTGAGGCGGGCCAAACCTTGCTTGATGTGGCCGGCATTCTCGCCGATCGTTTCCAGCGCACTTCTGACGTTATTGCCCACTTCTGCTGAGCCATATTCCTCGAGGCGGAGGGTGATTTCCATTACTGCGGCCTCAAGGGCCAACTGATTTTTCATACATCCTCTCAAGCACATCTGAGAGCGAATATTCATGGGGCATGTGAGACTCCTTGTCATGAATTAACAGACTAGATCCCAGCACCAGGTCTTGTCTATTGCCGGCTATTTTGGAACCAGGCTGGGAAAAAGGTGATTTTGGTTAGATGAGGTACGAATGCTGCCGTAGCCCCCGTATTCCGTAGGTTTGGCGTATTACCTTGAGGGGTAATATTTGGTAATGGCAAAGGTAATATTCACCCAAGACCCCGATTTTACTGGGGTTAGGGAGTGACGGGTATTACTAGGTGAAAAGGTAATGACCTAACCTATAAATTACCAAATTATTACCTTTCTGAATGTCTATCAAGCTATTGAATTTAAAGGGTTTTATTGAATTTATTGAGGCGTATTACCAATATTACCTTTTTCCCACGCCTCAACATAAATCCGGTGTTACGCCACCTTTTGCTTCCATTCGACCCTGACGCACTAACTTGGTGCAAAACCCATGGGACTACCATGGGACTGGAAATGACGAATTTTTGGGGAGCCAGCACCTCTGCAGCCCCCGTAAACCGGGCACTTGCATTATGAAAGTTACTTTGCGGGTAGTTTCGAATCTCTCCTTCACCGCCACATTAAGTAAACACAAACCCCTGATTTTCCTAGAGAAAGTCGGGGATTTGTGGTTTCTGGCGTCCGCAAAATAGCCCATGGGACGGGTGTGCTAGGTGGGTACATAAGTACAGCCAATAACTGAATTGGCAGGGTCGATCCATCTGCCGCTGACGACTTTGTCTATGTGTGACGGATCCCACCCAAGCGGCTATTCAGCTATCACAAATCAGCGGCGTTCAGTCCTCAGTGCCCTTGCCCCCGGTGCGTCGTAAACCTACAACTACACTTTGTGCATCGAGCACTCTCAGGACAGCGCATGGATATCACAATTCATCGCAAGAAAGGCCTGTTTGATAGCGCTTATGGTCAAGCTATTGCGCTGGCAATCTTGTTTGACGGTAAGGTCGTAGGGCGCCTGGAAACGGGTGAAACATTATCTCTGGTCCTTCCGGACACTTGCGGGACGTTGCAAGTCGGTCTGCTTGACCCCGCAATTCGCCTTATGTAGGAAGCTTGTCTGGTGCGCTCATATCGATCAGCAATGCTCAGAGCCTTACCCCGGGGCAAGCCGTTCAGGCTTTTTCGGTACGGACCCGCAAATGGGTGTTTTTTGATGTGCTGGGTTTGGCGGGCATAGCACCCTTTAAACGCTGGGCGCTGGCGCTTGAGATAGATCGAAGTTAGGAAGCTTCTGACAAACCGCAATTGACGGCATTAGACCTTGGCCATGCGCCGCCCTTCGATTTGTAAACGGCAGGCCGTTATCAGCAAGGCGATAAAAGAACTTTGTAGTGGCTGAACGCTGAATTCGAATAACGCCACTTATTTAATACAGGCCCTCACACGCTCGCTCGGTGAGAGAGCTTGTTTTGCGAGGGTTATCCACATTTACTTGGTAAATGACAAAGTAATTGATACTTGGATTACTGTTTAAAAAGCATCATTTTTTTAAAATAGCGCCACTCATATATTGATTCAAATCACGAAAATCATTAACCGTCCATGCATGTGGCGGCACCTTCACACCATTCTCTCGCAACGTTCTCGGAATCAACTCTCCATTCGGCCGAAGTATTACCGACGATACAATAACGCCCGGATAATCACTCAGTCGTTTCTTGAAAGCAGGCGTTGTCAAATCAGGCGTAGGCGGATTGCTCCTATGCGCTAATGGCCCTGTTCCCTTGAGATCAGCGCCGTGGCACATGGCACATCGCTGTAAGAAGAGGTTTTTCCCATTGGCGTTATCCGCGAAGGACAGTGATGGTTGAATCAGCGATAACATTCCCAGCGTAGCGATGAACACTATTTTCATTTTTATAGGGTCTTGTTGTATGAGTCAGGTCTGAATCGAGAGGGATCCGGCAGGTGCCATTGCAGCTCAGTGTATAGGCGTGCCCTTAAATTCTAAAGCGAGGGACGTGGCGTCAAATACGAGAAAACAAACCCCCCAGGTTTCGGCAGAGACCTAGGGGGAAGTTTGAAAGCGTAGCGTTCTTAGATCATGCGCGTGGCATATCCATCCGCCGCGCGATGACATCCAGCAAATCGCACCCATCGCGCAGCGGAATTGAGCAAAGCAACGCAAAATCGCTGAGCACAACTGCATCACTACTTATTTCACTACGTAGGGCAAGGTTCTCAAGAACTTGGGTGACAGCCCGAAGCCGACAACTTGCGGCGTCGAGGAGGATTTCCAACGGCACGGTGGTATCGATAAAAAGGGCAGGGGTGGCGCTGTCGTTGCTGGTGAGGGCAGTGTATTGGTTCATGTGTGAAACTCCGGTTGTCAGAGAATAGCAGCCACACATTTGTCGCCAAACAAAAGGGTGGCAGCTGTACGCAGGTTGGCGAACCGGGACAATCGGAAAAACCGGCAGACCCGAAGGTCTCCCGCGCACAGCTACCGTTGAGCAGCTTATTGGGCGCAGAAGCATCCCGCAAATACACGTGGACGTTTCTTTCGATTTATCGTCGAGTCGCCAAACCCGATCGCCATGTGGGCGACCGAGCGACTATAGGCTTGGCGATTTTGAAGCGGTAGGTCGACGCTTCCCAATGGGCTGTAGGACGTTGCCTAGGTAATCTATCTCGATCAGATCCACGCAACTCCCTTGAATGATTGGGGCAGGTGATCAGCCAGAACCTGCAATCGTAGGAATTGGCCTCGATTGAAGTGGCCTGTTTCTGAAACATCAAAACCACCCCTATACGCGTCTTACCTCGGCAGTAGCGCCTTCTTATAGTCGTGCGCCTCAGTCACTTGGAAGTGCACGCATGCAGGGACCGTACGCATTTATCAACGAACGACCGCAGCCTTATCCCTTGCTCAAAATGAGCTTGGCGCTTGATCCGCATACTCACACCAAATTCGACGCCCTGAACCAGCACATCCGCAACACGCTGGTGTTGCCTGGGCAGTTGGTGATCATTGGCGATAGCCGAACTGCCGATTGCACCGCTGCAGAGGCACAGCTGATGCGCTCGGCGCAGAATACAAAGCTCGCCCTGTTGGCATACTCCGCAACTGACCAATTTCTGATCAAAAACCATGATCAATTGCAGTCCATATTGTCCTATTCGTCTGTTGGCATCGGCAGTGCCAGCAGTGCCTGGAGTAAGCATCTAGCGCAGGTCGAGAAGACCCTTATGGAAATCGAGGATTTGCATAAGCAGTACTTGAGAAAGGGCACCACGGGGGCAAGGGAAGAGTTTCTGGTTAAGCGTAGGGCGCTGTTTGCAAGGTTGGATACTCAAATTTCGGGGATGGCGCGTTTGGGTACGGGCTTGAGAAACGAAGGTTCGATTAAAAAAATGCTCGGGATTTCCAGTAAAAGCTACTGGCACCATGGAGAAATCAGTGGGTATGAGGAGAGGGTCAAGCGTCTAGCCAAGGCTTCGCAGATGTTAAAGGCGGGGACTTATATTGGTATAGCACTGGATGTTGGGGCCACGGCGCTGGAGATATCGGAGGCGTGTTCCACGGGCCGTGAGCAAGAGTGTACGCAGGCGAAATATGTTGAAGCAGGCAAGTTGGTGATGGGAGTGGGCGGCGCATCCATAGGCGGGACACTTGGTACTCTTGTCGGTACCAGTGCTTGCGCCATCGTTTTTGGCATACCTACAGCGGGCGCCGGAGCTTTGGCGTGCGCCATCGTCGGCGGTGCTGCGGGCGGCCTCGCCTCAGGTAAGCTCGGAAGCAGCGCTGGAGAGTTCGTAGGTAAATTTCTCTATAAGTCCGTGGAGAATTGAATGTATCTGGAATATTTTGTATTAGGCTCATGCGCCCTCTTGCTACTAAGCTTCCCAATCATGTTTTCTGCCATGTTCAAAAAACTCGATGCTGCGGAGCGCTATCTGCAATACAGCAGCTACATAGTCGGATGCAGGCACACTTTTCGTAATGCGCCCTTTCAGGGAAGGCCTCAACGCGTATACGCCATGGCTACCGTCATTCTTATCCCAAAAGTCATTCAGTGGAGAGGCATGGTACTTGTTGAGGATGTTGAAAAAATACCTCGGCACCTAAAGTACTGGATGGTCATACCAACTTTCGTGACCTGTCTCTCCCTCTTCGGTCTCATCATCAGCTGTTTTTTTATTGACGATTGGCCTTGAAAAGAAGGGCGACTCTACCTCGCCCTTTCCCACAATGCCCGGTCGCTTTGCCGTCAGTGCCTCAATGCCGATGCCGATGATGCACATCCGGAAAGTGCGCATGGCTATGCTTCATCACGCTGTGAACATGCACGTGACTATGCGGCTGCGTCGGGTCCCACTCGACCCCATGCTCATGTTGATGATGTTCATCATGTACGTGCCGATGCCCGTGTTCCGTCGCGTCATGCAGATGTTCATGCGCATGCCGCTCTGTCAGGTGCAACCACACGCCCACGGCCATCAGCGCCGACGCAATCCAGAACGCCACCGTCATCGACTCCCCGAATGCCAGCAGGGCCACCGCCGCCCCAAGGAACGGCGCCGTCGAGAAGTACGCTCCGGTGCGCGCACTGCCCAACCCGCGCAAGGCCAGGACAAACAGGACCAGGCTGATGCCGTACCCCAGAAACCCCACCAGCAAGATCGGCCCCAACTGCGCCACACCCGGCATCTGCGCCCCGAGGTACAGCGCCAGGCTGCAGTTCACCAACCCGGCAATCAACCCTTTGGCCCCGGCGATAAACAGCGCGTCCGACGCGGATACCTTGCGCGTCAGGTTGTTATCGATGCCCCAGCACAAACAGGCCACTGCCACGGCCACCGGCCCGAGCCAATCGTGGCTGGCGCCGCCGGCGTCGGACCAGGACAGCACCACGCCGCCCAGCACAATGGCGATCATCCCGAACACAATGCGCCGGTCGGCATTTTCTCTGAACACCCGCCAGGCGATGACAGCGGTCAACACCGATTCAAGGTTGAGCATCAGCGAGGCGGTCGTGCCGGCGGTGCGGGTCAGGCCGAACATCAGTGCCACCGGCCCGAGGATGCCGCCGAACGCGATGGCGCCGATCAGCCACGGCCATTCAGCCGGGGTGAGCCCGGTGGGTTTCCAGCCACGGTCACGGATGAGGCGCACGCCTGCGAGGCCGACGCCGCTGCCGAGGTAGAGCAGGCCGGCGAGCAGTATGGGCGAGAGGCCCAGGCCGAGGGTTTTGGCGAGCGGGGTGCTGGCGCCGAACAGCGCGGCAGCGGCGAGTGCGTGAAAGATACTGAGGTTCATGGGCCGTCCTCGAAGGTCTGGCCCATGATACGTCGCTTGTCGGGCTCAACGCCCTGGCAACTTCCGGCTTATTGCGCGGTTTTCAGCTTGATCACATCACCGGAGATTTTGGTGGTGTAACCGCTCAGCACCCAGGCCCAGAACCAGTTTTCCTGCACTTGGGTGTTGATCAGCGCGTCGCCGCCTTTGGCCTTGATGGCCGCAGTCTGGGCGCGCACGAAGCGGCTGTTCTGGCCAATCGGGATGACGCCGAACAACATGATGCCGGTAGCGCTGGCTTCACTGTGGCCCAAAACGGTGTATTGGCTGCTGTCGTACTGCGGGGATTTGATGGCGGTGCCGGTGCAGCCTGCGAGGGTAAAACCGAGAACAGCTGCTGCAACCACTTTACTGACGTACTTCACTGTATAACTCCATGGACTGACCCTCGAGATTCAATTCTCGAGGGGGCGCCACTTTAATCTGCGCACTGGCAGATTGAAATCAATTGCCCGCAATTTCATCTTCAGGCTTGCACGTAAACCCACGCTGTCAGCCCCGAAGCCAATGCCACTGACACACGCTTGTAGTCCGACACCTCGTAGGCATCGGCTGCCGCCAGTTCCTGCTCGTTGATCTGAAAGACCATGCCTTCAACGCTGGCAGCCTGTTCTTCGGTCGGCGCGACAATCGGGTGGTGGGTCTTGCCGCTGGTGACCAGCACTTCGGGGTCGGTGATTTCGACCCAGCTTTGCGAATAGCCGAGCATCGCGTCGTGCTGGCCGACCAGTTCCCGGCCGAAGTTGGCGAGTTGCACGGCCTTGTCTTGCAAGGTGCCGTAGGAAAACAACAGCACGGGGAATTGGGTGGAGTGTTCCATGGGTATTCCTTAAGCGAGTAGATCTTCGTAAAAAGCGCCGTAGGGCTTGCTCGGGTGGGCAATCTGAATTTCCAGGATCCACAGCCCGGCGTTCGGGCAGTGCTCGAAATCCCCCAGGTCGCCGCCACGGTGGATCGCGTGGGGGAAGTCGCTGACGCGGTGGCCCTTGATGTCCAGGTTCAGTTGCCAGCCCATGGCCTTGGCGTGTTCCTCGGCGTAGCGGTACAGCTCAAGGCCTACGACCTGGTCATTTTTCCAGCGCGATTGTACGCGCTCGAACAGTACTTTGGCGGCGCTGGCGCAGGCGATCATTTCAGGGTCGTCGCCGGTGGTAAAGGTGGCGCCGGCGTCACCTTCGTGGCCTTGCCACACGGCGCCCATGTCGATGAAGAAGATATCGTTTTCACCCAGCACCGGGTCGCCGTCCGAGCGTTGGTTGAAAGCCTTGAGGGTATTGGCGCCAAAGCGCACCAGCAGCGGATGCCAGATGCGCTGCATGTCGAGCTCGGCGAGTACCTGTTTGCCCAGCTCACGCGCTTGGGATTCGAGCATGCCGGGGCGAATGCGTTGGGCGAGTTGGTCGATGGCTTGCCAGGTCATGGC
This sequence comes from Pseudomonas sp. RGB, assembly GCF_007713445.1. Classification (NCBI taxonomy): domain Bacteria; kingdom Pseudomonadati; phylum Pseudomonadota; class Gammaproteobacteria; order Pseudomonadales; family Pseudomonadaceae; genus Pseudomonas; species Pseudomonas sp. RGB. The sequence continues at coordinate 447,946 of NZ_VMSH01000002.1, read as the reverse complement.
CTGGGCGTAGCGCATGGCGTCGATACTGTAGGCGGCGCCCACGGCTTCCTGGGGTTGTGCAGTCACCGGTTTCCCCTCGCGTTGAACAGCATCAGGCGTTATGCGTTTTACTATATAGCGATGTGATGGCCGAACCCAACTCCGAAAACACTGGAGATTAAAGGTGGGAGCTGGCTTGCCTGCGATAGCGGTGGCACAGCAAACATTAATGCTGCTTGACCCACCGACGTCGCGGGCAAGCCCGCTCCCACATTTTTGACTGTGTTCAGTCTGTCAGAGGTGTAGCCACGCCAAGGCGCCCAGTACTACGGCCACACCGCCAGCGGTGTAGGACATGCGTTTGAGCCACTCCTTGCGCGTCAGCAACGTAATCGCCGCCAACGAAATCGCGATCTGAATCGCCGTCATCGCCTGCGCCCAACGGTGATGCTGGTGCAGCGCCTCTTCGGATTTCTGATCCCATTCCTTGGAGGTCGCCTCAAGCTTTTCGGCCTGTTTGCGCACGTCTTCCTTCTGGCTCTTGTAACGCTCGATCTCATCCTTGTAATGCGCAGCGTCCACGCCGGGAATATGCGTGGCCAGTTCGGCCAGGTTCTGCCGGCTGGATTTGGCCTGGTAGTAGTTCCACTGGTTGGCGGCTTCGGTCTTGATGATGGCGGCGTTGTTCTTGTCCATCGCCGCTTCGCTTTCGGTGGAGCCGGCCTGGTAGCTGAGCATGGCGCCGAGGGTGGCCATCAGCGCGGTCATCACGGCGATGCGGCTGGCAAAATTGTCACCGCGCCCGTGCGCATGTTCGGTGGTGTGTTCGATGTGTTTTTCGTGGGGGCTGGGGACTTCGAAGGCTTCGGACATGGGGGCGTCTACGAACGGAATGAGGGAGACTGATTCTTTACCAACCAAGCTGTCTCAAGCCTGTACGTAACGCTGCAAACCCGCCACTAACGCATCAAAGGTCACGCGGCAGCGCGGGCTGTTGCGCAGGTCTTCGTGCATGGTCACCCAGGTGTCCATCTTGAACGCGAACGCCTGCGGCAATACCCGTTGCAGGCGCGGGTTCTGTTTGGCCAATTGCACCTGGCACCCGCCGATGCCGGCGCCGGCGCGGATCAGCGCCAATTGCGCCAGGTCACTGTCGCTGCTGATGGCGAAGGCGCTGCGTTCAAAGCCCTTGATGGCCAGGCTGCGGATAAACGCGTTCTCCTGATCGAAGCCAATCACTGAATGACCGACCAGATCCTGCATTTGCACAGGCATGCCGCGTTCTTGCAGGTAATCGTCGCGGGCGTGCAGGCCGACTTCAATCAAGCCGACACGCCGCGCCAGCAGTTGCTCCTGGCTGGGGCGGACCATGCGCACAGCGATGTCGGCCTCCAGTTGCAGCAGGTCGATCAGGCGGTTGGTCAGGATCAGTTCAACCCGCAGGTGCGGGTGCTGGCGGCGCAGCGCGGTGATGATCGGCGGCAGCACTTCCACGCCGATCACTTCACTGGCCGAGACCCGCACCACCCCGCGCACTTCATCGCCTTGAGAAGACGCCGCGCGTTCCAGGGCGGCGGCGGTGCGCTCCATGGTTTCAGCATGGGCGCGCAAGGTGTGCGCCACGGCAGTTGGCAACAGCCCCGTGGGTGAACGGGTAAAAAGCACCACGCCCAGCGCCGCTTCAAGCGCGGCAATGTGCCGGCCGACCGTGGGCTGTGTAATGCCAAGCTGCCGTGCGGCCCCCGACAACGAGCCTTCCTTGAGTACACCAAGGAACGATCGGTAAAGCTCCCAACCAATATGTGTAGCCATGCATAAATGTATAGCGGCTGGATGCTCTTCGGCAATTTATCTATAGCGACGCTGCACACAAAATGACCTCACCGACAACATGGGAGCAGGTCATGAGCAAAGTTCTGGTACTGGGTGCAACGGGCGGGATTGGCGGTGAAGTGGCGCGGCAGATGCGCGCGGCGGGTTGGGAAGTGTGTGCGTTGACCCGGGATGTGGACAAGGCCCGGCGTGAGAACTCGACTTTTTCCTGGATCAAGGGCGACGCGCTCAATCGTCAAGACGTGCTTGCCGCGGCGCGTGGCTGTGCGGTGATCGTGCATGCGGTCAACCCGCCGGGCTATCGCAATTGGGCTGAATTAGTGATGCCGATGATCGACAACACGGTTGCGGCGGCCATCGCCGAGGGCGCGACCATCGTGCTGCCCGGCACGGTCTATAACTTCGGGCCGGATGCGTTTCCCGTGTTGCACGAAGAGTCGCCTCAGCACCCGCAAACCCGCAAGGGCGCGATCCGGGTGCAATTGGAGCAGCGTTTGGAACAGGCGTCCCGCCAGGGCGCTCGCGTGTTGATCGTACGGGCTGGGGATTTCTTTGGCGCCCGTGTCGCCAACAACTGGTTTGCCCAAGGCCTGGTCAAACCCGGCAAACCGGTGCATGCCGTCAGCTACCCGGGCGCGCCAGGTGTGGCGCACCAATGGGCGTACTTGCCGGATGTGGCGCGCACCATGCTCGCGCTGATTGAACGCCGCGAAACGCTCGAGGCGTTCGCGCGCTTTCATATGGCGGGGCATGAGGATGTGGATGGCACGCAGATGACTCAGGCGATCCAGCGGGCAGTCTTGCGCAGGACCGGTCATCAACCCCGCGCAGGCCGCTTCCCCTGGTGGTTGATGCGAGTGATCGCGCCCTTCGTGGTCACGGTTCGCGAGATGCTGGAGATGCGCTACCTGTGGCAAACCCCGCTGCGGATGGATAACCAGCGTTTGGTCGATACCTTGGGCTGTGAGCCACACACGCCGCTGGATCAAGCGGTCGAAGCCACCCTGGCTGACCTGGGCTGCCTGCCTAAGCCTGCCTGATCAGGCGCACATACACCGCGATATTGATCAGCAACACCAGCGCGCCAAGCACCAGTTGAATGTTCGGAGTCAGCCCGGCCGGGTAGATCAGCGTGAGGAGGTAATGCTCGATAAACCCGCCGCCATAACCGTCCTGCCCGGCGAGGTGGCGAAACAGGTTTTCCCAGCGGGTGAGCGGGCAGGGCAGGTGGAACACTTCCACGGCCACGCCCCAGGCGGCAGCGGGCAAGTGCAGCCACATGACTGGCCGCCACTTGAGCGCCAGCAGCCCGCCGAACAACACGAACAGGATGAAACACAGGTGAAACAGCACCAGGCTGTCGGCGGCTACGCGATAGAGCATGTCGGGTTCGCTTTTAAAAGTGAGTCACAGACAGAACAAGCAACACCTCAGCATAATGACAGTGTTGTTCCTTAACTGAGTTGTTCTTGCGGGTAGTCGATAAGCTCGGCAGTTTTTTCGGTGTGTTCAGTAAGGCAGGAGGTGAAGGGCGGATTGGCCATCGCAACGGTTGCTTGCAGGCAACCATGACCGTTATTGTGCTGAATCCTTTTAGTCCTTCCCCCAAGGTTCTGTTGTGATGAATGCACCGCGTATTGCAGTCGGTCCAATCAAGGCCGTGATTTTCGATATGGACGGGTTGTTGCTGGACACTGAAGGCATCTACACCGAAGTGACGCAGATCATCGCCGAACGTTACGGTCGCACCTATGACTGGGGGATCAAGCAGCACATCATCGGCCGAGGTGCCCAGGACTTGGCGGACTATGTGGTGAAAGCGTTGGACTTGCCGATCACGCCGGCTGAGTTTCTGGAAATACGCGAACCGCTGATGAGCGAGCGTTTCCCCAAGGCCTTGGGCATGCCCGGCGCCGAAGCGCTGGTGCGGCACTTGAACGCGCATAACATCCCGATTGCGGTGGGCACCAGCTCGTCGCGTCATTCGTTTGGCCACAAAACCACGCTGCACCGCGAATGGTTTGGCCTGTTCGGCACCATCGTCACCGCTGACGACCCGGAAGTCGGCGCCGCCAAACCGTCACCGGATATCTTCCTCACCGCTGCACGCCGCTTGGGCGTAGCGCCAGAAGATTGCCTGGTGTTCGAAGATTCACCGTTCGGCGTGACGGCCGCAAAAGCTGCCAACATGACTGCGATCGCCGTGCCGGATGAAGCCATGGCCGACAGCAAGTACGCGCATGCCGACCAGATCATCCGCAAACTCGCAGACTTTGACCTGGCCGCCTACGGCCTCCCTCCCATGCGCTGACTCAGCACAGGCCAAAAAAATGTGGGAGCTGACTTGCCTGCGATAGCGACCTTGAGGACGCCATCGCAGGCAAGCCAGCTGCCACATTGGGTTTTGCTGTTCTCCAGAACCCTCAGGCGCTGAAGCCACCATCGATGGTCAAGCTGGCACCCGTGATATACCCGGCTTCCGGCCCCGCCAGATACGCCACGAAACTGGCAATCTCCTCCACGTGGCCATAACGTCCCACTGCCATCAACCCGATCAATGTTTCGGCAAACTCGCCGCTCGCCGGGTTCATATCGGTGTCCACCGGCCCAGGCTGCACGTTGTTAATCGTGATGCCACGCGGCCCCAGGTCTCGTGCCAAGCCCTTGGTCAGCCCCACCAGCGCCGCCTTGCTCATCGCGTACGGCCCGCCGCCGCCGAACGGCATGCGCTCGGCATTGGTGCTGCCGATGTTGATCACGCGGCCGCCTTCGCTCATATGTTTGGCCGCTTCCTGCGTGGCAATGAACACGCTGCGCACATTGATCGCCAGGGTCTGGTCGAAGTCTTCCAGCTTGAAGTCTTCCAGCGGCGCGATGGCCAGCACCCCGGCGTTGTTGACCAGGATATCCAGGCGCCCGAAGGCGTCGACGGTGGCGTTGACGGCAGCGCGAATCGCTGTGGCATCGGCGCTGTCGGCCTGTATCGCCAGGGCTTGGCCGCCTGCGCTGATCACGCTGTTTTGCAACGCTTCGGCTTTTGCGGCCGAGCTGACGTAGGTAAAGGCGACGGCTGCGCCCTGCGCGGCCAGGCGTTTGACGATGGCGGCACCGATGCCGCGGGAACCGCCTTGAATCAAGGCGACTTTGCCAGTGAGGTTGTGTGCAGTCATGTCGATCTCCAAGTAGTTGATGGGGTGAGTATCGACCTCGTCCCGCCGACCCGGTAGACCGTGATTGCTATAGTCTGTGTAAACCAAAAGTTTGTAATGGGGCGATATGGAAAGCTTTGGCAGTATCGAATGTTTTGTACGCAGCGCCGAAGGCGGCAGCTTTGCCGAGGCCGCCAGGCACTTGAGCCTGACGCCGGCGGCGGTGGGTAAAAGCGTCGCCAAGCTGGAGGCACGCCTGGGTGTGCGGCTGTTCCAGCGCAGCACCCGACGCCTGACCCTGACCGAGGCCGGCAAGTTGTTCCTCGAAGAGGTCAGTGGCAGCCTCACCACCATCCAGAACGCCGTGGCCAACCTGGCCAGCGCCGAAGGGCGGCCGGTGGGCACGCTTAAAGTCAGCATGGGCACGGTGTTCGGCAATCGTTATGTGGTGCCGCTGCTGGCGGAGTTTATGCGGCGCTTTCCGGATATAAGCCCGGATTGGCATTTCGATAACCGTCAGGTCGACCTGATCGGTCAAGGCTTCGACGCTGCCATCGGCGGTGGTTTTGAACTGCCCCAGGGCGTGGTGGCGCGCAAGCTGAGCCCCGCGCATCGAGTGCTGGTGGCCTCCCCGGATTACCTGGCGCAACGCCTGCCGGTGCACGCGCCCGAAGATTTATCGCGGTGCCTGGGCATCCTGATCCGCTCGCCGCAAACCGGCCGCGTGCGTACCTGGCAACTCACCGGCCCGGACCGTGAACAACGCCCGCTGGTACTCAAACCGCGCATGACCATGAGCGACTCCGAAGCCGCCTGCTGCGCCAGCGCTCAAGGCCTGGGCATTGCGCTGGTGAGCATGCCGATGGCCGTGCCGTTTCTGGACAGCGGTGCGGTGGTGCGGGTGTTGCCCGACTGGTACGTCGACGACGGCAACATCTCCCTGTACTACGCCGAGCACAAACTGCTGCCCGGCAAGACCCGGGTGTTTGTGGATTTCATCATTGAGCAGTTTGCCGAGCAGCAACTGGGGCGACGGTTCAGCGCCATTTGATCCCGGCGGCCTACCGCGTCGCCTGCATCGCGGGCAAGCCCGGCTCCCACTTTTAATCGCATTCCCCTGTGGGAGCCGGGCTTGCCCGCGATGCAGGCGACGCGGTCTACCGGCCGAACTGACCCGGCCAGCTAATGACTTTCTTCGGCCTCGGCGTGGCGTAAGTCCTGATCTTCGACGTCGACAACCCCAACCGCACCAGCGATTCGGCAATGGTCACCGCGGCCGTCACCCCATCCACCACCGGCACGCCGGTGCGCTGGCGAATCTGTTCATCCAGCCCGGCCATGCCGCCGCAGCCCAGGCAGATCACCTCGGCCTTGTCGTCGTGAATGGCCCGTTCCGCCTGACGCACGATGGCTTCCATCGCCGCCAGCGGGTCTTCTTCCAGTTCCAGCACTGCCATGCCACTGGCGCGTACCGAGGCGCAGCGCTGGTACAGGCCGGCGAGTTTCAGGCGGTCTTCAATCAACGGCACGGTGCGATCCAGGGTGGTGACTACTGAATAGGCATGTCCCAGGAACATTGCTGTGCTGGCGGCTGCTTCAGTGATGTCCACCACTGGCACGTTCAACAACTCCTGCAACCCTTCACGGCCATGTTCGCCATAGCCGGCCTGGATCACCGCATCAAACGGCTGGTCGTAGGCCATCACGCGGTCCATCACCGCGATGGCGGCCAGGTAGCTTTCGAAATTGCCTTCCACTGATTCGGCGCCGAAGTACGGCGTGAGCCCGACAATCTCAGTGCCTGGCGAGGCGACGGCCCGCGCCTGCTGGGCAATGGTTTCAGTGATGGATTCGGTAGTGTTGACGTTGACCACGAGGATACGCATGGAATGTCCTTGATTAATGACTGACGTTATCGACTGCAATGCTTTCGCCACTGACATCGGCGTAGTGCGGCCGACGCTTGGCGATCAAGAGGTACAACAGCCCAGCAATACCGGCGCCAAACAGCCAGGAAAACGGGGCGACGCTGGCAAAGCCGGGCAACAGCGCCAGCAGAATTGCGATCACCGCTGCGGGAATAAACGCCGCGACCGCACGTAAATTGACTCCGCGGCTGTAGTAATAAACGCCATTGGGGTCTTCGCTATACAGCTGCAATACGTCCACCTGGCTTTTACGGATCAGCCAGTAATCGACCATGATCACCCCGTACAGCGGCCCCAGCAGCGCGCCCAGGCCCGAGAGGAAATACACGATCACCAGCGGGCTGTTGTAGAGGTTCCACGGCAGGATCAGCACTGCCAGCGTGGCGCTGATCAACCCGGCGCGCCGAAAGTTCAGGTACTTGGGCGCCAGGTTGCTGAGCACAAACGCGGGGGCGACGAAGTTGGCCATGATGTTGACCGCCACGGTAACGATCAGGAAGGCGAGGCAGCCGAGCACCAGGAAGAAGGTATTGGGAATGGCCGCGATGATTTCGGTCGGGCTTTCGATCACCCGGCCATTGAGCTGGAACTGCCCGCCGCAGAGCAGCACGGTGATTGCGGCAAACACCAGGATATTTACCGGCAAGCCCCAGAAGTTGCCGACCAGGATGGTCTTGCGGCAGGGCGAGGAACGGGCGAAGTCGCAGAAATTGAGGATCAGCGTGCCGTAGATCGTCAGCCACAACGCGCCACCGGCAAAGATATTGCGCCACATCTCGCCGCCGCTCAGCGGTTCGCGGATCGACCAGGCAATATTGCCGCCGACCTGGAAGTACATCCAACCGGCCAGCGAGGCCACCGTCACCAGAATCACCGGCCCGGCGAACGCCTCGTAGCGGCGTACCATTTCCATGCCGTACGCCAGGATCACCAGCTGCACAAACCAGATCGCCACGAAACACGCCCAACCGAGGGTCGACAGGCCGAGGATGGAGTTGTGGTCATAGTCGGCAAATCCTGGATGAATGGCCGACAGCAGCACGCGGAAAACCACCGAGGCCAGGTAGGTCTGGATACCAAACCAGGCAATCGCAATGACCGCGCGAATCAACGCCGGAATCTGTGCACCGTGGATGCCGAAACTGATGCGGCTGATCACCGGGAAGGGCACTCCGGTCTTCTGGCCCATAAACCCCGACAAGTTCATGAAGAAGTACACCAGCGCTGCGCCGATCCCCAGCGACATCAGAATCTGCCAGCCGCCGAGGCCCAAGGCATACAGGCCGATGGCAAATGAATAGTTGGCGATGTTGTGCACGTCATTGGTCCACAGCGCAAAGATGCTGTAGCGGCCCCAACGTCGGCCTTCAACCTTGGTGGGCGCCAGGTCTTTGTTGTGCAAGCGCGGGCTGAGCACGAGCGGGCCGGGGCTTGCGGCCACAGGGTTCAGGACGGAGGAGGGCAGATCCAGTGCGATGTTATTCGAGAGGCTTGTACGCATTCCGGCAGGCTCCGGCGCATCTGCTTCAACGTCGCAGATGGCAAAGTGTATGTAGGTTTTGTATTTATTGTATACAAAGCGTAATTCTCCTTAAGCCACATACGTGCCAGTTTTCGATCTATAAAAACCGTGTTTAATTTCGTTTTTACTGATTATTAAAATAACTAGCTGAATTTAAAGCGATATAAATTGACCGTTTGAACAGGTATTTATTTTTAAGTGGGGAGGCGCGCTATTGGAGAGGCAAACGGCACGCGGGGATGGGTGTTACGTTTTGGTGCGGTGCAATATAAATTGCACACATAAATGGCACCGATAGTTACATGAGTGTGTACAGAATTTTTATTCACCACAAAGCAAACGTGGGAGCGGGCTTGCCCGCGATAGCGATCTATCAGCCAACAATTCATTGACTGACACACCCTCATCGCGAGCAAGCCCGCTCCCACATTTTTTACTGCGACAGACCTCAGGCCTTGCTGATGATATTCCCAGCGTGCAGCCCACATTCCTTCTGCGTGGCTTCTTCCCACCACCAGCGGCCTTCGCGTTCGTGCTGGTTCGGCAGTACCGGGCGGGTGCACGGCTCGCAGCCGATGCTGATAAACCCGCGCTCATGCAGGCTGTTGTAAGGCAGCTCGAGCATGCGGATGTAACCCCAGACTTCCTCGCTGGTCATTTGCGCCAGTGGGTTGAATTTGTACAGGGTGCGCTCGGGTGTTGAGAACGCCGTGTCAATTTCCAACGCCGCCACCTGGCTGCGGGTGCCGGGGCTCTGGTCACGGCGTTGGCCGGTGGCCCAGGCGCTCACGCCGGATAGTTTGCGGCGCAGCGGTTCGATCTTGCGCACACCGCAGCATTCGCCATGGCCATCCTTGTAGAAACTGAACAGGCCCTTTTCCTTGACGAAGGGTTCCAGTTTGCTCTGGTCCGGCGAGATCAACTCGATGTCGATCTTGTAGAACTCGCGCACCTGTTCGATGAACCGGTAGGTCTCCGGGTGCAGGCGCCCGGTGTCGAGGCTGAACACCTTGACGTTCTTGTTCAGCTTCCAAGCCATGTCTACCAGCACCACATCCTCGGCGCCGCTGAAGGAAATCCACAGGTCATCACCGAACTGGCTGAACGCCAGTTTGAGAATGTCCTGGGCGGATTTGTTGGCATAAGTCGTGGCGAGTTCAACGACGTCGAAGGCTTGGTTCATCAGGACGGTTCCTACAGGTCAGTGGCGCTGAGCGCTCTATAGGGAAGCGATGGTACCAAAATCCGCCCTGCGTTGCGGCGCAGAGCTTGAGTCGCTAGAGTTCGGCAGTCCTTTTGCTCGCTCAACTAACAACATCTAAATGGGAGTGTCTTGTGGAAATTGCCTGTCTCGACCTGGAAGGGGTGCTGGTTCCGGAAATCTGGATCGCCTTCGCCGAAAAAACCGGTATTGAATCCCTGCGCGCCACTACCCGCGACATTCCCGACTACGACGTGCTGATGAAGCAACGCCTGCGCATCCTCGATGAGCATGGGCTCAAGCTTGCCGACATCCAGGAAGTGATCGCCACCCTTGAGCCGCTGGACGGCGCCATCGAGTTCGTCAACTGGCTGCGCGAGCGTTTCCAGGTGGTGATCCTGTCCGACACCTTTTACGAATTCTCCCAACCGCTGATGCGCCAGTTGGGTTTTCCGACCTTGCTGTGCCACCGCTTGATCACCGATGAAAACGACCGGGTGGTGAGTTACCAACTGCGTCAAAAGGACCCGAAGCGCCAATCCGTGCTGGCATTCAAGACCCTCTACTACCGCGTGATCGCCGCCGGCGATTCCTACAACGACACCACGATGCTGGGCGAAGCTGATCGTGGGATTCTGTTCCATGCGCCGCAGAACGTGATTCGCGAGTTCCCGCAATTTCCCGCGGTGCATACGTTTGAGGATTTGAAGAAAGAGTTCATCAAGGCGTCGAATCGGGCGTTGAGCCTGTAAGTTTTTCAGCGTTGCTGATGACTCCTTCGCAGGCAAGCCAGCTCCCACATTTGGTTGGGTTCACACAGTTCAACCTGTGGTGGCTGGCTTGCCTGCGACAGGGTCGGTACGGCCAGGTCAGGCCCCTGCGAGCAACCGATCATAAGGAATACTCAAGCCCTCATGCAGGCGCTTGATCATCGCCAGGCTCAGCTTGCGCTTGTGGTTCAGCACTTCAGACACTCGCCCGCTCGTGCCGATGAAAGGCTCAAGGTCACGGGCGGTCATGCCTAGCTGCTCCATGCGAAATTTGATCGCTTCCACCGGGTCCGAGGGCGGCATGGGATAGTGTTCCGCTTCGTATTTCTCAATAAGGACAGCGAGGATCTCCAGCTCGTCACCCTCCGGCGAGCCGATCTCGGCCCCCCATAATTGCTCGACGCGTGCGAGCGCCGCCGCCAGGTCTTGCTGGGAATGAATGGGTTTTATGTTCATCACACGGTCTCCGCGTTGATCTGGTCGTAGTGCGCGTGGGTTCCCACGAAGCGTATGAACCCCAGCTGGCGCTGATAATCGATTGCCATGATCACTCGATACTTGTTGCCACCCACGTTGAACACAACCCTGCCGCCTTTGAGAATGCTGGCTGTTCTGAGCTCTGCTTTGAGTGCCTGTGGCGTCTGGTAAGTGGTCTTCTCCATATGACGGTACAACTCGACCAGGGGTGTTTTGGCATCGGTACAGGCGGGATGGCTTTCCCAGAATGTTCGTAAGGCAGACAGAGCGATTATGCGCATCGCTGCAACCTCCCAATTTGGGAGATGGTAGGCCCGGTGAGGTGGATATGCAATCGCGGAAATAATTTCTGACGAGTAGGCAGTCGCTTCATGTGATCCTTCACAAACGGCGGGTGGACGTGGACGCTGGACGCTATCCTCCAGGCCACACGTCGTCCACGACTGTTCTGATGCAGGCTTTTTCGGCAGCTCGGCTCTGCGTCTGAGCCTCAGGCAGGGCTGGGCTGCTACAAGCTTTCCAACGTTTGTAACAACACCCGCACTTTTGTCAGCGACTCCTGATACTCCGCCTCCCACTGCGAGTCCGCCACGATCCCGCCACCGCCCCAGCAGCACACCTGCCCATCCTTGACCAGCAAACTGCGAATCGCGATGGAGCTGTCCATCTCGCCGCGCACATCCAGGTACACCAACGAGCCGCAGTACAACCCGCGCCGCGTGGGTTCAAGCTCATCGATGATCTGCATGGCGCGAATCTTCGGTGCGCCGGTGATGGAACCACCGGGGAAGCTGCCGGCGATCAGGTCGAGTGCGTCCTTGTCGTCGGCCAAGGTGCCAGTGACGCTGCTCACCAAGTGATGCACGTTGGGGTAGCTTTCCAGGCTGAACAACTCCGGCACTTTCACCGAGCCGGTGCGGCAGGTGCGGCCCAGGTCGTTGCGCAGCAAGTCAACGATCATCAGGTTTTCGGCGCGATCCTTGGGGCTGACCAGCAGCTCGGCGGCGTGGGCCGCGTCTTCTTCGGGTGTCAGGCCACGCGGGCGGGTGCCTTTGATCGGGCGGGTTTCGACGCGGCGCTCGCTGATGTGCACGAAGCGCTCCGGCGACAGGCTCAGCACTGCGCCGTCGTCCGGCAGGCTCTGGAACCCGGAAAACGGGGTAGGGCACGCCTCACGCAAGGCGCAGTAAGCCGCCCACGGATCGCCGACGCACGGCGCGCGAAAGCGCTGGGCAAAGTTGACCTGGTAGCAGTCGCCGGCCTGGATGTACTCCTGAATGCGCACGATGGCCTGCCGGTAAGCGTCGGCGGTCAGGTCCGCAACCATGGGGCCGTGCAGTTTGAAGCTGGCCTGGGTGTCGACAACTTCAGCGTTGAACAGCGCAATCAGGCGTTGTCGTTCGCTGTCGATCAGCGAAGGGTGGAAGACCAACTGACTGCTCTGCACCCGGTGGTCGCTGATCAGCGCCCAGGCGTACAGCCCAAAGCGCGCGTCCGGCAGGTGCAGGTCGTCCACCGCCAAGTGCGGCATGTGTTCCAGGTGGCGGCCGAAGTCGTAGCTCAGGTAGCCGATCAAGCCGCCAGCGAACGGCAACTCATAGCCAGCAGGTAAACCCGCCTCACCCAACTGCGCGAGGTTTTCGCGCAAGCGTTGCAGGAAATCACTGCCGTTTTCGTCGGGCCGTACCGTCAGCGTTTCCACTGGCCAGGCGCTGAGCAGGTCATAGCGCCCGCGTTCGGCAGCCGGGCGGCCGCTGTCGAGCAACACTGCGCCGGGGGCATGACGAATCGCCGCGAAGTAGTCGGCGGGGTTGGCCCGGTAGGGCAGCGGATGTACAGAGCAGGTCGACATGCGGGGTGGATCAGCTGTTGGCTTGGGGGAGGCGATTGTAGTCCTCCGAAGGGTTTGGTCCTAGAGCGCGGGTTAAATGGGGCAGCGAGCAAGCCCGCTCCCACAGTTGAGTGGCGTCAGCCTTCAACGGCGGGAATATGCCCGAACATCTCCTGCACGAACTTAACCCGCTCTTCCGGCGTTTCGGTCACGCCCGCAGCTTTCAATTCTTCCAACCGCGCTTCTACCGCATGGGTGCGCAACGTCAGGCCGCAGTCGTTGGCAATCTGGATATTCAGCCCTGGCCGCGCGTTCAGCTCGAGGATCAGCGGGCCTTTTTCCTGGTCCAGCACCATGTCCACGCCGATGTAACCCAGCCCGCACAGCTCATAACAGCTGGCCGCCAACTTCATGAAACCGTCCCAGTTGGGCAGTTGCACGCCATCCACCGCGTTGGTGGTGTCGGGGTGTTTGGTGATGATGTTGTTCAGCCAGGTGCCGCGCAGCGTCAAACCCGTGGCCAGGTCGACACCCACGCCAATCGCGCCCTGGTGCAGGTTGGCCTTGCCGCCGGATTGGCGCGTCGGCAAGCGCAGCATGGCCATTACCGGGTAACCCATCAGCACAATAATGCGGATGTCCGGCACGCCTTCGTAGCTGATGCTCTTGAAGATCTGGTCGGGCACCACGCGGTATTCGATCAGCGCGCGGTCACGGTGGCCGCCCAGGGAATACAGGCCGGTGAGGATGCTGGAAATCTGGTGTTCGATTTCTTCATGGCTGATGATCTTGCCGGACACCGTGCGATAGCGCCCTTCAAACCGGTCGGCCACCACCAGGATGCCATCGCCGCCGGCGCCCTGGGCCGGCTTGATCACGAAGTCGCTGCGCCCACCGATGATCTCGTCGAGCTTGTCGATTTCCTTCTCGGTGGAAATGATCCCGTACATTTCCGGCACATGAATGCCGGCCGCCATGGCCCGTTCCTTGGTGATGATCTTGTCATCCACAATCGGGTACAGGCTGCGCTTGTTGTACTTGAGCACGTAGTCGGCGTTACGCCGGTTGATGCCCATGATGCCCCGCGCTTCCAGGGCCTTCCAGGTTTTCCAGAAGCCGAACATTACGAGTCAGCCTTGAGGAAGGCCTTGAAACGCACCAGTTCGGTCAGGCGGTAGCCGCGATAGCGACCCATGGCCAGCATGAAACCCACCAGGATCAACAGGACTGCCGGGAAGGTGAACACAAAGTAGATCAGCTCCGGCACGCTCATGATGATGTGCGCCAGCGAGGCGGCGAATAGCGTACCAATCGCCACCTTCAGCGCATGGTTGGCGCCGCGTTCTTCCCAGGTGATCGACAGGCGTTCGATGGTCATGGTCAGAATCACCATTGGGAACAGCGCCACCGACAGCCCGCGCTCCAGGCCCAGCTTGTGGCTGAACAGGCTGATGGCTGCAATCAGCACCACCACGAAGGTCAGCACCACCGACAGCCTCGGCAGCATCTGCAGCTTCAAGTGTTCCAGGTACGACCTGAGCGACAAGCCCAGCGCGGTAATAATGGTGAACAGCACGATGCCAAAGCCCAGTTGCGTCTCGCGAAACGCCAGGGCGATCAGCACCGGGGTGAAGGTGCCCAGCGTCTGCAGGCCGATCAGGTTGCGCAGGATCAGAATCACCAGCACGCCAATCGGGATCATCACCATGATCATGAAGGTCTGCTGGGTTTGCAGCGGCAGGCCGTACAGCGAGTACTCGAGGAAGTTGGCGTCGGTGTTCTCGTCGGTCAGCTTGGCCAGGCGAATCGCGTTCATTTCGCTGTTGTTCAGGCTGAAGGTCACCATGGCTTTCTTGCCGCCATCCACCGTGATCAGGTTTTCATCGCCGGTCCACCACAGCAGGCGGTCAGCGGGCAGGCCTTGCTCGCCGGTTTCCGGGTTGAAATACAGCCAATCATTGCCATTGAAGCTGCGCAGCCACAGTTCCGGGGTTTGTGGCTGGTCGGCGACGAGTCGGATGGTGTGGACTTTTTCCACCGGCACATGGGCTATGGACAGCAATAACTCGACGATCTTGGCCTTGTGCGGCGTCGACGGGTCGCCCGCCAGCAGCAGCTTCACATTGTCGTCGTTGAGGTTGTTGGTGCGCTTGATCGCTTCGGTAATAAAGGTTTCGACGTCGGCCGAATGCTGGCGGATCGGCGCCAGCAAGGCTTCGGCGGCGATTTTTTCCGGGCCTTCCACAGCAATGCTGTCGCGGAAGGTCGGACCTTTGACCTTGACCTTTTCGCCGCTGTAACGCTTGGTCAGCACCAGGCGGTAATACAGCGTCTGGTTGCCCTTGGCGCGGCGCGCCGACCAGGTGACCTTACGGTTACCGTCGGTGCGGTTGACGCTCACGCCGTAGTTATTGGAGATGAAACTCTCGTTGAGGCTGACGAAGTCGCGGCTCAGGGGCGGCACGAACATCGAGATCTTCACCGGGTCTTTGGGGCTGGCGACAAACTCGACCTTGGCGTCGATGTTCCACAGGTCGTCGGTGGCGTCCTCGGTGACGGGAATCCCCAGCACGAAAATCTGGTAGGCGGTGACCGAAATACCCAGCACCACCAAAATGGTGATGAGGATTTTCAGGTGCAGGGTCAAAGAGCGCATTCGGTTTACTCGGCGGTAGGAGCGTCAGCGGCGCAGGCAGGTTTGCCCGCTGCGTATTTAAGACTGGGGTCGACCAGCGCATCAAAGCGTTTCAAGGCTTCGGAGCCGATCAGCAGCGGGTATTGGAATGCGCTGCGGTCAGTCAAGTTCACTTCGATGCTGCGTAAAGCAGTGCCCATGCAGATGTCCAGGGCGATCACTGGGCGGGCGGTGTAGTTCTTGTCCTCATCGGGGTCGTAGTCACCGGCGCGGCGTTTGATTTTGCTGACGCGGGCCAGGGGGCGTTCGATGGGGTGGGAATGGGCGGTGTCGATGGCCAGGTAGAAACGTACCCAGGATTCACCGTTGCGTTTGAAGCGCTTGATGTCGCGGGCGCTCAACGAGGCGGTCTTGGCGCCGGTGTCGAGTTTGGCCGCCACTTCCAGGTCAATGCCCGCCAGTTTCGCGTATTCATTCAGGCCATACACGGTCTTCTCGGCGGCGCCGCCAAGGCTGGGTATGCACGCTAGGCAAAACATTAAAAGGAAGGGCTTGAGTCTCATAGATCCTGAGGCGCTGCAGTGCGATGTTTAATTCAAGGCGACTGGCATTGCTGCGCAATCTCGGGTGCGCCGTTTCATCAAGTGATGTCAGGCAAAAGCGGCGGGCATTCTAACATGATGCTTTTTTGGCGCCAGCGCTGGCAGGCGGCCATGCCCCTATTCAGCGCAGAAGGGGTTATTAGACGATTGTCGACAATGTTGATTTATTCTTTGACTATTTTGGCTTGAGTGGCTAGTTTTTGCGGCATTGCTTTTAAAGGTGTCGACAATATGCTGGATCAACTGGAAACCCCAGTGGTGGCGCAAGACGATTCCCAGACCATGTCCGAGAACGTCTTCCGGCGCATCCAGGCCGCCATCGTCAAAGGCGAAATCGCCCCCGGCAGCAAGATTTCCGAGCCGGAACTGGCCCGCACCTACGGCATCAGCCGTGGCCCGCTGCGCGAAGCCATCCACCGCCTGGAAGGCCAGCGCCTGCTGGTGCGCGTGCCTCACGTTGGCGCGCGAGTGGTGTCCTTGAGCCATGCCGAGCTGATCGAACTCTATGAAATCCGCGAATCCCTGGAGGGCATGGCCTGCCGCCTGGCCGCCGAGCGCATGACCGACGCGGAAATCGAAGAGCTGCGCCAGGTGCTTCATACCCATGAACGCGACGAAGCGTTCCAGGCCGGCCTGGGCTATTACCAGCAGGAAGGCGACTTCGATTTTCATTACCGGATAATTCAAGGCGCCGGCAACCGCACCCTCACCCAAATGCTCTGCGGCGAGCTGTACCAATTGGTGCGCATGTACCGCATCCAGTTCTCCGCTACGCCCAATCGTCCACGCCAGGCTTTTGCCGAGCACCACCGCATTCTTGACGCGATTGCCGATCGCGACGGTGAACTGGCCGAATTGCTGATGCGCCGGCATATCGGCGCCTCCAAACGCAACATTGCCCGTCACTTCCCCGACGGCACTTCCTGAAGAGGTGAGTCATGAGTTCTAACAATAAAAGTACACCCGGCCAGCGTTTCCGTGACGCGGTCGCCAGCGAACATCCGTTACAGGTCGTTGGCGCGATCAACGCCAACCACGCGCTGCTGGCCAAGCGCGCCGGTTTCAAGGCGATTTACCTGTCGGGTGGCGGCGTGGCGGCGGGTTCTCTGGGCGTGCCAGACCTGGGCATCACGGGCCTGGATGACGTATTGACCGACGTGCGCCGCATCACCGACGTGTGCGACCTGCCGCTGCTGGTGGACGTGGACACCGGTTTTGGCTCCTCGGCCTTCAACGTGGCGCGCACGGTCAAGTCGATGATCAAGTTTGGCGCGGCCGCTATCCATATCGAAGACCAGGTCGGCGCCAAGCGCTGTGGCCATCGCCCGAACAAAGAAATCGTGTCCCAGCAGGAAATGGTCGACCGCATCAAGGCCGCCGTGGATGCGCGCACCGATGACAGTTTCGTGATCATGGCGCGCACCGACGCCCTCGCCGTCGAAGGTTTGGAGTCGGCACTGGAACGCGCCGCCGCCTGCATCGAAGCCGGCGCTGACATGGTGTTTCCCGAAGCCATCACTGAGCTGGAGATGTACAAGCTCTTCGCCTCCCGCGTGAAGGCACCGATCCTGGCCAACATCACCGAATTCGGCGCGACGCCGCTGTACACCACCGAACAGTTGAAATCTGCCGATGTTTCCATCGTGCTGTACCCGCTCTCGGCCTTCCGCGCCATGAACAAGGCCGCCGAGAATGTCTACACCGCGATCCGTCGCGATGGTACTCAACAGAACGTGATCGACACCATGCAAACCCGCATGGAGCTCTACGATCGCATCGACTACCACACCTTCGAGCAGAAGCTCGACGCGCTGTTCGCCGCGAAAAAGTAAAGAACGCGCCTCCCTGAATAACTACAAAATTGGAGAACAACCATGGCTGAAGCAAAAGTATTGAGTGGCGCCGGCCTGCGTGGCCAGGTGGCCGGGCAGACCGCACTGTCCACCGTGGGCCAGGCCGGCGCCGGCTTGACCTATCGCGGCTACGACGTGCGTGAACTGGCCGCCGATGCGCAATTTGAGGAAGTCGCCTACCTGCTGCTGTACGGCGAATTGCCAACCAAAGCCGAACTGGCGGCCTACACCGCCAAACTCGGCAAGCTGCGCGACTTGCCGCAGGCACTTAAAGAAGTGCTGGAACGCATCCCCGTCGACGCCCACCCGATGGACGTGATGCGCACCGGCTGCTCGTTCCTGGGCAATATCGAGCCCGAGAAAGACTTCAGCGTGCAGCGCGATGTCACCGACCGCCTGCTTGCCGCTTTCCCGGCGATCATGTGCTACTGGTATCGCTTCAGCCACGATGGCAAAAAGATTGACTGCGTGACCGACGAGCCGAGCATCGGCGGCCATTTCCTGCACCTGTTGCATGGCAAGAAGCCGAGCGAGTTGCACGAGAAGGTCATGAACGTGTCGCTGATCCTTTACGCCGAGCACGAGTTCAACGCCTCGACGTTCACCGCCCGTGTGTGTGCCTCGACCCTGTCCGACCTGTATTCCTGCGTCACCGCCGCCATCGGTTCGCTGCGCGGCCCGCTGCACGGCGGCGCCAACGAAGCCGCGATGGAAATGATCGAGCGTTTCGGCTCGGCTGAAGAAGCCGTCGAAGGCACCCTCGGCATGCTGGCGCGCAAAGACAAGATCATGGGCTTTGGCCACGCGATCTACAAAGACAGCGACCCGCGTAATGAAGTGATCAAGGGCTGGTCGAAAAAGCTCGCTGACGAAGTGGGTGACAAGGTGCTGTTCCCGGTCTCCGAAGCCATCGACAAGACCATGTGGGAGCAGAAGAAACTGTTCCCCAACGCCGACTTCTACCATGCCTCGGCGTACCACTTCATGGGCATCCCGACCAAGCTGTTCACGCCGATTTTCGTGTGCTCACGCCTGACAGGCTGGGCCGCGCATGTGTTCGAGCAGCGCGCCAACAACCGCATCATCCGTCCAAGCGCCGAGTACATCGGCGTTGAGCAGCGCAAGTTCGTGCCAATCGAACGTCGCTGAGTGAGGAGACCGACGAGCCCGGGATGGGTATGAGGTCAAATGTGAGAGGGGGCTTGCCCCCGATAGCAGTCTGTCAGTTGATACAGCTGGCACTGAGCAACCGCCATCGGGGGCAAGCCCCCTCCCACATGTTGATCACATTCCAATTCTGGATCTGCGCAGGTCTTCCTTTTGCAACTACCGTGACCGAGTCCTGACGATGAACACTGAATTTCGCAAACCGCTCCCTGGCAGCCGCCTGGATTTCTACGACGCCCGTGCGGCAGTCGATGCAATCGCCCCCGGCGCCTACGCCACTTTGCCGTACACCTCCCGCGTGCTCGCGGAGAACCTGGTGCGCCGTTGCGACCCGGCCACGCTCAATGCGTCCCTGAGCCAACTGATCGAACGCAAGCGCGACCTCGACTTCCCCTGGTTCCCGGCGCGTGTGGTGTGCCACGACATCCTCGGCCAGACCGCCCTGGTCGACCTCGCCGGCCTGCGCGACGCCATCGCCCTGCAAGGCGGTGACCCGGCCCAGGTCAACCCGGTGGTGCCGACCCAGTTGATCGTCGACCACTCCCTGGCGGTCGAAGCCGGTGGTTTTGACCCGGATGCGTTCGAGAAAAACCGCGCCATCGAAGACCGTCGCAACGAAGACCGTTTTCACTTTATCGAGTGGACCAAGAAGGCCTTTAAGAACGTCGACGTGATCCCGCCGGGCAACGGCATCATGCACCAGATCAACCTGGAGAAAATGTCTCCGGTGATTCAGGTGCGTGACGGCGTGGCGTTCCCGGATACCTGCGTCGGCACCGACAGCCACACCCCGCATGTGGACGCCCTGGGCGTGATCGCCATCGGCGTTGGCGGCCTGGAGGCCGAGAGCGTGATGCTCGGTCGCGCGTCGTGGATGCGCCTGCCGGAAATCATCGGCGTCGAACTCACCGGCAAGCTGCTGCCGGGTATCACTGCCACCGACATGGTGCTGGCGCTGACCGAATTCCTGCGTAAGCAGAAAGTGGTGGGGGCGTGGCTGGAATTCTTCGGCGAAGGCGCCTCCAAGCTGACCCTGGGCGACCGCGCGACCATCTCCAACATGGCCCCGGAATACGGCGCCACCGCGGCGATGTTCTGCATCGACCCGCAGACCATCGCCTACCTGAAACTCACCGGCCGTGAAGACGAACAAGTCACCCTGGTCGAGCAGTACGCGCGTCACACCGGCCTGTGGGCGGATGACTTGAAAGGCGCGCAATACGAGCGCGGCCTGACCTTCGACCTGTCCAGCGTGGTGCGCAACATGGCCGGCCCGAGCAACCCGCACGCGCGCGTGGCCACCAGCGATCTGGCGTCCAAGGGCATCTCCGGCCAGTGGGACGAAGTGCCGGGGCAAATGCCTGATGGTGCGGTGATCATCGCCGCTATCACCAGTTGCACCAACACCAGTAATCCGCGCAACGTGATCGCCGCCGGCCTGCTGGCGCGTAATGCCAACAAGCTTGGGCTGACGCGCAAGCCGTGGGTCAAATCCTCGCTGGCGCCCGGCTCGAAAACCGTGGCGATGTACCTCGACGAAGCGGGCTTGACCCACGAATTGGAGCAGCTGGGTTTTGGTGTTGTGGCGTTTGCCTGCACCACCTGCAACGGCATGTCCGGCGCACTCGACCCGGTGATCCAGCAGGAAATCATCGACCGCGACCTGTACGCCACCGCCGTGTTGTCGGGCAACCGCAACTTCGACGGGCGCATTCACCCCTACGCCAAGCAAGCGTTCCTGGCCTCGCCGCCGCTGGTGGTGGCTTACGCGATTGCCGGCACCATCCGTTTCGACATTGAAAAGGACGTGCTGGGTCTCGACGCCAACGGCAAGGAAATCCGCCTGCAGGACATCTGGCCCAGCGATGAAGAGATCGACGCGGTGGTTAAAGCCTCGGTCAAGCCGGAGCAGTTCCGCGCGGTCTACATCCCGATGTTTGCGATCCACGAAGACACCGGCCCCAAAGTGGCGCCGCTGTACGACTGGCGCCCGCAAAGCACCTACATCCGCCGCCCGCCGTACTGGGAAGGCGCGCTGGCCGGTGCACGCCCACTCAAGGGCATGCGGCCGCTGGCGGTGCTGCCGGACAACATCACCACCGACCACCTGTCGCCGTCCAACGCGATCATGCTCGACAGCGCCGCTGGCGAGTACCTGGCGAAAATGGGCTTGCCGGAAGTCGACTTCAACTCCTACGCAACTCACCGCGGCGACCACTTGACCGCGCAACGCGCGACCTTTGCCAACCCGAAACTGTTCAACGAAATGGTCCAGGAAAACGGCAAGGTCAAGCAGGGTTCGCTGGCGCGTATCGAGCCGGAAGGCCAGGTCACGCGGATGTGGGAAGCCATTGAAACCTACATGGAGCGCAAACAGCCGCTGATCATCATTGCCGGCGCCGACTACGGCCAGGGTTCGTCCCGCGACTGGGCGGCCAAGGGCGTGCGCCTGGCCGGTGTGGAGGCGATTGCCGCCGAAGGCTTTGAGCGTATCCACCGCACCAACCTGGTGGGCATGGGCGTGTTGCCGCTGGAGTTTCTGCCGGGCACCGACCGCCACACCCTGAACATCGACGGCAGCGAAACCTATGACGTGGTCGGCCAACGCACCCCGCGTGCGCAACTGACCCTGGTGATCAACCGCAAAAATGGCGAACGTGTCGAGGTGCCGGTGACGTGCCGCCTGGACACCGCCGAAGAAGTGTCGATCTACGAGGCGGGCGGCGTGTTGCAACGTTTTGCCCAGGACTTCCTGGAATCGGCGGCGACCGCCTGAGGGGTTAACCATGGCACACGCAGCGCAAATCAAGATTCCCGCCACCTACATGCGTGGCGGCACCAGCAAGGGCGTGTTTTTCAGCCTCAAGGACCTGCCCGAAGCCGCGCAGGTGCCGGGTGCCGCGCGCGATGCCTTGCTGTTGCGGGTGATCGGCAGCCCCGATCCCTACGACAAGCAAATCGACGGCATGGGCGGCGCCACTTCGAGCACCAGCAAAACCGTGATCCTGGCCAAGAGCACCCGCGCCGATCATGACGTGGACTACTTGTTTGGCCAGGTCTCCATCGACAAGCCTTTTGTCGATTGGAGCGGCAACTGCGGCAACCTGTCGGCGGCGGTGGGTTCGTTTGCCATCAGCGCCGGGCTGGTCGACCCCGCCCGCGTGCCCCGCAACGGCGTGGCCGTGGTGCGGGTCTGGCAGGCCAATATCGGCAAGACCATCATCGCCCATGTGCCGATCACCGACGGCGCGGTGCAGGAAACCGGCGACTTTGAGCTCGACGGCGTGACCTTCCCGGCTGCCGAAGTGCAGCTGGAGTTCATGGACCCGGCGGCGGAAGAGGAGGGCGGCGGTGGCTCGATGTTCCCCACCGGTAATCTCATCGACGACTTGGAGGTGCCCGGTGTCGGCACCTTCAAAGCGACGCTGATCAATGCGGGCATTCCGACGATTTTCATCAACGCTGAAGACCTCGGCTACACCGGCACCGAGCTGCAAGGCGCGATCAACAGCGACCCCAAAGCCCTGGCGATGTTTGAAACCGTGCGTGCCTATGGCGCATTGCGCATGGGCCTGATCAAGCATCTTAACGAAGCCGCCCAGCGTCAGCACACGCCCAAGGTCGCCTTTGTGGCCAAGCCTTTGGACTACGTGGCGTCCAGCGGCAAGGCTATCAAGGCCGGTGATGTGGATTTGCTGGTGCGCGCCTTGTCGATGGGCAAGTTGCACCACGCCATGATGGGCACGGCGGCGGTGGCGATTGGCACGGCGGCGGCGATTTCCGGCACCTTGGTCAACCTCGCAGCCGGTGGTGTCGAGCGTAATGCGGTGCGCTTCGGGCATCCGTCCGGAACCTTGCGTGTGGGCGCGGAGGCGACCCAGGTGAACGGCGAATGGGTCGTTAAGAAAGCCATCATGAGCCGCAGCGCGCGGGTATTGATGGAAGGTTTCGTACGCGTGCCCGGCGACGCCTTTTAATCGCCAGCACCGAACCCATGTGGGAGCGGGCTTGCCCGCGAATGCGGTGGACCAGTCACCTTATGTGCCACTGACAGACCGCCATCGCGGGCAAGCCCGCTCCCACAGGGAATGGTGCTATCCGCACGACCAAGGTGGGCAATCAGACCCGCCAACACATGATCAACCCTGACCCTGAGGATGGACAACCCCCTAACTGTTTGGAGAACTGCCATGAGCGCCAACGTCGACCAGAACAACCGCCCCGACTACGACCAGGTCCTGCAGGACATCGCCGATTATGTCCTCGATTACCGCATCGACTCCCAGGCCGCATTGGACACCGCCCGCAACTGCCTGATGGACACCCTCGGCTGTGGCCTGCTGGCCCTGCGGTTTCCCGAGTGCACCAAGCACCTGGGGCCACTCGTCGAGGGCACCGTCGTGCCGTTCGGTGCGCGCGTGCCGGGCACTTCGTTGCGTCTGGACCCGGTCAAAGCCGCCTGGGACATCGGCTGCATCGTGCGTTGGCTCGACTACAACGACACCTGGCTCGCCGCCGAATGGGGCCACCCTTCGGATAACCTCGGCGGCATCCTCGCCGTGGCCGACCACCTTTCGCAAAAGCGCGTGGCCAATGGCGACGCGCCGCTGACCGTGCGCGCGGTGCTGGAAGCGATGATCATGGCCCACGAAATCCAGGGCGTGATCGCCCTGGAAAACTCCTTCAACCGTGTCGGCCTCGACCACGTGCTGCTGGTGAAAGTCGCCTCCACGGCGGTCACCGCCAAGCTGATGGGCGCCAACCGCGAGCAGTTGCTCGCAGCGTTGTCCCATGCGTTTGTCGACGGCCAGGCACTGCGCACTTACCGCCACGCGCCCAATGCGGGCTCGCGCAAATCCTGGGCGGCTGGCGATGCGTCGAGCCGTGGCGTGCGCCTGGCCGATATCGCCTTGCGCGGCGAGATGGGCATTCCGGGTGTGTTGAGTGCGCCGCAGTGGGGGTTCTATGACGTGCTGTTCAGTCACACCAACAACGACCTGGCGCTCAAGCCTGAGGACAAGCGCGCGTTCCGCCTGTCGCAGCCCTACGGCACTTATGTGATGGAAAACGTCCTGTTCAAGATCAGCTTCCCGGCCGAATTCCATGCGCAAACCGCCTGCGAAGCCGCAGTGACCTTGCACCCGCAGGTCAAAGCGCGCCTGCATGAAATCGAGCGCATCGTGATCACCACCCACGAGTCTGCGATTCGCATCATCTCCAAGGTCGGCCCGTTGGCCAACGCCGCCGACCGCGACCACTGCCTGCAATACATGACCGCGGTGCCGCTGGCCTTCGGCGATCTGGTGGCCGAGCAGTACGAGGACGCGTTTCACGCGGCCCACCCGATCATCGATGAGCTGCGCCAGAAGATGGTGATCGTCGAAGATCCACGCTACAGCCGCGAATACCTGGAGGCCGACAAGCGCTCCATCGCCAACGCGGTGCAAGTGTTTTTCAAGGATGGTTCCAGCACCGAGCAGGTGGCGGTGGAATACCCGATCGGCCATCGTCGGCGTCGGGTGGATGGCATTCCATTGCTGGAGGACAAGTTCAAGGCCAACCTGGCGACCCGGTTTACCGCGCAGCGCAGTGCCGAGATTTTTGCCCTGTGCAAGGATCAGGCGAAGCTTGAGGCCACGCCAGTGAATCGGTTTGTGGACCTGTTTGTGATCTGAACACCACCACAACACTCACCGTGTAAACCCAATCACTGTGGGAGCTGGCTTGCCTGCGATGCAGGCAATTCGGTCTTTCAGATACACCGAGGTGATGCTATCGCAGGCAAGCCAGCTCCCACATTTGCCCTGTGTGCTCAATAAAAAGTGTTCGGCTTACATACTGCCTTCCACATCATCCAGGCTGAAGGTCTCGGTATGGTCGTCATAGGAGAAAATCTCCGCATACCGCCCCCACGCCACCACGCTTTCCAGGGTTTTTTGCACAAAGGCTTCGGTCATCGAGTCCTCCAGTTCCTGCTCGAAGCGCACCCGTGGCGCGCGGTGCCCGCTGCGCTCAAGCAATACCTGATGAATGCGCGCGGCCAATGGCACGTGCCGGATCAAATGCTCGGCGAACAGGGTTTTGCGTTCCTGGGTGCCGTAGTCGGCAAACAGTTTGCCGGCGTCGGTGAGGGTGATGTCGGCGCCCTTGAGTTCGGCGAAACCCAAATGCTCGAGCATCTCGGCCACCGGGAATAAATCGTCCACTTCCAGCAGGCGGCGCTCGGCCACCGTGGGCAAGCCTGCGTGGCCGTTGTAAGGCTCGGCGGCCAGGGTTTCGATCAGGCCGGCCATCAGGTTGGTCGACACTTCCGGCAGCAGGCTGCCCATTTTCAGCTCGGGGATGCCTTTGGCATCGGCGCTGCGCCGGTCGGTCATCAAGGCGTAAATGTCGTCGACCATTTGCCGAAAGGTCGGGTCCAGGCGGTTGCGCGGGTGCGCAAATGGCACCTTGATTTCGGCGACCACCCGGCCCGGGTTGGACGACAGCACCAGGATGCGGTCGCACATCAGCACCGCTTCTTCGATGTTGTGGGTCACGATCAGGATCGATTTGATCGGCAGTTGCTTGCCGCTCCACAGGTCCAGCAAGTCGGTGCGCAGGGTTTCAGCGGTGAGCACGTCGAGGGCCGAGAAGGGTTCGTCCATCAGCAGCAGCGTCGGGTTGACCACCAGGCCACGGGCAAAACCCACGCGCTGGCGCATGCCGCCGGACAACTCGCGCGGGTAGGCGTTTTCAAACCCGTCCAGGCCGATCAGGTCGATGGCGGCCAGGGCACGGCGGCGGCTTTCCTTGCGCTCGACTTGCAAGGCTTGCAGGCCGGCTTCCACGTTTTCCAGCACGGTCAGCCAGGGGAACAGCGCAAAGGTCTGGAACACCATGGCCACACCTTCGGCCGGGCCGTTGAGCGGGGCGCCGTTGTAGCGCACTTCGCCCGACGACGGCTGAATCAGCCCGGCGATGATGCGCAGCAAGGTGGACTTGCCCGAGCCGGAGCGGCCGAGCATGCCGACGATCTCGCCTTCGTGCAGGCTCAAGTCCACGCCGCTGAGCACTTGCAGCTCGTCTTTGCCCTTGCCGAAAACCCGGTTGACGTTTTTCAGCGAGTAGATTTGCGGGGTATCAGCAGCGTGTTCGGTATTGGTATTCATCACAGCGAATCCCGTCAATTCAAGCGAAGTTTGTTTTCAGCCAGGGCGTACATCGGCCGCCAGACTGCGCGGTTGAAGGCCACCACAAAGATCGACATCACCACCACGCCCAGGGCGATTTTCGGGAAGTCGCCGGCGGCGGTGGTCTGTGCAATGTAGGCGCCCAGCCCGTGGGCGACCACGTTGTCCTGGCCCCAGGACACGTACTCGGAAACGATACTGGCGTTCCACGCGCCGCCCGAAGCGGTAATGGCGCCGGTAACGTAATAGGGGAAGATCCCCGGCAGCATCACCTTGCGCCACCACAACCAGCCGCGGATGCGGAAGTTGGCGGCAGCTTCCTTGAAGTCATTGGGAAACGCGCTGGCCCCGGCGATCACGTTAAACAGGATGTACCACTGGGTGCCCAGCACAATCAGCGGGCTCAGCCAGATGTCCGGGTTGAGCTTGTAGTGCAGGATCACGATGACGAATACCGGGAACAGCAGGTTCGCCGGGAAGGCGGCGAGGAACTGCGCCAGTGGCTGGATTTTCTCCGCAAGGCGGGGGCGCAGGCCGATCATCACGCCCAGCGGCACCCAGATGAGTGATGCGATCAGGATCAGCCCGGTTACCCGCAGCAGCGTGATCAGGCCCAGCAGGAATACATGGCCGACCTCGGCAAAGGTCACTTCGGTGCCGACGTACTGCACGATGTGATACAGCGCATACGCGGCCAGCAGCGCTATGAGTGTGCCCCACACCCAATCGATCACTTTTGAGGCCTTCGGTGTTTCTGCCGGCAACGCCTTGAGCGCACTGCCCGCGAGGCTGAAACGCTTGTTACCGATACGGCTGATGGCACGGGTGATCGGGCGCAGGATGCGCTGAACCACGCGCGTGCGCTGGATCAGGTTCAACAGCCAGGATTGCGGCGCGGCGCCCTGAGAGGCCGTGGTCTCCATGCGAAACTTGTCGGCCCAGGCCACCAGCGGACGGAACAGGAACTGGTCATACATCAGGATGACCACAATCATCGCCAGGATCACGTAACCCACGGCGTGCAGGTCTTTCTGGGCAATGGCCAGGGCCAGGTAAGAACCCACGCCCGGCAGGGTGATGGTCTTGTCGCCGACGGTAATGGCTTCGGAGGCGACCACAAAAAACCAGCCGCCGGACATGCTCATCATCATGTTCCACACCAGCCCGGGCATGGCGAAGGGTACGTCGAGCTTCCAGAATTTCTGCCAGCCGGAAAGCCGCAGGTTGGTCGACACTTCGACCAGGTCGTGGGGCAGCATGCGCAGCGACTGGTAGAAGCTGAACGTCATGTTCCAGGCCTGGCTGGTGAAGATCGCAAAGATCGCGGCGAACTCGGCGCCCAGCACACGCCCGGGAAACAGCAACAGGAAAAACGTCACGGTAAAAGAGATATAGCCGAGCACCGGCACCGATTGCAGGATGTCGAGCACCGGCACCAGCAGTTTCTCGGCACGCCGGCTTTTGGCGGCCAATGTGCCGTACAACAGGGTGAAGACCAGTGCGGCGACCATCGCTGCGAGCATGCGCAGGGTGGTGCGCATGGCGTATTCCGGCAGGTTGGCCGGGTCCAGAGAGATGACTTCACTTTGCAACGTGGCGATTGGTGCCCAGGTTTCCCGCGCCGTAATGGAGAAAAACAATAAAAAGCCGATCACCAGAGGCAAGGCGACCAAATCCCAGCGATTGGGTAGCAAGCGCAGCGTGGACGCCGGTAAATAGTGACGAAACACTCTGTTCATAGGCAGTCAGTCCTGCAGCGTTCAGGGGCGTGATGGGAGTGAGCTTAGCTGCTGCACGAATGACCCACCGAGAAGGGCGGGCGCTGTTTTCGTGAGTCAGGGGCAACGAGGCGTTGCAGGCGGGATTGTACGTTTCTGAATGTTACAAGCACATAAATTTGCTGTCAGTTTCCTGTACGAACTGCGGCTTATGTGTTGGTGCGCCGGGCGTCCGCCCCTGACACAAGCGCAAGGCACCGCTGTTTTTGCCTGAGATACAAATAGCCACTTACCCGCCCTACGGTTCCGGAACCCTCTTTCAGAGAAACGCCAATCAGGTAACCAGACGGCGTGCGAACGCAGGCCTTCAAATCGGCAATCACGACTTCACTACCTGAATCTGGGAAGGTCCCTATGACTAGCGTAAATACTCGGCCAGCACCCTACACGGTTGGCTATGAACAGCCTCAAAAGCCGTCGCCCATCAGCTACCAGGACAGCGCCCGCGCTTCCGAACGAGCCAGTACCCAGCCCGATCTGGCGCCGCTGCGTCCCGCGATGACGCCCGAGCAGCGCGGCCAGTTCTCAAGCCACAGCGCGATCGTGAACGCGCCACCGTCACAGGGTTCGGAGGCGACGGACTCGCTGGCAGAACTGACGCAAAAAAATATGGCGCTTCGTGCCAAGTTCCAGGGGTTTGCCGCTGAGGTTGGGCCACAGATCCAGAGCCTCCAACAGCAAGTTGTCGACCTGACTCAGCAACTCAATACGCCACGTGAAGCCACTCAACACTCCTCGAATCAGCCTGAGGCTACGCCGCAGAACCGTTCTGCAGGTGAGCAGCACACTGCGCCGTCGCAGGCTTCGCCGGTTACACCGAACCCATCGGGGACTGAGCCGGGCCAGGCTCAAAGTCTTGAAGCGTTGAACCGTGAGAGCCAAGCGTTTCGCCAGGAAGTGTTAGCGTTTTTCGGGGAGCTCAAGACAGTGATTCAGCAACTGCAAGAGCAAATCCAGGGCTTGGCTCAACGCATTGACGCGATTGGCACGCCTCAGAACGCGGTGCTTTCTGAGCCGGAAAATTCCGTTGAGCCTGGTCCGTCACCCGACGCAGCGGCCCCCGCGAATGATCCAACGCCGGCCCCGCGCGATGAGCCAGAAGCGACTGCTGCGCGTGGCGTTGAAGCACTCATGAGTGAAAACGCACAGCTACAGGCCGGGCTTGATCAAATGGAAGCACAGTTCAAGGCCGTAATTGCGCAGCTTCAAGCGCAGATCGAGACCTTGAGCAAGAAAGTCAGCGAGCAAAAGCAATAAGGCTGCACCGCGTCGGCCTTGTATGGGGCACCCCATACGGGCCGCGTCAGGGTTGATCTATCCCTCGAACCGCAGGATCACCCGGCGGTTGTGCTTGCTCTTCTTCTCGATTTTCTCGCAGAACACCCGGCCGATTTCCTCGGTGTTGATCACATGGGTGCCACCGCATGGCTGGATATCGATGCCGGCGATTTCAATTACCCTCACCGAACCCTGGATCACCGGCGGCGCTACTGCCTGGGTACGGGTGATCTGCAGCAGGGTTGAGTACTCCGAGGCGGGCATCGACAGGGTTTTTACCACGTGGGCCTGCTCGATCAGGGCGTTGAGGTCGCGGGTGATGCTGTCTTTATCGAGGGTCATTTCCGGCAAGTCGAAATCCAGCCGGCCTTTGTCCGCGCTGATGCTGCAACCGGTAACGGGGGCATCAATGATCGAGCACAGCAAATGCAGGCAGGTGTGCATCTTCATATGCTGGTAGCGGCGCTCCCAGTCCAGACCCGCGTCTACCTGCACCCCGGCAATCAACTGCGGCGGGCACTCTTGGACTTGGTGCCAGATGATCGAACGCAGCACCGGGTCGCGTACGGTGCCGATCACCTCGACGCGCGTGCCATCGGCCAGTGTCAGGTGCCCGGTGTCGCCCGGCTGGCCGCCGCCGGTGGGGTAGAACAGCGTGTGTTCCAGGGCAACGCCGTGTTCGCTGACCGCAATTACCCGCGCGCTGAAGGCATTCTGGTAGGGCGCGCTGTCGAACAGCGCCAGGGTTTCCATGGTGTGCACAGACATGTTCAACCTCCGACAATCAGTGGGCTGGCTTGCAACAGGTGACGCACCATCGCACTCAAGCCAGGCGGCGAGAGCAGGGTGATTTCAAATTCCGGCCCGCAGATTTTCAGGTTCAGCGGCAAGCGTGGCAGTTGCTCGCCGACATCGAGGCGGCGCAGGCGAAACTGCAGGTGATGACGCTCTTTCACCGTGGGCTCCAGCATCAGCCCCTGCAACGGGTGAAAGTCGGCGTCGAGCACCGTGACCTTGTGGCTGGCATTCACTTCGCCGACCACGTGCAAACGCTCGTCCAGGGCGAAAGCCCCGAGGTAGTTGCTGTGGTCTGACTCATCGTTTTTCTGCAGTTGAACCTGATTGACCACCTTGACCTTGGTACCGGCAGGCACGTCCTGGGTGATGACACACGAAGGGCTGATAAACACGTTGTCGCCGATCAGCACATACCCCAACACGCGGGCACCGGCGCCGACCTCGACGTTGTTGCCCAGGCGCGGGTGGCGTTTGCCATCCGGGTTGTTGGCGATCCCGCGGGCGCCCAGTGTCACGCCACAGAGGATGTAGCAGTCGTTGCCGATCTCGCAGGTTTCGCCGATCACTGTGCCGTAACCGTGGTCCAGCACGAAGCGCCGGCCTATGCGCGCAGCGGGATGGATTTCGGCTCCAGAGAGGATTTTGCCCTGGTTGCTGAGCTTCAGAGCCATGCGCGAAAACTCGCCATTGGTTTGATCGGGGAAATGCCATACCAGGTGCGCAAGGCGGTAAAACAGCACGGCCTTGAACGAGGCATAGGATTCCAGAATCAACTCGCCGCGCCCGCGTGACGCCGGGTCGCGATAGGCATAGGCGATCAGGTCCTCGGCCACCGCCTGGGCGGCGTTCTGGATCAGCGGCGCCAGGTGCGGTTCCAGCTGCTTGATCTGCGCAGGCGTCAGGGTCTTGATGAGGTGGGTGAGCAACTCATCGTGCAGCTGTTGCATGTCGATAAAGCCCCCCATGGAGGCACCCCCGCGTTCTGGATGGTTGGGAAACCGGTTATTCGAAACTGGGCAGGTAGCTGTCAGCATTGTCGTAGACCATGGTCAACACCACCGTTTCGGGCGGCAGTTCGGGGGCGAGTTGGGCGATGGCGACCATGTTGGCGGCCGAGGACAAGCCCAGGCTGATGGCGTCGGTGCGCATGATGCGTTTGATCATGTCCATGCATGCCTGGTGCGACACCTTGAGCATGCCGTCGATCACGTCCAGGTTGAGAATGCTCGGGATCAAGCCAATCGACAGGCCCTGGATATGGTGCGGCGCGTGCTGGTTTTTCAGCAGGTCGCATTCCTCCGGTTCCACGCCCATGACCCGCAGTGCAGGCCAGGCGGCCTTGAGCGTTTCGCCGATGCCCGTGAGGTGGCCGCCGGTGCCGATGCCGCTGACGAAATAATCCACGCGCCGTTCACCGAACGCGCGGAGGATTTCCGGTGCGGTGGTGTCGCGGTGGGTTTGCGGATTGGCGCCGTTACGCTGCTGGTTAAGCATCACGTAGCTGGGGTTTTCGAGCTGCAGCTCCATGCACTTTTCGCCGTGGGAATTGTTCCCCAGGCGGCTGTCCGACAGCACCACCTTGGCACCGTACAGGCGCAGCAGTTTCTGTTTTTCGGGGCTGTAGTTGTCCGGGATCACCAGCACCACTTTGTAACCCAACACGTTGCCGGCCATCACCAGTCCAATGCCGGTGTTGCCGCCGCTGGGCTCGATGATGGTTTGCCCGGAATCGCGCATCAGCACGCCGCGGCGCTCGGCGTCGAGGATCATGCCCAGGGCGATGCGTGCCTTGTGGCTGCCACCTGGGTTGAGGGATTCCAGCTTGGCGTAGACCTCGATGCCAAGGTCTTCGGAAAACTGCGCCAGACGCACGATCGGTGTGTGGCCGATCACGTCAAGAATGGAGTTATGCAACATCGCTCAGCCCCCGGATCAGTACAAAGGCATGTCGGGTTCGACGTCGCGAACCCAGTGTTTCATGCCGCCCTGCAGGACTTTGGTGTTGGCGAAACCGGCGGCCAGCAAGGTGCTGGCGGCTTGCTCGGCGCGGGAGCCGGCGTAGCAGATCAGGTAATGGGTATTGTCGCGGCTGAGGCTGTGCAGTTGCTCATCCAGTTCGGCCAGGGGGATATGCACCACGCCCGGCAGTTTGCACACCTCCAGCTCAGTGGCGTCACGCACGTCCAGCAGCACATCGGCGCTGCGCTGGTGTTCAAGCACTTGCTTGAGTACTCGCGGCTTGATGTAGCGTTCTTCGGCCAGGGACGGTTGGCTGGGCACGGCATCGGCGCACACTGTCGGCGCCACCGGTTCGCTGTGACGCAGCGCCGAGCAGCACGGGCAGTCGGCGCGGCGCTTGAAGCGGATTTCGCTGAATTTCATCGCCAGCGCATCGAAGCGCATCAACCGACCGGACAGCGGCTCGCCGATGCCGATCAGCAATTTGATGGCCTCGGTGGCTTGAATCATGCCAACCACACCCGGCAATACGCCGATTACGCCGCCGGCGCTGCAGTTGGGTGCCAGCTCGGCAGGCGGTGCTGAGGGGAACAGGCAGCGGTAGCACGGCCCACCTTTATAGTTGAGCACACTGATCTGCCCGTCGAAGCGGTAGATGGCGCCGTAGACCAGAGGTTTACCCAGCTGCACGCAGGCGTCGTTGACCAGGTAACGTGTGTCGAAATTATCGGTGCCATCGATCACCAAGTCGTAGGCGCCCACCAGTTCCAGGGCGTTGTCGGCGTTGAGGGCAGTGTTGTGCGCGTTGATCTGGATGTGCCGGTTGAGATCCTGCAGGCGCTGTTTGGCTGACTCGACCTTGGGCATGCCCAGTGTACTGTTGCCGTGAACGATCTGGCGTTGCAGGTTGCTGCTTTCCACCACATCGAAGTCCACCAGGCCCAGGGTGCCAATGCCGGCCGCCGCCAGGTACAGGCTGATGGGCGAGCCGAGACCGCCGGTGCCGATGATCAATACCTTGGCCTTTTTCAGGTTCAACTGACCTTCGCGCCCGACGCCTGGCAGAGTGATATGGCGCACGTAGCGCTGCACTTCTTCGTTGCTTAAAGCCTCGACGTCCATGCCGCCGGAGGTGGCGAGCAGCACTTCGATTCTGGCTTTTTCCGGCAAGGGCTCGTCGGCGTCGATCAGTTCTTCCTCGGCCGTGAACAGGAAGTGTTCCTTGAGCTGATTGTTCTTCTCGTGAAACAGGTGCGGGCGCAGTTGCGGGTGGCTGCTGCAGAGGTTTTCAATGACTTCGCGCAATGTCGATCCGGTGCCCTCGAGGGTCGATTCCGGCAGCTTGGCCACGCGAACCAGAATGTCGGGGAAAGAGACAGCGTTCATGGACAACTCCGTGTGCAGGTCGTTGAAGGGTTGAGGGGCGAAATGCTTGCCATCCCAGGCAAACAGCTTTGAGCCCAGGGCCTTGCCCTGGCGTACATCCACCACCAGGTAACTCACGGGGTAGATCGGCTCACCCAGGAACAGCGCCTTGTCCTGGTCTTCGTCACTGAAATAGGCTCCGACATCCGGGTGCGAGTGATAGATCACCACCACCGGGTTATCACTGCGCAACGCCTTGTTCATCAACAGGGTGTCGGCCACCGAGAAGGTGTAGCCGTTGGCCGCGCTGCGCGCGTACATCTGGGGGTTCTTGCGGTGCAATTCGTTCTGGATATTGCTGCCCAGGTACACGCTGCCGTCGGCGAAGACAAAACCACAGCATTCCTCTGGGTAGCTGCGGCTGGCGTGGGCATAGATCTGCTCCAGGGCGTTGGGGCGGAGGACGTCCATGTTTCTCTCGCGTTGCTGATAGGGGTGGGTCAGGAGGCTCAATTTTTCTTGGCCAGGAGTTTTTCGACAGGCAGCTTGGTGATCGCGAAACCAGCCAGCAGGATGGCGGAGTACAGCATCAGGTCACGGGAAATTTCCACGCCTTCGTACCAGGCGCCGATGATCACCGCGAATACCGGGAAGATGATGAACACGAACGACAGAATGATCGGACTCAAGCGCTTGAGCAGCATGAAATACACGATAAACCCGCCCACCGACGCCACCAGCCCCAGGTAGAACAGCGCGCTCCAGGAACGCAGCGTGATGGTTTCGAAGGTGGGCGTTTCAAACCACAAGCCGGCCACAAACAGCATCAACCCGGCAATGCCGATGGGCAGCGTGTTGTAGGTGATCACGCTGATGGCGCTGCCTTTTTGCTTGGTAATGACGTAGCACAAGGCATGCATGATCGCGGCGGTCAGAATTGCCAGCACCCCGAAAAATTCAGCATGGTCCAGGTGCAGGCCCTGGCTCTTGATGATCATGTAGAGGCTGCCGAAACCGATGCCGATGCCGACCACCTGGGAAAAATAGATGCGTTCGCGCAGAAACAGCGCGGAGAAAATCAGGATAAACACCGGCATGCAGCTGAACAGCAGCGCGGTGAGGCCGGAAGAGACATGCATCTCGCCGTAGTTGAGCAGGTAATAGGGAACGCTGAAGTAGGACAGTGTCACGAATACGAAGAACCAGCGGCTTTCGCGCGGGAACAGGATCGGCTCTCGGCGCACCAGGGCGAAACACAGGAACAACGGGAAGGCGATCAGGAAGCGCAGGCCCGCCGAGGTCAGCGGTGGCACGCTCTCGACGGCGATCTTGATCCCCAGCCACGTAGTGCCCCAACTCAGGCACACGATAAGAAACATCACGCTGGTTACCAGGCCGGCCAACCACTGTTTCTGAGTTTTTGTTTTTGTTGTGTTTTCAAGAACGGCGGACATTGGCATCGTTTATTGCTTCCCTGAGCCGGAATTGAACTCTATATTGACTGTGTATTAAGTTGTTTCATTCGGTGATTGAACCCGTAAAAGCACACTATTAGGGCGAATGATGGCTGTCAAAACAAATATTGACATGGTGTCAATTATGCGTGAGGGGTTGTCCAGCGGTCAGGGCGTGAAGTACAAGCGCCTGTCCGATGTGATGGAACGGGGCATCCTTGAAGGCTTGATTGAACCCGGACGAAAACTGCCGCCCCATCGGGTGCTTTCCGACAATCTGGGTGTAACCATCGGCACTATCAGCCGAGCCTACGGCGAACTGGAACGCCTCGGGTTGGTGGTGGCGCGGGTAGGTGACGGCACTTTCGTGCGCAAGCGTGGGATGGAGCGCCAGCGTGATGAAGGTTTTCGCAACGTCAGCGAGGAGCCGCGCCACTACTTCGACATGAGCCGTAACATGCATATACCTGGTCAGGAGACGGTGTTTCTGGCCCAGAGCTTCCAAACCTTGTCGACCAACGCCAAGTTCCTTCAGGACATCAGCGCCTACACCCCGGATGCCGGTTTGCCGCGCTACCGTGAGGCCGGGGCGCAGTGGCTGGTGCAGCGTGATTTTCACCCGATTCCCGAGCAGGTCATCTGCGTCAATGGCGGCCAGCATGGCCTGCTGTGCGCGATGATGGCATTGCTGCGGGCGGGCGATACGGTGGTCACCGAACAGCTGACCTATCCCGGGCTGATCACGGCCGCGCGCATGCTCGGCGTGCGCCTGATCGGCCTGGAGATGGACGAAGAAGGCGTGTTGCCGGGCGCGCTGGATGAAGTCTGTCGTAATCACCGGGTTTCGGCGTTGTACTGCACGCCCACCATCCAGAACCCGACCACGGCGGTATTATCGGTCGCGCGCCGGGAAGCGTTGGTCAAGGTGTGTCGCGAGCACAATCTGCTGATTCTTGAAGACGAAGCCCACGGCGTATTGGTAGAAGATCGGCCGCCGCCCCTCAGCCATTTCGCGCCTGAACGTACGATTTTGATCAGTAGCCTGAGCAAAGCGGTGTCCGCGGGGTTGCGGGTGGGCTACGTGCATGCGCCACCGGCGCTGGTCAGTCGTATTTCGGCGGCCTTGCGCTCGACCTGCTGGATGGCCACGCCAGTGACTCTGGAACTGGCGACCCAGTGGATCGAAAACGGCACGGCGGAATACCTGCTACGTCAGCAGATAAACGAGATCAGCCGCCGC
The DNA here is from genome assembly GCF_007713445.1 of Pseudomonas sp. RGB. Lineage (NCBI taxonomy): Bacteria > Pseudomonadati > Pseudomonadota > Gammaproteobacteria > Pseudomonadales > Pseudomonadaceae > Pseudomonas > Pseudomonas sp. RGB. Next base: position 411,955 of record NZ_VMSH01000002.1, on the reverse strand, counting down.
AAAGCCCTGGTGCGCGACCTGCTGACCGGCCTGGAGTACCGCACCCACCTCAACAGCCCGCATTTTTGGATTGAAGTGCCGGAGCCCTGGCGCGCGTCGGAAATCGAGGCGGAACTTAAGCAGAATAATTACCTGATCGCCACGGCCGAAGCCTTTGCGGTAGGGCAAACGGCGGTGCCGCAGTTTATTCGGGCGAGTATCTGTAATACGTCGGGTGACGATCAGTTGTTGCGGGCTGGGTTCGATGCGCTGGCGACGGCGTTGGGGCAGGGTGGTGGCAGGTTTCACCTGTAGGCAGGTTTACCGCGTTATCGTTCATCGCAGGCAAGCCCGCTCCCACATTTGAATGCATTCCAGTGTTGGAACTCGGTCAAATGTGGGCGCGGGCTTGCCCGCGAAGGCGTCAGTTCAGACAGTGCAGTTATTTGAACCTGCGCTCTACACCCTTCTCCACCAAAATCTTCGCCGATATCTCTTCCACCGAAAAATGCGTGGAATTGATGTGCGCAATATTTTCGCGACGGAACAGATTTTCCACCTCGCGCACTTCGAACTCGCACTGTGCGTAGCTGGAGTAGCGGCTATTGGGCTTGCGTTCGTTACGAATCGCCGTGAGGCGGTCCGGGTCAATGGTCAGGCCGAACAGCTTGTGCTGGTGCGCGCGCAGGGCGGCCGGCAACGTCAGGTGTTCCATGTCGTCTTCGGTCAGCGGGTAATTGGCGGCGCGGATACCGAACTGCATGGCCATGTACAGGCACGTTGGGGTTTTGCCGCAGCGGGACACGCCCACCAGGATCAAATCGGCCTTGTCATAGTAATGAGTGCGGGCGCCGTCATCGTTGTCGAGGGCAAAGTTGACCGCCTCGATACGCTCCATATAGTTGGAGTTGTGGCCAATGGAATGGGACTTTCCTACTGAGTAGGAGGAGTGTTCACTCAACTCCTGTTCCAGTGGCGCCAGGAACGTGGAGAAGATGTCGATCATGAAACCATTGGAGGTGGCGAGGATCTCACGGATGTCTTGATTGACGATGGTGTCGAAAATGATCGGCCGAAAACCGTCTTTTTCAGCCGCCAGATTGATTTGTTGTACCATAGCTCGCGCTTTATCCACGCTGTCGATGTAGGGCCGCGTGAATTTGGCGAAGGTAATGTTTTCGAACTGCGCGAGCAGGCTTTGACCCAATGTTTCGGCTGTGATGCCGGTGCCGTCGGAGATAAAGAAAGCAGATCGTTTCATTTGAGCCCTGGGCCTTAAGCTGATGGCGAATCTTGGATATGATAGGCGCGATTTTGCCGTCCCGCAGTGGGCCGCATTCTCACTTATTTTCCAGGTCCAGGCCACAAGCGCTGGCGTTTGCTCCTACTGAGTCGCTGGCGTCCTGAGCTTTTCCAACACAGAAAGTGGAGAGATCACCTTGGTAGAGTACGTAGTTTCCCTCGATAAGCTCGGCGTCCATGATGTAGAGCATGTGGGGGGCAAGAACGCATCCCTCGGCGAGATGATCAGTAATCTTGCAGGCGCTGGTGTCTCGGTGCCCGGTGGTTTCGCCACCACGGCCCAGGCTTACCGCGACTTCCTCGAGCTGAGCGGCCTCAACGCCCAGATCCACGCCGCGCTGGACGCCCTGGACGTCGATGACGTCAACGCCCTGGCCAAGACCGGTGCCCAGATCCGTCAATGGATCATGGACGCCGAGTTCCCCGAGAAGCTCAACGAAGAAATCCGCACCGCCTTCGCTACATTGTCGGCCGGCAACCCGGACATGGCCGTCGCCGTGCGCTCTTCGGCCACCGCCGAAGACTTGCCGGATGCCTCCTTTGCCGGTCAGCAGGAAACCTTCCTGAATATCCGCGGCGTCGAAAACGTCATCCGCGCCGCCAAGGAAGTGTTCGCCTCGCTGTTCAACGACCGCGCCATTTCCTACCGCGTACACCAAGGTTTCGACCACAAGCTGGTGGCTTTGTCTGCCGGCGTGCAGCGCATGGTGCGTTCGGAAACCGGCACCGCCGGCGTGATGTTCACCCTGGACACCGAATCCGGTTTCCGTGACGTGGTGTTCATCACCGGCGCCTACGGCCTGGGCGAAACCGTCGTGCAGGGCGCGGTCAACCCGGACGAATTCTACGTACACAAACACACGCTTGAGGCCGGTCGCCCGGCGATCCTGCGCCGCAACCTGGGCAGCAAGGCCATCAAGATGATCTACGGCGACGAGGCCAAGGCCGGTCGCTCGGTAAAAACCGTTGAAGTCGACAAGGCCGAGCGCGCGCGTTTCTGCCTGACCGACGCTGAGGTCAGCGAGTTGGCCAAGCAAGCGATGATCATCGAAAAGCACTACAAGTGCCCGATGGACATCGAGTGGGCCAAGGACGGTGATGACGGCAAGCTGTACATCGTGCAGGCGCGTCCTGAAACCGTGAAAAGCCGCACTTCCGCCAACGTCATGGAACGCTACCTGCTGAAAGAAACCGGCACCGTGCTGGTGGAAGGCCGTGCCATCGGCCAGCGCATCGGCGCCGGCAAGGTGCGGATCATCAAGGACGTGTCCGAGATGGACAAAGTCCAGCCGGGCGACGTGCTGGTGTCCGACATGACCGACCCGGACTGGGAGCCGGTGATGAAACGCGCCAGCGCCATCGTCACCAACCGGGGCGGGCGTACTTGCCACGCGGCGATCATTGCGCGTGAGCTGGGCATTCCTGCGGTGGTGGGTTGCGGTAACGCGACCCAACTATTGAAAGACGGCCAGGGCGTGACCGTATCCTGCGCTGAAGGCGACACCGGTTTCATCTTTGAAGGTGAGCTGGGCTTCGACATCAAGCAAAACTCCATCGATGCCATGCCGGACCTGCCGTTCAAGATCATGATGAACGTCGGCAACCCGGACCGCGCTTTTGATTTCGCGCAGTTGCCGAACGCCGGTGTGGGCCTGGCCCGCCTGGAATTCATCATCAACCGCATGATCGGCGTGCACCCCAAGGCCCTGCTGAACTATGACGGCCTGCCGCTGGACATCAAGGAAAGCGTCGACAAGCGCATCGCCGGCTACAACGACCCGGTGGGCTTCTACGTCGAGAAGCTGGTGGAAGGCATCAGCACCCTGGCGGCGGCGTTCTACCCGAAAAAGGTCATCGTGCGCCTGTCGGACTTCAAGTCCAACGAATACGCCAACCTGATCGGCGGCAAGCTCTACGAGCCGGAAGAAGAAAACCCGATGCTGGGCTTCCGTGGCGCCTCGCGTTATATCAGCGAGGCCTTCCGCGACTGCTTCGAGCTTGAGTGCCGTGCTCTCAAGCGCGTGCGCAATGAGATGGGCCTGACCAACGTCGAGATCATGGTGCCGTTCGTGCGTACCTTGGGCGAGGCGAGCCAAGTGGTCGACCTGCTCGCAGAAAACGGCCTGAGCCGTGGTGAAAACGGCCTGCGCGTCATCATGATGTGCGAGCTGCCGTCCAACGCCATTTTGGCCGAAGAGTTCCTGGAGTTCTTCGACGGTTTCTCCATTGGTTCCAACGACCTGACTCAGCTGACCCTGGGCCTGGACCGTGACTCGGGGATCATTGCCCACCTGTTCGATGAGCGTAACCCTGCGGTCAAAAAGCTGCTGGCCAACGCCATCCAGGCCTGTAATAAGGCCGGCAAGTACATCGGCATCTGCGGCCAGGGCCCTTCCGACCACCCGGACCTGGCCAAATGGCTGATGGAACAGGGTATCGAAAGCGTCTCGCTGAACCCCGATTCGGTGCTGGAAACCTGGTTCTTCCTGGCGGAAGGGCAAGCGTCCGCCTAAGGTCGTGACTTAAAAAGTGCCGGTCACTCCTCAAGGGTGACCGGCATTCTTATCTGTGCAGGGCGGAACTCCTTCCGGACGCCGCCCTTTTTTGTGCAAGAGCATTATGCAAAGCAGCAGCAACCTGTTTCCCGTCGCCCTGATCAGTGCTGAACGTCGCGGCGACCTGAGTGAAGATGTGTATCGCCTCAAACCCGGCAATAGCCCCGACGGCACCGTCGAGCTGGCCGTGACGCGTTTGGGCCTGGCCGATGCCCCGGAAAACCGGGGCACGCCGGTCATTTTGTTGCACGGTAGTTTTTCCAACCGACGTTTCTGGTATTCGCCCAAAGGCATCGGTTTGGGCGCTTATCTGGCGCGCCAGGGCTTTGATGTGTGGATTGCGGAAATGCGCGGGCATGGCTTGTCCAAGCGCAACCAGGACTACGCGAAGAATCGCGTTGCCGACTACGCGCGTTACGATTTGCCGGCCATCGGCGCGTTTGTGCATGAGCAAAGTGCGCAAATCCCGCACTGGATCGGGCATTCCCTGGGCGGCACCGCACTGGCCGCGGCCCTCGGCGGGCAGCACCTGGGGGCGCCAGCGGCGGCCTCGGTGGCGTTGTTTGGTTGCCAGGTGAGCCGTACCCACTGGCCGTTGAAAATTCCACCGGTGGAGTGGACCGCTCGTTTGCTCCTGAAACGATTTGGCGAGGTGTCCGGCGCGCGGCTCAAGCGTGGTCCGGAGGATGAACCTGCGGGCGTGATGATCGAAGCCATGCGCTGGAACGGCCTGTTCGGTCGCTTTGGCGATGGCAAACAGGATTGGTGGAAGGGCCTCGCCGAAGTCGATGTGCCGTTGTTGGCGGTGAGTGCCGCCGGTGACCAGCAGGACCCGGATTGGGCGTGCCGCAAGTTGTTCGAGCAAGTCGGCTCCGAGCACCGCCAATACCTGTGTCTGGGGCGCCAGCAGGGCTTCAGCGGGGATTTCGGGCATGTCGATATGCTGGTCAGCAAAGCTGCTCAAGCCGAGGTATGGCCAATGGTGGTGCGGTGGTTGAACGATCCACTGACACCCTTGGCCGGGGCGTACCCGCAGGTACTGGCAGCTGTTTGATCAAGCGCTCTGCCAAGGGCGTTTCACTCGTGTGTGGTTGCGGCTAAGATATGACGCGTTAAACGCTTCTGGTCATATTCAGTCGCGCAGTCGCTATTGCGTTGCGACGAAGCGAGTCCGATCATGGCCGCCGCCAACCGGTGAACCGTTAAAGATTGCCTGTTGCGACACGTTTTTCTGATGTACACCGTGGGATGTTCGACCTCTTCTTTGATGACAGGAGTTTCACGATGAACCATTACGTGACGCCCGATCTGTGCGACGCCTACCCGGAGCTGGTGCAGGTGGTTGAGCCGATGTTCAGTAATTTCGGTGGCCGGGATTCCTTTGGCGGCGAGATCGTCACCATCAAATGCTTCGAGGACAACTCCCTGGTCAAGGAACAGGCCGATCAGCCGGGCGCCGGCAAGGTGCTGGTGGTCGACGGTGGTGGCTCCCTGCGTCGCGCGTTGCTCGGCGACATGATTGCCGAGAAAGCCGCAAAAAACGGCTGGGAAGGGCTGGTGATCTACGGGTGCATCCGTGATGTCGATGTCATTGCCCAAACCGATTTGGGCGTACAGGCACTGGCCACTCACCCGATGAAGACCGACAAGCGTGGCATTGGCGACCTGAACGTGGTGGTGACCTTCGCCGGCGTGACGTTCCGCCCCGGTGAATACATTTATGCGGACAATAACGGCGTGATCGTCTCGCCCAGCCCGCTGAAAATGCCTGAATAAACTGCTGTTGCCGATAGGGGTGAGGATGTTCGAGGAAGAAAACGCGCAATGGGGGCTGGTGCATGCCCTGGTGCTGGACGGTAAAGGCGGTGCGCGTTCGATTGCCCGGACTGAGCTCGACGACTTGCAACTTCAGCCTCAGGAAAGCCTGTGGCTGCATTGGGATCGCAGCCATCCGCAGACCCAGACCTGGCTGCGTAAGTCCAGCGGCTTGAGCGAGTTTGCCTGCGATTTGCTGCTGGAGGAAAACACCCGTCCGCGCCTGTTGCCGCTGCCCGAAGCGCAATTGCTGCTGTTTCTGCGCGGGGTCAACCTGAACCCGGGCGCCGAGCCGGAAGACATGGTGTCGGTGCGGATCTTCGCAGCGGCCGATCGCGTGATTTCCTTGCGCCTGCGTCCGCTGCGCGCAACCGATGAGTTGCTGGTGCAACTGGCGGAGGGCAAAGGGCCGAAAACCGCTTCGGAACTCATCCTTTATATGGCGCAGTACCTGACCAACAAAGTGCAGGATCTGGTTACCGATCTGTCTGAAGTCGTCGATATCGAAGAAGAAAAATTGGATGCCGACGAACGGTATACTCCGGAACATGGCAGCGTCCTGCAGATCCGTCGGCGCGCGGCGGGGCTCAAGCGTTTCCTCGCCCCTCAGCGAGATATTTTTGCCCAGCTGACGCGAACCAAATTGCCGTGGTTTTGTGATGACGATGCTGACTACTGGAACGAATTACACAATAGCCTGACGCGTTACCTGGAAGAGCTCGAATTGGCTCGAGAGCGCGTGGGGCTTGTGCTTGAGACCGAAGACCGGCGATTGAGCCTGCGGATGAATCGCACCATGTACCGCTTCGGTATCATCACCGGGATTTTTTTGCCGATGAGTTTTCTCACCGGTTTGCTGGGGATAAATGTGGGCGGGATTCCGTTCTCCGCCAGTCCCTACGGATTCATGATTGCGTGCCTGATGATGGTGGTCGTCGCCTTGGGCCAATGGTGGCTATTTCGACGATTGCGCTGGGTTTGACCTGAATATGACCTGAACGTAGTAGGGGGTACATGTGACCCCAGGAATTTAACCCTCGTCTTTTAAATCACTTGCGAGAGGTCTTTATGCACGATCCGTTCGAACAGTCATTGCGTGACATGCTTAATGCTTCGCCGTCCAACCGTGACGACGACGCCTGCCTGGGTCGCGTGTTGAAAACCGCCAACCGTCAGGTAGGTGCGGGAGATCTGTTCGGGCTGCTCGGTCGTTGGCTGCCGGCGCTGATGATGGCTCTGAACAATGGTTCGGCCCATGTGTCGCCGGTTTCCCGTCGTAAACCTCTTGCTCGCACTGCTGATAAGGCTGATTGAATATGGAACTTGATCTCTGGACCCAGAGCCTGGTCACTGCGATGACTGCATTGTGGACCAAGGTGGCGAATTTCATTCCCAACCTGTTTGGTGCTCTGGTTTTGGTCTTGCTGGGTTTTGTCGTGGCCAAGCTGCTCGACACCCTGCTGTCCAAATTGCTCGCCAAACTGGGCCTGGACCGCTTGATGGCAGGCACGGGCCTGACCAAGCTGTTGGGTCGTGCCGGGCTGCAAGTGCCGATCTCGACCCTCATCGGGAAGATCGTTTACTGGTTCGTTTTACTTATTTTTCTGGTTTCTGCAGCTCAATCCCTTGGACTTGAGCGAGTTTCAGCTACGCTCGACATGCTGGCGCTGTATTTGCCGAAGGTTTTCGGCGGCGCGCTGGTGCTGCTCGTAGGCGTTTTACTGGCGCAACTGGCCAATGGGCTGGTGCGCGGAGGCGCCGAAGGCGTGGGGCTGGACTATGCTGCGGGCCTGGGGCGGATCGCTCAGGGGCTGGTGATCATCATCAGTATTTCCGTCGCGATCAGCCAGCTCGAGGTCAAAACTGACCTGCTCAACCATGTGATTGTGATTGTTTTGATTACCGTTGGTCTGGCCGTTGCGCTGGCCATGGGGTTGGGAAGCCGGGAAATTGCCGGTCAGATTCTTGCGGGAATCTATGTGCGTGAGCTGTATCAGGTTGGGCAACAGGTGCGTGTGGGCGAGGTCGAAGGGCAAATCGAGGAGATCGGCACAGTCAAGACGACCGTGCTGACCGATGACGGTGAGCTGGTATCGCTGTCCAATCGGATTCTCCTGGAGCAGCAGGTCAGTAGCCGCTAATCCGGCAAACCCTGCTAATGTACGCCGCCGCAAACCCGGGTGACCGGGCTGTAGCGGACATTGACCTGACTGTCGGCACGACTTGTTTTGAATAAAGCCCAAACGCTGTCTACGCGCTATGACCCCCGTGAGCTCTCTGATGAGGAGTTGGTCGCGCGCTCGCACACGGAGCTGTTTCACGTAACACGCGCGTACGAAGAATTGATGCGCAGATATCAACGCACTCTGTTCAACGTTTGTTCAAGGTATTTAGGGAACGATAGAGATGCGGACGATGTCTGTCAGGAAGTGATGCTCAAGGTGCTGTATGGCCTGAAGAACTTCGAGGGCAAATCGAAGTTCAAGACATGGCTCTACAGCATCACGTATAACGAGTGCATCACGCAGTATCGTAAGGAGCGGCGAAAGCGTCGGTTGATGGACGCTTTGAGTCTCGACCCCCTTGAGGAAGCGTCTGAAGAAAAGGCGCCGGCACCCGAGGAAAAGGGCGGACTCGATCGCTGGTTGGTGCATGTGAACCCAATTGACCGCGAAATTTTGGTGCTACGATTTGTCGCAGAGCTGGAGTTTCAGGAAATTGCTGACATCATGCACATGGGTTTGAGTGCTACAAAAATGCGTTACAAGCGTGCTCTTGATAAATTACGTGAGAAATTTGCGGGCGAGACTGAAACTTAGTGCGTGGCAAATATCTCTTACGTGTAGGCAAGTTCTGTTAGACTTGTCGCCGAGTTGTCCCCCGGTTTGTGGGACTGCTTTACAATCACCAGATGGGGATTTAACGGATGAAACTGAAAAACACCTTGGGCTTTGCCATTGGTTCTCTTATTGCTGCCACTTCTTTCGGCGCTCTGGCACAAGGCCAAGGCGCAGTTGAAGGCCAGCTGTTCTACAAGAAGCAGTACAACGATAGCGTTAAGCACATCGAAGACGGCTTCAACCCTGGCGCAAGCATCGGTTACTTCTTGACCGACGACGTGTCGATCAACCTGAACTACGACACTACCAACCACACCCGTTCGAACGACGGTACTGGTAGCCAGAAGATCAAAGGTGACACTGGCAGCGTGACTGCTCAGTACCACTTCGGTCAGGCCGGTGTTGACTCCCTGCGTCCATACGTTGAAGGTGGTTTCGGTCACCAGAGCCGTACTAACGTTAAAGACGATGGCCACAGCGGTCGCGACCAGTCCACCCTGGCTATCGCTGGCGCTGGCGTGAAGTACTACTTCACCAACAACCTGTTCGCACGTGCCGGTGTTGAGTCTGACTACAACCTGGACAACGGCAAGTGGGATTACTCCGCACTGGTCGGCCTGGGTGTGAACTTCGGCGGCAACGCCGGCGCAGTAGCTCCAGCTCCTACCCCAGCACCAGCTCCAGAGCCAACTCCAGAGCCAGAAGCTCCAGTTGCTCAGGTTGTTCGTGTTGAGCTGGACGTGAAGTTCGACTTCGACAAGTCGGTTGTTAAGCCTAACAGCTACGGCGACGTGAAAAACCTCGCTGACTTCATGAAACAGTATCCACAAACCACCACCGTTGTTGAAGGTCACACTGACTCCGTCGGTCCTGACGCTTACAACCAGAAGCTGTCCCAGCGTCGTGCTGACGCGGTCAAGCAAGTTCTGGTCAAAGACGGTATTGCTCCTAACCGTGTAAGCTCGGTTGGTTATGGCAAATCCCGCCCAGTTGCTGACAACGCAACTGAAGCTGGCCGTGCTATCAACCGTCGCGTAGAAGCCTCGGTAGAAGCTCAAGCTGCTCAGTAATTATTGAGTGGTAAAAAAAAGCCCGGCTTAGGCCGGGCTTTTTTTCGCCTGGCGTTTGCCTCAGGCGCTGGCGGATACGGTCACGCATGCCGCCTGTGCAGCCGCGGCGACACTGCCGATCACCAGAATTGCCGGGCTCTTCAAGGCGAACGCCTGCGCATCCTTGTGCATCTGCCCCAACGTGCTACGGCATTCTCGCTGCTGAGTCAGCGATGCGTTTTCGATCATCGCCACCGGCATATCCTCTGCCATGGTGCTCTCCAGCAACTGCTGACGGATCTCCTCCAGCTTCGCCACGCCCATGTACACCACCAACGTCGTCCCGCTTTCGGCCAGTGCACGCCAGTTCAGGCTGCTGTTGTCCTGGGTATGTGCCGTAACGAGCGTTACACCGCGACTGACCCCACGCAATGTCAGCGGGATATCGCAGTTTGTTGCACCGGCCAGGCCCGCCGTGATCCCGTTGACCAACTCCACGTCCACACCACGTTCGCGCAACCACATCGCTTCTTCGCCGCCACGCCCGAAAATGCACGGGTCACCACCCTTTAATCGCACCACGCATTTGCCTTGCCGGGCATAACGCAGCATCAGGCGATGGATAAAATCCTGTGGTGTCGAACGGCAGCCACCGCGTTTGCCTACGCTGATAATCCGCGCCTCAAGGCAGTGCTCCAGCACAGCCGGGTTGACCAGGTCATCAATCAATACCACGTCGGCCTCATGGAGGGCCCGCACCGCCTTCAGGGTCAGCAGTTCAGGATCACCGGGCCCCGCACCCACCAGCCAGATTTTTGCGCTCATGTTTTTCCCTCACACACTGATTGCGATTGGCTGCGGGTTGCTGGCCAAAAGACGTTTGATTTCCGGTACGCACGAGCCGCATTGCGTGCCGCAGCCCAGCGCCTGTTTGAGCCCGTTAAGGTCCAGGCCGCGAGTGATGCCTGCGCACACGGCGTTTTCGCTGACGTTCTTGCAGTTGCACACAATCTTGCCGCTGGCTGCCGCACCGCCCGGCGGCGCACTGAGCGGTGCCAGCAGCCAGCGGCGCAGTTGATCGTCAGTGCGGCCTTCCAGCCAGAGGCTTTGCAACCAATGCCGAGCCAGGGTTTCACCGGCCAGGCGCAACGCGGTAATCCGGCCTTTTTCGATTTTTACGCGTTTACCGATCGAGCGACGCGGGTCGTCGTACGCCATCACTGGGCCGTCGTTGAGCCCCAGCAGTGCGTCGATACGGGTCAGCAGTTGCAGGTCGGGCGCCTCGGTATGTGCCGCGCGCACCACCAGTGCCGGCCGTTCGCGCCCGGCCAGGCTAAGGCTCACGTAGGCAAAGCCCTCGCACAGGGGGCGCAGTGCCTCGACGTGTTGCTGCACATCGCCTTCGATCAACGCAAACAGCTGCCACGGCAGTTGCACAGCCTCCAGGCGCACACCGCTGTGTTTGAGTTCCGGCTGTTTCGACAAAGGGTCGAAGGCTGGCTGGGTCAGCGTATTCACGCCCCCCTTGAGAAAACGGTCACCCCAATGCATCGGCAGGAACGCTTGGCCGGGGCGCACGCTGTCATCACTGTTGATGGCAATAATCACGCTGCCGCGACGGCTCTTGAGGTTGACCAGGTCACCGTCCTTGAAGCGATGGCGGCGCAACTCATCCGGGTGCACGCTCAGCAGTGCCTCGCTCACATGCCCAAATAACTGGGCTGCAGTGCCTGTGCGACTCATGCCGTGCCATTGATCACGCAGGCGGCCGGTGATCAGCGTCAGCGGGAAGCGTGCGTCGCGCTGCTCTTTGGCGGCGCGGTAGGGGTCGGCAACAAAGTGCGCGCGGCCGCTCTCGGTCGGGAATACGCCGTCGGTGTACAGGCGCGCAGTTCCAGATTGCGCGCCCGCGGGAAACGGCCATTGCTGCGGACCCATCCGATCGAGCAGGGCATGGCTGATGCCCGACAAGTCAAGATCGCGGTTGCGGGTCAGCAGTTTGTACTCATCAAAGAGCTGCGAGGGGTGTTCAAAGGCGAAAAGCCCCGGTTTTCCGGGACAAAGACGTCGCTCCAGGCGCTGGGCAAAATCCACAGTGATTGCCCAATCCGGGCGCGCCTCCCCAGGTGGGGCGATGGCCCGTCGCACGTGGGAAATGCGCCGTTCAGAGTTGGTTACCGTGCCTTCTTTCTCGCCCCAACTGGCCGCCGGCAGCAGCAAGTCAGCGAAACGGGCCGTTTCGGTTGTACGAAAAGCCTCCTGTAGCACCACGAAAGGGCACGCCTCCAAGGCCATGCGCACGGTGTTCTGGTCGGGCAAGGATTGGGCAGGGTTGGTGCAGGCGATCCACAAGGCCTTGATCTTGCCGGCCTGTACCTGTTCAAACAGTTCGATGGCGGTCAGCCCGGTGCTGGCGGGCAGTTGTTCAACACCCCAATACGCGGCCACTTCGGCCCGATGTTCCGGGTTGGCCGCCTCGCGATGGCCGGGCAGCAGATTCGACAAACTGCCGGTCTCGCGCCCACCCATCGCATTCGGCTGGCCAGTCAGGGAAAACGGCCCACAGCCCGCTCGGCCAATCGTGCCGGTGGCCAGGTGCAAGTTGATCAGCGCGCTGTTTTTGGCGCTGCCGGCGGTGGATTGGTTGAGCCCCATGCACCACAGCGACAGAAAACTGCTGGAGGTACCGACCCATTCGGCGCACAGGCGCAGCTGCTCGACGCTGATCCCGCACAGCTGCGTGACCATTTGCGGCGTGTAGTCATGCACCAGCCGTTTCAGCTCGGCCAGTCCATCGGTATGCGCCTGGATAAAGTCTCGGTCGATCCAGTCTTCCCACAGCAACAGATGCAAAATCCCATGGAACAACGCCACATCCGTCCCAGGCAGGATGGCCAGGTGCAGGTCAGCCAAATCGCAGGTGTCCGTGCGACGTGGGTCGATCACCAGCACTTTCATCTGCGGGCGCCGCGCTTTGGCTTCCTCAAGGCGTCGGAACAATACCGGGTGGGCGTAGGCCATGTTGCTGCCGACGATCATTACGCAGTCGCTGCACTCCAGGTCTTCATAACTGCACGGCGGCGCATCGGCGCCCAGGCTGCGCTTGTAGCCCACCACTGCCGAGGACATGCACAGCCGCGAGTTGCTGTCGATGTTGTTGGTGCCGACCAGCGCGCGAGCCAGCTTGTTGAAGCTGTAGTAGTCCTCGGTCAGCAATTGCCCGGAAATGTAGAACGCCACGCTGTCCGGCCCGTGTTCGCTGATGGTCTCGGCGAACACGTTGGCCGCGTGCTCCAGTGCGGTTTCCCAGTCGGTGCGTGCCCGCGCCAGGCCTTTGCCCAGACGCAGCTCCGGGTACAAGGCGCGGGCCGCCAGGTCGCCGGTCAGGTGCAGACTGGAGCCTTTGCTGCACAACTTGCCGAAGTTCGCCGGGTGGTTCGGGTCGCCTTGTACACCGAGGATCTGCGCGCCATCGTGCTCGATCAGCACGCCGCAACCCACCCCGCAGTAACAGCAGGTGGACGCGGTGACCTGGCGGTTCATCAACCCGCGTCCCGCAGGGCCAGCATGACCCGGCCATTTTCCACGCGGGCGTGGTGATGGTGTGCGCAGCCGATGTCCGGTGCCTGGGCTTCGCCGGATGCCAGATCAATCTGCCAGTTGTGCAGCGGGCAGGCTACGCGCTTGCCGTAGATCAGGCCTTGGGACAACGGACCGCCCTTGTGCGGGCAGCGGTCATCGAGGGCGAACACTTCGTCATCACTGGTACGAAAAATCGCGATATCACCTTTGGGCCCATTGATGATGCGCGAGCCCAGGGCGTTGATTTCATCGAGTGCGCATATATCCAGCCAGTTCATACCGGCACCTCCAGCTGTTTGACGGGGATGACCTCGAATTCCTTTTTCAGCAGCGGCTGCTCCAGGCGTTCTTTCCAGGGGTCTTGTTCGAACGACAGCGAAAACTGCAGACGCTCGTTGAGGGCTTGGCGGCGAGCCGGGTCTTCCAGTACGGCCTTCTTGATGTGCTCCATGCCCACGCGTTGCAGGTAGTGCACGGTGCGCTCGAGGTAGAAGGCTTCTTCGCGGTAAAGCTGCAGGAAAGCGCCGTTGTATTCACGGACTTCGTCGGCGGTTTTCAGCTTGACGAAGAACTCCGCGACTTCGGTTTTGATCCCGCCGTTGCCGCCGATGTACATCTCCCAGCCGGAATCCACGCCGATGATGCCCACGTCCTTGATGCCCGCTTCCGAGCAATTGCGTGGGCAACCGGACACCGCCAGCTTGACCTTGTGCGGCGACCACATATTGAACAGGTCATGCTCCAGCTCTATGCCCAACTGCGTCGAGTTCTGTGTGCCAAAACGGCAGAACTCACTGCCGACGCAAGTCTTCACGGTGCGGATGGATTTGCCATAGGCGTGACCGGAAGGCATGTCGAGGTCCTTCCAAACCCCTGGCAGGTCCTGTTTCTTGATACCCAGCAGGTCGATGCGTTGACCGCCGGTGACCTTGACCATCGGCACGTTGTACTTGTCGGCCACGTCGGCAATACGCCGCAGCTCTGACGGATTGGTCACACCGCCCCACATCCGCGGGACTACGGAGTAGGTGCCGTCTTTCTGAATGTTGGCGTGGGCGCGTTCGTTGATCAGGCGCGATTGCGGGTCATCCTTGGCTTCGCCTGGCCAAGTGGAGATCAGGTAATAGTTGAGCGCCGGGCGGCAGGTGGCGCAGCCGTTGGGTGTGCGCCAGTTCAGGTAGCTCATGGTGCCGGCGATGGTCAGCAAGTGCTGATCGCGGATGGCCTGGCGAATTTGCCCGTGGTTGAGGTCGCTGCAACCGCAGATCGCCTTTTCGCTCTTTGGTTTGACGTCCGCGGCACCGCCCACGGTGTTGATCAGTATCTGCTCCACCAGCCCGGCGCAGGAGCCACAGGAGCTGGCGGCCTTGGTGTGCTTCTTGACCTCGTCAACGCTGAACAGCCCGTGCGCCTGGATCGCCTTGACGATGGTGCCCTTGCACACGCCGTTGCAACCGCAGACTTCGGCGTTGTCGGCCATGCTCATGGCCTTGTCCTGGCCTTGATGGCCGACATCGCCTAAAGCGTTTTCGCCGAACATCAGGTGATCGCGGATCTCGCCTATCGCATGGTTCTCACGGATCTGACGGAAATACCAACCGCCGTCCGCGGTATCGCCGTACAGGCAGGCGCCGACCAGGATGTCGTCCTTGATCACCAGTTTTTTGTACACGCCGCCAATCGGGTCGCTGAGGGTGATGGTTTCGGTGCCTTCGCCGCCCATAAAGTCGCCGGCGGAGAACAGGTCGATACCGGTGACCTTCAATTTGGTTGAGGTGACCGAGCCCTTGTAGGTGGCAAAGCCCAGCTGCGCAAGGTGATTGGCGCAGACTTTGGCTTGCTCGAACAGTGGCGCAACCAGGCCATAGGCGATGCCGCGATGGCTGGCGCATTCGCCTATGGCATAAATGCGTGGGTCGTAGGTCTGCAAGGTGTCGTTGACCAGAATCCCGCGGTTGCACGGGATGCCGGATTTTTCTGCGAGTTCGGTGTTGGGGCGGATGCCGGCGGCCATCACCACCAGGTCAGCGGGGATGACGTCGCCGTTCTTGAATTGCACCGAGCCGACACGGCCGTTACCGGCATCGTGCAGCGCCTGGGTCTGTTCTTGTAGACGGAACACCAGGCCACGGCTTTCCAGTTCGGCCTGCAGCAGTTGGCCGCTGGTCTTGTCCAGCTGCCGCTCCAACAGCCATTCGCCGATATGCACCACGGTCACGTGCATGCCGCGCAGCATCAGGCCGTTGGCGGCCTCCAGGCCGAGCAAGCCACCGCCGATCACCACAGCGTGCTTGTGGGTTTTGGCGGTGTCGATCATGGCCTGAGTGTCGGCGATGTCGCGGTAGCCGATCACGCCTTGCAAGGTATTGCCTGGGATCGGCAGGATAAATGGCGTCGAGCCGGTGGCGATCAGCAGGCGATCGTACTCGGCTGCGGTGCCGTCTTCGGCGATGACCAGGCGTTTGACACGGTCGATCTGCACCACTTTGCGGTTGAGCAACAGCTTGATGTGGTTATCCAGGTACCAGTCGAGATCGTTGAGCACGATCTCTTCGAACGTTTGCTCGCCGGCCAGCACCGGCGACAGCAGAATGCGGTTGTAGTTGGTGTGGGGCTCGGCGCCGAACACGGTGATGTCGTACAGGTCGCTGCTCAGCTTGAGCAATTCTTCAAGGGTGCGAACCCCGGCCATGCCGTTGCCGATCATCACCAATTTGAGTTTTTTCATGTCGTTCTCCGCAATGGCTCGACCAATTACGCGCAAACAAAAAAAGGCGTCCCCGCTAGTGATCTAGCGAGGACGCCTTTGTCCTGGTCCCGTTCTCTCGGGAAGCTCGCTCCTTCGACGTTGAAGGGACGGCTGTATGTGTGTTGTTGGGGAAGCTAATGCAGTGGCTGTGCCAAGTTGGCCAGCTTGCGGGTTTATTGGGGCTTTGAGTCAGCGCTGCCTGGGAATTTGCCCTCTAGTGGTGCAACAGCCAGTACA
The DNA here is from genome assembly GCF_007713445.1 of Pseudomonas sp. RGB. Taxonomy (NCBI): domain Bacteria; kingdom Pseudomonadati; phylum Pseudomonadota; class Gammaproteobacteria; order Pseudomonadales; family Pseudomonadaceae; genus Pseudomonas; species Pseudomonas sp. RGB. The sequence continues at coordinate 395,847 of NZ_VMSH01000002.1, read as the reverse complement.
GCAGCACCAGATTGACCAGCAGCGACATGGCGGCGAGGCTTTGCCAGACCTTGAGCGGTTCGCGCTCCAGCAAGGGCCGTGGTCGCACGCTCAGTTCACGGCGGTCGGCCTGCTCCAGCACCAGCAGCCATTCTTCGGCGGTTTCATAACGTTGCGCGGGTGAAGCCGCCACGGCGCGTTCCAGGCTCAGTGGCAACCAGTCAGGCAGGTCGGGACGATAGCGGCTGGCGCTGACGGGCTGGGCGAAACGCGGCCGTTGGAAAGCTTCGATTTCGCCGTAGGGATAATGCCCGGTCAGCAGGTAATACAAGGTAACGCCGACACTGTATAAATCCTGTTGCGGCGTAGGCGGCTCGCCGCTGAACGCCTCGGGTGCGATAAAACTTGGCGTGCCGGGCAGCAAATGAGCGCGGTCTTCGGAGAGCCCCGGGCAATAGGCCAGGCCAAAATCCAGCACGCGCAGTTCGCCATCGTCACCCAGCAGCAGGTTTTCCGGCTTGATATCGCGGTGCAGGATTTGTCGCCGGTGCAGCAGGCCCATCGCCCGCAGCAACCGCTCGGCGATGGACTGCCACTGCGCCAGGGGCAATGGCCCCTGGTGCCGGAACAGTTCGGCAAGGGTTTGCCCCGGGTATTCGCGCATCACGTAGTACAGATGCTGTCGCCCACTGGCCGCGTGAACTTCAGGAAACGCGCGCCCGGCAACCCGGCGCAAAAACCACTCTTCAGATAGCAACGCTTGGCCGGCATCGCTGTCATCGTCGCGGTTGAGCGGCAAGGTTTTCAGCAGCCAGGGTTGCTGCTGGGCATCACGTATCCGGTACAGCAACGACTGTCGGCTCTGCGCCAGCAGGCTTTCAACCTGCCAGCCTTCAAAGCGCTGCCCGGGTTTGAGCGAAGGGGGCAGCGGCCATTGCTGCAACTGCACCAGCGCATCGCCCAGGGTGGCGGCGCCGAGCTGGTCGATGCGCACCAGCAGGGCGCTGGCATTGTCCTGGCTGGCGGCCAGGTGCGCGGCGTTGACCAGCGTGTTGACCGCCACATCGAGGTCAGTTTGCTCGCGCAGGATCGAACTGATGCTGTGCTCACCCAAGGCGGCCCACACGCCATCGCTGAGCAATAAAAAACATTCGCCTGCGCGCAGTTCACCGTCGAGAAAATCCAGCACCAGGTGTTGGTCCAGGCCGAGCGCGCGCTTGAGCACGTGCTGCATGCCCGGTTGTTCCCACACGTGGTCTTCGCTGATGCGCTGCAACTCGCCGTCCAGCCAGCGATACACCCGGCAATCGCCGACATGCGCGAGGGTGAAGCGTTGGCCGCGAAACACCAGCGCACTCAAGGTGGTCAGCAGCGGCTGGCCGCCGCCGTTGGCCTGCAACCAGCGATTCTGCGCCAGCAACAGACGCTCGAGCGCCTGGGCCACGCCCCAGGTTTGCGGCGTGGCGTAGTAGTCCATCGCCAGCGCCTGCAAGGTCGAGCGCGCCGCCAGGCCGCCGTCGGCGCATTGGCTGACGCCATCGGCGATGGCGCACAGGTAACCTTTACTCGCCGCCAGTTCCGCCACGGGTGTGACGACGCGCAGGGCGTCCTGGTTTTCGGCTCGAGGGCCAATGGCGCTGGCTTGCGCGACACTCAGTTGCAAGCCCATCAGACGCGTGCGGCGGTCACGGCGGCCGAACCCCAGGTGGTTCTCCAGCGACGTTTGACCCCGTGCAGCCCGAACCAGGCCAGCACGCCGAGGCTGGCGAACAGCCACAGGGCCATTTGATAACTGCCGGTGCTTTGCTTGATCGCGCCCATGCCTGCCGCGAGGGCGAAGCCGCCGATTCCGCCGGCCATGCCGATCAGGCCGGTCATCACGCCGATCTCGCGGCGAAAACGCTGGGGCACCAGTTGAAACACCGCGCCATTACCTGCGCCGAGGCCGAGCATGGTGCAGACGAAAAGTGCCAAGGCCGCGTAAGAGCTTGGCAGGTTGAAACCCACCGCCGCGATGCAGATTGCCGCCACGCTGTACATGCCGAGCAAGGTGCGAATCCCGCCGAAACGGTCCGCCAGGGCACCACCCAACGGGCGCATCAGGCTGCCGCCAAACACACAGGCGGCGGTGTAGTAGCCTGCGGTCACCGGGCTCAAGCCGTATTGGTCGTTAAAGTAGCCGGGCAGGGCGCTGGCCAAGCCAATAAAACCGCCGAACGTCACGCTGTAAAAGAACATGAACCACCAGCTGTCGCGGTCGCCCAGGGCTTTAAAGTAGTCGGCCATGGATTTGGCCTTCGGGCGTTCCGGGGCATTGCGCGCAAGCCAGGCGAAGACGATCAGCGTGATGACCAATGGAATCAGCGCGAAGCCGAACACATTGCTCCAGCCAAACGCGGCGGCGAGTACCGGTGCCAGCAATGCAGCAAACACGGTGCCGGAGTTGCCGGCACCGGCGATGCCCATGGCCTTGCCCTGGTGTTCCGCGGGATACCACTGAGAGGCCAGCGGCAGGGCGACCGCAAACGACGCGCCCGCCATGCCCAGGAACACGCCCAGCAGCAGGGCCTGCTCGTAACTGTGGATGCCCAGTTGCCAGGCGCCGAACAGTGCGGCAATCACAATGACCTGGCCGATCAGCCCGGCGGTTTTAGGCGACAGTTTGTCGGCCAGCATGCCCATCAGAAAACGCAGCACCGCGCCGGCCAGGATCGGCGTGGCCACTACCAGCCCGCGCTGTTGGGTGGTCAAGTGCAGGTCGGCGGCGATCTGCACCGCCAGCGGGCCCAGCAGGTACCAGACCATGAAACTCAGGTCGAAATACAGGAACGCGGCAAACAGGGTCGGGGTGTGCCCGGATTTCCAGAAGCTTGATTTCATCACGCACCTCAACGGTTGGGGTCTTGTAAGAAGGCCGAGTGATGGGGCCGCTGGCTAAAAGCCGCCCCATCGGCCCCAGGCGCTGGGGCCAAAACGAAAAAACGCCGCCATCGGGTTCGCGAGGGCAAACCGGATGGGCGACGTCTTTGTCGTAGAAGGGGCAACCGCCGTTGGTTACCTGTGGTGAATGCTTAGCAAGAGCTGCGCCAGATCAGCCAAGCAACTCGCTCATGGCGATAATCTGCTCCGCCACCTGGATCAGTTTCTGTTGGCGGCTCATGGCTTGGCGGCGCATCAGCGTGTAGGCCTCTTCTTCGTTGCAGTGCTTCATTTTCATCAGCATGCCTTTGGCCAGCTCGATGCGTTTACGCTCGGCCAGTTGCTGGTCGCGCGCCTGGAGCTGGGCGCGCAAGGCCTGGTCGCTTTCAAAGCGGGCCATGGCCACGTCCAGGATCGGCTGCAGGCGCTGGGCCTGAATGCCTTCGACGATATAAGCGCTGACCCCGGATTTGATGGCCTGGCGCATCACGTTCGGGTCGTGTTCGTCGGTAAACATCACGATCGGCCGGGGCTGATCGCGGCTGACCAGTACCACCTGCTCCATTACATCTCGGCCAGGTGACTCGGTATCGATCAGGATCACGTCCGGGCGCACCGTTTCGACGCGCGCGGGCAGGTCGATGGTCAGGCCGGACTCATCGATCACCTCGAACCCGGCTTCGATCAATGCGGCCTTGAGGCGCCCGACCTTGCGCGGCGTATCGTTGATTAACAGGATGCGTAACATAAAGGTCGTCCTGTCAGCGCTGCGCTTCGTGGCTGGGGTGGTCTGCCATGGCGTGCAGTCGGAAGCTGCGCGCGTAGGCGGCGGGGTCGGAGCCGTCCCAGATTTTGCCGTCGATCAGCTGGCTGCTGCGCATGTCCGCTGCGTTTGCGTTGACGCCGACGGCGGCAGCGGCCTGACGGTATAAAGCCAGTTGCTGCACGCGGCGGGCGACGCCCAGGTAGTCCGGATCTTCGCGCAGCAAGCCCCAGCGCCGAAACTGGGTCATGAACCACATACCGTCGCAAAGGTACGGCAGGTTTACTTCGCCATCGCCGAAAAACCGCAGGGCATGCGGGTCTTGCCACTGGTGGCCGAGGCCGTCGTCATAAGCACCCAGCAGGCGTGGTTCGATGCAGTCGAGCGGCGCATCGAGGTAGTCGCAAGCACTGAGTAATTGTGCGGTGGAGCGGCGGTTTTCCTGGCTTTGCTCGATAAAGCGGCTGGCCTCGAGAATCGCCATGACCAGGACGCGAGCGGTGTTCGGGTATTGATCGACAAACGCCTGGGTGCAACCTAGAACCTTTTCCGGATGATTCGGCCAGATCGCCTGGGTGGTCGCCAGGGTGAACCCCTGGTTTTGCTTCACCGCGCTGGCACACCAGGGCTCGCCCACGCAAAACCCGTCGATGCGCCCGGCTTGCAGGTGCGCGACCATCTGCGGCGGCGGCACCACCACACTGTCGACGTCCTGCAACGGATGAATGCCTTGGCTCGCCAGCCAGTAATACAGCCACATGGCGTGAGTGCCTGTGGGAAATGTCTGTGCAAAGGTCAGTTTTGTGCGGCTTTGGTGCACGTGGCGGTCCAGTGCTTCAGGAGTGATCACCCCTTGCTGTTGCAGGCCGCGGGACAGGTTGATGCTCTGGCCGTTCTGGTTGAGCCCCATCAGAACGGCCATGTCGGTCGGCGCTACGCCGCCGATGCCCAGGTGCACGGCATAGATCAACCCATAGAGGCTATGGGCGGCGTCCAGTTCGCCGCTGACCAGTTTGTCGCGCAGGTTGGCCCAGGACGATTGGCGCTTGAGGTTCAGCGTCAGGCCGTAGGGTTGGGCGAAGCCCTGGGTGGCGGCGACCACCAGCGAGGCGCAATCGGTCAGCGCCATGAAGCCCAGGTCGAGGCTGCTCTTTTCCGGGGCGTCACTGCCGTTCACCCAGGCCAGCGGATGGCTCACCGGGCTGTTGCCGACCGAATCGTTCATCAACACTCACCTTTGCTCAAAAAAAAGCGTCGTAACCCTTGAGGGTTGCGCGGGTGGCAGCGCAAGCCATTGCAGGGAAACGACGCCATTGTCCGTAAGCCTGCTCCGACGTTGGTGCAGGCTTTAATACATAGCCCTTAGCAAGGCACATGCCACGGGGCTTCAAGCGCAGTCCGCCGTCAGTTTTCCATCAAGATTGAAACTCAGCTGCCTTCCAGTATGGCCGCCTCTTTGCGTCAGGCGGCGAGGAACATCCACGGTGTCTATCTATTCCCCAACTATGCGCAGTTACCGCAGGTTATGCCGCTGGCTGCTGTGCGGTGCACTGCTGTTGGCAAACGCGTGCGCTTTGGGGGATAGCTATCAGGCGCGGGATGAAAGCCTGCATACCTTTTTTACCGCGCTGTCGGTGCCCTTGGGCTTGCCTGTCGTTGTCAGCCGCGAGGTGGCGCGTAAAACCATCACCGGGCAATTCGACCTTGGGGCGGCGCAGCACACGCTGGAAACCGTCGCCGAGCAGCAAGGCCTGATCTGGTACAGCGACGGGCAAGTGCTTTACCTGTATGACGCCGGGGAGGCAAAAAGCTCGGCGGTAGCGCTGCGGCATATCTCGGTCGACAGGCTGCGCGGGTTCATGCGCCGTTCCGGGCTTGATGAGTCGCGCTTTCCCCTGAGGGAGAGCGGCGGGCGGACGTTCTATGTGTCCGGGCCACCTAACTATGTCGACCAGGTATTGCACTTGGCTCAACTGATGGACAAGCAGCGCACTGAGGTCCGCGTCGGCACGCAAACCTTCGGCGTGGTGCAGGTGTTCAACACGCACGTGGCGGATCGCACGTATTCGATGGGCGACGACCAGGTCAACGTTCCGGGCATGGCCTCGATGATCGAAACCGTGCTGGCCAGCGAGCAAAAGAAGGACACGCAACGACCCCCGGGTTTGCTGGCCGACAAGAGCCTGGTGGTGATGGCTTATCCGGATTCAAACAGCCTGTTGATCAAGGGCAAACCTGCTCAGGTGAAGGTGCTTGAGGAGCTGGTGGCGGAGCTCGACAAGCCCAAGCGACCGATTGAGGTGTCGCTGTGGCAAGTGGAGGTGGAGCGCAGTGAATTCGCCAGAATGGGCGCGGCCTGGGCTCAGGAAACCCAGACCGGGGCTTTCGTGACGCGCGTACTGGAACCTTTGGAAGACAACCGCTTGATGGCACAGCTCGGTGTACTGGAGCGCCGGCGCAAGGCCAAAGTCGTCGCGTTTCCCGTAATCCTTACCCAGGAAAACGTGCCTGCGGTTTTCCAGGATAACCATACGTTTTACCTGCCACGGCCCGGCGACGATAAGGGTGATTGGCAGCCCGTGCGGTATGGCATTGAAGCCAGTGTGCTCCCGCGCTTCGCCGGAGCGCATCAGATCGAGATGCTGGTGAACCTCGAGGATGGCCGTCAGATGGACAGCACATTCAAGCCCGGCTCGGCAGGAGCGGTGGGGCGAATGGCGGTCAGCTCTGTGGTGCGCGTACCTCAAGGCAGACGCTTGTGGCTGGGTGGTTTTCACCGTGAGGGCGAGGCGACCCTCCGTGGTCGACGCGCGCAGGTGCGGCTCTTTGTGATCCAGGCGCGGGCGGTTGGCAGTGAGCCGCGGATGCTGGCCGGTGCTGTCGGCCCGCCGCCGCTGACCCCGAGCCAATATGAGCGTGTGCAGCGTGCGTTTGTGCGCGAACGCCGTGATGTCCTTGAGTGACACAACCCGTTGGTCAGAGCCCTGAAACGCTTTGTGGTCGGCGACTGCGAAAAGTCCTACGTGGTGCCCGCCGAAAGCCTTGATGACATGGGTTTTTTCCTAACGTTGTTCGCGGCTCGGGTTTTTATAGTCGTGATGTTGGCGTATCGGCCGTTTCTGGAAACAAGGAATTCAATGTCAGTAGTCGGGTGCAGAGGTGTGCATGACCCTCGTGAATGATGGGCTGACGGCTGCCTGGGTGTTTGCCGGGTGGACCTTGCAGGGCGATGGCCGATTGATCGGCGAAGGCGCGGATATTCAGTTGCCGCCCAAGGAGTGGCATGTACTGCGGCTGCTGTTGGCGTCTGACGGAGCGTTGATGACCAAGGATCGTCTGCTTGAGTTGGTCTGGCCCCGAGGGGAGGTTGCAGAGGAATCGCTGACGCGCTGTATCTACGCATTGCGCAAGCAGCTGAAGAAGGACAAGGGCTTTATCAAGACAATTTACGGCAGGGGGTATCGCTTTACCTGTGCCGTGAAAGCCGAGCAGCACGCCATTCTCCAGACGGGGCCAGGGCGCGTGCAACGCATCTGCTCGGCTTGTGGGCAGGTGACTCATGATTAATCGATTGGGCAAAGCGTTGGTGTTGAGCCTGCTGATGGGCAGCCATCAGGCCTGGGCCAATTGCTGGGAAGAGGTGGCTAGCCGCTATGACCTCGAACCTGAGCTTTTACAGGCCATCGCCGCTGTGGAATCGGGTTACCGCGCGCACGCTGTGAACGCGCTCAACAGCGATGGCTCCCGGGATATTGGTCTGATGCAGATCAACAGCATGCACTTGCCTCGCCTGGCCAAGCAGGGCATTACCGAGGAGCGGTTATTGAGTGAGCCCTGCTTGTCGGTCGAGGTGGGCGCCTCGATACTTGCCGGGTTTATCCAGCGTTTCGGTTACAACTGGACAGCCGTGGGCTCCTACAACGCCGGCGCGGCACCTGAGCGTGAAGCGTTGCGTTTGCGTTACGCAGAAAAAATATGGGCGCGGTATGAGGCGTTGGTGGCACAACGTCATTGACGATTGGACGGCGCACCTCGCACCTGGCGCGCCACCCCGGCTATAATCGGCGCCACCTTTCGCCGCCATCCGAGTCTAGCCCGCCCATGTATACCCTGGCCCGCCAGCTGTTGTTCAAACTCTCTCCGGAAACTTCCCACGATCTGTCCCTGGACCTGATCGGTGCCGGTGGTCGTCTGGGGCTCAATGGCCTGGTATGCAAGGCACCGGCAAAAATGCCGGTATCGGTGATGGGACTCGACTTCCCCAACCCGGTCGGGCTGGCTGCCGGCCTCGACAAGAACGGTGCGGCCATCGACGGGTTTGCGCAATTGGGTTTCGGTTTTGTCGAAATCGGCACCGTGACGCCACGCCCGCAACCGGGCAACCCAAAACCACGGATCTTCCGCCTGCCGGAAGCCGAGGCGATCATCAATCGCATGGGCTTTAACAACCTGGGCGTTGATCATCTGCTTTCACGGGTTCAAGCCGCTAAATACAAGGGCATCCTCGGCATCAATATCGGCAAGAACTTCGACACGCCCGTAGAGCGCGCCGTCGATGATTACCTGATTTGCCTGGACAAGGTCTACGCCCACGCCAGCTACGTCACCGTCAACGTCAGCTCGCCGAATACGCCGGGTCTGCGTAGCCTGCAGTTCGGTGACTCGCTCAAGCAACTGCTCGAAGCCTTGGGTCAGCGCCAGGAAGACCTGGCCATACGTCATGGCAAACGTGTGCCGTTGGCCATCAAGATTGCACCGGACATGAGCGATGAAGAAACCGTGCTGGTCGCTCAGGCGCTGGTGGATTCGGGCATGGATGCGGTGATCGCCACCAACACCACCCTCAGCCGTGTGGGTGTCGAAGGGCTGGCGCATGGTGATGAAGCGGGTGGGCTGTCGGGCGCACCGGTGCGCGACAAGAGCACTCACATCGTCAAGGTGCTGGCGGCTGAGTTGGCCGGGCGCTTGCCGATCATCGCCGTGGGCGGCATCACCGAAGGCAAGCACGCGGCCGAGAAGATCGCCGCCGGTGCAAGCCTGGTGCAGCTGTACTCAGGTTTTATCTATAAAGGACCGTCGCTGATTCGCGAGTCGGTGGATGCGATAGCGGCCTTGCCAAAAAGGTAGGCGCCCGGCTTGTTGGCGATGGCAGGCTAAAAATACACCTGTGAGTGTGTAGTCCGCATCGCCACCGACCCAATAAAAAGGGCTCCCTAAAGGAGCCCCTGGGCCGAAGCCCGCCGCCCTGATGGGGCGTGCGTGGTTAAGTCGTTACATATTCAAGGTGGTGTGTCGGATTAAGTGCCCTGTGTTAGCCGACGGCGTGAAGTTCGTTGAGTCTGTGGATTCCCGCAGTGCCAGTCATACCGTCCCAGTTGTCGCCGCGTCCTTCTCGCCAGCCGTTGATCCAGGCTTGGCGTACCGACGGTAGAGTAAATGGGCAAAGCTCACGGGATTTGCCATGAACGCCATATTGATATCCGCGTAAAAATGCTCTTTCCAACGGATCACGCTTAAGTCTTCTCATAGGGTGTTTCCCTCACTTGTTGACTGTCTTGATATCCTTCGGCCTCGTCTGAGGCCGGGCAGAGTTTTTCTGCCGTTGGTGGGCTCGCTGCCGGCGTGGCGAGCCGATGTGTCGGCGTCGTTACGGCGCCAACCTGTGTTGAGTTCTAACCAATAGGTCACATGGATTCAATGATCGTTTTGTCATAAGCACGTAACGATAACGATGCTATAGCCATAAGCTGGGATGGCTCTTCGCCCCTTTTATCGGGCAAAGCCAGCTATGATGTGCCCTGCATAGAGGATGGGTTTAATCCTTTAGTAAGAATGTCCGCCCGTTGCAGTCGGTTATTATTCGACGAAGGGTCGGAATATTTCTTTTTGTTGCAATCAATTATTTCTCTGCCCCGGAAATTCTGGCCCAAAGGCCCGGCAGCCGGGGTGGGACGGCACATTCGTGCCACGCGAGCACTCTTCGAGAAAAGTGCTTGATTAAAAACCGAGCCGGCGATGCGTTGCCTGTTCATTTATTGCTGAAAAGCCTGGAATGCCCCATGTCGGACCGTTTTGAACTCTTCCTCACTTGCCCCAAGGGCCTCGAAGGCCTGCTGATCGAGGAAGCCGTCGGGCTTGGCCTTGAGGACGCACGCGAGCACACCTCGGCCGTGCGCGGCATGGCCGACATGGAAACCGCCTACCGCCTGTGCCTCTGGTCGCGCCTGGCCAACCGCGTATTGCTGGTGCTCAAGCGCTTCCCGATGAAGGACGCTGAAGACCTTTACCATGGCGTGCTGGACATCGAGTGGGCCGACCACATGGTCCCGGATGGCACCCTGGCGGTGGAATTCAGCGGTCACGGCTCGGGCATCGACAACACCCACTTTGGCGCGCTGAAGGTCAAGGATGCGATCGTCGACAAGCTGCGCACCCCGACCGGCGAACGCCCCTCCATCGACAAGATCAACCCGGACCTGCGTATTCACCTGCGCCTGGACCGCGGCGAAGCGATCCTGTCGCTCGACCTGTCCGGCCACAGCCTGCACCAGCGCGGTTACCGCCTGCAGCAGGGCGCGGCACCGTTGAAGGAAAACCTGGCGGCGGCGATTTTGATTCGCGCCGGCTGGCCGCGCATTGCGGCCGAAGGCGGCGCGCTGACCGACCCGATGTGTGGCGTGGGTACTTTCCTGGTCGAAGGCGCAATGATCGCCGCCGACATGGCCCCCAACCTCAATCGCGAACTGTGGGGCTTCACCACTTGGCTCGGCCACGTTCCGGCGCTGTGGAAAAAGCTGCACACCGAAGCGACCGAGCGGGCTGCCATCGGCATGAACAAGCCGCCGTTGTGGGTGCGAGGCTACGAAGCCGACCCACGCTTGATTCAACCCGCGCGCAATAACATCGAGCGCGCTGGCCTGAGCCACTGGATCAAGGTGTACCAGGGCGAAGTCGGCACCTTCGAGCCGCGTCCTGACCAGAATCAAAAAGGTTTGGTGATTTGCAACCCGCCGTACGGCGAGCGTCTGGGTGACGAAGCCAGCCTTTTGTACCTCTACCAGAACCTCGGCGAGCGTCTGCGTCAGGCGTGCATGGGTTGGGAAGCGGCGGTGTTCACCGGCGCGCCGGACCTGGGCAAGCGCATGGGCATTCGCAGTCACAAACAGTATTCGTTCTGGAACGGCGCCTTGCCGTGCAAATTGCTGCTGATCAAAGTCAACCCGGACCAGTTCGTCACCGGCGAGCGCCGCACCCCGGAGCAGCGTCAGGCCGAACGTGAGCAAGCCGCTTACGATCAGGCCCCGACCGAGCCGCAAGAGCGCCAGTACAACAAGAACGGTAACCCGATCAAGCCAGCCCCGGCCCCGGTGGTTGAACAGGCGCGCCTGAGCGAAGGCGGGCAGATGTTCGCCAACCGCCTGCAGAAGAACCTCAAGCAGCTGGGCAAGTGGGCCAAGCGCGAAGGCGTGGATTGCTACCGTGTGTACGACGCCGACATGCCGGAATACTCCATGGCCATCGACCTCTACCACGACTGGGTGCACGTGCAGGAATACGCCGCGCCGAAATCCATCGACCCGGAAAAAGCTTCCGCACGCATGTTCGATGCGCTGGCCGCGATTCCCCAGGCGCTGAACGTCGACAAGAGCCGCGTGGTGGTCAAGCGTCGCGAGCGCCAAAGCGGCACCAAGCAGTACGAGCGCCAGAGCGCCCAGGGCAAGTTCACCGAGGTCAGCGAAGGCGGCGTGAAGCTGCTGGTCAACCTCACCGATTACCTGGACACCGGCCTGTTTCTCGACCACCGCCCAATGCGCATGCGCATCCAGAAGGAAGCGGCCGGCAAGCGCTTCCTCAACCTGTATTGCTACACCGCTACCGCCAGTGTGCACGCGGCCAAGGGCGGCGCGCGCAGCACCACCAGCGTCGACTTGTCCAAGACCTACCTGGACTGGGCACGTCGCAACTTCTCGCTTAACGGTTTCTCCGACAAGAACCGTCTGGAGCAGGGCGACGTGATGGCGTGGCTGGAAGCCAGCCGCGATGAGTTCGACTTGATCTTCATTGATCCGCCGACATTCTCCAACTCCAAGCGCATGGAAGGCATCTTCGACGTGCAGCGTGACCACGTGCAGTTGCTCGACCTGGCCATGGCGCGCCTGGCACCGGGCGGCGTGTTGTACTTCTCGAACAACTTCCGCAAGTTCGTGCTCGAGGACAACCTCAGCGAACGCTATGCGGTCGAGGAAATCAGCGACAAGACCCTCGACCCGGATTTCGCGCGTAACGCGAAGATCCACCGGGCGTGGAAAATCACTGCGCGCTGATTGCTGCACCAAGTTGGAACAAAAAGCCGCAAGCCTGGCGTATTCCGGGTTTGCGGCTTTTTTGCGCTGGTCAAACAGTGGCCTCATGGCTATAACTGAAGCCCTAGCCAAAGTGACAGCCCCGCACGCTGGCGTTGTGAGTGTTGCCTATGCCGATGCATGCCGTACGCCCCAAAATCCTAGGCTTTATCAGTGAGCAGGCGTCGGCTTGGCTGGTGGCATTGGTGGTGTTATTGGCAGGTTGCGCGCTGACGGTAATTATTGCCTGGGCCGCCGCCGATCTGTATCAGCAACAGGTTCGCCAGCGTTTCCAGTTGCTGGTCAATGAACGCTACACCCGCCTGCAGGAGCGCCTCGAAGACCAGGAGCAACGCCTGGCCAGCCTGCAGCGCTTCTTCGTCAATTCCAGTGATGTGTCCCGCGCCGAGTTCGATGGATTTGCCCAACCCTTGCTGTTGCGCGCCCGCGCGTATGCCTGGGCACCGCGGATTTTTCGCGATCAGCGCAAGCCGTTTGAACAGGAGATCGCGCGCCAGCGCGGCGCGCCCTTTGCTATCCGTGAACTGAATTCGTCAGGGGAGTTGGCGCCTGCCGCCGAGCGCGATGAATACGTGCCGGTGTTGTATAGCCAAACCCAAAGTCTGCTGGGCTCGCCGCTCGGTTTCGACCTGTTGGCACAGCCGCTTCGGCGCTCGGTCCTTGAACGTGCGCAAGAAAGCGGTACGCCCGCGGTATCCCAGCCGATGCAATTGGTGGGTGTGGAACCGGCCTATGCGGCCGGGGTTTTGCTGGTGGCGCCCGTGCGCAAGCCGGCTGAGGCAGAGCCCAGCGGCTTTGTGATGGCGGTGATCAGCATGCGACAGCTGGTGGCCGACGGTTTGCCCAAGCCGAACCGCGACAACCTGGTGATGCAGATCGTCGATACCTCCGACGCCCAGCAGCGCGTGCTGTATGCCTCGAGCAATGCGGTAGGCGCCAGCGACCTCAGCGCCGCGCGCCGTTTGACCCTCGGCGACCATGTGTATGCCCTCACGTTGCGTGGCAGCCAGGTCTTCGATCAGGCCAACCACTCCTCGATGAGCACCATCCTGACCATGGGCGGGTTGCTCAGCCTGCTGCTCAGTGCCTTGTTGTATGTGGTGGTCAGCCAACGCCAGCGCGCGCTGAAACTGGTGGAACAGCGCACCGAGCAGTTGCGCCTGCGTGAACAGGAATTGCGCGGTGCGCACGGGCAATTGCGCAGCGTGCTGAATGCGGCCACCCAGGTCGCGATCATCGCCACTGACCTGCGCGGGGTGATCAACACGTTCAATGCGGGGGCCGAGCAAATGCTGGGGTACACGTCCGACCAGGTACTGGGGCGCATGACCCTGGAAAGCCTGCACCTGGCCGCTGAACTCGAAGCGCGCGCCACCCGCTTGAGCGCGGCCATGGGCAAGCGCATCCCGCCAAGCCAGGCGATGCTGGTGGAGAGCCCGGACCACCTGCACCAGGCGCGCGAGTGGACCCTGTTACGCGAAAATGGCAGCCCCTTGACGGTGAACATGCTCGGCACCGTATTGCTGGATGACCATGGCTTGTGGATCGGGCATCTGGCGATTTACCTGGATGTCACCGAGCAGAAACGCGCCTACGAGGCGTTGGCGGTGCGCGATCGTTTGTTGAAAAAACTCAGTGCCCATGTGCCCGGCGGGATCTTCCAGTTCACCCTCGAGCCTCAGGGCAACGGGCGTTTTATCTATGCCAGCGATGGCATGCGCGATATCTATGAAATCGAAACCGGCGTGTTGCAACAGGACGCGGCCAAGGTCTTCGAGCGCATTCATCCCCAAGACGTTGAGCGGGTCCGCCTGTCGATACGCTTGTCGGCGTTGCAGCTGAGCCACTGGCGCGAAGAGTACCGCGTGCTGTTGCCACAACGCGGTCTGCGCTGGATTCGCGGCGAAGCCACGCCTGAAGAACTGCCGGGCGGCGGTACGCTGTGGCATGGCTATGTGTCGGATATTTCCGATCTCAAACGGGTGGAGGAAGAGCTGCGGGCACTGTCCATCACCGATTCGCTGACGGGCATTCATAACCGGCGTTATTTCCAGGATCGTCTCAAGGTCGAGATGCTCAGGCTCAACCGCACCAGTGGGGCGCTGTCGTTGATCATGCTGGATATCGACCACTTCAAGCGCATCAACGACCAGTACGGTCACGCGGTAGGCGATGGGGTGTTGCAGGAGGTGTGCAAGCGCATCAGTCAGCGCCTGCGGCGCACGGATGTGTTTTGCCGACTGGGCGGCGAAGAGTTCGTGGTGTTGTGCCCGCACACTGATTGCGAGCAGGCGTACAGCCTGGCGATGGAGTTGTGGCAGTCGTTGCGCAGTGCGCCGATGGAAACGGTGGGCATCGTGACCGCCAGCTTCGGTGTGGCCAGTTGGCGGATCGATGACGGCATTGACGGGCTGCTGCTGCGGGCGGACTCGGCGGTGTATAGGGCCAAGCAGGCGGGCAGGGACCGGGTGGAGGCTGAGCGAATCAGGGCTTGATTGACAGAGTTTTTCAGACGTCGCGCATTCATGTTGGGGGCTGGCTTGCCTGCGATTGCAGCGTGTCAGTCAGCGAATCTGATACTGATACACCGCTATCGCAAGCAAGCCCGCTCGCACATTTGATCTGTGTTGCCTTTAGAGCACCGGCGCAGCCGCCGCCAGCTTCGGCTGGCGATACAGGTCCAGCAGCACCTGGTCCAGCACTGATGAGGCGCCCCACGGTTTCGAATCGTTGAGGATCGCCACCACCACCCAGGTGTTGCCGTTGTTGTCACGGCTGAACCCGGCGATGGCACGCACGGTGTTCAGGGTGCCAGTCTTGACGTGGGCTTCGCCGCGCATGGCGGTGGTCTTCAGGCGTTTACGCATGGTGCCGTCGGTGCCAGCAATCGGCAGCGAGCTGATGTATTCCGCCGCGTACGGGCTTTTCCAGGCGGCTTGCAGCATGGCCGCCATCTCGCGGGCGCTGACACGTTCGGCGCGCGACAGGCCGGAGCCGTTCTCCATGACGAGGTGCGGCGCGGTGATGCCTTTCTTCGCCAGCCACTGACGGACCACACGTTGCGCAGCCTTGGCGTCGTCGCCGTCGGCATCGTTGCGAAATTGCGCGCCCAGGCTCAGGAACAGCTGCTGAGCCATGGTGTTGTTACTGTATTTGTTGATGTCGCGGATGATTTCCGCCAGGTCCGGCGAGAAGGCACGGGCGAGTACTTTGGCGTCCTTGGGCACGGGCGCCTGGATGTCGCGGCCCTGGATGGTGCCACCCAATTCCTGCCAGATCGCACGCACAGCGCCGGCGGTGTAGGTGGCGTGGTCGAGCAGCGACAGGTAAGTCTGCGAACTGCAGCCATCGCCCAGTTGGCCGCTGACTGTCACGGTGACACTGCCGTCGGCGGCGGTGACCGGGCTGTAGCGCACGTCGCCGGTGCATTGCTTGGCGTTGGAGACTTTCACCTGGTTGTCGATGCGAATGCTGGCAATCGGCGGCTCGACCGATACGATCACGCGGCCCGAATCATTGCGGGTTACGAAGCGCAGGGCCTTGAGGTTGACCAGCAGGGCGTCGGGCTTGACCAGGAACGGCTTGTTCTCGTCATTGCCGTCGTCATTGAATTCGGGCAATTGCGGCTGGTTGAAGAAGCTGCGGTCGAGCACCAGGTCGCCGGTGACTTGCTGCACGCCATTGGCACGCAGGTCGCGCATCAGCAGCCAGAGTTTTTCCATGTTCAGCTTCGGGTCGCCGCCGCCCTTGAGGTAGAGGTTGCCGTGCAAGACGCCACCGCTGAGCGTGCCGTCGGTGTAGAACTCGGTCTTCCACTGATGGTTGGGGCCGAGCATTTCCAGGGCAGCGTAGGTGGTGACCAACTTCATGGTGGAGGCGGGGTTCACCGACACGTCGGCGTTGAACACGGTGGGGGTACCGGGGCCGGTGAGGGGCAGCATCACCAGCGACAGCGCGGTATTTTGTAGCTTGGCTTTCTGCAGGGCCTGCGCAACGTTGGGTGGCAGGGTGTTGTTGATTGGGGCGGCAGCGGCGGAAAAGGCCAGTGGAAGAAGAACGCTGGCCAATAACACGGAACGAAAAGATTTGATCATAAGGAATAAAACCCTACTGCTGAGAAGGGTGAAAAAGGCGAGGGGTATGGAAGAAAATCCCTCATTGGTCACGAAAGTGTCGGCATTATGCCCCAAGGTGGATCCAGTTGTAGCTGAACGATAGCTGGTATTGCGCGTTTTTTTGCAGACAGATAGCCGCCTGTCCCAGAGAGTCGGGCAATCCTTGCCTTAAACTGCTAAAGTGCCGCCCGTTATTACTTATGAGGATTGTTCCAATGGCGACTAACCGTTCCCAGCGTCTGCGCAAAAAACTGTGCGTTGATGAATTTCAAGAGCTGGGTTTCGAACTGAACCTGGACTTCAACGAAGGCCTGAGTGAAGAAGCTATCGACGCTTTCCTCGAAGCATTCATCAAAGAAGCCATGGAAGCCAACGGTCTGGGCTATGTCGGCGGCGATGACTTCGGTCTGGTTTGCCTGCAGAAGCGTGGCTCGGTCTCCGAAGAGCAGCGTGCTGCTGTTGAAGCCTGGCTGAAAACCCGTTCCGAGCTGACCAAGGCTGAAGTCAGCCCGTTGCTGGACGTGTGGTATCCAGAAAAGCCGATCAACGCGGCTAAGTGATACTGAAAAAAACGGCGACCTTCGGGTCGCCGTTTTTTTATGCCTTGCGCCCGTTCAGAATCAGCAGCGTCAACACCCCCGCCACAATCCCCCAGAACGCCGAACCGATGGAAAACAACGTCAAGCCTGACGCGGTGACCATAAAGGTGATCAGCGCCGCTTCGCGTTCCTTCGGCTCATTCATGGCGATGCTCAAGCCATTGATGATCGAGCCAAACAACGCCAGCGCTGCAATCGACAGCACCAGTTCCTTTGGCAATGCTGCGAACAATGCCGCCAAGGTCGCGCCAAATACTCCGGCAATCCCGTAGAACACGCCGCACCACACCGCGGCGGTGTAGCGCTTGTTGCGGTCTTCATGGGCATGCGGCCCGGTGCAGATGGCCGCGCTGATTGCCGCCAGGTTGATGCCGTGGGAGCCGAAGGGTGCGAGCACCAGCGAGGCAAGGCCGGTGGCGGTGATCAAAGGCGAGGCGGGCACGGTGTAGCCATCGGCACGTAGCACGGCGACGCCGGGCATGTTCTGCGAGGTCATTGCCACCACGAACAGCGGAATGCCGATACTGATGGTCGCCGCCAGCGAGAAATGCGGCGTGGTCCACACCGGTATCGCCACTTCGAGGTGAAAACCACTGAAATCCAGCAACCCTATCAGCCCTGACAGCACAGTGCCGAGCACCAGCGCGGCGAGCACCGCATAGCGTGGCGACAGGCGCTTGATGATCAGGTACGTGAAAAACATCCCCAGCACCAGGCCGGTGCGATGCTGCGCGGCGACGAAAATCTCGCTGCCGATCTTGAACAGGATTCCCGCCAGCAAGGCCGCCGCCAGCGACGATGGGATGCGCTTGACCAGTTTTTCGAAACTGCCGGTCAGCCCGCACAGCGTCACCAGTACGGCGCAGGTGATGTAGGCACCAATGGCCTCGCCGTAACTCACGCCGCCCAGGCTGGTAATCAACAGCGCCGCGCCGGGTGTGGACCAGGCAATGGTGATGGGCGTGCGATAGCGCAGGGACAAGCCGATGCTGCACACCGCCATGCCGATGGAGATGGCCCAGATCCACGAAGAAATCTGCGCCGTGGTCAACCCGGCGGCCTGGCCGGCCTGAAACATCAGGACCAGCGAGCTGGTGTAGCCGGTCATCATGGCAATGAAGCCGGCGACGATGGCCGACGCAGAAGTGTCGGCCAACGGGCGCAAAGGCGCTTGGGTGGCGTCGTTCATGGAGAGGTGTTCCTTTTACCTGGGTATTTGTCAGTGAAGGCGCAGATTCAAGCCTAAACTCAAACGTAACTACTCGTTGCGATACAGCCGACGCTGCAAACAGCCGTACAGTGTGTTGGCGCATTGGGTTGTGTACAATGTGCCCTGTTTTTAGGTGATACTTGCCAGCAACCCGCGCTTGCCGTATTACCGTTAATTCGCCGCCGTTCTCCAAACCCGAGTGCCCATGAACGAACAGTTGCAACCTCTCAAGAAACAACCGCGAGCCGGCAAGGCCGGTCGCAGCGGAACCCAGGACGATATCGTTTACGCGCATATCTTCGAGGCCATCCTTGAACAACGCCTGGCGCCCGGAACCAAGTTGAGTGAAGAGGCACTGGGCGAAATCTTCGGCGTCAGCCGCACCATCATTCGCCGCGCGCTCTCGCGTCTGGCCCATGAAGGCGTGGTACTGCTGCGGCCCAATCGTGGTGCGGTGGTGGCGAGCCCGAGTGTAGAAGAAGCGCGTCAGGTATTTTTGGCCCGGCGTCTGGTCGAACGGGCGATCACGGAATTGGCAGTGCAGCACGCCACGGCCGAACAGCTGGCCGAGCTGCGCCAGATGGTCAACGACGAGCGCGACAGCTTTTCCCGCGGCGACCGCGGTGCCGGTATCCGCCTCTCCGGCGAATTCCACCTCAAGCTGGCGGAGGCGGCGAAGAATGCGCCGCTGATCAGCTTCCAGCGCAGCCTGGTGTCGCAGACCTCGTTGATCATCGCCCAGTACGAAAGCGGCAACCGCTCGCACTGTTCTTACGATGAGCACACGCAGCTGATCGATGCGATCGAAGCACGCGATGCAACGTTGGCGGTGAACCTGATGATGCACCACATGGATCACATCGACAGCAAGCTCAACCTCGATGAGGAAAGCGCGTCGGACGATTTGCACGCGGTGTTCTCGCATTTGTTGCAGACGAAAAAGCCGGGACGCTCGTCCGTAAAACTGTAATTTCCCTGACTCACCAGGGCCAGAAATGTGGGAGCGGGCTTGCTCGCGAATGCGGTAGATCAGTCAATGCATCTGGTGACTGACACTCCGTATTCGCGAGCAAGCCCGCTCCCACATTTGTTTCTCGGTGTGCTTTAGATCAGCGTTGATGCACGAGATTGCCGGCCGCATATGTCTGCAACACCGCCCGGTCATCCCCCAGCGTCATCAGCACAAACAACGTCTCGGCAATATTATTCGCCTGCTTCAAGCGATAGCTGAGCAGCGGCGTGGCGTTGTAATCCAGCACTAAAAAGTCCGCGTCAGTGCCCGGCTGCAAGGTGCCGATCTTGTCTGCCAAACGCAGCGCTCGCGCGCCGCCCAAAGTGGCCAGGTACAGCGACTTGAACGGGCTCAACCGCGCGCCCTGCAACTGCATGACCTTGTAGGCCTCGTTCAACGTTTGCAGCAGCGAGAAGCTGGTACCGCCGCCCACGTCAGTGCCCAGGCCGACATTCAGCTTGTGTTTCTCGGCCATCGGCAGGTTGAACAAGCCACTGCCGAGGAAGAAGTTCGAGGTCGGGCAGAACGCTACCGCCGAACCCGTTTCGGCGAGGCGCGCGCACTCGTCATCGCACAGGTGCACGCCGTGGGCAAACACCGAACGCTCACCCAGCAATTTGTAGTGGTCATACACGTCCAGGTAGCCCTTGCGCTCCGGGAACAGCTCTTTCACCCATGCCACTTCCTGCAGGTTTTCACTGATGTGAGTCTGCATGTACAGGTCCGGGTATTCGCCCAGCAATTGCCCGGCCAGCGTCAGTTGCGCCGGGGTGCTGGTCGGGGCAAAACGTGGCGTGACCGCGTAGTGCAAACGGCCCTTGCCGTGCCAGCGTTCGATCAGCGCCTTGCTTTCCTGGTAGCCGGATTCGGCGGTGTCGGTCAGATAGTCCGGCGCGTTGCGGTCCATCATTACCTTGCCGGCGATCATGCGCAGGTCGAGTTTCTCGGCCGCTTCAAAAAACGAATTGACTGATTGCGGGTGCACGCTGCCGAACACCAGCGCCGTGGTGGTGCCATTGCGCAGCAGTTCCTTGATGAAGATATCCGCGACTTCTTCGGCATGGGCCTTGTCGGCGAACTGGCTTTCGCACGGGAAGGTGTAGGTGTTGAGCCAATCCAGCAACTGCTCGCCATAGGCGCCGACCATACCGGTTTGCGGCAGGTGGATATGGGTGTCGATCAGGCCCGGCGTGATCAGCGCATCCTGGTAATGGGTAACGTCGATATCGGTGGGCAGCGTCGGCAGCAAATCGCTGGCGTGGCCCAGGGCGCTGATCTGGCCGTTATCGATCACCAGCAGGCCGTCTTCGAAATACTCATAGGACGCTTCGATCCCCACTTCAGCAGGGTCGGCGATGCTGTGCAGGATGGCGGCACGGTAGGCTTTGCGAGTCAAAGGCATGGTTATCTCAATTTAGAGTGCTTGGCTGCGGCGCGAGGCCGGCAGCAGTTTGGCAATGGGTTCGGCGCTCGCGGTGTGCTGGCCGAAATTGGCGTTATAGGTGGCGATGATTTCGCCGGCGATGGAGATGGCGATCTCCACCGGCAGTTTGCCCTTCACCTCGGTGAGGCCCATCGGGCAGCGCATGCGTTGCAGCTGCGCGGTGTCGAAGCCGCGATCACGCAGGCGGTGTTCGAACTTGACCCGTTTGGTTTTCGAGCCGATCAGCCCGAAGTAGGCAAAGTCATTGCGCTTGAGCAGCGCGGCGGTCAGTTCCAGGTCCAGCGCGTGATTGTGGGTCATGACGATGCAGTAACTGCCCACTGGCAGGTCGGCAATTTCGTCGACAGGCTCCTCGCTGACGATTTTACGCACGCCCTGGGGAATGTCTTCCGGAAACTCCTGGTCGCGGGAATCGATCCAGCGCACCCGGCACGGCAGGCTCGCCAACAGCGGCACCAACGCGCGGCCGACGTGGCCGGCGCCAAACACTGCAATGTGCGCCTGCACCTGGCCCATGGGTTCAAACAGCAGCACAGTCACACCGCCGCAGCACTGGCCCAGGCTTGCACCGAGGCTGAAGCGCTCCAGATGCGTGTTTTGCTGGCCGCGCACGAGCATGTCGCGGGCGATCTGCATCGCCTTGTATTCCAAGTGCCCGCCACCGATGGTGTCGAAGGTCTGCGCGGCGCTGATCACCATCTTCGAGCCGGCATTGCGCGGCGTGGAGCCGAGCTCTTCGATGATGGTCACCAGCACGCAGGGTTCGCCGCGGTTCTGCAGGTCGGCGAGGGCGCTGATCCAGTTGTTCATAGTCACCTCTTGTGGCGTCTGTCAGGCCGCTATCGGGGCCAAGCCCCCTCCCACATTTTGATGTGTGAACACCATCAAATGTGGGAGCTGGCTTGCCTGCGATGGCAGCGCCTCGGTCTTAGAGCGAAGCCATCTCGGTTTCAGCCTCAACAGCCTTTGCCGCCTGCAACTGCCGCATCTGCTCACACCCCCACAACACCCGCTCGGGTGTGGCCGGTGCATCAATCTTGGGCTGATGGCGATACTCACCCACACTCGCCACGGCATCCTTGATCGCGCACCACGAGGCGATCCCGAGCATGAACGGCGGCTCACCCACGGCCTTGGAATGGAACACCGTGTCCTCCGGGTTCTTGCGGTTTTCCACCAGCTTCACGCGTAAATCCAGGGGCATGTCAGCCACGGCCGGGATCTTGTAGCTGGCCGGGCCGTTGGTCATCAGCTTGCCTTTGTTGTTCCACACCAGCTCTTCCATGGTCAGCCAGCCCATGCCCTGGATAAAGCCGCCTTCCACCTGGCCGATGTCGATGGCCGGGTTCAGCGAGGCGCCCACGTCGTGCAGGATGTCGGTGCGCAACATCTTGTATTCGCCGGTGAGGGTGTCGACGATCACTTCGCAGCAGGCCGCGCCGAACGCGAAGTAATAGAACGGCCGGCCCCGCGCCTGGCTGCGGTCGTAGAAGATTTTCGGGGTTTTATAGAAGCCAGTGCTCGACAGCGAGACCTGGGCGAAATACGCCTGCTGGATCAGGCTTTCAAAGGTCAGGATCTGGTCGCGTACCCGCACGTGACCATTGTGAAACTCCACATCCGCTTCACTCACGTCGTACTTGCGTGCGGCAAACTCCACCAGGCGCTGCTTGATGGTTTCGGCGGCGTTCTGCGCAGCCTTGCCGTTCAGGTCGGCACCGCTGGACGCGGCGGTGGGCGAGGTGTTGGGCACTTTGTCGGTGTTGGTGGCGGTGATCTGCACGCGGTCGATGTCGACCTGGAACACTTCGGCCACCACTTGTGCGACCTTGGTGTTCAAGCCCTGGCCCATCTCGGTGCCGCCGTGGTTCAAATGGATGCTGCCGTCGGTGTAGATGTGGATCAGCGCACCGGCCTGGTTCAGGAAGCTGGCGGTAAACGAAATACCGAACTTCACCGGCGTCAGCGCCAGGCCTTTTTTCAGGATCGGGCTGTGGGCGTTGTACAGGCGGATCGCTTCGCGGCGCTCGGCGTATTGGCTGCTGGCTTCAAGCTCGGCGGTCATCTCTTCGAGCATGTTGTGCTCGACGGTTTGGTAGTAGTGGGTGACGTTGCGCTCGGTCTTGCCGTAGTAATTGGCCTTGCGCACCGCCAATGGGTCCAGACCCAGGTGCCGAGCGATGGCGTCCATCACTTCCTCGATGGCGACCATGCCTTGTGGCCCGCCGAAGCCGCGATACGCGGTGTTGGAGGCCGTGTTGGTCTTGCAACGATGGCCATTGACCGTAGCGTCGCCCAGGTAATACGAATTGTCGGCGTGGAACATCGCGCGGTCGACAATCGAGTTCGATAAGTCCGGCGAGCAGCCGCAGTTACCCGCCAGTTCGAGGTTGATCCCGTGCAGGCGACCCGTGTCGTCAAAGCCCACGTCGTATTCGATATAGAACGGGTGACGCTTGCCGGTCATCAGCATGTCTTCGACGCGCGGCAAGCGCATTTTGGTCGGTTGGCCGGTGAGACGTGCCACCACCGCGCACAGGCAGGCGGGGCTGGCGGCCTGGGTTTCCTTGCCGCCGAAACCGCCGCCCATGCGGCGCATGTCGACGACGATTTTGTTCATCGACACGTCGAGCACTTCGGCCACCAACTTCTGCACTTCGGTGGGGTTTTGCGTGGAGCAATAGACGATCATGCCGCCGTCTTCGGTGGGCATCACCGACGAGATCTGGGTTTCCAGGTAGAAGTGTTCCTGGCCGCCGATGTGCAGCGTGCCCTGGATACGGTTTTTCGCCGTGGCCAGTGCACCTGCCGAGTCGCCGCGCTGGTGAGTGTGGCTGTCGAGCACGAAATGCTTGTTGCGAAAGGCCTCGACCACGTCCAGCACCGGCTCCAGGTCTTCGTATTCGATCACCGCCGCCATGGCCGCTTTGCGTGCGGTTTCCAGGTCGCGCGCGGCCACGGCCAGCACCACCTGGCCGACAAACTGCACCGTGTCGATGGCCAGCAACGGGTCGCCGGGCATCAGCGGGCCGATGTCTTTCAGGCCCGGCACGTCTTCGTGGGTGATCGCGATGCGCACGCCGTCAAAGGCGTAGCAGGGCGCGGTGTCGATGCTGAGGATGCGGGCGTGGGCGCGGTCGGACATGCGCGCATACAGGTGCAGTTGGTTGGGAAATTCCAGGCGGTCATCGATGTACTGCGCCTCGCCGGACACATGCTTGGCGGCGCTGTCATGCTTGACGCTGCGGCCGACCCCGGAGGTCAGGTCTTGGGCGAACAACTCGGCGAGTTCGGCCTGGGTTTTAACGACGGCGTGATGGTTAGACATAAGCGGTCACCCGAGTCTCGATGTGCGGCGTTTGCAGTTCGATGAAGTATTTGCGCAGCAGGTTCTGCGCGCTGAGCAGACGGTATTCCTTACTGGCGCGAAAGTCCGACAGCGGGGTGAAATCCTCGGCCAGGGCGGCGCAGGCTTTTTCCACCGTGGCGGCGTTCCAGGTGGCGCCCACCAGCACGGCTTCGCAGCTTTTCGCGCGTTTGGGCGTGGCGGCCATGCCCCCGAAGGCGACGCGTGCCTGGTTGATCACGCCGTTCTCGATCTTCAGGTTGAAAGCGGCGCACACCGCGGAAATATCATCGTCCAGGCGCTTGGACACCTTGTAGGCACGGAACAGTGTGTGGCCCTTGGGCACGATGATTTTCTCGATGAACTCGCTGTCCTGACGCGCGGTGACACGGTAGTCGATGAAGTAGTCTTCCAGCGCCAGGGTGCGGCGCACGTTGCCTTTACACAGCACGATCTGTGCACCCAGGGCGATCAGCAGCGGCGGCGAATCACCAATCGGCGAAGCGTTGCCGATGTTGCCGCCCAAGGTGCCCTGGTTGCGGATTTGCAGGGAGGCGAAGCGGTGCAGCAAGTCGCCGAAGTCCGGGTATTCGTGGTGCAGCGCGGTGTAGCAGTCGGAGAGGGCGGTGGCGGCGCCGATTTCCAGGCGGTCGTCGAAGCGCTCGATGCGCTTCATTTCTTCGATATTGCCGACGTAGATCATCACCGGCAGCGTGCGATGAAACTGCGTGACTTCCAGCGCCAGGTCGGTGCCGCCGGCCAGCAGCCGGGCTTGCGGGTAGGCGTCGTAGAGGTCGGCCAGGTCGGCGACGGTCAGCGGCACCAGGCAGCGTTTGTCGCCACTGTTGAGTTCGCCGGTCTGCGTTGGCGCAATGGCTTTGAGGCGCGCGATGGTCTCGGCCTGGCGGCTGTCAAACTGGTCGACGGGTTTGTTGCAGCAGGCCTGTTCGGCGGCGGCCAGGATCGGGCGGTAGCCGGTGCAACGGCACAGGTTGCCGGCCAGCGCTTCGTGGGCTTTTTGGCTGTCGGGGGCGTCGCTGTTCTTTTGCAGGGCAAACAACGACATCACAAAGCCCGGCGTGCAAAAGCCGCATTGCGAGCCGTGGCACTCGACCATGGCTTTTTGCACGCTGTGCAGTTGGCCCTGGTGCTTGAGGTCTTCAACGCTGATCAGCTGTTTGCCGTGCAGCGACGACACAAAGGTCAGGCATGAGTTGAGGCTGCGATAACGAATCTGCTCCGCGCCTTGTTCGTCGCGGTGCAACTCGCCGACCACGACGGTGCACGCCCCGCAATCGCCGCTGGCGCAGCCTTCCTTGGTACCGGGTTTGCCAACGTGCTCACGCAAATAGTTGAGCACGGTCAGGTTGGGGTCCAGGGCGTGCTCACTACGGAGTTCCTGGTTGAGTAAAAACTGGATCACGGAAGGCCTCGCAGACTCATTATTGTTGTTAACCGCTTTGCGCCGAATCTAGTCATGTCTGACTTTTCGGTCAATGATTTTCTGACCAGGAGGTCAAGAAATTGCGGTCACAACACTTTCAATTATGGTCCAGTCTTCTGGAACCGTTGTTTTTGGCGGCTTGTGGGTTTTCATCGCTGCTTATTTCATGCCAAATTCGCCACCGTGGGCGTAGCGCCATCAGCGGGCCAATGCGCTACACTGCCGCGCTTGTACTGATAGAAGATTCTGAAGGGAAAACATGACGTTCAAGGCGCCGGACAGTCTCGCCGAGCAAATTGCTCACCACCTCGCCGAACGTATCATTCGCGGCGATCTCAAGCCTGGGGAGCGGATCCAGGAACAGAAAGTTACGCTGGCGCTCAATGTCAGCCGTGGTTCCGTGCGTGAAGCCTTATTGATCCTCGAGCGCCGCCACCTGATCGCGATCCTGCCGCGCCGTGGCGCCCACGTCACCGAGCTCACCGCGCACAAGGTGCAGAGCCTGTGCACGCTGATGGGCGAGTTGTACATCCTGCTCGGCAACGCGGTGGCCGAGGGCTGGAAGGTGCAGGCCGACATGACGCCGTTCCTGCAGATCCAGCAGCGTCTGGTGAACAGTTTTGAGCGTCAGGACATCCGCGCCTTCGTCGAAGAAAGCTTCAACGTGATGCGCGCCGCGTACCCTTTTGCCAACAACCCGTATTTGCAGGAAACCGTCGAGAACCTGCAGCCGGCGATGAACCGCGCCTATTACCTGGCGCTGGATCAGCGCAAGGCGTCCATGAGCGAGTACCTGGCGCTGTTCGAGCAACTGCTCGCCGCCGTGCTGGCGCGTGACCTGGCGCAGATTCGCCTGGTGCTGTCCGCCTACGGCCAGCGCAGTTGTTCATTGGTCATCGCTGCGTTGGCGGACGCCTAAACGTGCGGCTCAAGTGCATCAAACTGGCGGGGTTCAAATCCTTCGTCGACCCGACCACGGTGAACTTCCCCAGTAACATGGCGGCGGTGGTGGGGCCCAATGGCTGCGGCAAGTCGAACATCATCGACGCCGTTCGCTGGGTGATGGGCGAGAGTTCGGCAAAAAACCTGCGCGGCGAGTCGATGACCGACGTCATCTTCAATGGCTCCACCAGCCGTAAACCGGTGAGCCAGGCCAGCATCGAGCTGGTGTTCGACAACTCCGACGGCACCCTGATCGGCGAATACGCGGCGTACGCGGAAATTTCCATTCGCCGCAAAGTGACGCGCGACAGCCAGAACAGCTACTTCCTCAACGGCACCAAGTGCCGGCGCCGGGACATCACCGACATCTTCCTCGGCACCGGCTTGGGCCCGCGCAGCTACTCGATCATCGAGCAGGGCATGATCTCCAAGCTGATCGAAGCCAAGCCCGAAGACCTGCGTAATTTCATTGAAGAAGCAGCCGGCATCTCCAAGTACAAGGAGCGCCGCCGCGAGACCGAAAACCGTATCCGCCGCACCCACGAAAACCTCGCCCGCCTGACCGACCTGCGCGAAGAGTTGGAGCGCCAGTTGGAGCGCCTGCACCGCCAGGCCCAGGCGGCCGAGAAGTATCAGGAATACAAGGGCGAAGAACGCCAGCTCAAGGCGCAACTCTCGGCCCTGCGCTGGCAGGCGCTGAACGATCAGGTCGGCCAGCGCGAAGCGATCATCGGCACCCAGGAAATCAGCTTTGAAGCGCTGGTGGCCGAACAGCGCAATGCCGACGCCAGCATCGAGCGCCTGCGTGACGGTCACCATGACCTGTCCGAGCGCTTCAATCTGGTGCAGGGCCGCTTCTATTCGGTGGGTGGCGACATCGCCCGGGTCGAGCAGAGCATTCAGCATGGCCAGCAGCGTCTGCGCCAACTGCAAGATGATTTGAAGGAAGCCGAGCGCGCGCGCCTGGAGACCGAATCGCACCTGGGCCATGACCGCACCTTGCTGCTGACCCTCGGCGAAGAGCTGGACATGCTCACCCCCGAGCAGGAAATCACCAGCGCCGCCGCCGAAGAAGCCGCCGCCGCCCTGGAAGAAGCCGAAACCACCATGCACGGCTGGCAGGAGCAGTGGGACGCTTTCAACCTGCAATCCGCCGAGCCGCGCCGCCAGGCTGAGGTGCAGCAGTCGCGCATCCAGCAGCTGGAAACCAGCATGGAGCGTCTGGCCGAGCGCCAACGGCGTCTGCAGGAAGAGCGCGTGTTGCTCGCCGCCGACCCGGAAGACGCGGCGATCATGGAACTGAGCGAGCAACTGGCCGAAAGCGAGATGACGCTGGAAGAGCTGGAAGCCAGCGAAGAACAACAAGTGGAGCGCCTGGAGCAATTGCGTCAGCAACTGCAACAGGCGACCCAGTCGCAGCAGCAGGCCCAGGGCGATTTGCAGCGGCTGAACGGCCGATTGGCGTCGCTGGAGGCCTTGCAGCAAGCCGCGCTGGACCCCGGCACCGGCACTGCCGAGTGGCTGCGCGACCAGCATTTGGCCGAGCGCCCGCGCCTGGCTGAAGGGTTAACAGTTGAAGCGGGTTGGGAGCTGGCGGTAGAGACCGTGCTCGGCGCCGACCTGCAGGCGGTGCTGGTCGACGATTTTGGTGGCTTCGACCTGGCTGGCTTTACTCAGGGCGATCTGCGTTTGCTCAGCCCGGCGGCCGATGGCACGCGCGTGCCGGGCAGTCTGCTGGACAAGGTCGAGGCGGCGATTGACCTGTCGCCCTGGCTGGGGCAGGTCAAACCGGTGGATTCCCTGGAGCAAGCCCTGGCGCAGCGCGGCCAACTGGGCGCGGGCGAAAGCCTGATCAGCCGCGATGGTTATTGGGTGGGTCGCCACTTCCTGCGTGTGCGCCGTGCCAGCGAAGCGGAAAGCGGCGTATTGGCCCGTGGCCAGGAAATCGTCAACCTGAGCGCCGAGCGCGAAGAACGCGAAGCCACTCTCGAGCGCCTGGAAACCGAACTGCAAACCCTGCGCGCCACCCAGCGCCAGCAAGAGACTGGCCGCGAACACCTGCGCCGCCTGTTGCAGGACGAAGCGCGCCAGCAAGGTGAACTCAAGGCCCAACTGTCGGCGAGCAAGGCCAAGGTCGAGCAGCTGACCCTGCGCCGCACCCGTCTTGACGAAGAAGTGGCGGAGATGGGCGAGCAACGCGCCCTTGAGCACGAACAAATCGGTGAGGCGCGCCTGCAACTGCAGGAAGCCCTCGACAGCATGGCGCTGGACACCGAGCAGCGCGAACTGCTGCTGGCCCAGCGCGACAGCCTGCGCGAACGCCTTGACCGCGTGCGTCAGGAAGCGCGCCAGCACAAGGATCACGCTCACCAATTGGCGGTGCGCCTCGGTTCGTTGCAGGCTCAGCACGCGTCCACGCGTCAGGCCCTTGAGCGCCTGGAGATGCAATCCGAACGCCTCACCGAAAAGCGCGAGCAACTGAGCCTCAACCTGGAGGAGGGCGAAGCGCCGCTGGAAGAGTTGCGGCTCAAGCTCGAAGAATTGCTCGACAAGCGCATGACCGTCGACGAAGAACTCAAGACTGCGCAAATCGCTCTGGAAGACGCCGACCGCGAACTGCGCGATGCGGAAAAACGCCGGACCCAGGCCGAGCAGCAATCGCAGTTGATTCGCGGCCAGCTCGAACAGCAGCGCATGGAATGGCAGGCCCTGACGGTTCGCCGCAAGACCCTGCAGGACCAGTTGCTGGAAGACGGCTACGACCTGCACGGCGTGCTTAATACGTTGACCGCCCAGGCCAACGAGAAAGATGCCGAAGAAGAACTTGAACGAATTGCTGCGCGTATTCAGCGACTCGGCGCGATCAACCTCGCAGCCATCGACGAGTATCAGCAGCAGTCCGAGCGCAAACGTTATCTGGATGCCCAGGACGCCGATCTGGTGGAAGCCCTGGACACTTTGGAAAATGTGATCCGCAAGATCGACAAGGAAACCCGTAATCGCTTCAAAGATACCTTTGATCAGATTAATGGCGGTTTACAGGCGTTATTCCCGAAAGTTTTCGGTGGTGGCAGCGCTTACTTGGAACTGACGGGCGAAGATCTACTCGATACAGGGGTGACGATCATGGCGCGGCCTCCGGGCAAGAAGAACAGCACCATCCATTTGTTGTCCGGTGGCGAAAAGGCACTGACGGCATTGGCGCTGGTATTTGCGATCTTCAAGTTGAACCCGGCGCCGTTTTGCATGCTCGACGAAGTTGACGCCCCGCTGGATGACGCTAACGTTGGACGCTACGCTCGGTTGGTTAAAGAGATGTCCCAGACCGTGCAGTTCATCTATATCACCCACAACAAGATCGCCATGGAAATGGCCGATCAATTGATGGGGGTAACGATGCACGAACCCGGTTGTTCGCGTTTGGTGGCGGTGGATGTCGAAGAAGCGATGGCGCTGGTGGATGCCTAGCGGCGAGTTGCTGGTTACACGTGTTTGAGGCTTAGAGCTTGCAGCTTGAAGCTCACAGTTGGCGGCTGGCGCAAGCGATCTTTCATGTGGCCCAATCATGGCAAATCGACACATTTCGCGCCAACTGTGTAAAGTTATCGAAGGTCGTGCTAGTTTATTGTCAATTCCTCGTATGCGTGGGCAAAACGTCAGTCAGAACATAGAGTTGGCGCCACGTTTTAAAGCGGTTTGGATGTTGCTAAACCCCTTATTTTTCAGCATTTTTTATTAGAGGCACGGGATTACATGGAAATCGGTCTGCGCGAGTGGCTGATCGTCATCGGCATTATTGTCATTGCCGGTATTCTTTTTGATGGCTGGCGCCGCATGCGCGGTGGCAAGGGCAAGCTCAAGTTCCGTCTGGACCGCAACCTGTCCAACTTGCCTGACGATGATGGCAGCGCCGAACTGCTGGGGCCGCCTCGCGTGCTGGATACCCATAAAGAGCCGCAACTGGACGAACACGACTTGCCGTCGATGAGCGCGCCGGTACGTGAAGCCCGTGAACCCTCTTCCAAGCGTGGCAAACGCGGCAGCGCCGCTGTTGCCGAGCCGCATCAGGGCGACCTGAACCTTGACGTCGATGATGGCCCGAGCTTCAGCAGCCGCGATGACGATTTCCCCGACGAGACCCCGACCAAAAGCGCGCCACGCCAGTCGGTCAATGACCAGCCGGCCGCTGAAGAAGTCTTGGTGATCAGCGTGATCTGCCGCGACGCCGCCGGTTTCAAAGGCCCGGCGCTGTTGCAGAATATCCTGGAAAGCGGCTTGCGGTTTGGCGAGATGGATATTTTCCACCGTCACGAAAGCATGGCCGGTAACGGCGAAGTGCTGTTCTCCATGGCCAACGCGGTCAAGCCGGGCACCTTCGATCTGGACGACATCGACCTGTTCAGCACCCCGGCGGTGAGCTTCTTCCTCGGCCTGCCAGGCCCGCGTCACCCCAAACAAGCGTTCGACGTGATGGTGGCCGCGGCCCGCAAGCTGTCTCAGGAACTCAACGGCGAGCTCAAGGACGACCAACGCAGCGTCCTGACCGCCCAGACCATCGAACACTACCGTCAGCGCATCGTCGAGTTCGAGCGTCGCGCCCTGACACAGAAACGCTGAGGATTGGTCTTCAGCGTTGTCAGTAGAATAAGCGCACTAACATATTGAGCAGCTTCGGCTGCTCTTTTGCTTTCTGAGAGAACACCCATGACCGCCGCCCATACCCGCATCCTCCAATTGCGCGCTGAACTGGATCAGCACAATTACCGTTACCACGTGCTCGACGAGCCGAGCATTCCGGACGCCGAGTACGACCGGCTGTTCCACGAGCTCAAAGCCCTGGAAGCCGAGCATCCGGATTTGGTCACGCGTGATTCACCGACGCAGCGGGTCGGCAGTGCGGCGTTGTCGGCGTTCACTCAGGTGAAGCACGAAATACCGATGCTCAGCCTCGGCAACGCCTTTGACGAAACCACCATGCTCGAATTTGATCGCCGGGTCACCGAAGGGCTCGACCTGCCGGTGGGCGATCTGTTTGGCGGCGGCGCGGCGGTGGAATACAGCTGTGAGCCCAAACTGGATGGCCTGGCGGTCAGCCTGCTGTATCAAGACGGTGAACTGGTACGCGGCGCCACCCGTGGCGATGGCACGACGGGCGAAGACATCAGCGTCAACGTGCGCACTGTGCGCAATATCCCGCTGAAGCTGCACGGCAGCGGCTGGCCAGCGACCCTGGAAGTGCGCGGCGAAGTGTTCATGTCCAAGGCCGGTTTCGAGCGCCTGAACGCCTCGCAGCTGGAAGTCGGCGGCAAGACCTTTGCCAACCCGCGCAACGCGGCGGCTGGCAGCCTGCGCCAGTTGGACTCGAAGATTACCGCCAGCCGCCCGCTGGAGTTCTGCTGCTATGGCATCGGCCAGGTCACCGCAGACATCAGCGACACCCACATCGGCAACTTGAAGCAGTTGCAGAAGTGGGGCATGCCGATCAGCCACGAACTTAAGTTGGCCAAGGGTATCCAGGAATGCCTGGACTACTACCGCGATATCGGCGAGCGGCGTAACAGCCTGGGTTATGAAATCGACGGCGTGGTGTTCAAGGTCAACAGCATTGCTGCCCAACGTGAACTGGGTTTTCGCGCGCGTGAACCGCGCTGGGCCATCGCGCATAAATTCCCAGCCATGGAAGAGCTGACTGAATTGCTCGACGTCGAATTTCAGGTCGGTCGTACCGGCGCCGTCACCCCCGTTGCGCGCCTCAAGCCGGTCAAGGTCGCGGGTGTGACCGTGTCCAACGCCACTTTGCACAACATGGATGAAGTCGCGCGCCTGGGCCTGATGATCGGCGATACGGTGATCATCCGCCGTGCCGGTGACGTGATCCCGCAAGTCGTCTCGGTGGTCACCGAACGCCGCCCGGAAAACGCCCGCGCGGTGCAGGTCCCCGAAAGCTGCCCGGTGTGTGGCTCCCACGTGGAGCGCACGCAACTGGTCAAGCGCAGCAAGGGCAAGGAAACCGTCAGCAAAGGCGCGGTGTACCGCTGCGTCGGGCGCCTGGCCTGTGGCGCGCAGCTCAAGCAGGCGATTATCCATTTTGTCTCGCGCCGTGCCATGGACATCGACGGCCTAGGCGACAAGACCATCGAGCAGTTGGTGGACGAAAAACTCATCGGTTCGCCGGCCGACCTTTACAAGCTCAAGTACGAGCAGATCATCGACCTGGAAGGCTTTGCCGATATTTCCAGCAAGAAGCTGATCACCGCCATCGAAAACAGCAAGACCCCAACCCTGGCGCGCTTTATCTACGCCTTGGGCATCCCGGATGTGGGCGAGGAGACCGCCAAGGTGCTGGCGCGCTCCCTGGCGTCTCTGGAGCGTGTGCAGAAGGCCTTGCCGGAAGTGCTGACGTACCTGCCCGACGTGGGCCTGGAAGTGGCGCACGAGATTCACAGCTTCTTTGAAGACAGCCATAACCAGGAGGTGATTGGCGCGCTGTTGTCGCCGGAGCAATGCGGCCTGCAACTGCAGGATCAGGGCGACCTGAGTGCCGAGTTCGCCGCCAGTACTACATTCGGTGGCTTTCTGGACAAACTACATATTCCTTCGGTTGGACCGGGCGCTGCGCAAAAGTTGGCCGACAAATTCGAGTCTCTTGAAAAGTTGATCGAGGCTCCCTGGTTCGATATCCGCCAAGTACTGCCCGAGAAACAAACCAAGACCGTTCGGGAGTTTTTCGATATCCAGGAAAACGCCAAACACGCCCTGGCCATCGAGCAGCAGCTCAAGGACTTCGGCATGCACTGGCAGAGCGAGAAGAAGGTCGTTGAAGGCTTGCCCGAAGCAGGGCACACCTGGGTGCTCACCGGTTCACTGGAGCTGATGAGCCGCGATGTGGCCAAGGACAAGCTTGAAAGCCTCGGCGCCAAGGTCGCCGGCTCCGTCTCGGCGAAAACCCACTGCGTGGTGGCCGGGCCGGGCGCCGGCTCGAAATTGGCCAAGGCCAGCGAACTGGGCTTGAAGGTGTTGGACGAAGAAGCGTTCGTGGCATTCCTGGCCAAGCACAACATCACGGTCTGATGGCGCGTGCGGGGAGTGAGCTGCTGCTTATTGTGGCGAGCGGGCTTGCCCCGCGTCGGCCTGCGCAGCAGCCCCCTCACCAGTGGAACGATCTCTCACGGGAAATGATCTAGTCTTGGTCACCCAGAGAGAGATCGCCATGTTCCGCTACTTCGAGCAACTCAGTTCACGCATCGCAGCACCGTTCACGGCGGGCGCATCTCGTAACAGCAAGGTGTGGCAGTGCCGCTGTGGCCAATCGCTGTTCTTTCGCAACAGCCAGTGCCTCGCTTGCCAGGCGCTGCTCGGTTATCAGCCGCAGCAAAGCCGCGTATCGTCCTTACAGCCGGGCCCGGTTGTCGGGACCTGGCTGCAGGACGACAACCTTGACGCCGGCGCCTTCCGTCGCTGTGCCAACCTCGACACTCCCGCCGCCTGCAACTGGCTGATCCCGGCGCACAGTACGGCGCCGCTGTGCGTGGCGTGCAGTCTGAACCGCACCATTCCCGACCTGTCGATCGCGGAAAACGCCGAGCGCTGGCGCAAGGTCGAAACTGCCAAGCACCGTTTGGTGGCGCAACTGATCAGCCTCGGCCTGAACGTGGTGCCCAAGAGCGTCGATGAAGACAACGGCCTGGCCTTCGACTTCGTCGGCGTCGACCTGGAAGGCAATGCTCCGATGACGGGCCACGCCAACGGTCTGATTACCCTCGACATCAAGGAAGCCGACGACGCCCACCGTGAGAAAGTTCGCGTACAAATGCGCGAGCCTTACCGCACGCTGCTTGGCCACTTTCGCCATGAGGTCGGCCATTACTACTGGGACCGCCTGATCGCCGATACCAACTGGCTCGAACCTTTTCGCGCCTTGTTCGGCGACGAACGCGCCAGCTACGCCGATGCACTCGACCATCATTACCAGAACGGCCCGCGCCCCGACTGGCAGCAGACTTGCGTCAGCGCCTACGCCACCATGCACCCTTGGGAAGACTGGGCCGAAACCTGGGCCCACTACCTGCACATGATGGACGCCGTCGACACCGCCCTGGGCTTTGGCATGAGTGCCCGCGAGATGGACCTGGATTACCAGCCATTTCCCCTCAGCACCCTTTACGACCCCGAACACCCAGGCGGTACGGCGTTCCTGTCGTTCGTCAACGCCTGGATTGAACTGGCCGGCATGCTCAATGAACTGTCGCGCAGCATGGGCCAGCCGGATTTTTATCCCTTTGTGCTGCCGCCGGCGGTGATCGCCAAGCTGCACTTTATTCACCTGGTCATCCAGGAAGAGGGCGGCAGGGCAGATGAAGCCGTGATTCTGTAGGGGCACAAGTGCTTGAGCCCCTTGAATTTTTAATCCTGAACCAACGGTTGTAACTTCCGATGAGATCGGTACAATGGCGCGGCTTGCCGAGAGGCGAGCGTCGTTATGGTGACCCCATCGGTCCCCCCGCAACGATTACCCGTGAACCTGGTCAGAGCCGGAAGGCAGCAGCCACAGCGGGAACATTGTGTGCCGGGGTGTGGCTGGTGGGGTTGCCTCCATAACGCTCTCCCGCAACCCCCTCTGTTTCAAATCAAAAAACGTTTCTTCAGTCATCTGCCCATTTGTAGTGCGCAGCCATGACGGCTTTTTGCTGGACAACCTTCGACCGTCTGCTAGCGTCAATCATGGGTTTTTTTCAAAAAATGACCGTGGTGCTGGAGTAGTAAAGAAGTGATGGCACTCCTTCAATCAGAAAGGATGATTGCCATGCACAGCCTCCAAGGTATACCCAGCCGTATCAGCGGTTCCGTCGGCACCGCCGGCAAGGCCCGCAATGACTCTGATGATGTTCGATCCATTCAGAATCTATTCAACCTGATCACCGCCAAACCCGCTTCGCCTTTGCTGGTGGATGGCAAGTGCGGCCCGCTGCTGGTCCAGCGTATCAAGGACTATCAATCCAATCGTCTCAAGGTCGCCACACCCGACGGCGTGATTGACCCGGCAGGCCGAACGTTCAGCGCCCTGCTCGAAGATGCACGCAAGGCAACTCCCGTGACCCCGGCCAACGACTCGGCCGGTGCCGCTGTCGCCCCAACCCCGCCACGCCCTCCGGCGCCTGCTCCGGCCCAACCAGACACACTGCATTGGGTTACAAAAGCCACCTGTGATGGACGTGTGACGCTGACCGATGCTGACTTTCAAAGCGCCGCGACAGCACTGGGCAGCGGTATCTCGGTGAACATCATCAAGGCGTTCGCCACTGTGGAATCTGGTGGGCGATCCGGCTTCGGCCCCGCCCAGATGCCGGTGATCGCGTATGAAGGTCACATCTTTCGCAAATACACCCAGCAGAAGTACGACAAGGCCTATCCCCTGCTGTCATACCCCTACCGGGAAAAAGCCGGCCCGCAATGGAAAGCCAACAACAAAACCCAGGCGGTGGCGTGGCAGACCCTGGCCGATGCGTTCAAGTTAAACCAGGAAGCGGCGTTGATGTCGGCGTCGTACGGCA
Organism: Pseudomonas sp. RGB; assembly: GCF_007713445.1. NCBI lineage: Bacteria > Pseudomonadati > Pseudomonadota > Gammaproteobacteria > Pseudomonadales > Pseudomonadaceae > Pseudomonas > Pseudomonas sp. RGB. The sequence goes on along the minus strand of NZ_VMSH01000002.1, from coordinate 360,160 downwards.
TGTTTCAGATCATGGGCTTCAACTTCGCCGCCTGCGGTTACAAGAGCGTCTTCGATTTCGTCAGCGCGATGAAACTCAACGCCGGCCAGCAACTGATGGCGTTCGTCGGCTTTTGCCGCAAGAACCCGGCCTTGTTCAAGGCCATGAAGAACAAGGACTTCGCGGGCATGGCTGCCCAATACAACGGGGCGGATTATGGCGATTACGACAAGCGAATCCAGAAGGCCTTTGAGGCGCTGGAGAAGAAAAAGTAGCCGTGCATGACGGTTGTTTCACAACGTGCAAAGCGCCCACTGGACAACCCAAAACCATCTTGTTAGTTTCCGCCAGCCACTTGTTTCGAGGTGTAACAAGAGCGCTGCATTGATATTGAAGTGCCAGCACTTCTTTAACTTACAAGGATGTCAGTGATGAAAAGCCTGCAAGGGTTGCCCCGTCTTATCAGTGCTTCGGTGGGCGCGCCCGGTAAAGCGCGCAACTTGCCTGCCGATGTTCAGTGCATCCAGTATTTATTCAATTTGATCATTCCCAAGATGGGTTTTCCGCTGGCCGAAAATGGCAAGTGCGACGGCCAGTTGGTGCAGTGCATCAGCCAGTATCAGTTTCGCCACCTTAAATACGCGCACCCCGATGGGGTGATCGACCCCACCGGTCGTACGTTCAACAGCCTGATCGAAGAAGCGGTGAAAGTGCCGGTGAAGGCGTTTCCGACGATGCGCATTCCAAGCTTTCTCAACGCGTTCGGCAATAACAACGGCGATGCGGTGCAGGCCACGGTCAATGTGTACCTGGACCGCATGCGTGCGATGGTCGAGGCCGAGCGACGCAACCGGCAATTGATGCTCCAGCCCACGTGCGACGGCGGCATGACGCTCACCGAAACCGACTTCCAGAACGCCGCCACGCAGTTGGGCAGCGGTATTTCGGTGAATATCATCAAGGCGTTCGCCACTGTGGAGTCCGGCGGGCGTTCCGGTTTCGGGCCGGCCCAGCTGCCGGTGATCGCTTTTGAAGGGCACCTGTTTCGCAAGTACACCAAGCACATCTACGACCAGGCACATCCACTGCTGTCGTATGTCTACGTGAGGAAGGCCGGGCCGCAGTGGCAAGTCAACAACAAGGACCAGGCCAAGGCCTGGGAAACCATGGCCACCGCCTTTGCGCTGGATCAGAAAGCGGCCTTGATGTCGGCGTCCTGGGGTATGTTCCAGATCATGGGGTTCAACTACGCCTCCTGTGGTTACAAGACCGTGTTCGAATTTGCCGCGGCATTAAAGATCAATGCCGGCAACCAATTAAAGGCGTTCCTCGGTTTTTGCAGCAAAAGCCCGGCGTTGATCAAAGCCATGAAAGACAAAGACTACGTGGCCATGGCGCGCAACTATAACGGCGAGGATTACGGCGACTATGACCGCCGTATCAAGAAGGCCTACGAAGCACTGGAAGGGAAGAAATAAGATGATGCGTTTTCTGGCAGTGGGTGTTTTGTCGTTGTGCGCTATCGCGCCTGCATGTGCAGACGAAACAGCCTTGCACTCAGGCAAGTACGAAGGGCTGATGCTGGCGGTCACCCCTGAGCATCAAGTCGAAGGTTTCTATTCGGAAGCGTTGGGTGAGGGCGTAACCCGCACTTGTACGTTTTACCTGCAAGGCGCGCCCGAAGCGCTGACGACCTGGGTCGACGACGCCTACCCTGGCAGCGTGACGGCCTCGTCCGATGGCGTGACGCTGACCGTGGAACAAGGCCGCCAGCACCCCGGTTGCCTCAGCGTGCTGATGCCGGAAATCGCCACCGGGCTGGACCTGACCCAAACCGCCAGCAAACAGTGGATCGGCCTGGTGACGGTCACTGCCGACAAGGCTTATCTGCTCAAAACCCCTGGCGAAAGTGCGGGCAAGCGTCCGTATATCGTCAAGGACGATGTGGTCGGCGTACTGGCTTTCAAAGATGGCTGGGCCCAGGTTGAATTCACCAATGCCAAGGACCGCTCGTTCACCGGCTGGATCCGCCAGGATCAATACAGCCGCCTGACTGCGCCCAAAAGCTGAACCGCGCCCCTCTATCAGGACAAGTCTTACCTGCCGGTCAGGACGCTGCGTGTCGATGAGTTGATGTGCGCAAAAGTGACGGATGGGCGCGGCAAACCCGAAACCTTCTACGTGTTTACCCACGCTGATGCCTTCATGCTTGCCCCGATCACGCCGCGCGGCGCAATCAACGTGCCGATGAAGGACAAGATCTTCGATTACCTGTTGAGCCATCAGCAGAAGGTGTTCACCGGTATCGAGGGCTCATTTGTGAAGCTCACCGGTAATCGGGTGCTGCGCTATGTAACGGTGCCGGGCTACAAGCCAGGGATGGCGGCTGTGGATGAGTTTGCGATCGTCAACCCATGCCCGGGCGCGCAGCCGCCAGAGCCTGCTGCGCAGCACTGAGCCAACCCCTGCGCCGCAACGTGTCATGCACGTTGCGGCATTTTTATGCCCGGGGTTCAGGCCTTGTTGCGGTTGAACAGCTTGCGGATCACGGCGAACAGCGCCACAACGCCGACCACCAGGAACTTCTTCGCCGCCAGCAGGAAGATGCCGATCTTGGCAAACAACCCGGCCTTGGCCGCTATCCCGCCGGCCACCAGGGCCGCCAGGCCATAAGTGGCCAGCTTGTCGGTCTTGGGGTTGAAGTCGGTGTACAGGTTGCCGTCGGTGAAGTTGGTAAAGGCCAAAACCTTGGGCATTTCCTGCTTGATGGTGGACAGGTCGGCCATGGCGGCGACGGCGTTGAGTTCCAGCACGCCTTCACGGCCCAGCACGCGGATGCTGTAGTTGAGGGTGGTTTGCTGGGCGTCGTCGGCTTTCAGCTCGCGGGCCCAGTACATTTTGTGGGTGGCATCGTCGTAGTGCGGCGGTTCGGCCCAGCCCAGCAGGTGCAGGCCCGCGTAGCCTTGTTTCTGACGTTGCTTGTTATCTTCCTCGTCTTCTTCCTGCATTTGCTTGAGCAGTTCGGCGTAGTCGATTTTTGCCGCGTCCTCGTCGGAAACGTGCCCGTCAGCCTTGTAGCTGACGATCACGCCCCAGCCGCGTTCCGACAAGGGGCTGACTGCTTTTGGCACGATCATGCCCAGGGTTTTGAAGCCGGGTGGGTTGCCCCAGCCATCGGTCAACAGGCGCTCGGTGTCGGCGGGGTCGAGGTAGTAGAACTCGTCGTTGAGCTTTAGCGTGGCAATGCCACTGGGCAGCGTGACCGTGCCGGTCTTCTGCTTAAGTGAGGCGAGGAAGTGTTCAGCCGTTTCAGCCGGCGCGCTGGCGTCGGCGGGCGCAGGTGCAGCAAAGACGGGTAGGGCAGACAGGCTCAGCGCAGCCGCCGCTATCAACACGCGGAAGTAATTCATGGTAGTCCCTTACATTTTGAATTAATTTCGCGGAAGAATACTGAAATTTGCTGCCCGGGTCAGCCAAAAGTCTCCCGCAGCAGCCCGGCAAACGCGTCCCGTGCCAAATGCCGCTGGGTGTCCTTGTGCCAGAACAGCAGGTTGTCCACGGCCTGCAGCTCTTCAAACCGGTAGGAGGCCAACTGATTGGCCTGCTCATAACGGGCCAGGATGCCTTCCGGCGCCAATGCCACGCCAATCCCCGCACTGACACAACCGATGATCGTGCCCCAGCTGGCATAGCTGGCGATGCTCGGTTTGAAAGCATGCGGTTTGACCCAGTTCTCCAGCGCCGCGCGATACGGACAGCCCGCTGGCCATACCAGCAGCGTACGACCGGCCAAGTCTTGGGCACTGTTGATCGGGGCGCTGGACGCGCTGGCGATCAGCACCAGGCGTTCGCTGTAGACCACGCTGTGTTCAAGCTTGGCGCGTTTGCCACCACAGGCCACCAGCGCCACATCGAGGCGATGGTGTTGCAGGTCGTCCAGCAACTGCGCCCAGGCGCCAGTGACCAGTTCGAGCGAGACGTCCGGGTAGCGCCGATGGTATTCCGCCAGCAAGGGCGGCAGGCGGCCGCTGGCGCTGGATTCCACCGCGCCGATGCGCAAGGTGCCGCGGGGGATGGCGTCGGCATCCACTGCGCGTTTGGATTCGTCTACCAGCGCCAGAATGCGCTCGCAGTAGTCCAGGAAGATTTCCCCGGCGGCACTGATTGCCAGCCCGCGCCCGGCACGGATAAACAAGGGCGTGCCCAACTCGCTTTCCAACTGCTTGATTCGCGTGGTGATGTTGGACGGCACGCAATGCAATTGCAGGGCGGCCTGGGCCACGCTGCCGGTTTGCGCCACGGCTCGCACCATTTTCAGTTGGGCCAGTTCCATTGCTCAGTTCCAGTGATTTCAGAAGTCAGAAACGCTTAATTGTCCTGCGCCTTGCCGGGGCCAAGACTGACGGCATCCTACTCAGTTGCCGGACGCCGCCGATGAATACCCCGTCACCCGCAAAGCTTACGCTAGTCATCTCCGGCGTCATCCTCTGTTGGGCCTATTCGCCGATTGGCGTGCACATGGGGTTGCACAGCTACAGCCCCGGCCAATTGGCGTTGCTGCGATTTCTGATTGCGTCGGTGTTCATGGCCGGTGTGGCATTGGCGGTAGGCATTGGCCGGCCGCGTTTGCGCGACCTGCCGTGGTTACTGGTGCTGGGGTTCTTCGGCGTGTTTTTGCACCACACCAGCCTCAATTATGGGCAGCAATGGGTGACGGCGGCGGCGTCGAGCGTGCTGGCGCAGTCGGCGCCACTGTTCAGTGTGCTGATTGCGTGTTTGTGTTTGAAAGAGCGCGTCAGTGCCTGGCGCTGGGGTTGTGTGTTGCTGGGCTTGCTTGGCGTGCTGGTGGTGATCTGGGGCGATCATGGCGTGGGCGATATTGACCCGCGCGGTTTGCTGATTGTGCTGGCGGCAGTGTCATGGAGCGTGTATTTCGCCATCCAGAAACACTATGCCCATCGCTACAGCCCGCTGACCATGGCGTGTTACATGGTGTGGGCGGGCACCCTGATGCTGTGCGTGAACCTGCCAGGTCTGGCCAATGCCGTGGAGCAGGCACCGCTGCCGGAAAACCTCGCGGTGCTGACCCTCGGCATTTTCCCCAGCGCCCTGGCGTACCTCGCCTGGGCCTATGTGTTGAAGCACGTCGAGGTCAGCCGAGCGTCGGTGGCGATGTACCTGATCCCGCCGGTCGCCATGGTGATGGCCGCGACGCTGCTGGGCGAGCACATTGCCGTGCAGGTGATGCTGGGCGGTGTGATGGTGCTGGCCAGCGTGGCGGCCATCAGCCTGGAGGGCCGCTGGCGGTCAGTCGCTCATGCAGAACGCGCGCAGCCGGTGGCCATCGAGGTCCTGGGCGACAAAGGTGTAGCCGAAATCCAAACGGGTCGGTGACTGAATGATAGTTGCGCCGCGCGCCACCCACTGAGCGTGCAGGGCGTCTACGGCGGCCTGGTCTGGCAGGGAAAAGCCCACCTCACCGCCGCCGCCGGTCATCCGGGCCGCAGGCTCCACCGTGTGGCGCGACCACAGCCCCAGCTTTACGCCGTTGTCGAGGATGAACAGGGCAAAGGTGGGGTTCAGTTCCACCGGCGGCTTATCCAGCAGGCGGCTATAAAAGTTGGCACTGGTGGCCGGGCTGTCGACGTAGAGCAGGAAGTAATGGGCGACGGTGTGCATTGCAGGCTCCTTGGGAATGGGCGTTCAAGTGCGCCCAGTCTAGAGGGATGCCCTGTCAGTTCTTGTCAGGAGTGAGCGGTGATCGCTCACCTTCGCCGGTGTACAGGTTGATGATGTCGTCGATTTCCCCCGACATCTTCATCCGCAGCAGCGTACGCAAGATCCGCTGTACCGGCACGTTCGGGTCGTTGCGCACGATGCAACCCAGGCTTTGCTCGTCGATGATCGCGATCTTTTGCAGCCGCTGGTTCGGCGGCAGGTTCAAATTGAAGCGTTCGAGTATCCATTCGTTAATCACGGCGTATTCAAAACGCCCGGCGACCAGCTTTTGCAGCACCAAGGCTTCGCTGCGCGAATCGTCGCGGGTGAGCTGGCCAGTGGCAAACAGCGGGTCGAGGACGGCGTAGCGGTAGTTGAGCACCGTGCCGATCGGCTGAGGCGTCAGCGTGCCGACTTCTGCAGGCTGCGGCGTCGCGTGGCGGCTTACCAGCACATTGCGTTGCACCATCAGTGGCACGCTCCAGGTGTAGTCGCCGGACAGGCTGTCGACCCAGGCCTGGGCGACATAACAGCGCACATCAATGTCGCCATGCGCCATGGCGTTGGCGATGCGTGCCCGCGCCAGCACGTGAAACTCGGCCGGGCGCCCGACCTGGGTGGCCAGGCTTAACATCAAGTCATACAAAATGCCCTGAGTGGGCTGGCTGTCCTCCACCTGGGCCATCGGCATCGCCCAGCTGTCGGAAACCGAGAAACGCAACGGCGCAGGCGCCGCGAGGCTGGCAAGGGAAATCATCCATAAGGCGCCCAGGACTACGCGCATACACTCTCCGGGTTCAGGCCTTTGCGGGCCCATTGAGCAGAGCTTAGTCAGATTAGACGAGCGTGCCGGATGCAATTTCCCCCTTGCTCCGCTAGCATTACCGGCTTCCGCTTCCCAGTTGCGACGGTTTTCGATGAGTTATCAGGTTCTTGCACGTAAATGGCGTCCGCGCTCGTTCCGCGAAATGGTCGGCCAGACCCATGTGCTCAAGGCTCTGATCAATGCCTTGGACAGCCAACGGCTGCACCACGCCTACCTGTTCACCGGCACGCGAGGGGTGGGCAAGACCACCATCGCACGCATCATCGCCAAATGCCTGAACTGTGAAACCGGTATCACTTCGACGCCTTGCGGCACGTGTTCGGTGTGCCGCGAGATCGATGAAGGGCGTTTCGTCGACTTGATCGAGATCGACGCCGCGAGCCGCACCAAGGTCGAAGACACCCGCGAGTTGCTCGATAACGTGCAGTACGCACCGAGCCGTGGCCGCTTCAAGGTCTACCTGATCGACGAAGTGCACATGCTTTCCAGCCATTCCTTCAACGCGTTGTTGAAAACCCTGGAAGAGCCGCCGCCGTACGTCAAATTCATCCTGGCCACCACCGACCCGCAGAAACTTCCTGCAACGATTCTGTCGCGCTGCCTGCAGTTTTCCCTGAAAAACATGACCCCTGAGCGCGTGGTCGAGCATTTGACTCACGTGCTGGGTGTCGAGAACGTGCCGTTCGAAGACGACGCGCTGTGGCTGCTTGGCCGCGCGGCCGATGGTTCGATGCGCGATGCCATGAGCCTCACCGACCAGGCCATCGCCTTTGGCGAAGGCAAGGTGATGGCCGCCGACGTGCGCGCCATGCTCGGTACCCTCGACCATGGCCAGGTGTTCGACGTGCTGCACGCGCTGATCGAGGGCGACGCCAAGGCGTTGCTTGAAGCGGTGCGCCACTTGTCGGAACAAGGCCCGGACTGGAACGGCGTGCTGTCGGAAATCCTCAACGTCTTGCACCGCGTTGCGATCGCCCAGGCGTTGCCTGAAGGTGTCGACAACGGCCATGGCGACCGCGACCGCGTATTGGCGCTGGCCCAGGCATTGCCGGCCGAAGATGTGCAGTTCTACTACCAGATGGGCCTGATCGGGCGCCGCGACCTGCCGCTGGCACCGGACCCGCGCGGTGGCTTTGAAATGGTCCTGCTGCGGATGCTGGCGTTCCGACCGGCGGATGCGGCCGACGCGCCGAGACAGCCGCTAAAGCCAGTGGGGATCAGCCAGGCCACAGTTGATTCCGCCAAACCAGTGGCTGGCGCGGCCGTAGTCGCGCCAGTAGTTGCTGCGCCTGCGCCCGTGGCGCCCGCGCCTGAGCCGGTAGTGGCTGCGCCAGAGCCGGTGACGCCAGCCATCGCGCCGGCGCCGGTGACTGAGCCCGAGCCCGAAGCCGTGGTCGACCTGCCGTGGAATGACCCGGTAGACGCCGAGCCCGACGTCGAACTGCAGCCTGCCGTGGAGCCTGTGCTGGAAACCAGCGGTGAGCAGCCCGAACTGACACCAATGCCGACGCCGACGCCCGACAGCGTGGTGCCGGACGCACCCGAGTGGGTGTCTGCCCCGGTTCCAGAGCCGACCGTCGCCCAGGTTGAAGCCGCAACACCCGGTATCGACCTCGATGATGAACCGCCACTGGACGAAGATTACATCGAGCCGGACATGGATTCGGCCTACAGCTACCTCGATGACCTGGCCAGCGAACACACCGCTGAGCCTGCACCCGAGCCCGAGGCGGAACCGGCTGCGGCCCCGGCCACCGGCCTGGCGCTGCAATGGCTGGAATTGTTTCCGAAGTTGCCGATCTCCGGCATGACCGGCAGCATCGCCGCCAACTGCACCTTGATTGCCATCGATGGCGACCACTGGTTGTTGCACCTGGACCCGGCGCACAGCGCGCTGTTCAACGCGACCCAGCAACGTCGGCTCAACGATGCATTGAACCAGTACCATGAGCGCACGCTGACCATCACCATCGAGTTGATCAAGCCCGAGCAGGAAACCCCGGCCCAGGCCGCGACACGCCGACGCATCAACCGTCAGCGTGATGCCGAGAACTCGATCCAGGCTGATCCGCTCATCCAGCAAATGATGCAACAGTTCGGTGCGGTCGTGCGTCACGATACTATTGAACCTGTCGAAGCCCCGGTGCCCCAAGCGTCATGACACCGGGCTATTAATTGATCCACGTACTTTTGAGGTGATTCCCATGATGAAAGGTGGCATGGCCGGCCTGATGAAGCAGGCGCAGCAGATGCAGGAAAAGATGGCCAAGATGCAGGAAGAACTGGCCAACGCCGAAGTCACCGGTAAAGCCGGTGGCGATATGGTTAGCGTGGTGATGACCGGTCGTCACGACATCAAGCGCGTGAGCATCGACCCAAGCGTATTGCCAGGCACCAGCGAAGATGACCTGGAAATGCTTGAAGCGCTGTTCGCCGCGGCCGTCAACGACGCCGTGCGCAAGATCGAAGCCAACAGTCAGGACAAAATGTCCGGCGTGACCGCTGGCATGCAACTGCCACCGGGCATGAAGATGCCGTTCTGATGGTCTAGCCTTGGCTAGAATCAAATGCCAGGCCCAGTGCCTGGCATTTTTGTTTGTGCCGATCCAATCGAACCCTGGCGTGGCAAGCATGGTCTGCACCCTATACCGACGCATTCGATAAAGGAGCCCCCTCATGCCTCAAGAACCCATTCTTAACCAGCGCATCGTGCTGGTCTCGCGCCCGCAAGGTGCGCCAACCCCGGAAAACTTTCGCCTGGAGCGCGTGAACCTGCCGGAGCTGGCGGACGGCCAGGTGCTCTTGAAAACGCTGTACCTGTCGCTCGACCCGTACATGCGCGGCCGCATGAGCGACGCACCGTCCTACGCGGCGCCGGTGGAAATCGACGAGGTAATGACCGGTGGCGCTGTCAGCCGTATTGAGCAGTCGCGTAATCCGAAATTTGAAGTTGGCGACCTGGTCGTCGGTTCCACGGGCTGGCAGAGCCACAGCATCAGCGACGGCCGTAACCTGATGCCGGTGCCCGGTGGCCTGGCCAGCCCGTCGATGGCGCTGGGTGTGCTGGGGATGCCGGGCATGACGGCGTACATGGGGTTGATGGATATTGGTCAGCCTCAGGCCGGCGAAACCCTGGTCGTCGCGGCGGCGTCCGGCGCAGTCGGCTCGGTGGTGGGCCAGGTGGCCAAGCTCAAGGGCTTGCGCGTGGTGGGCATCGCCGGTGGCGCAGACAAGTGCCGCTACGTGGTGGACGAGCTGGGTTTTGACGCCTGCGTCGATCACAAGAGCGCCAACTTTGCCCAAGAGCTGGCCCTGGCGTGCTCCAACGGCGTGGACATCTATTATGAAAACGTCGGTGGCAAGGTCTTCGACGCGGTGTTGCCGCTGCTCAATCCCAAGGCACGCATTCCCTTGTGCGGCCTGATTGCCGGCTACAACGCCCATGAAGCCCCAAGCGGGCCGGACCGACTGCCCGCGTTGCAGCGCACCTTGCTGACCAAACGCGTGCGCATCCAGGGTTTTATCGTGTTTGACGACTATGGCGATCGCCAGCCCGAATTCCTCAGCGCCATGGCGCCGTGGGTGCGGGACGGCAAGATCAAGTTCCGCGAAGACGTGGTGGAGGGCCTGGAGCAGGCGCCCGAAGCCTTTATCGGTTTGCTCGAGGGACGCAACTTCGGCAAGTTGGTAGTACGCGTCGCGCAGGATTGACCATTTGACGCTAATCCGGGGCGCGGGTATAAACCGCGTCTCGTTGTTTTGTCGGACCATTCGCTCATGAGCTTCAGCCCCCTGATTCGCCAACTGATCGACGCCTTGCGCACCTTGCCGGGTGTCGGTCAGAAAACCGCCCAGCGTATGGCGCTGCAACTGCTGGAGCGTGATCGCAGCGGTGGCACCCGGTTGGCCCAGGCCTTGAGCCAGGCCATGACCGGTGTGGGCCACTGTCGTCAATGCCGCACTCTCACCGAAGAAGACCTTTGCCCGCAATGCGCCGACCTGCGTCGCGACGACACGCTGCTGTGCGTAGTGGAAGGGCCGATGGATGTGTACGCGGTGGAACAGACCGGCTATCGCGGGCGCTACTTCGTGCTCAAGGGCCATTTGTCGCCGCTCGATGGCCTGGGGCCGGAAGCCATCGGCATTCCGCAACTGGTGGCGCGCATAGAAGAGCAGGGCACGTTCACCGAGGTGATCCTGGCGACCAACCCGACGGTGGAAGGCGAAGCCACCGCGCATTACATCGCCCAGCTGCTGACCAATAAAGGCTTGATTACCTCGCGCATCGCCCATGGCGTGCCGTTGGGCGGCGAGCTGGAATTGGTGGACGGCGGGACGCTGGCGCATTCGTTTGCAGGCCGCAAGCCGATCGCCCTCTAAGCCACACCGCTGTTCAAATGTGGGAGCTGGCTTGCCTGCGATGGTGGAGTGTCAGGCGACATCGACGTCTCTGCTCCAACGCCATCGCAGGCAAGCCAGCTCCCACAGTGGTTTTGTGGTGTAAGGGGGACCTTGAAAACCAAGCAAGCGCTTGGTAATTTCGCTCCACCCCACCGTGGAGCTTGCCGATGTCTGCCTATCAGGACTACTTCGACCCCAGCCACCAATTGGTTCGCGACAGCGTGCGCCGTTTTGTCGAGCGTGAGATGTTGCCGGGCATTGAGCAATGGGAGGAAGCGCAAAGCTTTCCGCGTGAGTTGTACCTCAAGGCCGGCGCGGCGGGAATCCTCGGCATTGGTTACCCCGAAAGCCTGGGCGGCAGTCACGAGGGTGACCTGTTCGCCAAGGTCGCCGCCAGCGAAGAGCTGATGCGCTGCGGCTCCGGTGGTGTGGTGGCCGGCCTGGGGTCGCTGGATATCGGCCTGCCACCGGTCGTCAAATGGGCACAGCCCGAGGTGCGCGAGCGTGTTGCGCCTCCGGTATTGGCCGGCGAGAAGATCAGCGCGCTGGCGGTTACCGAGCCGGGTGGCGGCTCCGATGTCGCCAACCTGCAAACCCGCGCCATCCGCGATGGCGAGCATTACCGCGTGAGCGGCAGCAAAACCTTTATCACCAGCGGCGTGCGTGCCGACTTCTACACGGTCGCGGTGCGCACCGGCGGGCCGGGCTTTGGCGGCATCAGCTTATTGCTCATCGAGAAAGACACGCCCGGTTTCACGGTCGGCCAGCCGCTGAAGAAAATGGGTTGGTGGGCGTCGGACACGGCTGAGTTGTTCTTCGACGATTGCCGCGTGCCGGTGGGCAACCTGATCGGCGTCGAGAACATGGGCTTTGCCTGCATCATGGGCAACTTCCAGAGTGAGCGCCTGGCCCTGGCGCTGATGGCCAATATGACCGCGCAGCTTGCATTGGAGGAGAGTCTCAAATGGGCCACCCAGCGCGAAGCGTTCGGCAAACCCATCGGCAAATTCCAGGTGCTCAAGCACCGGCTGGCGGAAATGGCCACGGCGGTGGAGGTTTCGCGGGAATTCACCTACCGCCAGGCGGCGAAGATGGCGGCCGGCAAGAGTGTGATCAAGGAGATTTCCATGGCCAAGAACCTGGCCACCGACACCGCCGACCGCGTGACTTATGACGCGGTGCAGATCCTTGGCGGCCAGGGTTACATGCGCGGCAATTTGGTGGAGCGGCTGTACCGCGACAATCGCATCCTGTCGATTGGCGGGGGCACGCGCGAGGTGATGAATGAAATCATCAGCAAGCAGATGGGGCTTTGATCTGCAGTGTTTTTGAGGGCCTCTTCGCGAGCAAGCCCGCTCCCACATTTTGATTTGTGAACACATTCAAATGTGGGAGCGGGCTTGCTCGCGAAGACGGCCACCTAGGCAACGCACAGATCAACTGAGTGACTAACGCTCGGTCAACGCAAACTGCGTCAGGCAAAACGTCGGAATGCCCATGTCTTGCAGGCGTTGCGAGCCGCCCAGTTCCGGCAGGTCGATAATCGCCGCCGCCTCGAAAATCCTCGCGCCCATGCGCCGCACCAGATTGGCCGCCGCGATCAGGGTGCCGCCGGTGGCGATCAGGTCATCGAACATCAGCACCGAGTCGCCTTCGCACAGGCTGTCTGCGTGCACTTCAAGAAACGCTTCGCCGTACTCGGTCTGATAACCCTCGGCCAGCACGTCAGCCGGCAGCTTGCCCTGTTTGCGGAACAGAATCAGCGGTTTGTTCAGTTGGTAGGCGATGATCGAGCCGATCAGAAAGCCGCGTGCATCCATCGCGCCGATGTGGGTGAAATCGGCCTCGACATAACGCTGGGCAAAGCTGTCGGCGACCAGGCGCAGGGCGCGGGGCGATTGGAACAGCGGGGTGATGTCACGAAAGATAACCCCAGGCTTGGGGAAGTCGATGACAGGGCGGATCAGGGATTTGATGTCGAACGAATCGAAGGTCATCGTCGAAGAGTCCTGGGAACGGAAAACGGACTCGAAGTATACCTGCGGCCTCGCCGATTGGCGCGGCCGCAAGCGGCTGGATCAACCTTCCAGGGAGCCGCCGGCCAGCGCGCACAGCTGGATCGGATCGAGGATATGCACTTCCTTGCCTTCAGCGGCAATCAGCTCGTTTTGCTGGAAGCGCGTGAACACGCGGGACACGGTTTCCACCGCCAGGCCCAGGTAGTTGCCGATTTCATTGCGCGACATGCTCAGGCGGAACTGATTGGCCGAGAACCCACGGGCACGGAATCGCGCCGACAGGTTGACCAGGAACGTGGCGATTCGCTCGTCGGCGGTTTTCTTCGACAACAACAGCATCATCTGCTGGTCGTCGCGAATCTCGCGGCTCATCACACGCATCAATTGGCGACGCAGCTGCGGCAACTGCAGGGCCAGTTCATCCAGGCGCTCGAAGGGGATTTCGCACACCGATGTCGTCTCCAGCGCCTGGGCCGACACCGGGTGAATCTCGGTGTCCATGCCGGACAACCCGACCAGTTCGCTGGGCAGGTGGAACCCGGTGATCTGCTCTTCGCCGCTGTCGCTGAGGCTGAACGTCTTCAACGCGCCTGAACGCACTGCATAAACGGAATCGAATTTGTCGCCCTGGCGAAACAGAAACTCGCCCTTTTTCAGCGGGCGGCCGCGTTTAACGATTTCGTCCAGCGCTTCCATGTCTTCCAGATTCAACGAAAGTGGCAGGCAGAGGGGAGCCAGGCTGCAATCCTTGCAGTGAGCCTGGCTGTGAGCGCGCAGTTTGACTGGCTCGGACATTTCTTAAATCCTTGTGGGAAAACACACATAAGACGTAAGGGTAACGCACCGAGGGGGGATCAGACCAGCGTGTACAAAAAAGCGGCACGTGCATAAAGGTTTATGTATCGACGCCGATACATAGGTGAATCCCTATGAGCTGGAGCTCAGGTCATGTCGGTAATCCCTTTCAATAACCCTGTCATTACTACCAAGGCCCCGCAGGTTTTGACGGCCGCTGATGCGCTTGCGGGCAAGAAGGTCGATGACAAACCTGCGCCTCCACCCACGCCCGGCGAAGGTGTGGTGGTGAAGATATCCGGGGCAGGGCTCAAGGCTTCTCAAGCCGGTAGCAACCCTAACCAGGACATCGACGACAGCAATCTGAAAGACAACATCAAACAGCTGCTGAAAATGATCCGCGAACTCAGGAAACAGCTTGCCGAGAAGATGGCTCAGCTTTCAGCAGCCATGAATGACACGGCCCTGAGCCCGGAGGCACGCCAGGCGAAGGTCGCCGGTTTGCAGGGGGATATTGCTTCGATTCAGTCCGGGTTGATGACCGCTCAGGGGCAGTTGTCCAAGTCGCTGAAAGATGAGTCGCCTGAAGCTCAAATGGAAGCAATGACGCTGCTGTCCAAATAATTCAGGCCTAGATCACCCGCGAGAATCGTTGCCTGTTCTGGTGCTCCAGGTAGGCATCGAACACCATGCACACCGAGCGCACCAGCAAACGCCCGGCAGGCAATACGCGAATGCCCTGAGCATCTAGCTCGATCAGGCCATCGGCGGCCATCGTCTGCAACTGCGGCCATAGCTCGTCGAAATAGCCGCGAAAATCGATGTTGAAGGCCTGTTCGATCTGCTCGAATTTCAGGCTGAAGGTGCAGATCAACTGCTGAATCACTTCGCGCCGCAACCGATCATCCGTGGTGCACACCAAGCCACGGCTGGTAGCCAGTTGCGCACCGGCCAGGGCGTTCTGGTAGTGGTTGAGGTCACTGCTGTTCTGGCAGTACAGGTCGCCGATCTGGCTGATCGCCGACACGCCCAGCCCGATCAGGTCGCAATGCCCGTGGGTGGTGTAGCCCTGAAAGTTACGCTGCAACGTGCCTTCTTCCTGGGCGATGGCCAGTTCGTCATCCGGCAGCGCGAAGTGGTCCATGCCGATGTAGCGATAGCCCGCGCGGGTCAACTGCTCGATGGTGGTTTGCAGCATCAGCAGTTTTTCCGCCGGGGAGGGCAGGTCGTCGGTGTTGATCCGCCGTTGCGGCATGAAACGCTCCGGCAAATGCGCGTAGTTGAACACCGACAGGCGATCCGGTTGCAGGCTGATCACTTCCTCCACGGTGCGTGCGAAGTTGATCGGCGTTTGCTTGGGCAGCCCGTAGATCAAGTCAATATTGATCGAGCGAAACTGCAAGGTGCGCGCCGCATCGATCACGGCGCGGGTTTCTTCCAGGCTCTGCAGGCGGTTGACCGCACGCTGCACCTCGGGGTCGAGGTCTTGCAGGCCGATGCTCACACGGTTGAAACCCAGTTCACGCAGCAGGCCCATGGTCGCCCAGTCGGCTTCACGCGGGTCGATTTCAATGCCGTAGTCGCCGGAATCATCGTCGAGCAAATTGAAGTGCTGGCGCAGGCGTGCCATGACCTGGCGCAGTTCGTCGTGGCTCAGAAAGGTCGGTGTGCCGCCGCCGAAGTGCAACTGCTCGACCGGCTGTTTCGGGTCGAGGTGGCAGGCCACCAGTTGGATTTCCTGCTCCAGGCGTTGCAGGTAAGCCTGGGCGCGGCCACGGTCCTTGGTGATGACCTTGTTGCAGGCGCAGTAGTAGCAAATGTTCGCGCAGAACGGCACATGCACATACAGCGACAGGGCGCGCACGGCCTTGCGGCTGTCGCGCAGGGCGTGGAGCAGGTCGAAAGTGCCGACCTGGCTGTCGAATTGCACGGCGGTGGGGTAGGACGTGTAGCGCGGCCCCGCCAAGTCGTAGCGGTGAATCAGATCTGTGTCCCAACGAATGGCGTCGAGCATGCGGGCGGTCCCCCGGATTGGCTAGTGGGCCGAGTCTAGGGGCGCGCCGGGCAGGGCATGTTGATTTGCATCAACGGGGAGCGGCGCTATGCCACATGGCGATTAATGGCCCATTAGCCAGTGCTGATGCGGACCGGGCAAGGTCCACAGGCCAAATAGAATTACCAGCAAGCCTCCCGCCACACGCACGCTGCGTTTGCGCAGCACGGCTGTGACGCGTTCAGCGGCCAGCCCGGTCGCCAGCAACACCGGCCAGGTGCCGAGCCCGAACGCCAGCATCAGCAACGCGCTGTCCGCGGCATTGCCCTGGCTCGCCGCCCACAGCAACGTGCTGTAGACCAGGCCGCACGGCAGCCAGCCCCACAGCGCGCCCAACAGCAACGCGCGCGGCAGGCTGGACACCGGCAGCAAACGGTTGGCGACGGGCTGTAGGTAGCGCCACAAGCCGCGACCGAGGCTTTCGATGCGCGTAAGGCCGCTCCACCAACCGGCCAGGTACAGGCCCATGCTGATCAGCAATAAACCGGCAAGCACACGCATGAACATCGCCGCCGGGCTGTTGGCCACCGCCCAGCCGGCCAGGCCGATCAGTAAGCCGGCGGCGGCATAGCTGAGGATACGCCCCAGGTTGTACGCCAGCAGCAGGCGAAAGCGCCGACTGCGTTGCTCTTTGGGG
Organism: Pseudomonas sp. RGB; assembly: GCF_007713445.1. Classification (NCBI taxonomy): domain Bacteria; kingdom Pseudomonadati; phylum Pseudomonadota; class Gammaproteobacteria; order Pseudomonadales; family Pseudomonadaceae; genus Pseudomonas; species Pseudomonas sp. RGB. Next base: position 343,733 of record NZ_VMSH01000002.1, on the reverse strand, counting down.
ATCGCCAGGGTCAGTGCGCCCATCAACCCGCCGCACATGCCCAGGCAATGGCCGCCGCCCAGCAGGCCAAGGATCAGCGCAGAGACCAGCAGCGGCGCCAGTTCAAGCATGGGGCGGATCTTTGGGCGGTTGCTCGGGCCCGTTGGCTTCGTCGACAGCCGCCAGGTGGTTCGGGTCCTGATCGTCAAACAGCACGCTATGGGCCGGGCCGTCGAGGTCGTCGTACTGGCCGCTGTCCACTGCCCAGAAGAAGATGTAGATGGCGACGCCGACTAACAGCAGCGCCGCTGGAATCATCACGTATAGAGCTGGCATCTGCACTCCATGCCCACGCGGCTCAGGCCGGCAGCGGGCGGGTTACTAAGGGGGCGCTTGCAGTCGGCGCGCTCGGCAGGCGAGTCAGGCGCAAGGCGTTGAGCACCACAGTCAACGAGCTGAGGGACATGCCGATCGCCGCCCAGATCGGCGTGATCCAGCCGAGCGCGGCAAACGGCAGCATAAGGCCATTGTACAGCCCGGCCCACAGCAGGTTTTCGAGGATTACCCGACGGGTGCGCCGCGCCAGGGTAAAGGCCTGCACCAGCGCGTCGAGACGATTGGACAACAGCACGGCATCGGCGCTGGTTTTCGCCAGGTCCGTGGCCGAGCCCATTGCCACACTGATGTCGGCAGCGGCGAGCACCGGCACATCGTTGACGCCATCGCCAAGCATCAGCACCTTGCGGCCTTCCTTGTGCAACTGTTGCAGCACCTGCAGTTTGTCGTCGGGGCGCAGGCCGCCGTGGGCTTCGTCAATGCCCAGTTCGCAGGCGACGCTGGCGACCATCGGCGAGCTGTCACCGGACAGCAGCAACGTGCGCCAACCGCGCGCTTTGCATGCCGCCAACAGGGCCGGCGCGTCGCTGCGCAGACGGTCATCCAGCACGAACCAGGCGAGTGCGCCGTCACGATCACCCAGCAGCAGCCACTGGCCCGCGTCGTCTGGCGAGACGGGAGTTGGGCAACCGCTCAATTGGCAGACAAATCCCGGTTGGCCAATACGCAGTTGGCGCTCACCCACACGGCCTTCCAGGCCCAGGCCGGGGAAACTCAGGACTTCTTCGGCGGCCAGCGGCGCACGGCCAAAAGCCCGCGCAATCGGGTGTTCGGAGCGGTTTTCCAGGGCGGCGGCGAGGCTCAGGCAATCATCGCTGTTCAGCGCGCCCAAGGGGTGGGTCGCACGTAACGCCAGGCGGCCTTCGGTCAGGGTGCCGGTCTTGTCGAAAATCACCGTGTCGATCTGGTTCAGGCCTTCCAGCACATGCCCGCGAGTCAGTAACAGCCCGAGTTTATGCAGCGTACCCGTGGCGGCGGTGAGGGCGGTTGGCGTGGCCAAAGAGAGCGCGCACGGGCAGGTCGCCACCAGCATCGCCAACACAATCCAGAACGCCCGCGAGGCATCCAATTCCCACCACAGCAGGCCGATCAACGCCGCGGCGATCAGCGAGCACAGCAGAAACCATTGCGCAGCACGGTCGGCGATTTGCGCCAGGCGCGGTTTTTCGGCCTGGGCGCGCTCCAGCAGGCGCACGATGGCGGACAGGCGCGTGTCATGGCCCAGGGCGCGGACCTCAACCGTCAGCGCACCTTCGACGTTGAGTGTGCCGGCAGTCACCACATCGCCCACGTGGCGTGGCTGCGGCAGGTATTCGCCGGTGAGCAGGGCTTCATCGATGCTTGACTGGCCGTCGAGGATGACGCCGTCTGCCGGCAGCACCGCGCCGGGGTGTACCAGCACGCGGTCACCCACGGCCAATTCGCTGAGCAGAATGCGTTCGCTCTGGCCGTCAGCTTTCAGGCGCAGGCACGAGGCGGGCAACAGGTTGACCAGTTGAGCGGTGGCGGCGGCCGTACGTTCCCGCGCTCGGCGCTCCAGGTAACGGCCGGCCAGCAGGAACAGCGCGAACATGCCCACCGCGTCGAAATACAGCTCGCCGACGCCGGTGATAGCGGTCCAGATGCCGGCCAGATACGCGCCGCCAATCGCCAGGGACACCGACACGTCCATCGTCAGGTGGCGCGTGCGCAGGTCGCGCAGCGCACCTTTGAAGAAGGGCGCGCAGCTGTAGAACACGATGGGCGTGGTCAGAAACATCGCCACCCAGCGCAGGATCACGTGCAGCTCCGGGCTCAGGTCGATATTGAATTCGGGCCAAGTGGCCATGGTCGCCATCATCGCCTGGAACCACAGCAACCCCGCCACCCCCAATTGGCGCAAGGCCAGACGGTTTTCGCCGGCCAACTGCTCGGCGGCGCGGTCAGCCTGATAAGGGTGGGCGGCGTAGCCAATATGGCGCAGCTCGCTGAGCAACTGGCTCAGCGGCAATTGCGCGTCGGCCCAGCGCACATGCAGGCGGTGGTTGGACAGGTTCAGCCGCGCCTCGGCCACCGCCGGCAGGCTGCGCAGGTGTTTTTCGATCAGCCAGCCACAGGCCGCGCAGCTGATGCCTTCCATCAACAAGGTGGTTTCGGCGAGATCACCGTCATGGCGCACAAAGGGTTTTTGCACGTCGGCGCGGTCGTACAGGGCCAACTCGTCCACCAATTGCACCGGCAGCGCTTCGGGGTTGGCCGAGGCATCGCTGCGGTGCTGGTAATAGCTTTCCAGCCCGCCGGCCACAATGGCTTCGGCCACCGCCTGACAGCCCGGGCAGCACAGTTCGCGGCGCTCGCCGAGGATCACGGCGGTGAACCGGCTGCCGGACGGGACGGGCAGGGCGCAGTGGTAGCAGGGGGTTGGGGTGCTCATGGGTTTAGATCTTAGTCGGCTGGGAGGGCCTCATCGCGGGCAAGCCCGGCTCCCACAGCAATGGGGAGCCGGCTTGCCCGCGATGCGCGAAGCGCAGGCTTATTACTTCTTCAGGTCTTCAGCGCCCTGCAACGGCTCATCACCCAGCAGCACGTCCTTGTCGTGGCTGACCTGTTCTTCTTCGAACAGGCGCCAGGTCCTGTCGCCTTCGACACCGAGCAATTCCACAAAGCGTCGGCCTTCGACCTTGTCGGTGACCTGGCCAATGTAGCGGCCCGGTTCACTGTCGCTGCGCGCCAGATTGATCTTGCGATCCTTCTCCGGCTGGGTCGGAGAAATCAGGTTCAGTTCCAGGGTGGTCGGGTTGCTGTTGCCGGTCAGGTGCAGGTCGACTTCACCGGTCAGTTCGTCCAGGTGCACCGCGGCGCGCAGTTGCAGGGTCTGGGCCAGCAGTTCGCGGTCCAGGGAACGGTTGATGCCTTTGCCGGCCTCGTAATAGTTGTCGTTGACCAGGTTGTCCGGGTTCTTCACCGCAATGGTCACCATGGACAAGGTCAAGGTCACCGAACAGGTCAGGATTCCAATGATGATCCACGGCCAGAGGTGCTTGTACCAAGGGCTTGCGGCAGTAGCTGCGGGCATTGTCGTGCTCTCTTGTTAACGAACTTGTGGGCCGATGAAACGGCTCTTGGCTTCAATGTGGACGCTGTCGTCATCGGCATCCCTGAGGATGAATGTCACCTCGTTGGTGCTCGACGGCAGTTGCTCTGGTGCGCTCGACAACTCGACCGGCAGGCTGAGGATTTCCCCGGCCGCCACTTTGATTTCGCGCCGACCCTGCAGCTTGAGGTCCGGCAGGCCCGAGGCGTCGAGCACGTAGGTGTGGTCGCGCTGGTCCTTGTTCATGATCTTCAGGCTGTAGACGTTTTCGATGCGGCCTTCGGCGTTTTCACGGAACAGCACACGGTCTTTGCTGACGTCGAAACCGACCAGCGAGCGCATGAAAAATGCACCGACCAACAGGCTGATCATTGCCAGCAATACCAGCGCGTAACCGATCAGACGCGGGCGCAATTTATGGGTTTTCTGCCCCGACAGGTTGTGCTCGGTGGTGTAGCTGATCAGGCCGCGCGGGTACTCCATTTTGTCCATGATGTTGTCGCACGCGTCGATACACGCAGCGCAGCCGATGCACTCGATTTGCAGGCCGTCGCGGATGTCGATACCGGTGGGGCACACCTGCACGCACATCGTGCAATCGATGCAGTCGCCCAGGCCTTGGGCCTTGTAGTCGGTGCCTTTTTTACGCGGGCCACGCACTTCGCCACGGCGTGGGTCGTAGGAAACGATCAGGGTGTCCTTGTCGAACATCACGCTTTGGAAGCGCGCGTACGGGCACATGTAGATGCACACCTGTTCGCGCAGCCAGCCGGCATTGCCATAGGTGGCCAGGGTGAAAAAGCCGACCCAGAAGTACGACCAGCCGTCGGCCTGGCCGGTGAAGAAGTCGAACACCAGCTCGCGGATCGGCGAGAAGTAGCCAACGAACGTCATGCCGGTGACAAAGCCGATCAACAGCCACAGCGTGTGCTTGCTGAATTTGCGCAGGAACTTGTTGGCGCCCATCGGCGCCTTGTCGAGCTTGATGCGCTGGTTGCGGTCGCCTTCGGTGACCTTTTCACACCACATGAAGATCCAGGTCCACACGCTTTGCGGGCAGGTATAGCCACACCACACGCGACCGGCGTACACGGTGATAAAGAACAGGCCAAAGGCGGCCACGATCAGAATGCCCGACAGCAGAATGAAATCCTGGGGCCAGAAGGTCGCGCCAAAAATGAAGAATTTACGCTCCGGCAAGTTCCACCAAACCGCCTGATGCCCGCCCCAGTTCAGCCACACCGTGCCGAAGTACAGCAGGAACAAAACGGCGCCGCCCAGCATCCGCAAGTTGCGGAACAAGCCGGTAAAGGCGCGGGTGTAGATTTTCTCTCGCGACGCATACAGGTCGACGGACTGACTGGCGTTTTTGGCAGGCGGGGTAACGTCATGTACCGGTATTTGGTTGCTCATCATTGCATCCCACGGCGGTGGAGATTTGCCTCGGCCAGTACGTGCCAACCGGGGTCAAAAATAGGCTCTTGCAGTGGCGTAATGATACGCCTGCGGCAGTGCTGCACGGGTGCGACCTTTGGTCGCGTTGGGGGAAATCAATTGATGGTGTAAGTGATCTGGATCAATTGACTTGTGAAGTATGGTCGGTTTTGGCTGTGTTGCAGATTTGCAGGCAGTCGAATGCGCTCCAAATGTGCGAGGGGGCTTGCCCCCGATTGCGGCATGTCAGTTGATCAACTGTCACTGAGGCACCGCTATCGGGGCCAAGCCCCCTCCCACCGTTTGCTTTTGTGTCTTACTGCTCTTCAGCCGGCTTGTCGCCATGGGACAGGCTGTAAACATAGGCCGCCAGCAAGTGCACCTTGTCATTGCCTTGCAGCAACTCCTGCGCTGGCATCTGGCCCTGACGGCCATAACGAATGGTCTGCTGCAGCTGCGCGAAGCTCGAACCGTAGATGAATGCACCCGGGTGCGTCAGGTCCGGCGCGCCCATCGCGGGCGTGCCTTTACCGGCAGGGCCATGGCAGGCCACGCAGTTGGCGGCGAAGAGTTTCGCGCCATTGGCCACATCGGCCTTGGCGCCTTCCGGCAGTTTGCGACCGTCGAGGTTGGTCACCACAAAGCCCGCCACGTCAGCCACGCCTTGCTCGCCAATGACTTCGGCCCAGGCCGGCATCACCGCGTGGCGGCCTTTCATGATGGTTTCCTTGATGGTCGCCGGCTCGCCGCCCCAGCGCCAATCGGCGTCGGTCAGGTTGGGAAAACCGTAGGCGCCCTTGGCGTCGGAACCGTGGCACACCGAGCAGTTGGAGGCGAACAGGCGGCCGCCCATCTTCAAGGCTTGCGGGTCCTTGGCAACCTCTTCAATCGGCATCGCGGCGAATTTGGCGAAGATCGGGCCGAACTTGGCCTCCGACCTGGCCATTTCCTTTTCCCATTCGTGCACGCCGGTCCAGCCGATCTGGCCGTTGGCGAAGGGGGTTTGCTTGTCGTTGTCGAGGTAGTTGTAGCCCGGCAGCAGGCCTTTCCAATTGCCAAGCCCTGGGTACAACGCCAGGTAGCCGAGCGCGAAGATGATGGTGCCGACAAACAGCATGAACCACCACTTGGGCAGCGGGTTGTCGTATTCCTCGATGCCATCGAACGAGTGGCCAACGGTCTCGTCCGTCTGTTCGGTGCGCTGGCCCTTGCGGGTCGACAGCAGCAGCCAGGTCAGGGCGAAGATGGTACCCAGACTGAGGACTGTGACGTACAGACTCCAGAACGTAGTCATTCTTTGTTACTCCTAGACGCTTGCTCGACGTGCTTGATGGCTTCGGGGTCATCCGCAAAAGGCAACATGGTTGCGTCGTCAAACTCCGACTTGCGCCTGGGGCTGAACACCCACAGCGCCAGGCCGATAAAGGCCACCATCACCACAACGGTGCCCAGGCCACGAATCATCCCGATATCCATGCAGATCACCGTTTGCTTTTGATGATGGTGCCAAGGCCTTGCAGGTAGGCCACCAGTGCGTCCATTTCGGTCTTGCCCTTGACGGCTGCGGCTGCACCGGCGATGTCTTCATCGGTGTAGGGCACGCCCAGGGTGCGCAAGACTTCCATCTTCTTCGCGGTGTCCTTGCCGTCGAGCTTGTTTTCCACGAGGAACGGGTAGGCCGGCATTTTCGACTCCGGCACCACGTTGCGCGGGTTATACAAGTGCGCGCGGTGCCAGTCGTCTGAGTAACGTGCGCCAACGCGGGCCAGGTCTGGCCCGGTGCGCTTGGAGCCCCACAGGAACGGGTGGTCCCACACGCTTTCGCCGGCCACCGAGTAGTGACCGTAGCGTTCGGTTTCGGCGCGGAACGGGCGGATCATCTGCGAGTGGCAGCCCACGCAACCGTTGGCGATGTAGACGTCGCGGCCTTCCAGTTCAAGCGCGGTGCGCGGCTTCATGCCTTCGACCGGCTTGTTGGTCACGTCCTGGAAAAACAGCGGAACGATCTGGGTCAGGCCGCCGATACTCACGGCGATGACCATGAAGAAGGCCAGCAGGCCGATATTCTTCTCGACTACTTCATGCTTCATCAGTGAGCTCCCACAACGGCGATCTTGGCGGCGGCTTCAGCCTCTACAGGGTCGGAGGCACGCACGGTGCGCCAGACGTTGTAGGCCATCAACAGCATGCCGCTGGCAAAGAACGCACCGCCCAGGGCGCGGACGATGTAGCCCGGATGGCTGGCTTGCAGCGCTTCGACAAAGGAGTAGGTGAGCGTGCCGTCATCGTTGATCGCACGCCACATCAGGCCCTGGGTGATGCCGTTGACCCACATCGAGGCGATGTAGAGCACGGTGCCGATGGTGGCCAGCCAGAAGTGCGCGTTGATCAGCCCGACGCTGTGCATCTGCGCACGGCCGAACAGTTTGGGGATCATGTGGTACAGCGCGCCGATGGAGATCATCGCGACCCAGCCCAACGCGCCGGCGTGGACGTGGCCGATGGTCCAGTCGGTGTAGTGGGACAGCGAGTTGACGGTCTTGATCGCCATCATCGGGCCTTCAAAGGTCGACATGCCGTAGAACGCCAGCGATACCACCAAAAAGCGCAGGATCGGGTCGGTGCGCAATTTATGCCAGGCGCCCGACAGGGTCATCATGCCGTTGATCATGCCGCCCCAGCTGGGGGCCAGCAGGATGATCGACATCGCCATGCCCAGCGACTGCGCCCAATCCGGCAGCGCGGTGTAGTGCAGGTGGTGCGGGCCGGCCCAGATGTACAGGGTGATCAGCGCCCAGAAGTGCACGATGGACAGGCGATAGGAGTAGATCGGGCGCTCGGCCTGTTTGGGCACGAAGTAATACATCATCCCCAGGAAGCCGGTGGTGAGGAAGAACCCCACCGCGTTGTGGCCGTACCACCACTGGATCATCGCGTCCGTCGCCCCGGCGTAGGCCGAGTAGGACTTGAACCAGCTCACCGGCAAGGACGCGTGGTTGACGATGTGCAGCATCGCCGTGACCAGGATGAAGGCACCGTAGAACCAGTTACCCACATAAATGTGCTTGGTCTTGCGCTTGACGATGGTGCCGAAGAACACCACGGCGTAGGTCACCCAGACGATGGCCAGCAAAATGGCGATCGGCCATTCCAGCTCGGCGTATTCCTTGGTGGTGGTGTAGCCCAGCGGCAGGGTGATGATGGCGCCGAGGATCACGGCTTGCCAGCCCCAGAAGGTGAAGGCGGCGAGGCCGTCGGAGATCAGTCGCGTCTGGCAGGTTCGCTGCACGACATAGTAGGAGGTGGCAAACAATGCACATCCGCCGAAGGCGAAAATCACCAGGTTGGTGTGCAGCGGGCGCAGGCGGCCGAAGGTCGTCCATGGCAAACCGAAATTCAATTCCGGCCAAACCAGTTGCGAGGCGATGAACACCCCGAGCCCCATGCCAAGGATCCCCCAGACCACCGTCATGATGGCGAACTGGCGGACTACCTTATAGTTATAAGCAGTCGGACTGATTGCTGTGCTCATTCTAAGGTTCCACGGTTTAGGTTTTTTTATAGTTGAAATCGGCCGCAAGTATGGACAAACCGAGGGGCCATTGCAACGCAATGGCTGACCTGTATCAATGCGTTCCGGGCCAGATTCTGCGCCCTTTCCATGTTTGGCGTAAGGACAAAATCAGAAATCGAAAGCTGATCGAGTGGACAGGAATTTTTTCAGGTCGCAACGGCAGTCGCCTGATACGCCAAAACCGGTCACTGTTGGGCAAGCGTAGACCCGAATGGCAGCAGGGGAAAGTTGGGGTGGGCAGGGGTGCGACACTTGGTCGCTGAGAGAGACAGAGCTGCCGCCCCAGGTTGGGGCGGCAGTCTACGGTTACTCGGTTGGGCTTTCTGGCGTTGCGCCATCAGCGTTATGGGACAAGCTGTACACATAGGCCGCGAGCAGGTGCACTTTGTCATTGCCTTGCAGCACGTCCTGCGCTGGCATCTGGCCTTGGCGGCCGTGGCGAATGGTCTGCTGCAGTTGCGCCAGGCTGGTGCCGTAGATGAAACCGGCAGGCTCGGTCAGGTTCGGCGCGCCCATGGCTTCCATGCCGTGGCCTTGTGGGCCGTGGCAGGCGACGCAGGTGGTATTGAAGGCGGCTTGACCGGCCGCCAGATCGGCGGTGCTGTCGGCGGGTAATGGCAGCTTGGCCAGGTCGTGACGCACAAAGGCGGCGACGTTCTTCACACCGTCTTCGCCCAATATTTCACCCCAGGCCGGCATTGCCGCGTGGCGACCATTCAGGATGGTCGTCTTGATCGCTTCCGCCGAACCGCCCCAGCGCCAGAGGTTGTCCGCCAGGTTCGGGAAGCCATACGCGCCCTTGGCATCCGAGCCGTGGCACACCGCGCAGTTGGAGGCAAACAGGCGGCCGCCCATTTTCAGCGCTTGTGGGTCCTTGGCGACTTCTTCCACCGGCATCGCCGCGAATTTGGCGAAGATCGGCCCGAACTTGGCGTCGGCCTTGGCCATTTCCTTGTCCCATTCCTTGGTCTGAGTCCAGCCGCCTTCATAGCCCGGCAACACGCCTTTCCAGTTACCCAGGCCCGGGTAGAGGATCAGGTAGCCGACCGCAAACACCAGGGTGCCGGCGAACAGCATGAACCACCACTGCGGCAGCGGGTTGTCGTATTCCTCGATGCCATCGAAGGCGTGGCCCATGGTCTGGTCGACGCTGCCCTTGGTTTCGCCCTTGCGGGTGCCGATCAATAGCCAGGTCAGGCCGATCAGGCTGCCGAGGGTCAATACGCAGATCCATGTACTCCAGAAGGTCGTCATGGGCGAGTGCTCCTTGTTGCAGGCTCTTCTTGAGCGTCGGATGGAGTAGGTTCATCGGCAAACGGCAGCAGGCGGGCCTGCTCGAATTCCGCGTTGCGCCGGTTGTTGAACACCCACAGCGACAGGCCGATAAAAGCGATGGCGACCACCAGCGTGCCAAGGCCGCGGATGGTGCCCGCGTCAAATTCAAATCCCATGGCTCACCTCTTGCTCTTGATGGCAGTGCCGAGCACTTGCAGGTACGCAACCAGCGCGTCCATCTCGGTCTTGCCCTTGAGGCTGGCGACGGCGCCACTGATGTCGTCGTCGGTGTACGGCACGCCGAGGGTGCGCATCACTTTCAACTTGGTTTCGGTGTGGCTGCTGTCGACCGGCGCGGTGACCAGCCATGGGTAGGCCGGCATTTTCGACTCCGGCACCACGTTGCGCGGGTTGTACAGGTGCGCGCGGTGCCAGTCGTCCGAGTAGCGCGCGCCGACGCGGGCCAGGTCCGGCCCGGTGCGCTTGGAGCCCCACAGGAACGGGTGGTCCCACACGCTTTCGCCCGCCACCGAGTAGTGGCCGTAACGTTCGGTTTCGGCACGGAACGGGCGGATCATCTGCGAGTGGCACTGCACGCAGCCTTCGCGAATGTAAATGTCGCGCCCTTCCAGTTGCAGCGCGGTATAGGGCTTCATGCCTTCGACCGGCTTGTTGGTCACGTCCTGGAAGAACAGCGGGACGATCTGGGTCAGGCCGCCGATGCTCACGGCCAGCACCATCAGCAGCATCAGCAGGCCGACGTTCTTTTCAATCGTTTCGTGTTTCATCACTGACTCCTCAGGCCATTTGCGCGACAGGGGCGGCTTCGGCAGGTTGCGCCGAGCGCACGGTGCGCCACGTGTTGTAAGCCATCAGGAACATGCCGCTGAGGAACACTGCACCGCCCACCAGTCGCACGATGTAGCCAGGGTGACTGGCCACCAGGGTTTCGACGAAGGAGTAGGTCAAGGTGCCGTCTTCGTTGACCGCACGCCACATCAGGCCCTGGGCGATGCCATTGACCCACATCGAGGCGATGTAGAGCACGGTGCCGATGGTGGCCAGCCAGAAGTGCGCGTTGATCAGGCCGAGGCTGTACATCTGCTCGCGGCCGAACACTTTGGGGATCATGTGGTACAGCGCGCCGATGGAAATCATCGCTACCCAGCCCAGCGCGCCGGCGTGTACGTGGCCGATGGTCCAGTCGGTGTAGTGGGAGAGGGCGTTGACCGTCTTGATGGCCATCATCGGCCCTTCGAAGGTCGACATGCCGTAGAACGCCAGCGACACCACCAAAAAGCGCAGGATCGGGTCGCTGCGCAACTTATGCCAGGCGCCCGACAGGGTCATCATGCCGTTGATCATGCCGCCCCAGCTCGGGGCCAGCAGCACCAGCGACATCACCATGCCCAGTGACTGCGCCCAATCCGGCAATGCGGTGTAGTGCAAGTGGTGCGGGCCGGCCCAGATGTACAGGGTGATCAGCGCCCAGAAGTGCACGATGGACAAGCGATACGAATACACCGGGCGCTCGGCTTGCTTGGGCACGAAGTAATACATCATCCCGAGGAAGCCGGCGGTGAGGAAAAAGCCTACCGCGTTGTGCCCATACCACCACTGCACCATGGCATCCGTCGCACCGCCGTAGAGGGAGTAGGACTTGGTCAGGCTGACCGGGATTTCCAGGTTGTTAACGATGTGCAGGATGGCCACGGTGATGATGAACGCGCCGAAGAACCAGTTGCCGACGTAGATGTGCTTGGTGTTGCGCTTCATGATCGTGCCGAAGAACACGATGGCGTAGGCCACCCAGACGATGGTGATCAGAATGTCGATCGGCCATTCCAGCTCGGCGTATTCCTTGGAGCTGGTGTAGCCCAGCGGCAAGCTGATCGCGGCCAATAGAATCACGAGCTGCCAGCCCCAGAAGCAGAACGCGGCGATTTTCGGCGCGAACAGCTGTGTCTGGCAGGTGCGTTGTACCGAGTAAAACGAGCTGGCGAACAGCGCGCAGCCGCCGAAGGCAAAGATCACCGCGTTGGTGTGCAGCGGGCGCAAGCGGCCGAAGCTGGTCCAGGGCAAATCGAAGTTGAGTGCAGGCCAAACCAATTGGGCGGCGAGAAAAACCCCGAGCCCCATGCCGACGATGCCCCACACCACCGTCATAATGGTGAATTGGCGGACCACCTTGTAGTTATAGGTGGTACTTAAAGTAGTGTTCATGGTTCCCCATCCACGGTTCAACCCAAGCCAATGCGGCACTTGGGCTGGAGTTATAGGCAGACTAAAAAGCGAGGCAAGCATGGGCAAAGAGCACAAGGCCAGTATTGACGGGGATCAATGGGCGCAGTGTGTGCGCGAGCGCGGCTGGTTATGGGATGCGGCGACAGGCAACAGCGCGCGTGCGCCGGTGACGCTGATCCTGGCCCACGGTGCCGGTGCGCCCATGGACTCGGGGTTTATGAACGACATGGCTGCACGCCTTGCCGGGCATGGCGTGAACGTATTGCGCTTTGAATTCCCCTATATGGCCCAGCGCCGCCTGGACGGCGGCAAACGTCCGCCGAATCCGGCGCCGAAACTATTGCAAGCCTGGCGCGAGGTGTATGCCGAGGTGCGACGCCATGTCGCTGGCAAACTGGCCGTTGGCGGCAAGTCCATGGGCGGGCGGATGGCCAGTTTGCTGGCAGATGAATTGGGGGCAGACGGGTTGGTGTGCCTGGGTTATCCGTTTTATGCGGTGGGCAAACCGGAGAAACCACGCACTGAGCATCTGGCCGGTCTGAAGACACCGACGTTGGTTGTGCAGGGCGAGCGCGATGCGCTGGGCAATCGGGCGGCGGTGCAAGGGTATGCGTTGTCGCCGAGCATCGAAGTGATGTGGCTGGTGGCGGGGGATCATGATTTGAAGCCGTTGAAGGCTTCGGGGTTTAGCCATGAGCAGCATTTGGAGGCTGCGGCGGTGAAGGTCTCCGAGTTTCTCGCCGGCCTTTAGGGCCTCATCGCAGGCAAGCCAGCTCCCACATTTGAATGTATTCACAATAGAAATGTGTGAACCCAATCCAATGTGGGAGCGGGCTTGCCCGCGATAGCGGTTTACCGGTTAAAGCGCTCCACCAGCGAATACTGGGTATTCGCCGTATGCGTCAGCTCTTCACTCAACTGCGCCGAGTTCATCGCCTGCTCCGAGGTCTGATCCGCCAACAGGGCAATCGTGCTGATATTGCGGCTGATCTCTTCGGCCACAGCGCTTTGCTCTTCGGTGGCGGCGGCAATCTGCGTGGTCATGTCGGTGATGTTGGCCACCGCTTCACTGATGCCCACCAGCGCCTGATCCGCCTCCATCACGCGCGCCACACCTTCTTCGGCCTGGCGATGCCCGGCGTCCATGGTTTGCACGGCGGCGGCGGCGGTCTGCTGCAGTTTGGCGATCAGGGCATGGATCTGCCCGGTGGACTCGGCGGTACGCTGCGCCAGTTGACGGACTTCGTCAGCCACCACTGCAAAGCCACGGCCCATTTCGCCGGCACGGGCCGCTTCGATGGCGGCGTTCAATGCCAGCAGGTTGGTCTGGTCGGCGATGCCTTTGATCACGTCCACCACGCCGCCGATTTCATCACTGTCCTTGGCCAGCTGGGTGACGGTTACACCGGTTTCACCCACGGCGACCGACAGGCGCTGGATCGCTTCGCGGGTTTCCCCGGCGATGTCGCGACCGCGACCGGTCAGGCGGTTAGCTTCCTGGGTAGCGTCCGCCGTGCGCTGCACGTGGCTGGCCACTTCCTGGGTCGTTGCTGCCATCTGGTTGACGGCGGTGGCGACCTGCTCGGTTTCCACGCGCTGGCGTTCCAGCCCGCTGGAGCTGTTGTGCGCCAGGGTGTTGGACTGCGCGGCCTGATCGTTGAGGTGCTCGGCCGTATCCTGCAAGCGAGTAAGGCACGTTTTCAGACGCGCTTCCTGGCTGAGAATCGACATCTCCAGCCGCGCTTGTGCGCCACGGCTGTCGGTGTACATCTGCGCGATCAGCGGGTCGGACGTGGTCTGCTCCGCCAGGCGCAGCAAACGCTTGAGGCCGCGCTGCTGCCAGCTCAGGCCCAGCAGGCCCAGCGGCACCGACAGCCCCGCCGCCAGGGCAAAGCCCCAGTGGGAGTTGAGCGACGCACCGATCATGAAGCTGAGCTGGCTGATCAGGATAAATGGCAGCCAGTCTTGCAGCACCGGCAACCATTTATCGCGCTGAGGCACGGCCGACTTGCCCTGGTTGATGCGTTGATAGAGCGCTTCGGCGCGGCGAATCTGCTCGGCGGTGGGCTTGATGCGCACCGATTCGTAGCCGATCACCTGGTTGCCATCGAAAACCGGCGTTACATAGGCGTTAACCCAGTAGTGATCGCCGGTCTTGCAGCGGTTTTTGACGATGCCCATCCATGGCAAGCCTTGTTTGAGCGTGGACCACATGTGCGCGAACACGGCCGACGGCACATCCGGGTGACGCACCAGGTTGTGCGGGGCACGGATCAACTCGTCACGGGTGAACCCACTGATTTCGACGAAGGCGTCGTTGCAGTAGGTGATCACACCTTTGGCGTCTGTGGTGGAGATCAACCGTTGCTGAGCGGGGAAGGTACGTTCGCGCTGGGTAACGGGTTGGTTATTACGCATGATTGTTCAATCCGCAAGGCTTTGATGGGTTGTCGGCCGTTGCAGGCATTTATTTAACTTATTTTTTGCAACAATCAGCCGGCCAGCATCGGGTAGGTGAACAACCCGAAGTGAAGCAGATTCAAGCCAAAGTGCGTGGCAATCGCGGCGCCCAACCCGCCGAAGCGATACGCCAGGCCATAACCGATGCCTGCAATACTCGCCAGCAGCACCCAATGCCAGCCCGCGCCGAGGTGCACCAGGCCGAACAGCAGCGAGGCCAGCAGCAGTGCCAGGTTTTCACCGTAGGGCAGGTGTTTGAAGCGTTGACTCAGGCCGCCCTGGATATAGCCACGAAACAACGCCTCTTCCACCAGCGTCACCAGCAGCAGGTTGTTCAGGACCCACAGCCACGCCTGTTCCGGCCATTTGGGTGCCCAGTCGATCATCCCCAGCAATGTGGCGCCGCCCAGCGCAGCGACCGCCGTGAGGGTCAGTGCCAGGGCCGCGACGCAGATCGACAGGCGCAGCGTGCGACGCGCCACGATCCATGGGCAGGCCAGCAACAGCCAGAAGCCAATCAGCGGTTTGTCCTGGTTCAGGTACATCGAAAACGGTACCGAGTCAGGGGTAAAACGCTGCGGCGCGATACCGCGGCCGTTGTAGAAGCCCGGCAGCCAGTGCATCGCCAGACCCAGAGCCAGGACAATGAACAGGCCGTGGCCGAGGTAGCGCGCCCAAGGGCTGCGTTGCTGGCGCACGGCGTACCCGGCGATCAGCAGCATGGCCACCGACACGGCCGCCAGCGCGCCCAGTTGCCCGTAGGTCAGGGCCAGTCCGTAGCCAATCGAAAGAAGCACCAGGTACAGCCAGGGCAAAGCGAACATGTGAAATCCTTGGAAAAAACTGGCCGGCATTATAGCGATCGGCTTTCTGCGCAGGCATGAAAACTCTTCCACGCACGGCGCGTGGGTTAAGTGATTGCAAAGTGTGTTTGTGGCTGGTGATAGTCCTCGCCTGTTTTTCCTCTCACACAAGATCAGCACATGCCAGCTTTCCAGCGCACAGCGGTAGCCGATTCAGCGTTAAACGCTGTGGTCGTGCCGTGCGCGAACGGTCAGCCTGCGCAGATCGGGTCAATACCCTCCTCCCTGTAAATGCCGACGCAAATCCGCCTTGGCTTTATTACCGCTCTATACTGTGGCCCAGATCGATGGGGCGGTGGTGCAGGCGGCTTGCGCGTTAATCATCTGACGGATTCGCCCGTCATTGATGACCAGTCCGGTTTTTACCGGGAGTGGATCGAAAAGAATAATTCCGAGCGTTTGGCATGAAGATTCTATTGCTGGGTAAAAATGGCCAAGTCGGCTGGGAACTCCAACGTAGTTTGTCGACTTTAGGCCAAGTCTTAGCGTTGAGCTCCCAGAGCCAGGATTACTGCGGTGATTTCAACGACCTCAAGGGGGTGGCCGGGAGCGTGCAGCGGTTCGCGCCTGACGTAATCGTCAACGCAGCGGCCTACACGGCTGTCGACAAGGCCGAAAGCGAGCCGGACCAGGCATTGCGTGTCAACGCAGAGGCGCCAGCGGTATTGGCAGCAGAGGCCCGCAAGCTGAATGCCTTGCTGGTGCACTATTCCACTGACTATGTGTTCGCAGGTGATGGTGAAGCGCCGTGGCAGGAAAGCGATCAGGTGGGGCCGCTGAGTGTCTATGGGGCAACCAAACTACAAGGTGAGCGAGCTATCGAGGCCAGCGGTTGCGCGTATTTAATCTTGCGCACCAGTTGGGTCTACGCAGCGCGAGGTAACAACTTCGCGAAGACCATGCTGCGCTTGGCGACGGAGCGTGAAAGCCTCAACGTGATTGACGACCAGTTTGGCGCTCCAACCGGGGCTGACCTGCTGGCGGATGTTACCGCGCACGCTATCCGCGCGACGCGCATAAACCCGCAACTGGAAGGGAATTACCATCTCGCCGCAGCTGGCGAAACCACATGGCACCGCTATGCCCGTTTTGTGCTCGAGCAAGCGCAGGCTGCCGATGTGCAACTCAAGGTCGCTCCGGCGTCGCTAGGTGCGATTACGACAGCCTCTTATCCCACGCCGGCCAGACGGCCCGGCAATTCCCGGCTCAACACTCAAAAGCTGCAGAATGCCTTCTCGCTGCGCTTGCCTGAATGGCAGGATGGCGTGGCACGGATGCTTACTGAGATTCTCGAAAAATGAACATGCCTAAACGTAAAAAAATAATTCTGGTCGATGATCTATTACCCGCTGACCACGCTGATGCTGGCAGGTATTCGCGACATCCTCATCATTTCCACACCAGAGGACACCCCGCGTTTCGAACAGTTGCTGGGTGACGGCACTTGAACATTTCCTACGCTGTGCAAGCGTCCCCGGATGGCCTGCCACAGGCATTTATCATACGCCGTGAACGGACTTTATTTCTATGACCAGGACGTGGTTGAAATTGCCGAAGGCATCAAACCCTCCGCTCGTGGCGAGCTAGAGATTACCGACCTCAATCGTATTTATATGGAGAGGGG
The DNA here is from genome assembly GCF_007713445.1 of Pseudomonas sp. RGB. Lineage (NCBI taxonomy): Bacteria > Pseudomonadati > Pseudomonadota > Gammaproteobacteria > Pseudomonadales > Pseudomonadaceae > Pseudomonas > Pseudomonas sp. RGB. The sequence continues at coordinate 326,811 of NZ_VMSH01000002.1, read as the reverse complement.
CAAGCTGTCAGTGGAAATCATGGGGCGCGGTTACGCATGGCTGGACACCGGCACCCATGATTCGCTGCTTGAAGCCAGCAGTTTCATCGCCACGCTTGAGCATCGTCAGGGACTCAAGGTTGCCTGCCCTGAAGAGATTGCATTTCGGCAGAACTGGATTGATGCGCAGCAACTGGAGAAACTTGCGCTACCGCTATCCAAAAATGGCTACGGGCAATACCTCAAGCGTTTACTGCGTGAAAAGATTTTTTGATCGAGTGGCTCGTTGCCCCAAGATCGCTTTGCACCTGTGGTGCCGTTAAGTCTGCTGACAACATTTTGGAGATGTTACAAAGATGAAAGCCAGCCCACTCGCTATCCCGGACGTTCTTCTGTTTGAGCCGAAAGTGTTCGGGGACGAGCGCGGATTTTTCTACGAAAGCTTCAATCAGAAAGTTTTCGAGGCCGCTGTTGGAAGATCTGTTCATTTTGTGCAGGACAACCACTCCCGATCTGCAAAGGGGGTGCTTCGCGGTCTGCATTATCAAATCAAGCAGACCCAGGGAAAACTGGTGCGCGTGACCCATGGAGAAGTCTTTGACGTAGCTGTGGACCTACGTAAACGTTCGCCCACCTTCGGCAAATGGGTAGGGGTGCACCTCAGCGATAGTAACCGTGCTCAGTTGTGGATACCTGAGGGGTTTGCTCACGGGTTTGTTGTGTTATCAGAAAATGCCGAGTTTCTGTACAAGACCACCGATTACTGGGCGCCTGAGCACGAACGCAGCCTGGCGTGGAATGACCCCGCCCTGGCTATCGACTGGCCGCTTTCAGAGCCGCCTACGCTCTCCGCCAAAGATGCAGATGCAGTCAATCTGGTTGACGCTGAGGCCTTCTAATAACGGCATCTCACATCGGACCTGGAGATAAGAATGAGCAGTACTAAAGATTTTTTCGTCCACAGCCATGCGCTGTGCGAGTCCACAAATATTGGCAAAGACACATGAGTCCAGGCCTTCGCGCATATCCTGCCGGGTGCTGCATTGGGCAGTGAATGCAATGTTTACGGCAACGTGTTCATCGAAAACGATGTGCTCATTGGTGACCGTGTAACACTCAAATGCGGTGTGCAGGTGTGGGGCGGCATCACGATTGAAGACGACGTTTTCATTGGCCCCAATGCGACCTTCACAAACGATATTTTTCCGCGCAGTAAAGTCTACCCACAGACCTGTGCTCGTACGATCATTAGAAAAGGCGCCTCGCTGGGTGCCAATTGCACGATCCTTCCAGGGTTGACCATTGGCACCAATGCCATGATCGGCGCAGGCGCGGTCGTCACACGGTCCATACCGCCCAACGCAATCGTCGTCGGCAACCCGGCCAAAATTATTGGCTACGTTGACGCCAAGCCCGTCGCGTCCTCGCAAGCAGTGACGGAAAAACTGGCTGTCACGCCCGGTGCGGTCGAAACGTCCGTCAGCGGTGTTACGTTGCACACGATGACTGAAGTTGTCGACATTCGTGGCAACCTCTCCGTTGGCGAGTTCGAGCGTACAGTGCCGTTCAAGTCCGAGCGATATTTTCTGGTTTACGACGTCCCCACTGCAGAAACACGAGGCGAACACGCTCATCGGGTTTGCCATCAATTTTTGATCGCAGTGAAAGGCTCGGTGCACGTTGTTGCTGACGATGGCACGAACCGGGAAGAATTTGTGCTGGACCGGCCGAACAAGGGCATTTATTTGCCGCCAATGACCTGGGGAATTCAGTACCGCTATTCCCATGATGCTGTGTTGATGGTGTTCGCCTCGCATCACTATGATTCTGCGGATTACATTCGTAGCTATGACGAGTTTAAAGCGCTGATCGCCGACGTTTGATAAGTCCGGCGGAGCCAGCATCCTCAAAGGCGTTTCTGCCGGAGGACTCACACCCTGACGCAGCGAGAGACTTTCGCGCGCAGGGTGCTTTCTAGCGGTTCTTCGCCAACTTCCCCACCCGCAACACCAGCCACAGTGCCCCCGCAATCAACACCCCGCCATACACATGCGCCATCGACAACGGCTCATCCAGCAGCAACGCCCCCCACAACACCCCAAACGGCGGAATCATAAACGTCACGGTCATCGACTTGACCGGCCCAATGGACGACAGCAAGCGGAAGTACAGGATGTAGGCAAACGCCGTGCACACCAGTCCCAACCCCAGCAGTGACGCCCACACCCGCCAGCCGCCCCAGCTTGCAGGAGGATGACTGATGGCGCTGTAGGCAAAGAACGGCAGCAAAAACAGGCTAGCGCCGAGCATGCTGCCCAGCGCCGCGAGTCGGCTGTCCAGGCCGCCGCGTTGGTCCAGCCAACGCCGTGCGAGGAACCCGGCGAAGCCGTAGCAGGTAGTGGCCAACAGGCAGGCCAGCGCGCCCATCAATAATTCCAGGTCAAACGCCACCGGCCCTGCGCGCGTCAGCACGGCGACGCCGAGCAGGCCCAGGCTGACGCCGGCGATTTTCGACGGTGTCAGGCGTTCACTGAAGAACAACCCGCCAATCAACACGCCCATCAATGGCGTGGTGGCGTTGAAGATCGCCGAGTAGCCGGCCGGCAGCACCTGCGCGGCCACCGAGTACATGGTCGCGGGGATGCCGGAGTTGATCACGCCCAGCAGCAGCACGGTCTTGAACTTGCCCTGGAAGTCCCAGTTGACGCGCATCGCTGCGAGTATCACCAGCAAGCCGGCGGCGGCAATCGACACGCGAAAAAATGCGGTCGGCACGGTGCCGATTTCCGGCGCGATGATGCGCATGAACAGGAAGCTCGCGCCCCAGATGGCAGCCAGCCCCAGCAAATACAGGGTGTCGACAGGTCTCACGGAACACTCCTAACTGAATTAGGCGGCGAGTGTTGCCTAGAGGCCTGGTCGACACAATCGCTAATTACAGGACAAACCGCGTCACCATGCCGTTGAGGTCCACGGCCAGGCGCGACAGCTCCTGGCTGGCGGCTGAGGTCTGGGTCGCGCCGGCGGCGGTTTGGGTGGACAGGTCGCGAATGTTCACCAGGCTGCGGTCGACGTCACGGGCCACCAGTGCCTGCTGCTCAGCGGCGCTGGCGATCACCAGGTTGCGCTCGCTGATCTGCGAGATGGCCGCGGTGATTTTCTCCAGCGCGCTGCCGGCGCTGTTGGCGCGTTGCAGGGTTTGGCCGGCGTGTTCGGCGCTGCTGTTGAGGGCGTCGACGGTGTCCTGGGTGCCTTGCTGGATACCGGTGATCATCTGTTCGATTTCTTCGGTGGAATCCTGGGTGCGTTGCGCCAGCGAGCGCACCTCATCGGCCACTACCGCAAAGCCTCGGCCGGCTTCGCCTGCGCGCGCCGCTTCGATGGCGGCATTGAGGGCCAGCAAGTTGGTTTGCCCGGCGATGCCGCGGATCACTTCAAGCACTTTGCTGATGTCCTGAGCCTGCACGGCCAGGCCTTCGGCTTTGTTCGAGGCGCCAAGCACTTCGTCCACCAGGTTCTGGATCGAACTGATGGTTTCGCTGATCTGGTAGTGGCCGTGCTTGCTGTCTTCATCGGAGGCCTTGGACGCTTCGGCGCTGGACACCGCGTTGCCCGCCACTTCGTCCACGGCCGCGCTCATCTCGTTGACGGCGGTCGCCGCCTGTTCGATTTCATCGTTTTGCGCCTGCAGGCCACGGGTGCTCTGTTCCATCACCGAGCTCATCTCCTCGGCGGCGGAGGCCAGTTGCTGCGCCGATTCGCTGATGCCATGGATAGTGGTTCGCAACTGGCCCTGCATGGTGGCCAGGGCCGTCAGCAATTGCGCCGGTTCGTCGGTGCCTTTGACCACCACAGGCTGGCTCAAATCGCCGCCGGCGATGGTGCGTGCCACGACCAGGGCCTGGCCGAGGGGGGCGGTGATACTGCGGGTCAGCAGCCAGGCGAGTAACAAGGTGGCGATCAACGCGCAAACGATGATCAGGCCGACTACCCACTGCGCGCTGGAATACATCTGCGCGGCCGCGTCGGCCGCGTCTTCGACGCCTTTCTGATTGAAGGTGATCATGTCCTCCAGGCTCTTGTTGAGGACCGCACCTTGGGGTGCCAGCCGGCTGGTCAGCAGGTCGATGGCGTCTTGCTGTTGATCCTTGTCCACCATGGCAACCATCTGCCCGACGATACTGAGATAGGTCGCCACATCGCCTTTGAGTTTTTTCAGCAGAGCGGTTTCGTCGTCGCCGCTGGTCAGGGTTTCGTGATGGGTCAGCAGCGTTTGCAGCTCAGTGCTCTGGCGGGTGATCAGGCTTTTGCTGTTGTCGCGAATCCGCGATTCGTCGGTGGTCGCCAGGCGCAAGGCCTCAAGGCGAATATTGGCCACATAGGCGGCACTGTCGTGAATATTCTCGATGCTCGGCATCCATGACGCTTCGATGACCAGCGCGCTTTCCCGCAGCTTGGCCATCTGGCCCAGGCCAAACAGGCCGACAATCACCAGCATGGCGGCCAAAACCCCGAAACTCAGACTGGCGCGCAGACCGATTCGCATATTCCTCAATGACATCTTGGTGCTCCTTAGGCGATTAGCTTCTGTTCCCGGACCGTCTTCGGACCTGATTTGGGTGGGAAAGGGCGCGCTATATATCAAAGTGCCATCAAGGTGGTAATCAGGGTTTCCCTTACGGTGCATCGAGGCGGTGACCTGTGCTGAGAATCGGCGACAGCACTGGTTTTCTCTCGCGCCAGCGCCAGGCCATGCGGTTGTGGGGCTACAGGCGTGCGCGGTGAGACTTTTCGGTACGTTTATTGACCGCTTGGTCGAGTTGGGAAAATTGAAAGTAAATGTACAAACTGCGCGAAGGGGTACAGATAAGTCCGGAAAATCATCCTTCTCCTGCTTCGTTTCACTGGCTAAGCTCAGGGCTTCCAGATGCCCGTTCGAGGTTTCCCGCATGTCGCCATCCGCCCTCGCCATCGCCATCGCCCGCATGATCCTCGAGGGCTTCGACGATTACCGTGAGCACTTTCGCCAGATCACTGACGGCGCCCGTGAACGTTTCGAGAAGGCCCAGTGGCAGCAAGGGCAGGCGGCTTCGGCGGCGCGGATCAACTTGTACGAAGAGAAAGTCGCTGAAGTAACGGCGCGCCTGCGTGCCCAGTTCGACGAGGCCACGCTGCTGGAAGTGGACGCGTGGCCGCTGGTGAAGCGTGCGTACATCGGCCTGATCGACCTGCGCTTTGACGATGAGCTGTCCGAGACCTGGTACAACTCGATCTTCTGCGGCCTGTTCAGTCATGACCTGATCAGCGACGCCTGCATGTTCATCCACACCACGCGGCCGAGTCTGCGCCGTGCACGTGCGGCGCAAACCCGCGTTTATCAGCCGGCGGGCGACCTGACGGCGATGTTGGCGCAGGTCTTCGCCGACTACGCGTTCAGCGAACCCTACGCAGACCTTGCGACCGACCTGTGCCGGCTCGAAGCGCAATTGCGCGAGAACCTGCCGGACTGGGTGTGCAAAGATCCTGACCTCAATGTCGAGCTGTTTTCCTCGGTGCTCTACCGCAATAAAGGCGCCTACCTTGTAGGACGCATCTACACCCGTGACGAACAATGGCCGTTGGTGATTCCGCTGCTGCACCGCGAAGGGCGCGGCATTCAGATCGACGCGCTGATCACTGACGAAGCCGACGTGTCGATCATCTTCTCGTTCACGCGCTCGTATTTCATGGTCGATGTGCCGGTGCCCGCGGAATTCATCGGGTTTCTCAAACGCATCCTGCCTGGCAAGCACATCGCCGAGCTGTACACCTCAATCGGTTTCTACAAACACGGCAAGTCGGAGTTCTATCGCGCGCTGATCAACCACCTGGCCACCACCGATGACCGCTTCATCATGGCGCCCGGCGTGCGTGGCATGGTCATGAGCGTGTTCACCCTGCCGGGCTTCAACACCGTGTTCAAGATCATCAAGGACCGTTTTTCGCCGTCGAAAAACGTCAACCGCGCCACGGTGATCGAGAAGTACCGTCTGGTAAAAAGCGTCGACCGCGTGGGGCGCATGGCTGACACCCAGGAGTTCGCCGATTTCCGTTTCCCCTTGAGCAAGTTCGAGCCTGAATGCCTGGCCGAGCTGTTGGAAGTCGCTGCGGGCACCGTCGAAGTGGAAGGCGACACCGTGCTGATCCGCCACTGCTGGACCGAACGGCGCATGACCCCACTCAACCTCTACCTCGACAACGCCAACGACGCCCAGGTGCGTGAAGCCCTGGAGGACTACGGCCTGGCCATCAAGCAACTGGCGGCGGCGAACATCTTTCCCGGCGACATGCTGCTGAAAAACTTCGGCGTCACCCGCCACGGTCGCGTGGTGTTTTATGACTACGACGAAATCTGCTTTCTCACCGAAGCCAACTTTCGCCACATCCCGGCACCGCGCACGCCCGAGGACGAAATGGCCTCGGAGCCCTGGTACTCCATCGGTCCGCTGGATGTGTTCCCCGAAGAATTCCCGCCGTTCCTGTTTGCCGACGCCGGCCAGCGCAAGCTGTTCGATGAGCTGCATGGTGAGCTGTACAACGCCGACTACTGGAAAGGCCTGCAGGACGCGATTCGCGCCGGCAAGGTCATCGACGTGTTCCCGTACCGGCGCAAAGACCGTGATAACGAATGAGGGGCGCGCGCGTTGGCGGTTTTCTGCGACAATCCGGCCCCTGCATAAATAGACGACCCAAACGCATCTGATGACTGACCAAGCGCCTGCTATTGACCAACTGCTGAAAAACCTCGATCACGCCATGCTCGCCGACCGCCACCGCTTGCGGCGCCAGTTGCTCGAGCTGCGCAAGAAGCCCGACGAGGACAAGCTGGCGCAGTGGGTCACGCGCATGCAGGCGTCCTGCGCACAGGTCACGGCGCGGCGTGCCAGCCTGCCGGTGATTCGCTACGACGACAGCCTGCCGATTGCCGCCAAGCGCGACGAGATCAAAGACGCGCTGCAAAAGCATCAGGTGCTGATCATCGCCGGTGAAACCGGCTCGGGTAAAACCACCCAACTGCCGAAAATCTGCCTGGAAATCGGCCGTGGCCAATACGGCCTGATCGGCCACACCCAGCCGCGCCGAATCGCCGCGCGCAGCGTCGCCAGTCGCGTCGCCGAAGAACTGGCCACGCCGTTGGGCGCGCTGGTCGGCTATCAGGTGCGTTTCGAAGACCAGAGTGACGCCAACACCCTGATCAAGTTGATGACCGACGGCATCCTGCTGGCGGAAACCCAGAACGACCGTTACCTGGAACGCTACGACACGATCATCGTCGACGAAGCCCACGAACGCAGCCTGAACATCGACTTCCTGCTCGGCTACCTGAAAACCCTGTTGCCGCGTCGCCCCGACCTGAAAGTCATCATCACCTCGGCGACCATCGACCTGGAGCGTTTTTCCAAGCACTTTGACGATGCACCGATTGTTGAGGTCTCGGGCCGTACCTTCCCGGTGGACACCTGGTATCGCCCGCTGACACTGGAGCAGGACGAGGAGGGCAACCGCGTCGAGGACGACTTGACCGTCGACCAGGCGATCCTCGCCACCCTGGATGAAATTGCCGCCTATGAGCGCAGCGAACGGCGCAGCCCCGGTGATGTGCTGGTGTTCTTGCCGGGCGAGCGCGAGATTCGTGACGCCGCCGAGATGCTGCGCAAGGCCCAGCTCAAGCACACCGAAATTCTGCCGCTGTATGCGCGCCTGTCACCGGCTGAACAACAGCGCATTTTCCAGTCCCACCCGGGCCGCCGTGTGGTGCTGGCGACCAACGTCGCGGAAACCTCGCTGACCGTGCCGGGCATTCGGTATGTGATCGACAGCGGCACCGCGCGCATCAGCCGTTACAGCTACCGCGCCAAGGTGCAGCGCCTGCCGATCGAGGCGATTTCCCAGGCCAGCGCCAACCAGCGTAAAGGCCGTTGCGGGCGAGTCGAGCCGGGTATTTGCATCCGCTTGTACAGCGAAGAGGATTTTATTGGCCGCCCGGAATTCACCGACCCGGAAATCTTGCGTACCAACCTTGCCGCCGTAATCCTGCAGATGCTGCACTTGCGCCTTGGCGAAATCACCGATTTCCCGTTCATCGAGCCGCCGGACGGCAAGGCCATCAGCGACGGTTTCAACCTGCTGCAAGAGCTTTCGGCGGTCGACCGCAACAGCCAGCTCACGCCGCTGGGCCGTCAACTGGCGCGCCTGCCAGTGGACCCGCGCATGGGCCGCATGCTGCTCGAAGCCGCCAAGCTGGGCAGTTTGCAGGAAGTGCTGATCGTCGCCAGTGCCATGTCGATTCAGGACCCGCGCGAGCGTCCGCCGGAACGCCAGCAAGCGGCCGACCAGGCTCACGCACAGTGGAAGGACCCGGATTCGGACTTCGCCGGGTTGGTGAACCTGTGGCGCGGTTTTGAGGAACAGCGCCAGGAACTGACCGCCAGCCCGTTGCGCAACTGGTGCCGCAAGAGCTTCCTGAATTACCTGCGCCTGCGCGAGTGGCGCGACTCCCATCGCCAGCTCAGCCTGATTTGCCGCGACATGCAACTGACCGTCAATAAAGAGCCGGCGGACTTTGCCAAGCTGCACAAGGCCGTGTTGTCTGGCCTGTTGAGCCAGATCGGCCAGAAGACCGAAGACGGCGATTACCTCGGCGCGCGTCAGCGGCGCTTCTGGATTCATCCGTCCTCGGGCATCGGCAAGAAGCGCCCGCAATGGCTGATGACCGCCGAACTGGTGGAAACCACCAAGCTGTATGCGCGCATGGTGGCGAAGATCGATGCCGACTGGATCGAGCCGCTGGCCGGCCACTTGATCAAGAAAAACCACTTCGAGCCGCATTGGGAGAAGAAGCGCGGCCAAGTGGTGGCCTTTGAGCAGATCACCCTGTTCGGGCTGATTGTGGTTGGGCGCCGGCCGGTGCATTACGGGCCGATTGACCCGGTGGTGTCGCGCGAGCTGTTTATCCGCGAAGGCCTGGTGCGCGGCGAGATTCAGTCGCGGGCCAAGTGCCTGACGGCCAACCAGCAACTGCTGGAGCAGCTCGATGAACTGGAGGCCAAGGCGCGCCGTCGCGACATCCTGGCGGACGAAGAAACCCTGTACGCCTTCTATGATGCGCGCTTGCCGGCGGAGATCCACCAGACCGCGACGTTCGACAGCTGGTACAAGGTCAACAGCCAGAAAGACCCGCAACTGCTGATCATGCGCGAGGAAGATGTGCTGGCCCGCGAGGCCAGTGAAGTCACGGCGCTGCATTACCCGGACACCTTGCACCTGGGCGATCTGGAGTTGGCCTTGAGTTACCACTTCGAGCCCAATCACCCACGCGACGGCGTGACCCTGCGCGTGCCGGCGCCGCTGCTGCCGGCGTTGCCGCCGGAACGCCTGGAATGGCTGGTGCCGGGAGTGATCGAAGCCAAGTGCATCGCGCTGGTGCGCAACCTCCCGAAGGCGCTGCGCAAAAACTTCGTACCGGTGCCGGATTTCGTCAAGGCGGCGCTGCAACGCATCGAATTCGGCCAGGGCTCGCTGCCCCAGGTGCTGGGGCGCGAACTGCTGCGCATGACCGGCGCACGGGTCAGCGATGAAGCCTGGGCCGAGGCGGCGCAGCAGGTTGAAAACCACCTGAAGATGAACCTGGAAGTGGTCGACGGCCAGGGCAAGTTCCTCGGCGAAGGTCGCGACCTGGCCGAGCTGACCGCGCGTTTTGCCGAGGCCAGCCAGGCCGCGTTGGCCGTGCCGCAAACCGCGAAAAGCCAGGAGCCGGTGCAAGCCAAGGTGTTTGCGGCGGTGGCCGAGAAGACCCAGCAAAAGATCGCCGGGCTGTCGATGACGGTCTACCCGGCGCTGGTTGAAGAGAATGGCACGGTCAAGGAAGGGCGGTTCTCGACGGCCGCCGAGGCGGAGTTCCAGCATCGTCGCGCGTTGCAGCGTCTGCTGCTGCAGCAATTGGCCGAGCCGGCCAAATTCCTGCGCGGCAAATTGCCCGGCCTGACCGAATTGGGCCTCATGTACCGCGAACTGGGGCGCATCGACGCGCTGGTGGAAGACATTCTGTTGGCCAGCCTCGACACCTGCGTACTGGAAGGCGAAGCCAGCTCGCCGCGTGACGGTGCAGGTTTGGCGGCTTTGGCCGAACGCAAGCGCGGCAGCTGGACCGAGCACGCCGAGCGCCTCGCGCGCCTGACGCTGGAAGTGCTGAAGCTGTGGCATGGCTTGCAAAAGCGTTTCAAGGGCAAGATCGACCTGGCCCAGGCCGTGGCCTTGAATGACATCAAGCAGCAGTTGAGCAACCTGGTGTATCCGGGCTTTGTGCGGGAAACCCCGGCGCAGTGGTTCAAGGAACTGCCGCGCTTTCTCAAGGCGATTGAACTGCGCCTGGAGAAACTGCCCAGCCAGGTGCAAAAAGACCGGGTGTGGAGCACTGAGCTGAGCGGCCTGTGGGCCCAATACCAGAACCGCCTGAACAAACACGCCCAGGAAGGCAAGCGCGACCCTCAGCTGGAGCTGTATCGCTGGTGGTTGGAGGAATATCGCGTGTCGTTGTTTGCCCAGCAGTTGGGCACCAAAGTGCCGATCTCCGACAAGCGTTTGAGCAAGCAGTGGAGCCAGGTGGAAGCCTGAGGCTTTCTTGGCTTCCAGAGCAAAACCGATCTCATGTGGGAGCTGGCTTGCCTGCGATGCAGGCACCGCGGTGTATCAGTCAAGACACTGGGATGCCATCGCAGGCAAGCCAGCTCCCACAGTCAGCTCCGGGTTTATCCGGGAAATGGCGCCAAATCCCCGAAGTTGTGGCAAACTTCGCGGTCATAAATGCCGGGATCGTCGTGATGGGCTGGTGTGCAGCCGCGGCGCGATGGAATAAAGCGTTGCCAGTTTGATGCCCGCTGGACGGAATCGAACGACTTAAAGTTTGGTACGACGGTACCAATATCTTCTGCCTGACAGATTTAGAGGAACGACCGTGCATAACGTCGTCATCAGCGGCACTGGCCTGTACACCCCGGCCAACAGCATTTCCAACGAAGAGCTGGTGCAGTCTTTCAATGCCTATGTTCAGCAGTTCAACACTGACAACGCCGCCGCCATCGAGCGCGGTGAGGTCCTGGCACTGACTGAGTCCAGCGCGGCCTTTATCGAGAAAGCATCGGGCATCAAGAGCCGTTTTGTCATGGACAAGGACGGTATTCTCGACCCGCAGCGCATGGCCCCGCGTTTGCCTGAGCGCAGCAATGACGAGTGGTCGGTGCTTTGCCAGATGGCGGTGGGTGCGGCCGAACAGGCCCTGCAGCGCGCAGGCAAGACTGCCGCCGACATCGACGGCGTGATCGTCGCCTGCTCCAACCTGCAGCGCGCCTACCCGGCCATCGCCATCGAAGTCCAGGAAGCGCTGGGTATCGAAGGTTTCGGTTTCGACATGAACGTGGCGTGCTCGTCGGCGACCTTTGGTATCCAGAACGCCGCCAACAGCATCCAGCTGGGCCAGGCGCGGGCGATCCTGATGGTCAACCCGGAAGTCTGCACCGGCCACCTGAATTTCCGTGACCGCGACAGCCACTTCATCTTCGGTGATGCGGCTACGGCCGTGATTCTCGAGCGCGCCGACCTGGCGACTTCCGAGCACCAGTTCGACGTGGTGAGCACCAAACTGTTGACCAAGTTTTCCAACAACATCCGCAACAACTTCGGCTTCCTCAACCGCACGGCGGAAGAGGGCATCGGCGCGCCGGACAAGCTGTTCGTACAGGAAGGTCGCAAGGTCTTCCGTGACGTCTGCCCGATGGTTGCCGAACTGATCGGTGTGCATCTGGACGAAAACCAGCTGAATGTGACCGATGTGAAGCGTTTCTGGCTGCACCAGGCCAACCTGAGCATGAACCACCTGATCGTGAAAAAGCTGCTGGGCCGCGAAGCCTCGGTGGAAGAAGCGCCGGTGATTCTCGACACCTACGCCAACACCAGTTCGGCAGGTTCGGTGATCGCGTTTCACACCTACCAGGACGACTTGCCAAAAGGAGCCGTGGCGGTGCTCAGTTCGTTCGGTGCGGGTTACTCGATCGGCAGCGTGATCCTGCGTAAACGCTAATCGTTGGATTTGGCCAGATTTAATGTGGGAGCTGGCTTGCCTGCGATGACGATAGTGGAGCCACCGCCGCTATCGCAGGCAAGCCAGCTCCCACAGGTATCGGATTTCCACAGCAGGATTGAGGTAAACGATGGCAGCAGCCGACGACGCGCACCTGCTGGAACGGCTGCTCAAGGGCGAGCAGCGCGCCTATAAGGAATTGGTCACCACCTACCAGAGCGCCATGCGCGCAGTGGCCTACGCCATCGTCGGCCAGCGCCACGCCGACGAAGTGGTGCAGGACGCGTGGTTGTCGGTGGTGCGCAACCTGGCCAAGTTCGAAGGGCGTTCCAGCCTCAAGACCTGGCTGCTGACCATCACCGCCAACTCCGCCAAGGGCCGCTACAAACAAAATCGCCGGGAAGTGTTGCTCGACGATTTGCCCTCACCTCACGGCACCATCGGTGACGATCGCTTCGTCCCCGACGATGGCCACTGGGCCGTCGCCCCGTACGCCTGGCACCAGGACACTCCGGAGGCGTTGCTGACCGAGGATGAGTTGCGCAAGTGCCTGGAGCATACGTTGCTGAGTTTGTCGGAGCTGCAAAGCAGCGTGCTGGTACTGCGTGAGCGCCAAGGCCTGGAGTTGGAAGAGATTTGTAATCTTCTGACGCTCTCGCTCTCCAATGTCCGTGTGCTGTTGCATCGGGCACGGCTTAAAGTCTTCGCCACGGTGGAGCATTTTGAGGAAACGGGCGAATGTTGACCTGCAAAGAACAAGTGGCACGTTCCAGTGACTACCTCGATGGGCAATTGACCTTTCGCGAACGTCTGCTGGTGCGTCATCACTTGATGTTTTGCCCTAACTGCCGGCGATTTATCCGTCAGATGCGCCTGATGCAGGCGACGTTGAAAATCATGCCGGAAGAACCGGTAAAAGATGTGGACGCATTGGCTGACCGGCTGGTGGCCGAGCGGCTGAAAGATCAGTAAAAGCGCGAACAATGCAGACTCGAGTGGGCGGGGCGAACGGATGATGAGGGGCGATCCACCCACGCAAGGCTGTTGAAACCACCTCGGGCCGTCCTGGCCCAAGGTTTATTGCACACACACCCATTAGAACTTGGCTTCAGCATCCAGCTGCAGGGTGTTGGTGTTGGCATCACGCTGCGTGCGGCTGGCATAGTCAGCCTTGGTCAGGAAGTACGTGGCGCCGAGGGCGAAGTTCTTGTCGATGTCGTAGCTGACCTTCATCTTGTGACCGCGCGAGCCGGTGGTGCCGTTGGCGAAGTCCGAGTCGGTGAAGGCACCCACCACGGCGTTACGCTGGATATCGCGGTAGTTGTAGTCCAGGTTCAAGCCGAACACTTTGGACTTGGCACCGATCAACCAGGCAGTGTCCTGATCGGTCACGGCGTCGTTGTTTTTCACGTACTGGCCATAGAACGCCAACGGCACTGCCAGGCCGCCGATGTCGGCCTGGGCGAAACCTTCGTACAGGCGGAACTGGTTGTCGGCCGAGTTACCGTTGACCGCCAATGCGCAAGGCGTGGTGGTGGTCGTGCAGCGGCTGTCCTTGTCGTTCTGGTAGGCGTAGACGCTGCCGCCCAGGGTCATTTTCAAGTTGTCAGTCACCGAGAACCGCGTGCCCAGCTGGCCGGACGTCAGGCGCAGGTCGTGACGAAATTGCACGCCGTCGCCGTCGACGTTGTCCTTGAGGTTGTAGTTGCCGATGCTGCCGAACAACTCGGCGCTGCTGCCCAATGGGTATTTGTAGGTCAGGGCCAGGCCTTCCGGGTTGATGTCGCTGTCCCAGATCACGTCGCCCATGTTGACCCACGGCTGCAACATCTTGCCGCCGATCACGTGCAGGTTTTTGATCTGGTCCGGGTGGTAGTCGATGTAGCCCAGGTCCAGCCAGATCGACTTCTTGTCGAAGTAGTTGTCCTGGTCCTGGTTGGTGGAGCGCGCGTCGTCGCTGCTGCCGGTGGCAATGCGAATGCCGGTGTCGACCTGCGAGTTGACCTCTGTGTAGGCGCCCAGGCGCGCACGGATGCGCTGACGGTCCTTGTCACGCCCGCCGTTGTTGGATTCGCCCTGGATCTTCACGGTTTCCTGACGGAAGCGCACGTCACCCTTGAGCTGAGTGCGTGCGGCCCAGGCGAGTTTCTGGTCGAACACGCTCAGGTCGTTGGTTTTCTTCGCGGTGGCCGCGATCTGCTCGTTGGTCTCTTGTTGAGCTTGCTGTGCGATCTGCTTTTCTTTCTGGTCCTTGGCCAATTCCGCTTGCAGTTCGGTGTACTGCGCAGCGGTGATCTGGCCGTTGGCCTTGAGCATGTCGAGCAATTTAGCGTCGACTGCAGCGCTGGCCGGAACGCTCAGGGCCAGCAACAGGCCGCCACACAGGGCCGCCGCAGTTTTAGTGGAAGCAAGACGCATATCAATCTCCGAAAGTGAGGAGGGATGGCAAACCACCCAGGACACAACCGACCGATGACGGACGGAAAATAGCCGCCTGCTAGAACCAGGCGCTCTAAAAACAGGCGTCAGTATCACGATCACTTATGACGGGGCAGTGGCTAAGTGATGTCATGTAGATGACAAAATATTTAAGAAGGAACTATTTGAGTTGGCCTTTGTCGTGCCATTTGAGCGTGTGCGAAGGCCAGCGATAAGCGATACTCGCCAGGCTTTCACGCCCTGAAGTAGTGAGGATGCCGATGCCGTTGCAACGCCTGGACGCCCTGTCCGAAATCGCCCCGCAGGTATGGGATGCCCTCGTGCCGCAGGCCCAACCCTTTGTGCGGCATGCATTCCTGAGTGCGCTGGAAGACAGCGCCAGCCTGGGCCCGCAATCGGGCTGGCAACCTGAGCATTTGCTGCACTGGGAAGGCGATCGCCTGGTGGCGGCAATGCCCAGCTACCGCAAATGGCATTCCTACGGTGAGTACGTGTTTGATCACGGTTGGGCCGATGCGTGTGAGCGTGCGGGCATTGATTACTACCCCAAGTTGCTGACCGCAGTGCCGTTCAGCCCGGTCAGCGGGCCGCGCTTGCTGGCCAGGAGCGCCGAAGATGGCTTCGAGCTGCTGAACAGCCTGCCGGGCTACCTGGAAATCGAAGGGCTCTCCAGCGCCCACATCAACTTCACTGACCCTTTGGCCGACCAAGCCTTGGCGCAGCATCCAGGTTGGTTACAGCGCTTGGGCTGCCAGTTTCATTGGCAAAACCGCGGTTATCGCGACTTCCAGGATTTCCTCGACGCCTTGAGTTCGCGCAAGCGCAAACAAATGCGCAAAGAGCGCGAGCAAGTGGCGGGGCAGGGCATCGAGTTCGAATGGCTGCAAGGCCATGAGTTGAGCGAAGCGCAGTGGGATTTTGTCTACGCCTGTTACGCCAACACCTACGCCGTGCGCCGCCAGTCGCCGTACCTGACGCGGGCGTTTTTCAGCCTGCTGGCCGAGCGCATGCCCGAAGCGATTCGCGTGGTGCTGGCTAAACAGGGCGCGCGCCCGGTTGCGATGGCCTTCAGCCTGATCGGTGGCGACAGCTTCTACGGGCGTTATTGGGGCTGCCTGGCGGAATTCGATCGTCTGCATTTCGAAACCTGTTTCTACCAGGGCATGGATTACGCCATTGCTCACGGCTTGCAGCGCTTCGACGCCGGCGCCCAAGGCGAGCACAAATTGATTCGCGGGTTTGAACCAGTGATCACCCGGTCGTGGCACTACCTGCGCCATCCGGGCCTGAAGAATGCCGTGGAAGATTTCCTTGAGCGCGAGCGCGTGGGGATTCTGGGGTATGCCGAAGAAGCGAGGACAGCCCTGCCTTATCGGCAGGGCTGAACCCCTTGACCTCAGGCTGGGTCCTCCTCGCCCAGCCATCGATAGGTCGCGCCGCCGATCACAGCACCCAAAATGGGCGCCAGCCAGAACATCCACAACTGCTGAAGCGCCCACCCGCCGACAATCAGCGCCGGGCCGGTACTGCGGGCCGGGTTGACCGAGGTGTTGGTCACGGGGATGGAGATCAAGTGGATCAGGGTCAAAGCCAGGCCGATGGCGATGGGCGCGAGGCCCGCTGGGGCACGACGGTCTGTGGCGCCAAGGATGATCAGCACGAACATCGCCGTCATCACCAGCTCACAGACAAACCCCGTTGCCATTGAGTAACTGCCCGGCGAATGCTCGCCATAGCCATTGGCAGCCAGGCCCGATGCCAGTTCGAACCCGGGTTTGCCGCTGGCAATGAAGTACAACAGCGCAGCGGCGACCGTGCCGCCGATAACCTGCGAGAGGATATAAGCCGGTAACTCCCTGGCCGGGAACCTCCCGCCCACTACCAAGCCTACTGATACGGCCGGGTTGAGATGGCAGCCGCTGATGTGCCCGATGGCAAACGCCATGGTCAACACCGTGAGCCCGAACGCCAGGGCCACACCCAACAGCCCGATCCCGACCGCGGGAAACGCTGCGGCCAACACCGCACTCCCGCAACCGCCCAACACCAGCCAAAACGTACCCAACCCCTCTGTGATTGAACGTTTGAACAAAGACATGCAACACGTCCTTGATAGATCGCTCTACCCAATCAGTAAATCAATGATGCTCCCTGCAGATTTACTTCAGCGCCCGTCTGGGCACTGCTTTGATTGAAGCAGGGTTTGTGGGCAAGTCCAGGCCATAAAAAAGCGCCAGGGCCTGAAGAATAGGCTGCCTGACGCTGTAAAGTGTGGGAGCTGGTTTGCCTGCGATTGCAGTGTGCCAGGCAGCCAATTTGGTACTGACACTGCGCTATCGCAGGCAAGCCAGCTCCCACAGGGGCCAGGGTTGTCAGCCTCAGTCGATGCCGACAAACCCGCCGGTCTGGTGCTGCCACAACCGCGCATACAACCCGCCATGGGCGAGCAGCTCGGCATGGCTGCCAGTCTCGGCGATTTGGCCTTTCTCCAGCACCACCAATCGGTCCATTCGCGCGATAGTCGACAACCGGTGCGCAATCGCTATCACCGTCTTGCCTTGCATCAAGGTTTCCAGGCTCTCCTGGATCGCTGCTTCCACTTCCGAGTCCAGCGCCGAGGTGGCCTCGTCCATGATCAGAATCGGCGCGTCCTTGAGCAGTACCCGCGCAATGGCGATCCGCTGGCGCTGCCCACCGGAGAGTTTGACCCCGCGCTCACCCACATGGGCGTCCAGCCCGGTACGCCCTTCGGCGTCCGACAGCAGCGGAATGAATTCATCGGCGCGGGCCTTGTGGATGGCGGCCGTCAGTTCTTCATCGGTCGCATCCGGCTTGCCGTACAGCAGGTTGTCACGGATCGAACGGTGCAGCAGCGATGTGTCCTGGGTGATCATGCCGATCTGTGCGCGCAGGCTTTCCTGGGCGACCTCGGCGATGTTCTGCCCGTCGATCAGGATGCGCCCGCCTTGCAGGTCGTACAGGCGCAGCAGCAGGTTGACCAGGGTCGACTTGCCCGCGCCGGACGGGCCGATCAGGCCGATCTTTTCTCCGGCCTTGATCGTCAGGTTCAAGCCGCCAATGATCCCGCTCTTTTTGCCGTAGTGGAAATCCACCTGCTCAAAGCGTACTTCGCCATTGGGCACGTTCAGGCGTGGGGCATTCTCGCGGTCGGTGACCGCCAGCGGCGCTGCGATGGTTTTCAGCCCGTCCTGCACCATGCCGATGTTTTCGAAAATGCCGTTGACCACCCACATGATCCAGCCGGACATGTTGACGATACGAATCACCAGGCCGGTGGCCAGGGCAATCGCGCCCACGGAAATCAGCGACTGGGTCCACAGCCACAGAGCCAGGCCGGTGGTGGTGACAATCAGCAGGCCGTTCAAGATGGCAATCGTCACGTCCATGCTGGTCAGCACGCGCGCGGCCAGCTGGGTTTTTTCGGTCTGCTCGATGATCGCTTCCTTGGCGTATTCCTGCTCATTCTGCGTATGGGCGAACAGCTTCAAGGTGGTGATGTTGGTGTAGCCGTCGACGATGCGGCCCATCAGTTTGGAGCGTGCTTCAGAGGAGATCACCGAGCGCTCTTTCACGCGCGGCACGAAGTAACGCAAGGCCAGGCTGTAGCAGATGATCCAGGTGATCAGCGGGATCATCAGCCGCCAGTCGGCCTCGGCAAACAGCACCAGGGCGCTGACCGCATAGATCGACACGTGCCAGATGGCTTCCGCCGTCGCCACCGCCGAGTCACGCAAGGAGTTGCCGGTTTGCATGATGCGCTGGGCAATACGCCCGGCGAAATCGTTTTGAAAGAAATTCAGGCTCTGCTTGAGCACGTAGCTGTGGTTCTGCCAGCGAATCAGGCTGGTCATGCCGGGGTTGATGGTCTGGTGCACCAGCAAGTCATGCAAGCCGTTGAAGATCGGGCGCAATAGCAGGGCGACCACGGCCATCCAGATCAGCTCGGCGCTGTGAACCTGGAAGAAGTTGGCGGGCGGTGTGCCTTGGGCCAGATCGATGATGCGGCTCAGGTAGCTGAACAACGCCACTTCGATCAACGCACCGATCAGGCCTACCACCAGCAAGGCGGCAAAGCTTGGCCACACCTGGCGCAGGTAGTAGAGGTAGAAGGGCAGGACTTTGTCGGGCGGGGCGTCGCTGGGGGCAGCGCGGAAAATATCGATCAGTTGTTCAAAACGACGATAGAGCATTAGGTTGACGCCCGCCTGGCGGGCTCTCCTGTTCAAATGCGCGCGTGGCCTTGTGGGCCATGCGCGGAGCTACCTGCAGACCTCAGTCGATGCGCTTGGCCGACTTGATCAGAACAGGATCGATAGGCACGTTCTGCATGCCCTGCTTGGTGGTGGTCTGCGAGTTGACGATGATATCGACCACGTCCATGCCTTTGACCACTTTGGCGAACACGGCGTAACCGGCGTCACGGCCCGGATCGAGGAAGGCATTGTCGGCCACGTTGATGAAGAACTGGCTGGTGGCCGAGTTCGGGTCATTGGTGCGGGCCATCGACAGGGTGCCGCGTACGTTATGCAGGCCGTTGCTGGCTTCGTTCTTGATCGGTGCTTCGGTTGGTTTTTGCGACATCTGCGCGGTGAATCCGCCGCCCTGGATCATGAAGCCCGGGATCACGCGGTGGAAAATCGTGTTGGTGTAGAAGCCTTTGTCGACATAGGCCAGGAAGTTCTTGGTGCTGATCGGCGCCTTGACCGGGTCCAGTTCGATTTCAATGTCGCCATTGGTGGTGGTGATCAGGACGTGAGGCGCCTTGGCGGGCTCGGCGGCCATCAGGTTGGCGGCGAACAAAACAGAACCGGCAAAGAAGGCGATTTTTTTCAACATGGGTCAGTGATCCTGGGTAGTGGTTTCGACTGTCTTTAGAAAATCGAGCAGGGTAGCGTTAAAGACTTCGGGTTGATCCAAAGGCGTGGCATGGCGGGAATCTTCAATCACCACCAGTCGCGCATCGGGCAGCAGTTTTACATAGATTTCTTTTTGCGCCACGGGTGTGTAGTCGTGGTCGGCGCTGATGACCAGGGTTGGACAGGTGATCCTGGAAAGTTGTTCCTGTACGCCCCAGCCCACAATCGCGTCGAAACTGGCGAGATAAGCACGTTTGTCGTTTTTTGCCCAGCGTTCGGCCATCTTGCGCCGCAGGTCGCCCTGGTGCGGTTTGGGGAACAGCCGATCACCCAGGGCCTTGCCGATGGTGGCCAGGCTGAGCACTCGCGCCAGGCTCCAGCGCTTGGCCCACTGCCAATAATCATCGGCGCTGCGCACTTTGACCTCGGGCGCACTGTTGACGATACACAGGCTCTTGACCCGGGCGGGTTCGTCCACCGCCAACTGGAAGGCGATCATGCCGCCCATGGACAGGCCCACGACATGAGCGGGCGGCAGGTTCAGGTGTTCGATCAAGGCGAGCAGGTCGACGGTGAAACCCTTGATGCTGTAGCGCTCGCGAGGCTTGTCGGAGCGCCCGTGACCGCGCACATCCACCACGATCAGGCGGTAATGCCGGGCCAGCACCGGAATCTGCAATTCCCAATCCTGGCTGCTGGAGCCCAGGCCGTGGATCAGGATCAACGGGCTGCCGTGACCGTATTCCTCGTAATGCAGGCTGCAGCCTTCATGGTCGAACCAGGCCATGCATGAACTCCGTTTCAGGCTTGCTGGGGAGCGGCGTAAGGCGCGTCCAGGGGGGCGGTGTCAAAGGTGCGCAGCAATTCCACGAGGATCTGTGTGGCTGGGCCCAGGGGTTTGTCCTTGTTCGCGTACAGATAAAACGTCGGGTTGCGGCTGCCGCCTTTCTCCAAGGGTAGCTGCTTGAGCAGGCCATCGTTGAGTTCGCGCTCGATCATGTGCCGGGGCAGCCAGGCAAAGCCCAGGCCGCTGCTGACGAATGTCGCGGCGGTGGGCAGGCTGCCGACGGTCCAGCGCTGTTCGGCGCCAAGCCAGCCCACATCTCGCGGTTGCTGGCGGCCGGAGTCGCGGATCACCACCTGCATCTGGCTTTCCAGGTCCTGGAAGCTCAGCTCACGGTTCAAGCGATGCAGCGAATGGTCCGGGTGGGCCACGGCGATAAATTCCACATCGCTCATTTCCGTGCCCAGGTAGCCGGGGATAATGAACCCGCTGATTGCCAGGTCGGCCATGCCATCCATCAGCAACTCTTCGACACCCGACAGCACTTCTTCACGCAGGCGCACGCGGCAGCCACGGCTTTGCGGCATAAAGGCGGTAAGGGCGCGCACCAGGCGTGCATTGGGGTAAGCGGCGTCCACGACCAACCGCACTTCAGCCTCCCAACCCTGTTCCATGTGGTGGGCAAGGTCTTCCAGTTGGCTGGCGTTTTTCACCAGTTGCCGCGAGCGGCGCAACAACACTTCACCGGCGTCGGTGAGCACCGCTTTGCGCCCGTCGATGCGCAGCAACGGCACGCCGAGTTGGTCTTGCATGCGAGCGACGGTGTAACTCACCGAAGACTGCGAACGGTGCAACGCTTCAGCCGCCTGGGCGAAGCCGCCGTGGTCGACCACGGCTTGCAGCGTGCGCCATTGATCGAGGGTAACGCGGGGCGCTTTCAAGATGAGCTCCTCTTGTCCTAAGCTGGCGGTCCTTATTGGAGACTGCCGAATGAGAAAATTCTGTTGTGTGTTGCTGGCGCTGCTGCCGATGAGCGCATTTGCCTACCCCATCGACGTCACGAAAAAGATCGACGGCGTGCAAGTGGACTACACCGCGACCGACGTGGACGGCGACATCAGTTCGATCCGGCTAAACAACTACGGCACCAATGACGCGGTGTGTTCGGTAACCTTCACCAACGGCCCGGAATCGCCGCGTAATCGCAAGGTCACGGTGGCGGCGGGCAAAAGCACCAACACCACGGTCAAGTTCAGTCGCGCCATTATCAAGATGCGTATCGCGCTGGCATGTGCCCCAAAATAAAGCAGCAGCGGAGCATGCTCACAGCAATACTCCGCTTATAAACAAATTTCTAGATGGGTTGTAGCAGTTTTTTGCGCTTTTTTATCGAATGAGCCCTGGTTAATCTTTTCTCCATCGCCTTACAGCATTTACAGATGGAGCCTACCCAGCCATGTCCAATGTTCTGATCATCGAAAGCAGCGCACGCCAACAGGATTCGATCTCCCGTCAGCTGACCCAGCAATTCATCAGCCAATGGAAGGTCGCTCATCCGACGGATCAGATCACCCTGCGTGACGTGGCGCTTAACCCGGTTCCGCACCTGGACGCCAACCTGCTCGGCGGCTGGATGAAACCCGCCGAACAGCGCAGCGGCATCGAACAGGCCTCCCTGGACCGCTCCAACGAATTGACCGACGAACTGCTTGCCGCCGATGTGCTGGTGATGGCCGCGCCGATGTACAACTTCGCGATCCCCAGCACCCTCAAAGCCTGGCTGGACCACGTGTTGCGTGCCGGTGTGACCTTCAAGTACACAGCCACCGGCCCTCAGGGTTTGCTCATTGGCAAGCGCGCGATTGTGTTGACCGCGCGCGGCGGCATCCACACCGGCGCCAGCTCCGATCACCAGGAACCGTACCTGCGTCAGGTCATGGCCTTTATCGGCATTCACGACGTGACCTTCATTCATGCTGAAGGGGTGAACCTGAGCGGGGACTTCCAGGAAAAAGGCATTAACCACGCCAAGGCGCTGCTGGCACAGGTCGCTTGATCGTTTAATCGTCACATAATCGCGCGGTGTTTATATCGCCCCACGCAAACCCTTCAAGTACGCGTATCGAACCTCCCTTTGCACTTGTTGCTCCTGAGTGCTCCTGCCCGACTGCCGCTTTAGCGAGGTCGGGTTTTTTTTGCCTCGAGTTTCTTCAAACACCGAAAACCCTTAAAGTCGCGCCCATTCGAAACGAGGCGCGCATGGGCTATTTACTGGTTGTCACCCTGATTCAGGCTTTTTCCTTCAGCTTGATCGGCGAATACCTCGCCGGTCACGTCGACAGCTATTTCGCCGTGCTGGTGCGCGTGGTGCTGGCCGGGCTGGTGTTCATCCCGCTGACCCGCTGGCGCTCGGTAGAGCCAAGGTTCATGCGCGGCATGCTGTTGATCGGCGCGCTGCAGTTTGGTGTGACCTACGTGTGCCTGTACCTGAGCTTTCGGGTGCTCACGGTGCCGGAAGTGCTGCTGTTCACCATCCTCACGCCGTTGCACGTGACGCTGATCGAAGACGCGCTTAACCGTCGCTTCAATCCTTGGGCGCTGATCGCTGCGCTGGTGGCGGTGGGCGGCGCGGCAGTGATTCGCTTTGACCAGATTACGCCGCACTTCCTCGGCGGCTTTTTGCTGTTGCAACTGGCCAACTTCACCTACGCCGCCGGGCAGGTGATGTACAAACATCTGGTAGCGCGTTATCCAAGCGACCTGCCGCATTACCGACGTTTCGGCTACTTCTACCTGGGCGCCTTGATCGTGGTGTTGCCGGCATTCCTGTTGTTCGGCAAGGCCGACTTCCTGCCACAAGCGCCCCTGCAATGGGGCGTGCTGGTGTTCCTCGGGTTGGTCAGCACCGCGTTGGGCATGTACTGGTGGAACAAGGGCGCTTGCCTGGTCAACGGCGGCACCCTGGCGGTGATGAACAACCTGCATGTGCCGGTGGGGTTGCTGCTGAACTTGCTGATCTGGAACCAGCATGAACCGCTGGGGCGGCTGGCGTTGGGCGGGTTGGTGATTTTGGCGGCGGTGTGGATCAGCCGGTTGGGCGTACGTAAAGGGTTAGCCCAATCTTGAACCCCTTTGTGGGAGCGGGCTTGCTCGCGAAGGCGGTAGGTCAGTCAGTGATCGGTTGACTGATTCTCCGCGTTCGCGAGCAAGCCCGCTCCCACAGAAGGTCGGTGGTGTTATATCGCGCTGTGTTCCAGGGTCGGCAAATGACTGGCCCCCAACACTGCCGGCAACATGCCCGCGCGCAAGTCATTGCCACTTGGCTGCTGATACAGGCTCAAGCCGAACTCCGGCAGCACCGCCAGCAGGTAATCAAAAATATCCCCCTGGATGCGCTCGTAATCCGCCCACGCCGTGGTGCGCGTGAAGCAGTAGATTTCCAGCGGCACGCCCTGAGCGGTGGTTTGCATCTGGCGCACCATGCAGGTCATGTTCGGCTGAATGTCCGGGTGGCTTTTCAGGTAGGCCAGGGCATAGGCGCGGAAGGTGCCCAAGTTGGTCATGCGGCGGCGGTTCGCAGAGAGTTGCGCGCTATTGCCCTGGGCCTCGTTCCAAGCCTTGAGCTCAGCCTGCTTGCGGCTGATGTAGTCGGTGAGCAGGTGCACCTGGGTCATGCGCAGTTCTTCATCGTCACGCAAAAAACGCACGCCGCTGGCGTCGATGTACAGGCTGCGCTTGATGCGGCGACCGCCGGACGCCTGCATGCCGCGCCAGTTCTTGAACGACTCTGACATCAAGCGCCAGGTAGGAATGGAGACGATGGTTTTGTCGAAATTCTGCACCTTGACCGTGTGCAGCGTGATGTCCACTACATCACCGTCGGCGCCGACCTGAGGCATCTCGATCCAGTCGCCGACCCGCAGCATGTCGTTGCTGGTCAATTGCACACTGGCGACGAACGAGAGCAGCGTGTCCTTGTACACCAACAGAATCACCGCCGACATCGCACCCAACCCCGACAGCAGCAACAGCGGCGAACGGTCGATCAACGTGGCGACGATAATGATTGCAGCGAACACGAACAGCACCATTTTCGCCAATTGCACATAGCCCTTGATCGAGCGGGTGCGGGCATGTTCGGTACGTGCGTAGATATCCAGCAGCGCATTGAGCAGGGCGCTCACGGCCAGCGTCATGAACAGGATGGTGAATGCCAGGGCGACATTGCCAATAAACAGCGTGGCGGTTTTGCTCAGGTCCGGCACCAGATACAGGCCGAACTGAATCACCAGGGACGGCGTCATCTGTGCCAGGCGGTGGAAGACTTTGTTGTGCCGCAGATCATTAAGCCAGTGCAGCGCCGGTTGCCGGCCAAGCAATTTGACGGCGTGGAGGATGAGGTAGCGCGCGACCCGGCCGAGCAGCAGGGCGACTACCAGCAACACCAGCAAACCCAGGCTTGCATGCAGCAGTGGGTGTTGATCGAGGGCGCCCCAAAGGTCTTGGACGTTGAGCCAGAACTGTTTGATATCCATGGGTGAAACCGATTCTTCTGTAAGACAACACGGGCCGATTAGAGCATTTAAGTGCGACAAAGTTGACGTTGTAGACAAATGAGCTGACAAAAAAGCAGCTGATTAGCCCCGTTCGCGTAAAGAAACTCGGTTTGGACGCCCGAAACCGTTACCCTATGCAGCTGATATTTTGTATTTCTTCGAGGTAGCACCCGTGTTTTCCCAATTCGCCCTGCACGAACGCCTGCTCAAAGCCGTGGCCGAGCTTAAATTTGTCGAGCCTACGCCTGTGCAAGCAGCGGCCATCCCGCTCGCGCTCCAAGGGCGTGACCTGCGGGTGACGGCTCAAACCGGGAGTGGCAAAACCGCCGCTTTCGTCCTGCCGATTCTGCACCGCTTGATTGGTCCGGCCAAAGTCCGCGTCAGCATCAAAACCCTGATCCTGCTGCCGACCCGCGAGCTGGCCCAGCAGACCTTGAAAGAAGTCGAGCGCTTTTCGCAGTTCACCTTCATCAAATCCGGCCTGATCACCGGTGGCGAAGACTTCAAGGTTCAGGCCGCCATGCTGCGCAAGGTCCCGGACATTCTGATCGGCACCCCAGGCCGTATGATCGAGCAACTCAACGCCGGCAACCTCGACCTCAAGGAAGTCGAAGTGCTGGTGCTCGACGAAGCCGACCGCATGCTCGACATGGGCTTTGCCGATGACGTGCAGCGCCTGGTGGCCGAATGCGTCAATCGCCAGCAGACCATGCTGTTCTCCGCCACCACCGGCGGTTCGACCCTGCGTGACATGGTCGCCAAGGTCTTGAACAACCCTGAGCACTTGCAGGTCAACAACGTCAGCGACCTGAACGCCACCACGCGTCAGCAGATCGTCACCGCCGACCACAACGTGCACAAAGAACAGATCCTCAACTGGCTGTTGGCCAACGAGACCTATCAGAAGGCCATCGTGTTCACCAACACCCGGGCTGCGGCGGACCGTATCTACGGTCGCCTGGTGGCACAGGATTACAAAGCGTTTGTGCTGCACGGTGAGAAAGACCAGAAGGACCGCAAGCTGGCCATCGACCGCCTGAAGGCTGGCGGCGTGAAGATCCTGGTGGCCACCGACGTGGCTGCGCGCGGTCTGGACGTGGACGGCCTGGACATGGTCATCAACTTCGACATGCCGCGCAGCGGCGACGAATACGTGCACCGTATCGGTCGTACCGGGCGTGCCGGTAATGATGGCCTGGCAATCTCGCTGATCTGCCATGGCGACTGGAACCTGATGTCGAGCATCGAGCGCTACCTCAAGCAGTCGTTCGAGCGCCGCACCATCAAGGAAGTCAAAGGCACCTACACCGGGCCGAAGAAGGTCAAGGCGTCGGGCAAAGCGGTTGGCGTGAAGAAGAAAAAAGTCGACGCCAAGGGCGACAAGAAGAAAGCCGGTGCCAAGTCGCCGACCAAGCGCAAAATTGCCAACCGGCCGAAGACCGACAACCTGTCGCTCGTCAGCAAGGATGGCATGGCGCCGCTCAAACGCCGCAAGCCAGAAGCGCCGGCTGCCGAATAAGGCTGCACCGATATAAAAAAACCGGACGATGTCCGGTTTTTTTTGGTCTTCAGTTTTTTGTCTCGGCGGCTGCTTTATCCAGGTCTTTAAGGCGCTGATCGATCAATTGGCATTTGTCTGGCAGGTCGGCAGAGGTCGTATCCATATCCATTTTCTGCAGCTCTGCATTCATTTCCTTGGCTTTGGTGGGGTTCTGCTGGGTGAGTTTGGTCACCTCCTGCGCCAGTTGCTCACGTTTTGCCGTGGCTTCTTCAGGCGTACAGGCCCAAGCGGGCAGGGCAGTCAGCAGCGTGGCGGCGATGGCCAGGTTCATCAGGGTTTTCATGGTCGGACCTCCTTGGCAGTGTGTTCAGTTGAGGTGGCGAACGTCTGGAAAGTTCAGAGAAATGACGGCGGTCTATCCAGCTGAACGGCCAGTGACGGGGCATGTCACACCTGTAGACGGGCTACTTTCCTACCGGCCTGCAGGAGGAATCAGGATGACGACTTACAATTGGGATTTGATCGAACGTCTGCTGCATGAAGTGCAGAACGGCGAAGGCAGCTTTGCCCCGCGCAAGTATGCCGAGCAGGAAGCTGCCGAGAAGGCCACGGCGGGTGAAGCCACCGGTAACCTGGACACGCTGAAAAAGACCGCCGCAGATTATGAGGCGCTGCTGTTCAAGCGCGGGTTTATTGAGTCGCGGCCAGAGGAAGAGGGCGGAAACGGTGAGAACTTCATCCTGACCGCGCGCGGCGCGCAACTGCTGGCGCTGATTGACAGCTCTATCCCCGGCAATGACCACCCGCGTCAGGTGCTCGATGACCAGTCGGATGCGCTGGAGCCGGCGACGTTTGATGAAGTGGCGTCGAAGGCGCAAATTGCCTGACAGGCAATCCGCCGATCAATTGAGTGAGGGGGACTTGTCCCCCTTGCCAACCTCAGTTGGCGGTAGCCTTCAGGCATTTGAGGGCTTTGAAATCGCTGCGCACACCGTCAATTTTTTGCGTCAGTTTCATGCGCTGCTGCGGCGTACTTTCCGCCATCAGGTCGACAATCAGACTGCGCGCCGCCGTTTCCGTCCGCGCATAGGCAGCCTTGTATTCCGGGGTCCACAGACTTTCGCGATCCACCAATAATTGCTGCATCTTCTGCGGGAAGTCCGCGCTTTTGCGCTGCTGCACCGCAGCGATGAATTGCGCCTGCCAGCGGGCGCGGTTGCCGATCCATTCCTGATTCTGTTCGCCCAAAGCGGTAGACCAGGCCGTCACACGGTTCTGCTGGCTGGCACTGAGCGGGCCGCTCCAGGCGTCCAGGCGTTTGCTTATGCGTTGCGCGCGCTCCTTGATCTGCTGCGCCAAGGGCGGCTTGAGGTATTCGTCCTGGCGCTTGCGCAGGTCCTTGGCCAGGGCGTCGCTCATTTCCTTGACCTGCTGGTCATCCAGCCCTTGCAGCAATTGGATGGCTGACGGCGTTATTTCCCGCGCCACCTCGGCTATCGCCTGTTTGGCTTCGACGGTACGGGTCTGCAGTGCGGCGTCGGTGACCTGATTGTTGTCGACCATCTGTTGCAGGCGATCAAGCCAGTCCAGGTAGCCCGGCAATTGTGTGGTGCAATGCCAGGCCAGGTGGTCCTTGAGTGTGTCGTTGAACCAGCTCTTCTGCCCGGCGTTCATGTCCAGGTAGTCGTTGAGGGTCCAGGGGATAATGACGTCCAGATTGCGGTAGGCCAGGCCCACGCGATTGCAGCCGGCGAGCACCAGGCTCAGGGTCAGCAATACCACCAGTAATTTGAGCCGACGCAGCATGGGCGAGTCCTTGCGCAGAGAGGGTTAATGCATGTGAACCTGAGCGAGGTGCGACAGTTCAGCCCGTCAATAAAACGACCGCGCCGCCTTCAAGGTCAACAGGCCGTCGCATTGCGAATTGTGTCCGGAGTAGGCCGAGCAATCGCCACCGCTGAGGCTCGAATCGCTGTAGATCAGGTCCAGGTCGATGCCTTTCCACGCACGGGAGAACTGCACCGACCAATCGCTGAAGCTGCTGATCGAGCCGCCTTCCACCGAGGCAGGGGTGCCCAACTGATGGGTGGTGTACTTCACGCTGACGCCGATGCCGAAAGGCTGCGTGCCGCCGAGGTCGGCAAACAACGTGCTGTCCTGGCGATCAGGGTCGTTGCTGAAGGAGACGCCGAAGCGATTGCCCAGCAGGTTCAGGCCGCCGTAGAACTCCTGGCTGTCCAGAGGGCTGAGCTTGGGGTAGCTGTAGTGAATCAAGCCGACTTCGTAGCCCAGCGTTTTGTCGAAGGGACGTTTGAAACCCAGGTAGGAATCGACTTCAAGGTTATTGGCCGACGACAGCCCCATATTCGGTGAGAACTGGCCGATATACAGGCCGCTGTCATGGCTCAGGTCCAGCCCGCCGTGAAATGAGTCGCTGCCGGGGGCAGTCGGCTTTACCAGGCCTTGGGCCATGCTGCGGCTTGGCGTCGTGCCCAGTTTCAGGTCGAAATCGCCCAGTTCACGCTGGAAAACCTGCGCTTGCGCTAAAGGGGTTGCCGCAAGGGCAGTTATCAGAAAAAAGCAGGGCTTGAGCATGCTTCACTCCATGAAAAGCGAGGAGCAGTGACAGAGGAAATCGGGCAGATGCCCGTACTAGACGTGTGCAAGCATACCGGCGAACGCCTGAAGGTGAGGCCCGTTCGTCGATTAGCGCACTGCAGGGTGATGCACAGAGGGTATTTCGAGCTCTAGTCCTGGCGCCTTGAGGGCAAGACGCTTAGGGACTAGGTGCAACGCGGGCGGATGTTGCGCGGGTTTTACTTTTTGCCCAGGCTGATTTGCTTGGACGGGCCGAAAGTCTGGCCGCTGACGCCCTTGGCAATTTGCTGGATTTCGCCGCCGGACTTGAGGAACGCAGCAATCTGGCTGTTGATCGATTCGCTGGTTTCAACGGCTGGAGCTGGCTTTGCTTTGCTGTTGGATGCTTTTACGCGCATGGCGGCCACTAACCTGTAGAAAATTAACTTGGCCAGGCATCGTACAGGAAATACTTGACAATTGCTTGGCAAATATCCCCTGGGAATTGTTGGGTCAGGCGGTAATTATCGAAGTTTGTCGGTGAAATAGTCGCCTAACTTACTGTTTTAATTCGAAACCACTTGAGGAATCAGTGCCTGGCTGGCGGCAAAATTCAAGGATCTGATCTGACGAGTGGGGCGGTGCCACTGGAACGCCACGCCAGCCCGCGATTTTTCAGGTGCGCGCGCGTGCCGGGCGCAACTCGGGTAGAATGCCGCCCACGTAACGAGGGTATTTGGAAATGGCTTTAGTCGGGCGCTACAACAGCTTGCAAGTGGTAAAACACACTAACTTTGGTTTGTACCTGGACGGTGCGCAAGATGGCGAAATCCTCTTGCCCAATCGGTATATCCCGAAAGATATTCCCAGTGAAGATGAAGACTGGCTTAACGTTTTCATTTACTTGGACAGCGACGACAAACTTATCGCAACGACTGAAAAGCCGAAAGTTCAAGTCGGCGAATTCGCCAGTTTGAAAGTCTTCGAAGTCAACAGCATCGGTGTATTCCTCGATTGGGGTTTGCCCAAGGATCTGTTACTGCCGTATTCAGAAGAAAAACGTCAGCTGACCGCCGGCGAATACTGCGTGGTGCACGTCTACCTCGACAAGCACACCAAGCGCATCACCGCCACCGCGCGGCTGGATCGCTATCTGGACAAGACACCGGCCAACTACCAGGTGGGCCAGGAAGTCGACTTGCTGGTGGCCGAAGCCACCGACATGGGCTTCAAGGCAATCATCAACAACAAGCACTGGGGCCTGATCCACAAAAACGAAGTGTTCAAGTTCCTGCGCCCGGGCAAGGAAGAGAAAGGCTTCATCAAAGAGATTCGCGCCGATGGCAACATCAGCCTGAGCCTGCAGCCGGTTGGGCAGGAAGCGGCCTCCAGCCTGAACTCGAAGATTCTTGCCAAGTTGCGTGAAAACAACGGCACTCTGCCGGTCAGCGACAAAAGCGACCCGGCGGTGATCAGCAACTTGTTCGGCGTCAGCAAAGGCAACTTTAAAAAGGCCATTGGTGCGCTCTACAAGCAAGGTCAGATTGTGATTCACGCGGATCGCATTGAACTAAGCTGAGTGCGCTTTGTTCTTCTGTAGGAGCCGGCTCGCCGGCGACGAGGCCAGTGGTTTTCGTGGTGTCCTGAGGGATGCCAGCACTGGCAAGCCAGCTCCAGCAGAGGTCGCTTCAATGTCCAAGAAAACCCTGTTCGCTTACCTCGGCACCTTGCTTGCGTTTCTGGTGCTCGACGGCCTCTGGCTCGGCGTCCTGATGGGCCCGACCTACAAATCCCTGCTTGGCTCGCTGATGCTCGATCAGCCGCGCCTGTTCCCCGCCGTGGTGTTCTACCTGCTGTATGCCATCGGGTGTGTGGTGTTTGTGGTCCTGCCGAGCGGCAGTTGGCAGCGCGCAGCGCGGTTGGGAGCCCTGCTTGGTCTGGTGGCCTACGGCACGTATGACCTGAGCAATTGGGCGACGCTGCAGGGCTGGTCTGCTGGGTTGGCGCTCATGGACATGGCGTGGGGTACCGTCCTCACTGGCATTTGTTGCACGGTCGGGTACTTGTGTGCACATCGGGTGCAACGCTGATTGTGTACAGGATTCATATGCACCGTTGCTGAGCGGAGCCCCATCCTCTAGCGCTTCCTAAATCCCTTTGGAGCACCGTTCCAGAGGGATTGTGTGCCATTGGCACGCATTCTGCTGAACACCTCGTATACAAACCTCGCCGCCTCCCGTATGCACACTGCTACGGCAGCGCAGGCCGGTATTTCGAGGAGCCAAGCGATGACCGAACAATTGCCCAAAGGCTACAGCCCGCGCCTGTACAACCAGGACCTGGGCCCGCTGCCGCAAAAGTGGACCTGGTACAACATCTTCGCCTTCTGGATGAGTGACGTGCACAGCGTCGGCGGCTACGTGTTTGCCGCCAGCTTGTTCGCGCTTGGGCTGGCCAGTTGGCAGGTGCTGATCGCCTTGCTGGCGGGTATTTGTATCGTGCGGTTGATTGCCAATCTTGTCGCCAAGCCGAGCCAGCAAGCGGCGGTGCCGTATCCGGTCATCTGCCGGCTGGCCTTTGGCGTGTTCGGAGCAAATATTCCGGCGGTGATTCGCGGCCTGATTGCCGTGGCCTGGTACGGGATTCAAACGTACCTGGCGTCGAGTGCCTTGATCATCGTGGTGCTGCGTTTTTTCCCACAGATGGCGGTATATGCAGAGCCGCATTTTGCAGGCCTGTCCTACTTGGGCTGGTTCGGTTTCCTTAGCTTATGGGTATTGCAAGCGGCCGTATTCTGGGCGGGCATGGAATCCATCCGGCGCTTTATCGACTGGGCGGGGCCGGTGGTCTACGCGGTGATGTTTGCCCTGGCCGGCTGGATTGTGTGGAAGGCCGGCTGGGCAAATATCAGCTTTACCCTGGCGGAAAAATCCCTCTCGGGCTGGCAGGCTTTTGGGCAGGTGATCGTGGCGACGGCGCTGGTGGTGTCCTACTTCTCGGGGCCAACGCTGAATTTCGGCGATTTCAGCCGCTACTGCCGCAGCATGCACGACGTGCGTCGCGGTAATTTCTGGGGGCTGCCGGTGAATTTCCTGGCGTTCTCGCTGGTCACCGTCGTTATTGTGTCGGGCACCTTGCCAGTGTTTGGTGAAATGCTGCATGACCCGATTGCCACCGTTTCGCGTATCGACAACAGCATGGCCGTGCTGCTCGGCGCCTTTGCCTTCGTGACCGCCACCATCGGCATCAATATCGTCGCCAACTTCGTGTCGCCTGCGTTTGATTTCGCCAACGTCGCGCCGAGCAAAATCAGCTGGCGCGCCGGTGGGATGATTGCGGCGGTGGCGTCGATCTTCATCACCCCGTGGAACCTGTTCAACAACCCGCTGATGATTCACTACACGCTGGACATTCTCGCGGCGTTTATCGGGCCGTTGTTCGGCATCCTGTTGGTGGACTTCTACCTGATCAAAAAACAGAAGATCGATGTGGACGCCTTGTTCGATGACAGCCCAAACGGGCGCTATTACTTCGACGGCGGCGTGAACTGGACCGCGGTCAAAGCCTTGGTGCCGGCGACGCTGGCGGGCGTCGCGATCACCTTCACCCCGGCGTTGCAGGGCATGGCCAACTTCGCCTGGTTTACCGGGTGCTTGCTGGGTGGGCTGTTCTTCCTGGTGCTGGCGCGGCGAGAACAGGTTCGCGTACCGGCGCCGCTGGTGGCTGGCTGACCGCGGCAGTAGGGCGCAGCAGCAGCGCGCCGGCTACCAGCAGGCCCGCGCCGGCAATCACCAGGGCCGGTTGCAGGCCGCCACTCAGGTGGCTGCTCACCGAGGCCAGCAGCGGGCCGCTCAATTGACCGATGGCGAAGCTGGCGGTCAGCAGCCCGGTGCTGCGCTGATAGCCGTGGGGCGCGACCTCACGCAGGCGTTGCATCACCAGCATCATGCACGCCAGGAACGGCGTACCGCAGAGCAAAACGCCCAGCGCCAGGCCCCAGCCGTTGCCCAGCAAGCAGGCAAACACGCCGGTCGCTTGCAGCCACAAGGTGGTCATCAGCCAGCGGCGGGTGGTGTGCGTGTTGTTGCGGCGCAAGCTCACGCCTACCACGCCAATGGCAGCCGCCAGACCAAAGCATGGCCAGAACAGATCCGCCTGCCAGGCGCCGTTGAATTGCGCGCTGGCCATCTGCGACAGAAAGGTGGCCGGGATGATGTAGCCCAGACCGTACAGAAAGTAGATCCAGCACAGGTGCGTGATGCTTTGATTGTTGCCGGCACGGGCAGTGTGTGCGACGGCGGGCATCGGCTGAGGCAAGAACGGCAGGATTGCCAGCAGCATGACCAACGCCACCAGGCCATACACCAGCCACAGCGTGGCCGAACTTTGTCCCAGCAGTTTCGAGCCCAAAGCCAGTAGACCGGTGAGCAAAATCCCCAGCCCTGGCCCGGCGAATACCAGGGCTCCCAAGCGTGGACGGCCGGCGGCAATTGCCAGCGGTTGGCTCAAACTGGTGATCATCACCAACGCCCAGGCACTCGCGACACCCGTGCCGAAGCGCAGCAGCAGGTGCGGCCAAAACCCTTGCGCCCAATACGACGCCAGCGTCAGCAGTACGCACAGCCACAACCCGCCGTACATCCGCCCCCGCACGTGGTGGTGGCTGCGGGCGAAGATCGAATCCACCGCGCCAACAAAGTAGCCCAGGTAATTGGCGGCAGCGATCAGGCCTGCGCCGGTCAGGTCGATCTGCCCTTCGCTCAGCAGATGCGGCATTTGTGGTGTGAGGGCGAAGCGTCCAATGCCCATGGCCATCATCAGGGCGACAAAGCTGGCGAGTAAGCGAATCAGCGGCGACATGTTCTGGTTTCCTGCAAGCACGCGAAGACCTTCAGGCTAAAGCGAATTGACTTTCTGTAAAAATGAATAATAGTGAGTAACTTGTTCAGTTTTGGAGAAAGGTATGGAGTTCAGTCAATTGCGGATTTTCCAGGCCGTGGCAGAAGAGGGCTCCATCACCCGCGCGGCCGAGCGCCTGCACCGTGTGCCGTCGAACCTGTCGACACGGCTCAAGCAAATGGAAGAGCAGCTGGGCGTGGAGCTGTTTGTGCGCGAGCGTCAACGCTTGCAGCTTTCTCCCGCCGGCAAAGTGCTGCTGGACTACAGCACCCGTCTGATCGCGCTGCACGATGAAGCCCACGGCGCCGTCCAGGGCGGGCAACCGGCCGGCGATTTTGTGTTGGGCAGCATGTACAGCACCGCCGCGATTCATTTGCCGAGGTTGTTGGCGCGCTATCACAAGGCCTATCCGATGGTGAACCTGCAAGTGCAGTCGGCGCCCAGCGGTGAACTGTTGGAAGGCTTGATCACTGGGCGTCTGGATGCGGCATTGGTCGATGGCCCGCTGACCATCGCCACCTTGGACGGTGTGCCACTGTGCGAAGAGCGCCTGGTGTTGATCTGCGAGGCTGATCACCCGCCCGTGCGCGGGCCGCAGGATGTAG
This sequence comes from Pseudomonas sp. RGB, assembly GCF_007713445.1. NCBI lineage: Bacteria > Pseudomonadati > Pseudomonadota > Gammaproteobacteria > Pseudomonadales > Pseudomonadaceae > Pseudomonas > Pseudomonas sp. RGB. The sequence continues at coordinate 292,479 of NZ_VMSH01000002.1, read as the reverse complement.
CGGGGCGCTCGGTGTTCACCTTTCGCCGCAGTTGCGCGTACCGCACCCGGCTGGAGACCTGGTTTTCCCACGAGCGCGTGGCCATGGGCCGGGCCATCGAGATTGAGTCCTATCAGGGCATGCTCGCCTGCGTGATTGCCGGTTCCGGTGTGGCATTGATGTCTGAATCCATGCTGGAAAGCCTGCCAGGCAAGGACAGCGTGTCCGTTCATCCCCTGACGGGGCCTTTTGCGACCGCAACGACCTGGCTGATGTGGCGAAAGGGTATGCTCGGCGCTAACCTCAATGCATGGATTGACCTGCAGCAGGCAGGCAAAGCCGAGTTATTGCAGGACACGCGCGCGATTGCTTGAACGATCCGTCAGGATTTGAATCAATTCAGTAATAGTTCGTTGTGGTTTCGTTCAAGCATTACGTAGGACTTAGGACTACTATCACTGTAGGAAAAGGCGACAAAACTCGCGCCGACCCGCATTACCCGCAAAGGGGGCAACCATGAAAGAGAAAATCCAAAACTGGCTCCATGACGTTGGCGTCGCGCTCGGACTGATCGAGCCTCCGCTGCAACCGGTGCCGATTCGCACGGATGACGAGCAGCGCCGGCCCCGTCGCAGATAAGCCCGGGTTCCAACAGGATTCAACAGGTGGGAGCGAGCTTGCTCGCGAAGGTGGTCTGTCAGTCAACGCAAATGTTGGCTGATACACCACCTTCGTAAGTAAGCTCGCTCCCACAGTTGTGTGTGGCAGGTAAAAAAACGGGTGCGACATCCGACGTCGCACCCGCTGAAGAAACCGCTCTGATTCCTGTACTGCCTTAAATTGCCCTGGCCGCCGCAGCCTGCGGGCGCCGCGACAACAGACTCACGCCTACAAAACTCACCAATCCAACCGCCAGGCTGTAGTAGATCGGCGTGTTCGCGTCCAAGCCATCCTTGAACATGAACACCAGTGCCGTCACAAAGCCCAGGGCCATGGACGCGATCGCCCCCGAGGTCGTCGCCCGCTTCCAGAGAATCGCCCCCATCAGCGGGATCAGCATGCCACCCACCAACAAGTTGTAGGCGAGGGTCAGGGCGCTGATCACATCGTTGACCACCAGGGCGATACCCAGCACGGCAATGCCCGTCAGCATCGTGAACAAGCGGTTGATGTTCAGGCTCGATTGCTTGCCACCGCGCAAACGCGGCAGCAGGTCTTCGGTCAATACGGTGGAGGCGGCGAGCAAACCGGCGCTGGCGGTGGACATCATCGCGGCCAGTGCGGCGGCGATCACCAGCCCGCGAATGCCGTCCGGCAACGACGCTTTGACGATCGCGGCGAAGGCATTGTTGACGTTATCCAGATTCGGCAGCAGTACATGAGCGGCCATGCCGATCAGCGCGCAGGCCAGGCCGTAGAGGATGCAGTAGAAGCCGGCGAAGGTGCCTGCGTACTGCGCGACCTTTTCGTCGCGGGCAGTGAACACCCGTTGCCAGATGTCTTGACCGATGAGGATGCCGAAAAAGTAGATCATGAAGTAGGTGATGATCGTGTCCCAGCCGATTTCGGTGAAGCTGAAGTTCGACGCCGGCAGCTTGGCCACCAGTTGGTCCCAGCCGCCGACGCGGTACAGGCAGATCGGCAGCAGGATGAACATCAGGCCGACGGTCTTGATCACAAATTGCACAATATCGGTAAGCGTCAGCGACCACATGCCGCCGATGGTCGAATACACCACCACCACGCCACCGCCCAGCAGCACCGAGACCCAGAACGGCAGGCCGAACAGCACTTGCAGCACGGTGCCGATGGCCAGAATCGAGGTCACGCCGATCATCAACGCGTAGGCCAGCATGATCACCGCGCTCGCTTGGCGGGCCATCGGGTTGTAGCGTTTTTCCAGGACCTGGGTGACGGTGAAGATCTTAAGCTTGAGCAGCGGTTTGGCCAGGAACAGGTTCAACGCGATGATCCCGGCCCCCAGCGCAGCACACAGCCAGAAGCCCGAGATGCCATGCACATAACCCAGGCGCACGGTGCCGACGGTGGATGCACCGCCCAATACCGTGGCGGCCATGGTGCCCATGTACAGCGACGGGCCCAGATTGCGGCCGGCCACCAGGTAGTCTTCGTGGGTCTTGGCGCGGCGCATGCCGTAATAGCCGAGCACGAGCATGCCGGCGGCGTAGATGAGTACGACGAATAAATCCAAAGCCATGACGGCGGGTCTCCGATTATTTTTTTAGGCTATTGAGGCGCTTTTTGTGGCGAGGGAGCTTGCTCCCGTTAGGCTGCGAAGCGGCCCCTGGGGGCCATAAACAGCCGCTGGTTCCGGGAACAGGCGAAGCAAACTCAGGTACACCACCGAGGCCAGCCCCAGCGTCACCGGCAGGCTGATATCGATGCCGTCGGCCAGGTTGCCCAGCGGCCCGACAAACTGCCCCGGCAAATTGACGAAGCACAAACCCACCAGCGCACTCGGGATCCAGGCCCCCAGCCCGCGCCAGTTCCAGCCATGGCTGAACCAGTAGCGCCCGCCGGTTTCACCGCGAGTGAATACCTGCAAGTCGTCCGGGCAGTAGAAGCCGCGGCGCACAATCAGGCCGATGATCATCATCACCATCCAGGGCGTGGTGCAGGTGATGATCAGCACGGCGAAAGTCGACACGCTCTGCACCAGGTTGGCGGCGAAACGTCCGATAAAGATGAAGGCAATCGACATCACGCCGATCAGCAGCGTGGCCTTGACCCGTGACAGCAGGCGCGGAAACACGCTGGACATGTCCAGGCCGGTGCCATACAGCGAGGTGGTGCCAGTGGACATGCCGCCGATCACCGCGATCAGGCACACCGGCAGGAAAAACCAGGTGGGCGCCACCGCCAGCAAACCGCCGACGTAGTTGTTCGCCGCAATGTAGTCCGGTGCCTTGATCGCCACGATGGTCGCGGTGGCCAGGCCGAACAGAAACGGGATCAACGTAGCGATCTGAGCCAGTACGACCGCCAGCATGATGCGCATTTTCGGCGTCTCACGCGGGATGTAGCGCGACCAGTCACCGAGGAATGCACCGAAGGAAATCGGATTGCTCATGGCCACCAGCGCAGCACCGATAAAGGCCGCCCAAAAGCCGCTCTGGCCGAGCCCGACGGTGCCGGCGAAGTGGCTGTCGAAGGCCGGCGCAAACGCGAAGATGCCCAGCAGGAACAGCAGGCTCGCCGCCCACACCGCGATGCGGTTGACCCACAGCATGAAGCGAAAGCCATAAATGCACACGGTGAGCACAAGCAAGGCGAACAGGCCGTAGGCCAGGCCCAGCGTCAGGTCGGTTTCCGGCAGGCCGATCAGCCGTTTCGCACCGCCGACCAACGCATCGCCTGAACTCCACACCGACAGTGAGAAGAAGGCAATCGCCGTCAGCAGCGACAGAAACGAGCCGACAATCCGCCCGTGCACACCAAAGTGCGCACCGGACGACACGGCATTGTTGGTGCCATTGATCGGCCCGAACAGGCCCATCGGCGCCAGGATCAGCGCGCCCACCAGCACGCCCAGCACAATCGCCCAGACGCCGGCCTGGAACGACAAACCGAACAGCACCGGAAACGAACCCAGCACGGCGGTGGCAAAGGTGTTGGCACCGCCGAAGATCAGTCGGAACAGATCCTTGGGCCCGGCAGTACGTTCGTGGTCCGGGATCTGCTCGACCCCGTTGGTTTCTATCGTTCGAATACTTTTATCGTTGTTTTTATTATTCATGATCAGCTCCGATCACATTGGCTAAGGGGGCGGCAGCCCTTCCGGCATAGCGGACAAATGTTCGTGACAGGCCAGCCACAGGCCTTGTTTTTGTTGTGTGCCAGACCCTTGTCGTGTGAAGACAATGGTCTCGCGCTCCTGGCTAAAAAATCGCTCCCCGTTCATGCGCAGCTCGGTGGCCACGTCATGCATAAAAATCGCCACATCACCTTGCAGGCTGACAAAGGCGTTGCTTGAAGTGCAGGACAGCACCTCAAACCCCTCGTCCTGGCGCCAGCTGTCCCACAACGCCTGGTAGGCATCGCGGCTGAGCAGCGGCTGGGGGAGGGTGTAGAACACAAAGCTGGCATCGGCCGTGAACGCGCCGAAGTAGGCGGCGCGGTCATTGCGGGCGAAGGCCGAGACCAGGTCGGCCGCGGCTTGCAGCACCTCGTGCGTGCTCATCAGCGATGCGCCACGCCGGGCAGTACACACAGCATCTCGTACAGCAGGTTGGCGCCGAGCAGCGAGGTGTTGCCGGTGGTGTCGTAAGGCGGCGAAACTTCTACCAGATCGCAACCAATCAGGTCGAGGCCCTGGCAACCACGGATGATCTCGATCGCCTGGATGGTGGTCAGCCCGCCGATTTCCGGCGTGCCGGTGCCCGGTGCCCAGGCCGGGTCGATGCCGTCGATGTCGAAGCTCAGGTACACCGGGCCGCCGCCGACTTTTTCACGCACCTCGGCCATCAATGGCGCGAGCGAGTGGTGCCAGCATTCTTCAGCCTGAACCACGCGGAAGCCCTGTTTGCGGCTCCAGTTGAAGTCTTCGGCGGTGTAACCCTGGGCGCGCAGGCCGATTTGTACGACGCGATCGCAATCGAGCAGGCCTTCTTCCACCGCGCGGCGGAAAGTGGTGCCGTGGGCGATTTTCTCGCCGAACATGTGATCGTTGACGTCGGCGTGGGCATCGATGTGCACCAGCCCGACCTTGCCGTGTTTCTTGTGGATCGCCCGCAGGATCGGCAGGGTGATGGTGTGGTCGCCGCCCAGGGTCATCGGGATCACGTTGTGCTCGAGGATCTCATCGTAGGCTTCTTCGATGATGCGCACGGCGTCGAGCAGGTTGAAGGTGTTGATCGCCACGTCGCCGATGTCGGCAACCGACAGGGAGTCGAACGGTGCGGCGCCGGTGGCCATGTTGTAAGGGCGGATCATCACCGATTCGGCGCGGATTTCCCGCGGCCCGAAACGGGTGCCGGCGCGCAGCGAGGTGCCGATGTCCAGGGGCACGCCAACAAAGGCGGCATCCAGGCCTTTGGCCGTTTGCAGGTGGGGAAGTCGCATCATGGTGGCGATGCCGGCGAAGCGCGGCATTTCGTTGCCGCCCAGTGGTTGGTGAAAAATCTTGTCCACGGGATTGCCTCATCGTTGTTTTGTTTATTAGGGGCCGATTCTGCGAAAAGCCCAGGGCGGGAAGAATCGGCAGGGGCAAATACTTAGTTCAGATTTTTCTAAACTAATGCCTGGGGTAAACTCCCCGGCCTGTGTTGGGCGCAACCGATCCTTTCTGTCGAGCCCCGGCCCAGTGTGGGAGCTGGCTTGCCTGCGATAGCGGAGGGTCAGCCACATAGCTTTTTTTGATACGCCGCCATCGCAGGCAAGCCAGCTCCCACAATGGGATCGCGTGCATTCGCTGAATCTGGAGAACCCATGGCCAACGCCTTGCCCGACCTGAAACTCCTGCGTATCTTCGTCAGCGTCGTGCGCCACCAGGGGTTTGCCAACGCCCAGCACGAACTCAACCTGTCAACGTCGGCCATCAGCACTTATATGAGCCAGCTGGAGTCGGCGTTGGGCCTGGTGCTGTGCCATCGCGGGCGCGGCGGGTTCAGCCTGACCAGCAAGGGCGAGCTGTTCCATCAGGAAACCCTGCGCCTCCTGGGCGAATTGGAAGGCTTCGAGCAATACGCAGCAGCGCTCAAAGGCGAGTTGCGCGGCACACTGAAGCTGGGCGTGCTCGACTCCACCGTCAGCGACAAGGCGCTGCCGTTCGCTGAGGTGATCGGCGCCTACAGCCAGGAACACCCGGCCGTGCACTTGCACCTCTCGGTGATGAGCCCTTACGAACTGCAACTGGGTGTGCAGGACAATCGTCTGGATTTGGCCATTGGCGCCTTTTCCAACCGCATGAGCGGGCTGATCTACATGCCGCTGTACCGCGAGCAACACTGGTTGTATTGCAGCACCCGCCATCCGTTGTTCAACGAACGGCGCATCCCCGAACAAGTGATCACCCAACAGCGCATGGTCGGGCGCGGCTACTGGAGCCAGGCTGAACTGGCGCGCCATGGCTTCAAACACAGCGCGGCAACGGTGGAAAGTATGGAAGCTCAGTTGATTCTGGTGCTGTCCGGCGCCTACATCGGCTACCTGCCCGAGCATTACGCCCAGGCCTGGGCCGACAAGGGCGACCTGCGCGTATTGTTGCCGGCGACCTTCGGCTATCAGGCGCCATTTTCGATGATCATGCGCCGGGGCCGTAGCCGCGAGCCGCTGATCCAGACCTTCCGCGATTTACTCAAAGCACAGCTCAACCAGGCCTGAAACCATGTCCCGACCCCAATGCTCCCGCTGCCTGCGGCCTGTCACCCATTGCCTGTGCGCGCTGATCCCCAGTCTCGACAGCCGCACCCGCGTGTTGCTGTTGCAGCACCCGAGTGAGGTCAACCATGCGCTCAATACCGCGCGGCTGGCAGCGTTGGGGTTGAACAATGCGCAATTGGTGGTGGGCGAGGTGTTTGAGGATTTGCCGACCTTATTGAACCCGCCCGGCTACCAGCCGCGGTTGTTGTTTCCCGCTGAGGATGCGCAGCCGTTGCAGGCCTATACACCGAGTGACGAACCTATGCTGCTGGTGGTGCCGGACGGTACCTGGCGCAAGGCGCGCAAATTGTTGCACCTCAATCCGTTACTGGCGGCCTTGCCTCGAGTGACCCTGGCCGAGGGTGCGGTGTCCCGCTACCGGCTGCGCAAGGCGCCCGGGCCAGGTGCGTTGTCGACGGTGGAGGCGATTGTGCAGGCATTGCAGGTGCTGGAGGCGCCGGCGTCTTTTGACGCATTGCTCAAACCGTTTGAGGCGCTTATTGAGGGGCAGATTGCTGCGATGGGAGAAGAGGTGTTTCGTAAAAATCATGGCGACGGGCAGTTGGGGTAGCCGGTTCATCGAGGTGCGGCCTTCGCAGGCAAGCCAGCTCCCACAATGATCGCGGATACCTGTGGGCGCGGGCTTGCCCGCGATAGCGCCCTTACAGGCCACACACCACTCGCTTATTCCTATAAGCCATAAGCACCATACTTTGCGTGATATGGCCCGCCAGCCTTTCCCGGTATGATGTTCGCCCCCGCAGTCTGGATTGCGAATACGCCATGACCTTGCAGTACCCTACAATCGCCGATTGCGTCGGCAACACGCCCCTGGTCCGCTTGCAACGCATGGCGGGTGAAACCAGCAATACCCTGTTGCTCAAGCTCGAAGGAAACAACCCGGCCGGGTCCGTCAAGGACCGCCCGGCGCTGTCGATGATTGCCCGCGCTGAACTGCGCGGGCAGATCAAGCCCGGCGACACCCTGATCGAAGCCACCTCGGGTAACACCGGCATCGCCCTGGCCATGGCCGCGGCCATCAAGGGTTACAAGATGGTATTGATCATGCCCGACAACGGCAGCGCCGAACGCAAGGCGGCAATGACCGCCTACGGCGCCCAGTTGATCCTGGTCACCCAGGAAGAAGGCATGGAAGGCGCCCGCGACCTCGCCGAGCGCATGGCCGCCGAAGGCCGTGGCGTAGTGCTCGACCAATTTGCCAACGGTGATAACCCGGAGGCGCACTACACCACCACCGGTCCGGAAATCTGGCGTCAGACCCAGGGCACCATCACCCATTTCGTCAGCTCGATGGGCACCACCGGCACCATCATGGGCAACTCGCGCTACCTCAAGGAGCAGAACCCGGCGATCCAGATCGTTGGCCTGCAACCGATGGAAGGCGCAGCTATCCCCGGCATTCGCCGTTGGCCCGAAGAGTACCTGCCGAAGATCTACAACGCGACGCGCGTGGATCGCATCATCGATATGGCCCAGCGCGAAGCCGAGGACACCACCCGCCGCCTGGCGCGTGAAGAAGGCATTTTCTGCGGCGTGTCCTCCGGGGGCGCCGTGGCCGGTATGTTGCGTTTGTCCAAGGAAGTGGAAAACGCAGTGATCGTTGCGATCATCTGTGACCGAGGCGACCGTTACTTGTCGACCGGCATTTTCGACGAACCCAACTGATGGCCAAGCACGAGAGAGGCCTGCGCTTTCAACCGACGGGCGGCAGCCGGGCCCCGCAAATTCCGGTAGGCAAGAAGCAGCGCCTGACCATCGAGCGCCTGGCCAACGACGGCCGCGGCATTGTGTTTTTTGAAGGCCGCACCTGGTTTGTAAATGGCGCGCTCGCCGGCGAAGAGGTCGAAGCACGTGTATTGGGCGCCCACGGCAAAGTGGTCGAGGCCCGCACCGAGCGCGTGTTCACGGCCAGCGAACTGCGCCGTCCGGCACCCTGCGCCCATTTTGGCCGCTGCGGCGGTTGCAGCGTGCAGCACTTGCCCCATGCCGAACAACTTGCCCTGAAACAGCGCATGCTCGCCGAACAACTGTCTCGCGTCGCCGGTGTCGAACCGCAGGTATGGGCCGCACCTTTGAGTGGTCCGGAATTCGGCTACCGCCGACGCGCCCGCGTGGCGGTACGCTGGGATGCCAAGGCGAAAAAACTTGAAGTGGGTTTTCGCGCGGTGGCCAGCCAGGACATCGTCGCCATCGATGATTGCCCAGTGCTGGTACAGGCCTTGCAACCGATCATGCAGCGTTTGCCGAACATGCTGCGCCGCCTGAGCAAACCGCAGGCGCTGGGGCATGTGGAGTTGTTCAGCGGCTCGTCGATTGCCGTGCTGCTGCGGCATATGGCGCCGTTGTCCGAGGCAGACCTGCTGATCCTGCAGGAATTTTGCACCTTCCATGACGCGCAGTTGTGGCTGCATGGCGAGGGCCAGCCGGAGCCGGTCGAGACGGATTCGGCGTTGGGTTATCGGTTGGAACAGTGGGATTTGGAGTTGGCTTATCGGCCCGGGGATTTTGTGCAGGTCAACGCCGGCGTCAACGCCGCGATGGTCGCCCAGGCCCTGGAATGGCTGGCGCCACAGCCCGACGAGCGGGTACTGGATTTGTTCTGCGGGCTGGGCAACTTCGCTTTGCCGCTGGCCCGGCAGGTGCGTGAAGTGGTCGCGGTAGAAGGCGTGCAGACCATGGTGGACCGGGCGGCGCAGAATGCCGTCAGCAACAATTTGCATAATGTGCAGTTTTTTCAGGCCGATTTATCCCAGCCTTTGACTGACGCGGAGTGGGCCAAACAGGGCTTTTCTGCGGTACTCTTGGACCCACCCCGTGATGGTGCCCTGGAGGTTGTGCGCAAGCTCGCGACCCTTAAGGCCAAGCGTCTGGTGTATGTGTCCTGCAACCCGGCCACGCTGGCGCGGGACACGGTTGAGTTGGTCAAGCAGGGCTACCGGCTAAAACGTGCCGGGATCCTCGACATGTTTCCGCAAACCGCGCATGTCGAGGCCATGGCGTTATTTGAAGCGGGCTAGGATGCCCGTTTAATCCGACTGGCCTGCATTCTCCAAGGCCGTGACCTGCCAGGGAGTGTGTGTAAGCTTTATTCAGGTAAAGCAGGTCAGCGATGATTTTTGGCGCATTAAAGGTGCGTCGTAGGGAAGGTAAGCAAGATGGTACAGGTGAGAGCACACCAGCCGATCAACACCGACGGCAGTATCAATCTCGAGGCATGGCTGGATCATGCCGTCAGTGTCGACCCGGCACTGGACCGTGAAGCCTTGAAAGCAGCCTGCGAGTTCGCTCGTGAGTCTGAACAACAAGACAATGCGGCCAAAAACCTCTGGGCGGAGGGCACGTCAAGCTTTCGCACCGGGTTGGAAATCGCCGAGATCCTCGCCGATCTCAAACTCGACCAGGATTCGCTGATCGCCGCCGTGCTCTATCGCGGCGTGCGTGAAGGGCACATCCCGTTGCCGACGGTCAGCCAGCGTTTCGGCGCGGTCGTGGCCAAACTGATCGACGGCGTGCTGCGCATGGCGGCTATCAGTGCCAGCCTCAGCCCGCGCCAGTCGATGGTGCTGGGCACCCAGGGCCAGGTCGAGAACCTGCGCAAAATGCTGGTGGCGATGGTCGACGACGTACGCGTTGCGCTGATCAAGCTGGCTGAACGCACCTGCGCGATCCGTGCGGTGAAGACCGCCGACGACGAAAAACGCAACCGGGTGGCCCGCGAAGTCTTCGACATCTACGCGCCGCTGGCGCATCGCTTGGGCATCGGCCATATCAAGTGGGAGCTGGAGGACTTGTCCTTTCGCTACCTCGAGCCCGATCAATACAAACAGATTGCGACGCTGCTGCATGAGCGGCGGCTCGACCGTGAGCGCTTTATCACCGACGTGATGGGCCAGCTGCGTTCCGAGTTGCAGGCCACCGGCGTTGACGCCGATATCAGCGGCCGCGCCAAACACATCTATTCGATCTGGCGCAAAATGCAGCGCAAGGGCCTGGCCTTCAGCCAGATCTACGACGTGCGCGCCGTGCGTGTGCTGGTGCCGGAAATGCGCGACTGCTACACCGCGCTGGGCATCGTCCACACCTTGTGGCGGCACATTCCCAAGGAGTTCGACGACTACATCGCCAACCCCAAGGAAAACGGCTATCGCTCGCTGCACACTGCGGTGATCGGCCCTGAGGGCAAGGTGCTGGAGGTGCAGATCCGCACCCACGCCATGCACGAAGAGGCTGAACTTGGGGTGTGCGCGCACTGGCGCTACAAGGGCACCGACGTCAAGGCCGGGTCCAACCAGTACGAAGAGAAAATCTCCTGGCTGCGCCAAGTGCTCGAGTGGCACGAAGAACTCGGCGACATCGGCGGCCTTGCCGAACAGCTGCGGGTGGATATCGAGCCCGACCGCGTTTATATCTTCACCCCCGACGGCCACGCCATCGACTTGCCCAAGGGCGCCACGCCGTTGGACTTTGCCTACCGCGTGCACACCGAAATCGGTCACAACTGCCGGGGCGCCAAGATCAACGGGCGCATCGTGCCGCTCAACTACAGCCTGCAGACCGGTGAACAGGTCGAGATCATCACCAGCAAACACGGCACGCCGAGCCGCGACTGGCTGAACCCGAACCTGGGCTACATCACCACATCGCGGGCACGGGCGAAGATCGTCCACTGGTTCAAATTGCAGGCGCGCGACCAGAACGTCGCGGCCGGTAAAACCTTGCTCGAACGCGAGCTGGCACGCCTGGGCCTGCCGCAGGTGGACTTCGACAAGCTGGCCGAAAAAGCCAACATGAAGATCGCCGAGGACATGTTCGCAGCCCTTGGCGCCGGCGACTTGCGCCTGGCGCAACTGGTCAACCTGGCGCAGCAACTGGTCGAGCCAGAGCGCGGCAGCGAGCAGCTGGAACTGATCCCGCGCAAAGCCACCGGCTACAAACCGGGCAAGCGCGGCGATATCCAGATTCAGGGCGTGGGCAACCTGATGACGCAAATGGCCGGCTGCTGCCAGCCGTTGCCGGGCGACGCCATCGTCGGTTACATCACCCAAGGCCGTGGCGTAAGCATTCACCGCCAGGATTGCGCCTCGGTGCTGCAACTGGGCGGGCGCGAGCCGGAGCGCATCATCCAGGTCAGCTGGGGCCCGGTGCCGGTGCTCACTTACCCGGTGGACATCATCATTCGCGCCTACGACCGTTCCGGCTTGCTGCGTGACGTGTCGCAAGTGCTGCTCAATGAGCGGATCAACGTGCTGGCGGTGAATACCCGCTCGAACAAAGAGGACAACACGGCGTTGATGTCTCTGACCATCGAGATTCCGGGCCTGGACGCGTTGGGTCGGTTGCTGGGGCGGATTTCCCAGTTGCCGAACATCATTGAGACGCGGCGTAATCGCACACCATGAGCAGCTGGATGAGCGCGGACTGAAAATGTGGGGCAGTTTTATGTGGGAGCTGGCTTGCCTGCGATAGCATCGCCTGGGTCTGCCAGCTACACCCAGTCGCCTGCATCGCAGGCAAGCCAGCTCCCACTGAACGCGGACAGAGATTGACTGATGTATTCACTTGAAGACCTGCTGCACCTGATGAACCGCCTGCGAGACCCAAAGTACGGGTGCCCGTGGGACATCAAGCAAACCTACGCAACCATCGTCCCGCACACCCTGGAAGAAGCCTACGAAGTCGCTGATGCCATCGAGCGCGGCGACTTTGATCACCTGCAAGGCGAACTGGGCGACCTGTTGTTTCAGGTGGTGTATTACAGCCAGTTGGCGAAGGAAGACGGGCGCTTTGAATTTGCCGGGGTGATCGACAGCATCACCCGCAAGTTGATTCGTCGCCATCCTCACGTATTCCCCACGGGTGATCTGTATGCGCCGCTGGATATTCCTCAGCTGAGCGAAGAGCAGGTCAAGGAGCGTTGGGAGCAGATCAAGGCTGAGGAGCGCGCGGAAAAGTCCGACGCGCCACAGCAGCTGTCCCTGCTCGATGACGTGCCCACGGCATTGCCGTCGCTGTCGCGCGCCGCCAAATTGCAAAAGCGCGCCAGCCAGGTCGGCTTCGACTGGCCCGCCGCTTTGCCGGTGGTGGACAACGTGCGCGAAGAGCTGGATGAAGTGCTCGAAGCCATGGCCGATAACGACCCGGTGGCGATTGCCGATGAAGTCGGTGACCTGCTGTTTGCAGCGGTCAACCTGGCCCGGCATCTGAAGGTTGACCCGGAAGCTGCGTTGCGTGGCGCCAATGCCAAGTTCGAACGACGTTTCCGATTTATCGAACAGGCATTGCGCGATACGCATCAATCCATAGAAGATTGCACCCTCGAAGAGTTGGACGCCCTGTGGGGTGAGGCCAAACGCCAGGAAAAGAATCTGTCCAGCTGCGGTTAAGCAGTTGCCTAAGTGAGTAAGCACCATGAGCCTTTCCCTTCGCGACCAGTTGCTTAAAGCAGGTCTGGTCAACCAAAAGCAGGCCAAGCAGGTCGGCAAAGAGAAACAGAAGCAGCAGCGCCTGGTCCACAAGGGTCAAGCCGAAGTGGACGACACCCAGGCACGCCTGGCCGCCGAGGCGCACGCCGAGAAGGTCAAGCGCGACCAGGAGCTGAACCGCCAGCAGCAGGAAAAAGCCGAGGCCAAGGCCCGTACGGCCCAGGTCAAACAATTGATCGAGACCTCGCGCCTGCCCAAGCTGACCACCGAGGACTACTACAACTTCGTGGATGACAAGAAGGTCAAGCGCCTGTCGGTCAACACGCTGATGCGCAACAAGCTGAGCAACGGCTCCCTGGCAATCGTGCACCATGGCGGCGGTTACGAGGTGATCCCGCGTGAGGCGGCGCTGAAGATTCAGGAGCGTGCGCCGGAGCGTATCGTGCAGCTCAATATCCTCACCGAAAGCCAGGTGCCGGATGAGGACGATCCATACGCCGCGTACCAGATCCCGGATGATCTGATGTGGTAAGGCGTTAAAACAATCGGGCGTGCCAGGCGCGCCCAACGCCAAAGCCTATAAACACAAACCCCGCTCAAAAGGCGGGGTTTGTGTTTATAGGCACCCTGGCTGCGTGGGGCTGGGGGCCTAGCGGATTTCAGTATTCAGGAGCTTTGTGCCTGGCGTTTCATCTCTAGAGATTCGAGCTCGTTTTTATAATTGTGGGCTTCGTTCTCGTTGTGGAACATGCCGACCAGTTGGTCTTGTTGGTGGACATCCCAGATGTGAATCCCATGGCCCAGTGCTTCGTGAGACATGTGTGCATCGTCGCGTTCAGTTACTTTTACAGTCATCTGCTTGCTCCAATCTCTGGTTGATCTGCGGCAAGTCGTCGCAGGCCTCTTTTATATGTTTTGTTAGCTTGCTAAGTAAACCGATTTTGCACGCAACAATTCATTGCACAAATTGCAACTATCCCGCAGGCCCCGTAATCCGCGACATTGCGTCGCAGGGGCCTGGGTTTTATGACAAAAGTTTCATGTTCTTCTTAGGCTTTAGCCTTGTTCTGCCCGCGCCAAAGCCATCGCAGGCAAGCCAGCTCCCACCGTTGAAATGCATTCCAGTGTGGGAGCTGGCTTGCCTGCGATAGCGGTAGAAGCTCCAACACACACAACCTGCAGGCGAAAAAAAGCCCCGCATTCAGCGAGGCCCGTTTTTCAGCTCATCAGCCGATCAGCTCCCTTTGACAGCCTTGCCGTCAACGGTGCCGTCCAGCAGCATGATGTTGTATTCCTTGCCGTCGGTTTCCACCTGACGCAGGGCAACCAGGATGCCGCCCCAGTCCTTGGCAAACCACATCTGGGTGATGCGCTTGCTCTGGGAAGGGTCGCGCACGCGCTCAACCTTGATCGCATCAATGGCGCCGGCTTTGGTCTGGACCTTTTCCGGGCCGATCACGCGAAAGTCATAAGTATCGACGTCGGTGCCTTCGACCACGCGGTAGCTCATGCTTTTCTTGCCGGCGGCGACGTCGCGCTGCAGGGCAAGCTGATAAGTCGATTTGTCGAGCATGCCACTTTCGAGCGTGACGTTGACCGGGTCCTTGTTTTCGAAGCCGGTGACCTTGTTGGCCGCGTGGTCGAAATCCAGGTTGATCTTCTTCGCCTTGCCCAGGCCGCCGCGTTCGAAGCTGTAGCTCTTGGGTTGCAGTGCGTCCTTGTCGAACAGGATCACGCTGGTTTCGGTGAGGCTGGCGATCATCATGGAAGCCTTGAAGTTCAAGGTCCAGGTGCCATTGTCATTCTTGGTCAGGCTGCGTTCGGCCGAACCACTCATGGGCAACTGTTTCCAGTCGGCGGTGTAGCTGGCGGAGAAAGGGTGAAGGTCTGCTGCTTGCACGGCAGGCAAGGCGAACAGCGCAAAAGCGAAGAGCAAGGCGCGACGCATAAAATCTCCTAGGTTCGAATCAAGTGGCCGCTGGCCGCAAGTAATTGGCCGTCCAATAATGCACCGTGATCGCCAAGAATCAACCGCCCCTCGGCAAACCAGCGAACAGCCAGCGGGTAAATCCTGTGTTCCTGGGTGTGAACCCGTTGCGCAAGTGTCTGCGCTGAATCTGCAGACTCTACCGGAACCACTGCCTGTACGACCAGAGGGCCGCCATCGAGTTCCTCGGTCACAAAGTGCACGCTGCAGCCGTGCTCGCTGTCGCCAGCCTCGAGCGCACGCTGGTGCGTGTGCATGCCTTTGTACTTGGGGAGCAGGGAAGGGTGGATATTGAGCAGGCGCCCTTCGTAGTGCCGCACGAAATTGGCGCTCAGAATGCGCATGAAGCCGGCGAGGACCACGAGTTTGGGGTTGAAGGCGTCGATCAGTTCGATCAAGGCGCTGTCGAAGGCCTCGCGGCCTTCGAAAGCCTTGTGATCCAGGGAGCGGGTTTCAATGCCCGCGTCCCTGGCGCGTTGCAGGCCGTAGGCGTCGCTGCGATTGGAGATCACCGCAGCGATGCGCACCGGGCTGTCGCCGGTGCGCGTGCTGTCGATCAGGGCCTGCAAGTTACTGCCGGTGCCGGAAAGCAGCACCACGACATCACAGGTCTGAGACATCAATGAGCCTTGAGGTTCTTCAGTTCAACCTGAGCTGCGCCTTCCGGGGCAGTTGCGATCTGGCCGATGACCCATGGCTGCTCGCCCGCTTCACGCAGAACGTTCAGCGCCGCTTCAACATGCTCTTGAGCCACGCAGATGACCATGCCGACGCCGCAGTTCAGCACGCGGTGCATTTCGGTCTCGTTGACGTTGCCTTTCTCTTGCAGCCAGTCGAATACCGCAGGACGCTGCCAGCTGGCCACGTCGACAATCGCCTGGGCGCCTTTTGGCAGGACGCGCGGGATGTTGTCCAGCAGGCCGCCGCCGGTGATGTGGGCCATGGCTTTGACGGCGCCAGTGTCCTTGATCAGCTTGAGCAGTGGTTTGACGTAGATGCGTGTCGGGGCCATCAGCAGGTCGGTCAGCGGCTTGCCGTCGAGTTGGATGTTCTCGATGTCGGCGCCGGACACTTCGATGATCTTGCGGATCAGCGAGTAGCCGTTGGAGTGCGGGCCCGAGGATGGCAGCGCGAGCAGGGCGTCACCGGCAGCGACTTTGGAGCCGTCGATGATTTCGGATTTTTCGACAACGCCGACGCAGAAACCGGCCAGGTCGTAGTCTTCGCCTTCGTACATGCCTGGCATTTCAGCGGTTTCGCCGCCGACCAGGGAGCAACCCGACAGTTCGCAGCCCGCGCCAATGCCGGTCACGACCTGGGTCGCAGTCTCGACATTGAGCTTGCCGGTGGCGTAGTAGTCGAGGAAGAACAGTGGCTCGGCGCCGCACACCACCAGGTCGTTGACGCACATGGCAACCAGGTCAATGCCGATGCTGTCGTGCTTGTTCAGGTTCAAGGCCAGGCGCAGCTTGGTGCCCACACCGTCGGTGCCGGAGACCAGCACAGGCTGTTTGTAGCCGGCCGGGATTTCGCAGAGGGCGCCAAAACCGCCCAGGCCGCCCATGACTTCGGGGCGCGCAGTGCGCTTGGCGACGCTCTTGATGCGTTCGACCAATGCTTCACCGGCGTCGATGTCTACACCGGCGTCCTTGTAGCTCAGGGAGGGTTGCTTGCTCATGATCCAGGCCTTTAGGGGGGATTTCTGGGTAACGACCGAGCTGGCGAAGGCTTTCGTGAAGAGGCCCAGCCGTTGACGGTCTGCGAAGGCGCGCGATTTTATCAGGCTTGAGGGGCAGCGGCCATCCTCGGGCCGACGGGCAGGGCCATAAAGGTTAAAAAGCGCGGTTAAAAAATTGCTAATCGTCTCTGTGGTGGCGCGTATTAAGGTATAGCCTTTAACCCGCTATCGTTATGACAGTACGAAAACTTACCGCGACCCTGTGAATGTTTTACCGGCTGCTGTGGTCACAGCCTGGCAAGCCGGGTTCACGCGGTCTGTTCCAGCCGCTAAATTTGTCGTTCAGGAATCTTCCATGCGTCTGTGTAAATTCTTCTTTGTAGGCTGCTTGTCGTTGGTCAACCTGGCGAGTCATGCCGAAACCCTCAATGGCCTGTATCAAGTGCTTGAACCGGTTAGCAGCCAGTCGCCCCAAGAGCGCGACCAAGCGACCCAGCGAGCCGTGCAAACCCTGGTGATCCGCCTGACCGGCGACGCCAAGGCCGCCGAAGGCCCGGGCCTGGCGGCAATTCGCAAAGATCCGCAGCAAATCATCAGCCAGTATGGCTACGACGCTGGCCCACCCGAGAGCCTGCAGGTGGATTTCGACCCGGTGAGCACCGATCGCGCCCTGCGTGCAGCGGGCCTGTCGATCTGGGGCAGTAATCGGCCGTCGATTCTCGGCTGGTGGCTGAACGACTCCACCGAAGGCAGCAGCCTGGTGGGTGATGGTCAAGCCGTTGCCGGTGCCCTGCGCCGTGCCGCGCAACACCGGGGTTTGCCGTTGCGCCTGCCGTTGGGTGATCTGGATGAACAGGTCGTCGCCACTGCGCCGAATCTGGAAAGCGCCGATGCCACGCCACTGCGTGCAGCCTCCGAGCGCTACGGGGCCGACGCGTTGCTCGCGGTGCACGCTCGTCAGGAAGGCAATCAGTGGCAGGCCAAATGGCGCCTGTGGCTGGGCGATAAAACTGAGCAGGGCACGGCCCAAGGCGCCGACACCGCTGCCGTGGCCGACGCCGTATTGCTCGCTGTCAGCCAAAAGCTGGCGCCACGTTTTGCGGTCAAGCCCGGCGTGAGCAGTGAGCAATTGCTCGAAGTGCAGGGCATGAACCTGGAACGCTACGCTGCACTGGGCCATCTGCTCGAACCTTTTGGTGGTCAGCCGCAGTTGGTCGACGGCACTCGCATTGTTTACCGCGTCAACGGCAGTACTGATCAGCTGCGTACCCAGTTGAGCCTGGCCAAGTTGCAGGAAGTGCCTGCGGGCGAAGCTGCTGTTCAGCCGCCGGTGGCAGAGGGTGCCCAGGCACCCGCAGCACCTGAACCTCAGGCTCAGCTGCGTTTTCGGTGGTAAGTGTTCTTCCTCTATAGATAGAAGCAAATAATGGAGTGGTTTATGGCGGATACGCGTCGTTGGGTGTGGCTTGGCGGGATTGTCCTGCTGTGCGTTTTTGTGTTCTTGCTGCATTCGATCCTGACGCCGTTCCTGGTTGCGCTGCTGCTGGCTTACCTGTTCGATCCCGTGGTGGATCGCCTGGAGAGGGCCGGCCTGTCGCGCACCTTGGGTGTGGTAGCGGTGTTTGCCTTGTTCACGTTGATCATCACCGCGCTGGTATTGGTGCTGGTGCCGATGCTGGCCAAGCAGCTGTTTCGCCTGTATGAACTGGCGCCGCAGATGCTTGACTGGTTGCAGCACACGGCAATGCCGTGGGCGCAGGCCAAGCTGGGGCTGGCGGACGGTTTCTGGAAGTTCGACAAGGTCAAGGCGGCGATCAGTGAGCACATGGGGCAGACCACCGATATTGTCGGTGTCGTGCTCAGTCAGGCCACGGCGTCCAGTTTGGCGTTGATCGGCTGGTTGACCAACCTGGTGCTGATCCCGGTGGTGGCGTTCTACCTGCTGCGTGACTGGGACATCATGATGGCCAAGATCCGCGGCCTGCTGCCGCGCAACAACGAGGAGCGCATCGTCTCGCTGGCGGAAGAGTGCCATGAGGTGCTCGGCGCGTTTGTGCGGGGCCAGTTGCTGGTGATGCTCGCGCTGGGGATCATCTACGCCGCGGGGTTGATGGCGATCGGCTTGGAGCTGGGCCTGTTGATCGGCTTGATTGCCGGTCTGGCTGCCATCGTGCCGTACATGGGCTTTGTGATCGGGATTGGCGCGGCGCTGGTGGCGGGGTTGTTCCAGTTTGGCGGCGACCTGTACCCGATGCTGGGGATTGTTGCGGTGTTTATGGTCGGCCAGGCCCTTGAAGGGATGGTGTTGACGCCCTTGCTGGTGGGCGACCGGATCGGCCTGCACCCGGTGGCGGTGATCTTCGCGATCCTGGCTGGCGGTGAGCTGTTTGGTTTTACGGGCATCCTGTTGGCGCTGCCGGTGGCGGCGGTGATCATGGTGCTGGTGCGCCATGTGCATGATCTGTACAAGGATTCGGATGTGTACACCGGGGTTGAAGACCCCGACCTGTAACCGCTTCGTCACAAACCCGGCCCAGGCCGGGTTTGTTGTTTCTACGGGCAGGGCGTCAAACAATTTGCGCAAATCGCCCAAGTTAACGCAAACCTTTGATTTTGCTTGTGGTCTGCTGCATTGTGCGCCCGGCGTCACGGGTATAAACTTTGCAAACTTTACACAGAGGCCACTAACGGTTCGTTTGGAGCCGTTCAGTCAGCATGAAACCGATTCAGCTGCCCTTGGGTGTGCGTCTGCGTGACGACGCCACCTTTATCAATTACTACCCAGGCGCCAATGCCGCTGCACTCGGCTATGTCGAGCGGCTTTGCGAAGCCGACGCCGGGTGGACTGAAAGCCTGATCTATCTGTGGGGCAAGCACGGCGTGGGGCGTACCCACCTGTTGCAGGCGGCGTGCCTGCGCTTCGAGCAAATGGGCGAACCGGCGGTTTACCTGCCGTTGGCGGAGTTGATGGACCGTGGTATCGGCATCTTCGACCATCTGGAGCAATACGAACTGGTATGCCTGGATGATCTGCAGGCGATTGCCGGCAAGGCGGATTGGGAAGAGGCGCTGTTCCACCTGTTCAATCGGCTGCGTGACAGCGGCCGGCGCCTGTTGATCGCCGCGTCTACCTCGCCGCGTGAATTGCCGGTGAAGCTGGCCGACCTCAAGTCGCGCCTGACCCTGGCGCTGATTTTCCAGATGCGCCCATTGTCCGACGAGGACAAATTGCGTGCTCTGCAATTGCGTGCATCCCGTCGCGGCCTGCACCTTACCGACGAAGTCGGGCATTTTATTCTCACTCGCGGCACCCGCAGCATGAGTGCATTGTTCGATTTGCTCGAACAGCTCGATCAGGCCTCGTTGCAGGCCCAGCGCAAGCTGACCATACCCTTCCTCAAGGAAACCCTCGGCTGGTAGCCAGCCCTTGTAGTGCGCGGCTTTCGGCAAATTTCAGGCGCCAGAAAACCTGCGTTTGGGCCGCTTTGGCCACGCAAAAGGCGTGTAATGGGTGTTAAGCGGTTAGATGTCATCGTTCAAACAAGAAGTCACATAGATCACGATTGAATTTGCAAATCGATGTGATAGTGGGCATAGTCTCGACTTCTTTACATACCAGCCACGGTCGTGCCCATGCTAAATCGCTTCGCACCCCTCGTGCCTCTCGCACTCGTTACCCTGTTGTTTGGTTGCGCCACCCACACTCAAAACGTGGCTGAGCAGCAAAAACCAGCACAACAGTCCCAGGCAAAATTCGTTGCAACGCAGTCTTCCACTGTTTACGAGGAAGAAGTTGCAACTGAAAAAGAACTCGCCGACTTCGCCGGCAGCAAGCCTTACCAGCTTCCAGTTCTGGCCGACAGCATTCTTGAACGCGGCATGTCCCTGATCGGTACCCGTTACCGTTTCGGCGGTACCTCTGAAGCCGGTTTCGACTGCAGCGGCTTCATCGGCTACCTGTTTCGTGAAGAAGCCGGCATGAACCTGCCTCGCTCGACCCGCGAAATGATCAACGTGGATGCACCGTTGGTCGCACGCAATAACCTCAAGCCCGGTGATCTGCTTTTCTTTAGTACGGCGGGCCGTGGTCGTGTGAGTCACGCCGGTATCTACTTGGGCGATAACCAGTTTATTCACTCCAGCAGCCGTCGCAGTGGTGGTGTGCGCGTCGACAACCTGGGTGACAGCTACTGGAGCAAAACCTTCATCGAAGCCAAGCGCGCACTCGCCATGGCCCCGACGACGGTTACCGCTAGTAAGTAAAGTTAAAGTGATACTTGAAGTTTGACGTGTAAGCGCTAGAATCCCTGGATATTGTTGTAATCCGTTCGCGCGAGCTTTGCTTGCGCGTTCTGGTTTTCAGCGTTCGGCAGCGAAAAGCCGCATCCAGACCAGGATTGTTCTGCCCATGTCGACCTCAGCCCGCCTCATTCTTCTTGTTTGCGCCGCGCTCCTCAGCGCCTGCGCAAGCCGTCCACCGCCGCCCGCTCCTGTAGCGGTCAAGCCCAAGCCGGTGTTCAATTACTCCACGCAGAATTTCTCGCCGGCAGCCGAAGACGTGCTCTTTCGTGCGCTGGGCCTGGTCGGCACACCTTATCGCTGGGGCGGCAACACGCCGGACTCCGGGTTTGATTGCAGCGGCCTGATCGGGTTTGTCTACCGTGACGCCGCGGGCATCAGCCTGCCGCGCACCACCCGTGAATTGATCGTGATGCGTGCCCAGGACGTGAGCGAAAATAACCTGCAGACCGGCGACCTGATCTTCTTCGCCACTGGCGGCGGCTCAAAGGTGAGCCACGCGGGCATCTACGTGGGCGAAGGGCGATTCGTGCATGCACCGCAGACCGGCGGCACGGTGAAGCTGGATACGCTGTCCAAAGCCTATTGGCAAAATGCCTACCTGAGCGCCAAGCGCGTGTTGCCGGCGAGTCTGGCGCGTAACCCGTAAGGCGAGTGCAGATCCCATTGTGGGAGCGGGCAAACCCGCTCCCACATTGGTTTTAGGCTGTACCCGGGATCGGCTATTTGACTGCCGAGACCCGCCACACCTTATTCCCCACGTCATCGGCCACCAGCAAATCTCCCTGCTGATCAATCACCACGCCGACCGGTCGGCCCATGGCTTTCTCATCGCTGTTGAGAAACCCGGTCAGCACATCCACCGGCTGGCCTTTGGGTTGGCCGCCTTCGAACGGCACGAAGATCACCTTGTAGCCACTGTGCGGTTTGCGGTTCCACGAACCGTGCTGGCCGATAAACGCGCCGTTGCTGAACTGCGCCGGCAGTTTGCTGCCCTCGGCGAAGGTCAGGCCCAATGATGCGGTGTGCGGCCCCACGGCATAGTCCGGAGCGATGGCCTTGGCGACCAGGTCCAGGTTCTGCGGCGTGACGCGCACATCCACGTGTTGCCCGTAGTAGCTGAATGGCCAGCCATAAAACGCGCCATCTTTGACCGACGTGATGTAGTCCGGCACCAGGTCGCTGCCGATCTCGTCGCGCTCATTCACCGCCGTCCACAGCTTGCCGCTCTGCGGTTCCCAGGCCATGCCGTTGGGGTTGCGCAGGCCGGAGGCGAAAATCCGGTGCTGGCCTGTGGCACGGTCGACTTCCCAGATCGCCGCGCGGCCTTCTTCGGCTGCCAGGCCGTTTTCGCCGACGTTGCTGTTGGAGCCGACACTCACGTACAGCTTGCTGCCGTCCTTGCTGGCCACCACGTTTTTCGTCCAGTGGTGGTTGATGCTGCCGCCCGGCAGGTCAACCACCGTGGTGCCGGCAGCCTTGATCGCGGTTTCGCCCGGTTGATAGGGGAAGCGCAGCAGTTTGTCCGAGTCCGCCACGTACAGGTCGTTGCCGACCAGGGTCATGCCGAACGGCGAGTTGAGGTTCTCCAGGAACACGGTGCGGGTCTCGGCCACGCCATCGTGATCGGCATCGCGCAGCAGGGTGATGCGGTTCGGGCTCGGCACGGCTGCACCGGCGCGCCCCATGACCTTCTCCATCACCCAGCCGCGAATGCCCTTGGCATCATCCGGCTTGGGCGGCGCGTTGGTTTCTGCCACCAGCACGTCGCCGTTGGGCAATACATACAACCAGCGCGGGTGATCCAGGCCGTCTGCAAACGCCGCGACCTGAGTGCCGGCGGCGGCCGTAGGCTTCGCGCCGTCTGGCCAGCCAATCGCCGGGGCAATGTTTACGGTGGGGATCAGGGTTTTGTTCGGCTCCGGCAGCTTGGGCGCAGGCCCGGTGCCGTCGGACACCTGCAGGGTAGAGCTTTCACCGCAGGCGGCGAGGGTGCCTGCGAGCATGATCAGTAAGGCAAGTCTGGTTTTATGCATGGTTTTCTCCTTGATACCTGTAAGGGTAGAGGCGTTTGCCGGTCCGATCGTTCAAGTGCAAGGCCGGCTTTAATTGACGCTCCACCCCCAACCCACTAACCTTCGCGGCTTGTTCCAGGTGCTCTGTGACCTGTGGGTCGACAGAGTGAAACAGGGAAGCCGGTGAGTGAGCGCACTTGTACACAGTGCTGCCGCGATTCCGGCGCTGCCCCCGCAACGGTAAATGAGTCAAAACGGTGCCTTTTGCCACTGTATCCGCGTGATATGGGAAGGCGCGCCGTTGGCCTGCTCGCTCGCTGAGCAAGCGCCACTCATGAGTCCGGAGACCGGCCTGGATCATCCAACAGCATCACGGTGGGCGATGCTTGGCTGTCTGTTTGTCTATTTTCCTGCCCGCCGTTTTTTGTCCAGCCCCAACGGAGAGCTGCCATGACCGATTCCCCCGACCGCGACGAACGCCACCTGGCGCGCATGCTGCGCAAAAAAGCCGTGATCGACGAGCGCATCGCCAACTCGCCGAACGAATGCGGCTTGCTGCTGGTGTTGACCGGCAACGGCAAAGGCAAAAGCAGCTCGGCCTTTGGCATGCTTGCCCGCGCCATGGGCCACGGCATGCAGTGCGGCGTGGTGCAATTCATCAAGGGGCGCAACAGCACCGGCGAGGAGCTGTTCTTCCGCCGCTTCCCCGAGCAAGTGCGCTTTCACGTGATGGGCGAAGGCTTTACCTGGGAAACCCAGGACCGTCAGCGCGACATCGCCGCCGCCGAAGCCGCCTGGGCGGTGTCCCGCGCAATGCTGCAAGACCCTTCCATCGGCCTTGTGGTGCTGGATGAACTGAACATCGCCCTCAAGCACGGCTACCTCGACCTCGACCAGGTACTCAGCGATCTGCAAGCCCGCCCGCCGATGCAGCACGTGGTGGTCACTGGCCGTGGCGCCAAGCCCGAGTTGGTCGAAATGGGCGACACCGTCACCGAAATGGGCATGCTCAAGCACGCGTTCCAGGCCGGTATCAAGGCACAGAAGGGCGTCGAACTTTGAATCAGCCCCGTCATTGCCCGGCCGTACTGATCGCCGCACCGGCATCCGGCCAGGGCAAAACCACCGTCACCGCCGCGCTCGCCCGTTTGCACCGCAACCTGGGGCGCAAGGTGCGCGTGTTCAAATGCGGGCCGGACTTTCTCGACCCGATGATTCACGAGCGCGCCAGCGGTGCGCCGGTGTACCAGTTGGACATGTGGATGGTCGGCGAGCAGGAAAGTCGCCGTTTGCTGTGGGAAGCGGCGGGCGAGGCCGACCTGATCCTGATCGAAGGTGTGATGGGCCTGTTCGACGGCACGCCCTCCAGCGCCGACCTGGCGCGGCACTTTGGTGTGCCGGTGCTGGGCGTGATCGACGGCACCGCCATGGCCCAGACCTTTGGCGCGCTGGCCTTGGGCCTGGCGCGCTATCAGCCGGACCTGCCGTTCGCCGGCGTGCTAGCCAACCGCGTTGGCACCCTGCGCCATGCGCAATTGCTTGAAGGCAGCCTCACTGAAGGCCTGCGCTGGTACGGCGCGTTGTCGCGTGAAACCGGCATCGAGTTGCCCAGCCGCCACCTGGGCCTGGTGCAAGCCAGCGAATTGAATGACCTCGATATGCGCCTGGACGCCGCCGCCCAAGCCCTGGGCAGCAGCTGCGAAGTCGCCGTGCCGCCACCGGTGACGTTTGCCGCGCCCGAAGTGATCGAGGCCGAGCCGCTGCTGGCGGGCGTGCGCATCGCCGTGGCCCGCGACGAAGCCTTTGCGTTTACCTACGGCGCAAGCCTTGACCTGCTGCGTGCGATGGGCGCCGAGTTGCGCTTCTTTTCGCCGATTCACGATAGCCAATTGCCTGAGGCCGACAGCCTCTATCTGCCCGGTGGCTACCCGGAATTGCACCACCAGGCGCTGTCGAAAAACACCTCGATGCTTAACGCCATTCGCGCGCATCACGCGGCGGGCAAACCGTTGCTCGCCGAGTGCGGCGGCATGCTCTACCTGCTGGACTCGCTGACAGATGTCGACGGCAACCGTGCCGAACTGGTTGGCCTGCTGCAGGGCGACGCGGTGATGCAAAAGAAGCTGGCGGCGCTGGCTTTGCAAAGTGTCGAGTTGCCGGAAGGCGTGCTGCGCGGCCATACCTATCACCATTCGCTGACCAGCACCGAGTGGCAGCCGATCGCCCGAGGCTTGAGCCCTAACGGCGGGCGTGGCGCCGAAGCGGTTTACCGGCAGGGGCGGATGACGGCTTCCTACGTGCACTTTTACTTCCCCTCCAACCCGGCGGCGGTGGCTGCATTGTTTGCGCCTGGCCCTGAGACCGCTATCGCGGGCAAGCCCGCTCCCACAACTGACCAAGTTGAAACTCAATCCAATGTGGGAGCGGGCTTGCCCGCGATAGGGCCATGACTGACAACGCCTTCCCCGAAGCCGAACGCCAGGCCGTCTACCGCGCCATCGCCGAACGCCGTGATATGCGCCACTTCACCGGCGGCAGCGTGGCCCCCGAGTTGCTGCAACGCCTGCTCCAGGCCGCACACCAGGCGCCCAGCGTCGGCTTGATGCAACCGTGGCGATTCATCCGCATCAGCGACCGCGCCCTGCGCGGCCAAATCCAGCAACTGGTGGAAGAAGAGCGCGTGCGCACCGCCGAGGCCCTGGGCCAGCGCTCCGACGAATTCATGAAGCTCAAGGTCGAAGGCATCCACGACTGCGCCGAAGTGCTGGTGGCTGCGCTGATGGATGATCGCGAGCGCCACATCTTTGGCCGGCGCACTTTGCCGGAAATGGACATGGCCTCGTTATCCTGTGCAATCCAGAACCTGTGGCTGGCCGCCCGCGTCGAAGGCCTTGGGATGGGCTGGGTTTCGTTGTTCGAACCCCAGGCCCTGGCCGACCTGCTGGGGTTGCCGGCGGGTGCAAAGCCCCTGGCCGTGTTGTGCCTGGGCCCGGTGGCCGAGTTCTACCCGGCACCGATGTTGCAACTCGAAGGCTGGACCGAACCACGGCCGCTGAGTGACATGGTGTATGAGAATGTGTGGGGAGTGAGTCAATGAGTGTGGCCTTGCTGTGTGTCGCTGCGGTGGCGCTGGATGCGCTGCTGGGCGAGCCCAGGCGCTGGCATCCGCTGGTGGCGTTCGGCAACTTTGCCGGGCGCATCGAAAAACGTTTCAACAGCGGCGGCCGCGGGTGGCGCAGCCACGGCGTGACCGCATGGTTTATCGCGGTGGTGCCGCTGACGTTGCTGGCCACCCTGTTGTCGTGGGCGCCGTATATCGGCTGGGTGCTGGAGATTCTGGCGCTGTACATGGCGCTGGGCATGCGCAGCCTTGGCGAGCACGTGATTCCCGTCGCCCAGGCGTTGCGCAGTGGTGACCTGGATGAAGCGCGTAAACGCGTGAGCTACCTCGTCAGCCGTCAGACCAGCGAACTGGACAGCACTGAAGTCGCGCGCGCCGCGACTGAATCGGTGCTCGAGAACGGCAGCGATGCGGTGTTCGCCGCGCTGTTCTGGTTTGTCGTGGCCGGTGTGCCCGGCGTGGTGCTTTATCGCCTGAGCAACACCCTCGATGCCATGTGGGGTTATCGCAACGAGCGCTTTGAGCGTTTCGGCTGGGCGGCGGCAAAAATCGACGATGTGCTCAACTACATTCCTGCGCGTCTGGTGGCGTTGACCTACGCGGTACTCGGCAAAACCCGCCTGGCACTTAAATGTTGGCGCACCCAGGCGCCGACCTGGGACAGCCCCAACGCCGGGCCGGTGATGGCGGCCGGTGCGGGCGCTTTGGGTGTTGAATTGGGCGGCGCGGCGATTTATCACGGCGAGCTGCATCAGCGTGCGCAGTTGGGCGAAGGCACGGCGGCCGATGCCGACGCCATCGACCGTGGCTGGCAACTGGTGCAGCGCGGCGTATGGTTATGGCTGTTGATCCTGTGCGCGGGGGCGCAATTTTATGCTTGAGCACGGTGGCCGGCTGCGCAGGGCAGTGATTCAGTACGGGATTGCCGAGGCGGACTGGCTCGACCTGTCCAGCGGCCTGGCGCCCTGGCCGTGGCCGATTCCCGAGATTCCGCTGCGGGCCTGGGCGCGATTGCCGGAAACCGACGACGGCCTGGAAAAGGCCGCCAGCGAGTACTACGGCGCCGCCCACGTGTTGCCGGTGGCGGGTTCCCAGGCGGCGATCCAGTTGCTGCCGCGCTTGCGCCGCTCCGGCAAGGTCGGCGTGTTGTCGCCGTGTTATGCCGAACACGCCGAAGCCTGGCGCCGTGCCGGTTACGTGGTGCGCGAAGTGCAGGAGCAGGAAGTCGACTTTTTTCTCGACGGCCTCGACGTGCTGGTGGTGGTCAATCCAAATAACCCCACCGGCCTGAGTCTGCCGCCGCAGCGCCTGCTCGACTGGCACTCACGGCTGGCCCAGCGCGGCGGCTGGCTGGTGGTGGACGAAGCGTTTATGGACGTGACCCCGCAATTGAGCCTCGCCAGCCAGGCCCATCAAGTCGGCCTGATTGTGTTGCGCTCATTCGGCAAGTTCTTCGGCCTGGCCGGTGTGCGCCTGGGCTTTGTGCTGGCGGAACGCAAGCTGCTCAAGTTGTTGGCCGAACAGCTCGGCCCGTGGGCAGTCAGTGGGCCGACACGGGTGCTTGGCCAGGTGTGCCTGCGCGATACGGCCGGGCATGCCGAACAGCGTCATCGCTGTATCGAGGCTGGCCAGCGCTTGTTTGCGCTGCTTGAGCGCCACGGCTTTGAGCCTAAGGGCGGTTGCGCGTTGTTCCAATGGCTGATCACCCCACACGCCGAACGCCTGCACGAATTCATGGCCCAGCGCGGCATCCTGCTGCGCCTGTTTGTCCACGACAGCAGCCTGCGCTTCGGTCTGCCCGACACGGAGGCCGATTGGTTGCGACTCGATGAGGCCCTGGCCGCTTACAAGGACGCCGCATGAGTACGTTGATGGTGCAAGGCACCACGTCTGACGCCGGTAAAAGTACGCTGGTGACCGCGCTGTGCCGTTGGCTGGTACGCCAAGGCATTGGCGTGGTGCCGTTCAAACCGCAGAACATGGCGCTCAACAGCGCCGTCACCGCTGAGGGCGGCGAGATCGGCCGCGCCCAGGCCGTGCAGGCCCAGGCCGCCAACCTGGCGCCGCACACCGACATGAACCCGGTGCTGCTCAAGCCCAACAGTGACACCGGCTCCCAAGTGATTATCCATGGCCGTGCCGTGACCAGCATGAACGCCGTGGCCTATCACGACTACAAGGCCATCGCGATGCAGGCGGTGCTCGCCTCCCACGCACGGTTGAGCGAGGCCTACCCTGTGGTGATGGTGGAAGGCGCGGGCTCCCCGGCGGAAATCAACCTGCGTGCCAATGACATTGCCAATATGGGTTTCGCCGAGGCCGTGGATTGCCCGGTGCTGCTGATCGCCGATATCAATCGCGGCGGGGTGTTTGCGCATCTGGTCGGCACCCTCCAATTGCTGTCGCCGACCGAGCAGGCACGGGTCAAAGGCTTCATTATCAATCGCTTTCGCGGTGATATCGCGCTGTTGCAGCCGGGGCTCGATTGGCTCGAAGCGCACACCGGCAAGCCTGTGGTGGGCGTGCTGCCCTACGTGATGGACTTGCACCTGGAAGCCGAAGACGGCATCGACCAGCGCCAGATCGACAAGGCCGCCCAAGTACTCAAAGTGGTGGTGCCGGTGTTGCCGCGCATCAGCAACCACACGGATTTTGACCCGCTGCGTTTGCATCCCCAAGTGGATTTACAGTTTATCGGCCCTGGCCAGGCCATTCCGGCTGCCGACCTGATCATCCTGCCGGGCTCCAAAAGCGTGCGCAGCGATCTGGCTTATTTGCGCGCCAACGGCTGGGACACTGCCGTTGCGCGGCACTTGCGCTATGGCGGCAAGGTGCTGGGGATTTGCGGCGGCCTGCAGATGCTCGGCGAGCAGGTGCATGACCCGCTCGGCCTGGAAGGGTTGGCCGGTTCCAGCGACGCCCTGGGGTTGCTGGCGTTCAGCACGACGCTGGAACAAGAGAAACAATTGCGCAATGTGCGCGGACGGTTGCTGCTGGAAGATGCCGAAGTCAGTGGTTATGAAATCCATGCGGGCGTGACCGCCGGCAGTGCCCTGTCGAACGCCGCCGTGCTGTTGGATGACGGCCGCAGTGACGGTGCCCTGAGTGAAGACGGTCAGATTCTTGGCACGTATCTGCACGGCGTGTTTGAGACCCCGGCGGCGTGCAGTGCGTTACTGCGCTGGGCCGGGCTGCAGGATGTGCAAGAGGTGGATTACCACGCCCTGCGCGAGCGCGATATTGAGCGCCTGGCGGACCTGGTGGAGCACCACCTGGACACCGAACTGTTGCGCAAGCTATGCGGGATCTGACGGTGTACACCCAATCCCCCAGCAGGCGCCGGCCCGCCTGCGATGGCCCCCGGCCAGCCAGCCTCGGTTCAACTGATGCACCTCACCTCAGCAGCGGGAGCGGGCTTACTCGCGAATGGGGTGCTTCAGTGACAAATCGGCTGACTGACACACCGCGTTCACGAGCGAGCCGGCTCCCACACGGGGCAGTGCCCGCCTCACCCTATCAGCCGGCCGACACAGGTGCCTTCCCATGTATCAACTGATCCTCGGTGGCGCCCGTTCCGGCAAGAGCCGCCTCGCCGAAAAGCTGGCGAGTGAGTGTGGCTTGCTTGTCACCTACATCGCCACCAGCCAGCCGTTGGACGGCGAGATGAACGAGCGCGTCGCACTGCATCGCCAGCGCCGTCCCGATCACTGGGGGCTGATCGAAGAACCCATCGAGCTGGCGCGTGTACTGCGCGAAAGCGCCGCCGCCGACCGCTGCCTGCTGGTGGATTGCCTGACCCTGTGGCTCACCAACTTGCTGATGCTGGAGAACCCCGCACGCCTGGCGTTCGAGCGCGATCAACTGCTGCAAACCCTGGCCTCGCTGCCAGGTGAAATCATTTTTGTCAGCAACGAAACCGGAATGGGTGTCGTGCCGCTGGGCGAATTGACTCGCCGCTATGTGGATGAAGCCGGTTGGCTGCATCAAGCCTTGGCCGAGCGGTGTCAGCGTGTGGTCCTGACCGTCGCCGGCCTGCCCCTGACTTTGAAAGGTACTGCGTTATGACTGACTCCTGGTGGCTCAACCTCTGCAAGGCCGTCGACACTTCGGCGCATGAACACGCGCTGGCTCGCCAGCAGCAACTGACCAAGCCAGCCGGCTCGCTCGGCCAGCTCGAAGCCATCGCGGTGCAATTGGCCGGCTTGCAAGGCCAGGTCAAACCTGCGGTGGATCAGGTATGGATCGCCATCTTTGCCGGTGACCATGGCGTGGTTGCAGAAGGCGTATCGGCATTTCCACAGGAAGTGACCGGCCAGATGTTGCACAACTTTGTCACCGGTGGCGCGGCCATCAGCGTATTGGCGCGGCAGTTGAATGCGCAGCTGGAAGTGGTCGACCTCGGCACCGTAACGCCGTCGTTGGATCTGCCGGGTGTGCGTCATCTGAATATCGGCGCCGGCACGGCCAATTTCGTCAACGGCCCGGCGATGACCGCAGCGCAAGGGCGACTTGCCCTGAAAGCCGGGCGTGACAGTGCGCACCGTGCGTTGCGAGGCGGCGCACAGCTGTTTATCGGCGGCGAGATGGGCATCGGCAATACCACCGCCGCCAGCGCCTTGGCGTGCGCGTTGCTCGATTGCCAGGTGAGCGACCTGACCGGCCCGGGCACCGGCTTGAACGCCCAGGGCGTCAGCCACAAAGTGGCGGTGATTGAACGCGCGCTGGCCTTGCATGCGGCGCAACGTGACGACGCGTTGAACACGTTGTTCAACCTGGGTGGTTTCGAAATTGCCGCGTTGGTGGGGGCTTATCTGGCCTGCGCCCAGGAAGGCATCGTGGTGCTGGTGGACGGGTTTATCTGCACGGTCGCGGCGCTGGTGGCTACACGCCTGAATCCGGCGTGCCGTGAGTGGTTGGTGTTCGGCCACCGCGGCGCTGAGCCCGGTCATCGTCATGTGCTGCACAGCCTCGACGCGCAACCGCTGCTGGAACTGGGTCTGCGCCTGGGTGAGGGCAGCGGTGCGGCGCTGGCGGTGCCGTTGTTGCGCCTGGCGTGCGCGCTGCACGGGCAGATGGCGACGTTCGCCGAAGCCGCCGTGGCAGACCGCCCGACATGACCTTGCACCTGGACCTGCTGCGCCACGGCGAAACCGAGCTGGGCGGCGGCCTGCGCGGCAGCCTGGACGACGCGCTCACCGCCAAAGGCTGGGAGCAGATGCGCACCGCCGTGGCAAAGCAGGGGCCGTGGGACCGGTTGGTCAGTTCGCCACTGCAACGCTGCGCGCTGTTCGCCCACGAGCTGGGCGCACGGCTTGGGGTGCCGGTGAGCCTGGAAAAGGATCTGCAGGAGCTGCACTTCGGCGCCTGGGAAGGGCAGAGCGCGGCGGCGCTGATGCAAACCGATGCCGAAGGACTGGGCCGGTTCTGGGCTGACCCCTACAGCTTTACACCGCCTGAAGGCGAGCGCGTCAGCGACTTTTCTGCACGCGTTCTCGGCGCCGTCTCACGTTTGCATCAGGCATATGCCGCACAGCGCGTGCTGTTGATCAGCCACGGTGGCGTGATGCGGCTGCTGCTGGCGCAGGCGCGCGGTTTGCCGCGTGAGCAGCTGCTGAATGTCGAAGTCGGCCACGGTGGGCTGTTCAGCCTGCAGGTGATGGCCGACGGTCTGCTGAAGGAAGGAGTCTGAGGATGCTGGCGTTCTGGATCGCCCTGCAATTTCTCAGCAGCCTGCCGATTCGTCTGCCCGGCATGCCGCAGCCTCAGGAATTGGGGCGTTCGTTGCTGTTTTACCCGGTCGTGGGGTTGCTGTTCGGGCTGCTGTTGTGGGCCCTGAACACCGCCCTGATGGGCGCACCGTTATTGCTGCATGCGGCGCTGGTGCTGACAGCCTGGGTGTTGCTCAGTGGCGGCTTGCATCTAGACGGGCTGGCGGACAGCGCCGATGCCTGGCTCGGCGGCTTTGGCGACCGCGAGCGCACGCTGACTATCATGAAAGACCCGCGCAGCGGGCCGATTGCCGTGGTCATTCTGGGGCTGGTGTTGTTGCTCAAATTCACCGCACTGGTGGCCTTGATCGAGCAGCACAACGGCGCGGCGGTGATTCTGGCGCCGCTGATCGGGCGTGCTTCGATGCTGGCGCTGTTCCTTACCACGCGCTACGTGCGTGCAGGCGGTTTGGGCCAGGCACTGTCGGATCATTTACCCAGAATCGTCGGCCAACAGGTGCTGATCCTCAGCGGTCTGGCCTGTGTGCTGATCGGCGGTTTCAGTGGCGGGATCGCTGTTTTACTCGCTGCGCTGTGCTTTATCGGGCTGCGTCAGTTGATGGTCAACCGGCTGGGTGGCACCACGGGTGACACGGCCGGCGCATTGTTGGAGTTGCTGGAAGTCGCGGTTTTGGTCGGCCTGGCGCTGTAACACTTTCTTGCATTTTCATAATCGCGGGTATATACACGCTCCATGCTTGCCTCCCAATGTTTATGCACCAACCTGCGACGTGCCGCCCGTGGCGTCAGCAGGCATTACGACGGCGCTCTCGACGGCTTCGGGATCAACGTTGCCCAGTATTCTTTGCTGTGTAACCTGCAGCGCCTCGATCAACCGAGCATTTCCAGCCTGGCCGAAGCCATGGGCCTGGACCGCAGTACCCTGGGGCGCAACCTGCGGGTATTGGAAGGCGAGGGCTTGGTGCAGTTGGTCGAGGGCGATGACCTGCGTAACCGCTTGGTGGTGTTGACCGTCGCCGGCGAAGAACGCCTGGCTGCCGCGTTGCCGGCTTGGGAGGCGGCGCAGCAGAAATTGATAGATCAGTTGGGCGCCGAGAAGCGTGAAACCTTGTTGGCCTTGCTGGACGAACTCGCCTGAGCGCGGGTTTGTTCGACTACAAGCGGGTATATACCCGCGAGCGGAGAATAAGAAATGACCTCGATGTGGCGCACCAGTGGCTGGGTTCTTGTGGGAAGTGCGCTGATCCTGGCGTTGTCGTTGGGCGTGCGGCACGGCTTTGGTCTGTTCCTGTCGCCGATGAGCATGGAATTTGGCTGGGGCCGTGAAACCTTTGCCTTCGCCATTGCCCTGCAAAACCTGATCTGGGGCCTGGCGCAACCGTTTACCGGCGCCTTGGCCGACCGCTTCGGCGCGACCAAGGCGGTGTTTGTCGGTGGGGTGCTGTACGCCGCAGGGCTGGTGTTGATGGGCATGTCTGACTCGGCGTGGTCGCTGTCGCTCAGCGCGGGTTTGCTGATTGGGATCGGCCTGTCGGGCACCTCGTTTTCGGTGATCCTCGGTGTGGTCGGCCGCGCCGTGCCGCCGGAAAAACGCAGCATGGCCATGGGCATTGCCAGCGCCGCAGGGTCGTTCGGCCAGTTTGCGATGGTGCCGGGCACCCTGGGCCTGATCAGTTGGCTGGGCTGGTCGGCCGCTTTGTTGGCGTTGGGCCTGATGGTGGCGCTGATCCTGCCGTTGGTGGCGATGCTCAAGGACAAACCGCTGCCGGCGGTGGTCGGCCAGCAAACCCTGCGTGAAGCCCTGAAAGAGGCCTGCTCGCACTCCGGCTTCTGGCTACTGGCCTTCGGCTTTTTTGTCTGCGGTTTCCAGGTGGTGTTTATCGGCGTGCACTTGCCGGCGTATCTGGTGGACCAGCATCTGCCGGCCACGGTGGGTACCACGGTATTGGCGTTGATCGGCCTGTTTAACGTGTTTGGCACTTATACCGCTGGCTGGCTTGGCGGACGCATGTCCAAGCCGCGTTTGCTCACCGGCCTGTACCTGTTGCGCGCGGTGGTGATTGTGCTGTTCCTGTGGGCGCCGGTGACCGAAGTGACGGCCTACCTGTTCGGCATGGCCATGGGCTTTCTGTGGCTGTCCACCGTGCCGCTGACCAACGGCACTGTCGCGACGCTGTTTGGCGTGCGAAACCTCTCGATGCTCGGTGGGATTGTGTTTCTGTTCCACCAGCTCGGTTCGTTCCTCGGCGGCTGGTTGGGCGGGGTGGTCTATGATCGAACCGGCAACTACGATTTGATCTGGCAGGTGGCGATTCTTTTGAGCCTGCTCGCTGCGGCCCTCAACTGGCCGGTGCGCGAGCGGCCGGTGGCGCGCTTGCAGGCGCAGATGGAGGCGGCATGAGTTTGACGGCAAGAGGGTTGCTGATCTCGGCAGGTCTGGTTCTGTTGCTGCTGGCCTGGTGGGGCTGGCAGCACGGCGGGCTGGCATTGATGCAACTGGGGATGTCGATCTGTTAAGTTCTGTGTCTGATCTGACTCAAGGACTTTCGACATGCTGATGCGCTGGCTCGCTGTACCCGTCCTGATGGCTGTAGGCAGTTTGGCCATGGCCGCCAACTGTCCGCCGTTGCTGGAGGGGCAATTGCCCAAGTTGCGGGCCAAGGAATCCATCGATTTGTGCCAGCGCTTTGCCGGCAAACCCCTGGTCATCGTCAATACCGCCAGCTTTTGTGGTTTCGCGCCGCAATTCAAAGGCCTCGAAGCCTTGTATCAGCGCTACAAGGGCCAGGGGCTGGAAGTGATCGGCGTGCCGTCCGACGACTTCAAACAGGAAGCCAAGACCGGTGAAGAGACCGCCAAAGTTTGCTATGTGAATTACGGCGTGACCTTCACGATGACCGAGCCGCAGACGGTTAAGGGGCCGGATGCGGTGCACCTGTTCAAGATTCTGGCGCAGCAGACCAGCGCGCCGAAGTGGAATTTCTATAAGTACGTGGTGGATCGCCAGGGCAAGGTGATTGCCAACTTTTCCAGTTTGACCAAGCCGGACAGCCCGGACCTGATCAAGGCGGTGGAGGCAGCGCTGGCCTCGAAGCCCTGATCGCCGGCCATTAAAAAGCCCCGCCTCCTTTGCAGGAGAACGGGGCTTTTTTATACGCGTTGGATCAGAACTTGTACGTCACGCCCAGGCCGAAGCCGTTGGCGCTGTTTTCGTACTTGGCGCTGTAGGACGAACCCAGTGCGTTGGTCTTGTTGACCTTGACTGGCTCTTCCTTCAGGTAGGAGTAAGCCACGTCGACGATCATGTTCGGCATTACTTCGTAGCCCAGGCCAACACTGAAAATGGTCCGGTCGCCGGTAGGGATGCGTGGCGAACGGTCGGTGTTGTTGGTTGGCGACTGGTCGAAAGTCAGGCCGGTACGCAGTACCACTTGTTTGGTGACCTGGTACGAAGTACCCAAGGCATAGGCCCAGGTGTCATGCCAGTTCTGTGGCTCGGTGATGGTACCCACGATCTGCGGAGCGACCAGGCCGCCAGCTCGGGTAACGCCCTGGTTGTCGACAGTGATGTCTTTCAGGCGGCTCCAGCGAGTCCAGGTGGAACCGGCGTAGAGTTTCCAGGCATCGCTCAGGTCCTGTGTCACGGACAGGTCGTAAGACTCAGGCGTATCAATGCTCAACGACGCATCGTAGCGGCCGCTTGCCAGCAGTGGAGCCGTCGGAGTCGGTGCCGATACTTCGGTGTGGCCTTCAAGCTTGTAGCTGACTTTGGAGTGGTAAGTCAGGCCCACGCGCGTGGTATCGGTGGCTTGTACCAGCACGCCGACGTTGAAGCCGACAGCCGTGTCGTCACCTTTGATCGTGACGTTGGTATTCGGGACAGCCGGGTTTGTCGACAGAGCCAACTCAGATTCCAGCTTGCCGGAAATACGGTTGATGGTCGGGCCAAAACCGATGGAAACACGATCGTTGAAGGCGTAGCTGACGGTTGGCTGCAAGGTGATGACCGACACTTTGCTGTAGCTGCCGAACGAGCGACCCTGGAAGCCCCTCTCATAATCGGTAACCAGGCCGAAAGGTGCATAAACACCAACGCCGACGGCCCACTGATCATTGAGTTTGTTGGTGTAGAAACCAAACGGGACCGCCGTGAAGGGCACCATGTCGCCTTTGTTACTGCCGAAAGAACGGCCGCTGGCGTTTTTGATGTCAGTCGAGGCATCGATAGCGGCTACACCACCGGTAATCTGCTGGCCTTCGAGGCGGGCCATACCGGCAGGGTTACCGTACACAGTGCTGGCGTTATCGGCAGAAGAAGAGCGGCCTGCGAACCCCGTACCCATACCGGCGACGTCTTGTTCGTTCAGGGCAAAGCCGCTTGCGAACAGTTGGGAGGATGCCATGGCAACGGTGAGGCTAAGTGTGGTCTTGAGCATTACTTTTTTCATTATTAGAACTCCGTGGTGATCACCGCTGCGGAAAGTATCAATAATTTTAAGTTAGCGCTATAGGCTGTAATGTCGGAGATAGAGCGGTTTTGTAGGACAATCCGACCAGATTCGAAGGTTTTAGCCGAATCTTGCAAAACGCCTGATCAACAAATGGCCTGATTCATGGGTAAAACACAGGTTTGCCAGGCTTGGGTGAAATCCCGCAGCCGACCTTGAGGGTGAAATATTTCTTTCCAGATACGTGCCATGGCCAATACGTCACCCGGTGGCGGCAGGGCAGGACGATGCTGTTCTACCAGCAGCCAGGCAATGGCGGTGGCGTAGCGCAGGTTGACGGTCAGCTCAAGCTGGGGCGCGCTGAGGAATGCATGTTGACTGGCCAGCCCGCGTACCAGGCTGGCGCGCTCGGGGTCTTGGGCAAGGTAGTCGTCCCACAGGGCGCGGTGACGAGGTTCGGTGATGCTGTACAGGCCGTGGCCACGGCGATCATGCAGGGCGGAGCCGAGTTCCGATTGGCTGGCGGCAATGCCCAGCAGCAGGGATTCAGCTGTCGGGTTATGGCGGCCGAGATAAATCAACGTCGGCCTGATCACATAACGACACAATTCGCTGGCGGCGATACCCATACGAGCCTCAATCCATGGAAGTGGTCGACGAAGCCTGAGAGGGGAGCTTGGCAGCAGTGAATCGGACCTCAGGCTCGTCGCAAGCGGATCATGCCGCTTGAGTTGAAGTGTAGTGTCATATTTGTGATGTAAAGGACTGTTTTTAAAACATCTTCTTCATTTAGTTATAACGTTTATATCTATTCGAACTTAGTGCAAGTACTCAAAAGCCGAATTTCGGGCAATAAAAAACCCTGCGTTTCAAGCAGGGTCTTTTGGGTTTCAGCGACTCGGGTCGATCAGGCAATCAATGCCTGACGGGTACGCTCGATCACGGCCTGCAGCGGCTCTGCGCTGGAGTATTGATCGGGGTACAGGCGTTCGCTGTGACGAGCAATGCCGTGTTCGTTGACCAGGGTGAAGCTGAAGCAGCCTTTGCGAGCGGCCATGATCAGGCAGTTCATTGGTGCAAAAGCGTTGGTGAGGGTGCGAATGGCATCCTGAGTGTGGATTTGAGCGGACATATTATTGGTGTTCCTACAAATGACACGGTTAAGAACCGTGCAACGTTAAAACGTTCCAGTAACGTTGATCACCATTGATCAAACGAAGAACCCGACTGGAACAAAGCAGCCAGTTTGAAGCGCTAATAAGTTAGGCGCGCTTGGGCTGGCAGGTAGGTACTTAGGAGGGCAGGCAACACAACAGGGGCAAAGGTTCTGGGCCCGGGGTGAAGATCCTGATCAATTTGCAGGCTGGTTCGTTCAGAGTATTGAAACTTCGCGGCACCCTTTGCTTGTTCAAAGGCAGTGTCGTCGCAAGGAATACCTGGAAACCATCGAGGTGGTCGATCCCGTGTTGTTCAGGGGAGTTGTTCGACCAGAATTGACTTTCAGCTTGGTACTAACGCCGCGGATAGTAACGGATTGAAACACGGAAGGGAAGTGTGCTAGCCAAAAAACTTAATTCAGCCGCCCAACAACCCGTGATAGACCAGCACGGTGGCCGTCGCGGCCAATGAGCAGCCGAGTCCGTAGGCCGCCAGGGTCAAGCGCCAGGACCGGCCGGTCTCGATCACATTCATCACCTCGCGCATGTCGTTGATTCGGCCTTCACTCAACTCTATGCACAGCATTACGGCAGTAAACGCCGCTGATACCAGGATGGCGATGGCAAACAGCGCGCCGTCGGGGGAGGGCAGCGCGGCATTGACCGCCAATGAGGTTACACAGATGGCCAGCAGCAACACGGCGAATAAGAGGATTCCTTTCATCGAGCCTTGGTAGGTTGCGTGTGGGAGTGGGCCAGTGTGGCGAGCCGGCGAGGATTTGAAAAGTGCCTGGTTTGGCCTGTCGGTAACATTTTTAGGACGTGTCGAAGCAAAAAACCGGCGCCATATAGCCAGTGGGTGGGTACTTGTGCACATTAGTTGCGAGGTATGTAACCCGTCTGTCAACGGCCTGGAAGCGCCGCCATTTGCCTGCAATGAAAATTTAAGTCAATGAAAAATATCGCTTTTTTTTATTGGTGAAAAAATCGTCAGTTTGACTGCGGCCCCCGTTCCATGGGCCTTTGCGCGCGTTAAAGGTGGGTTGTCCACTGAGTTATCCACAGCTTCTGTGGATTGTCCCAAGCGCTTGCTCTAGAACGGGCGTGCAGGGATTTTTCAGCTTTACCTGTAGGAAAAAAAGAGTAGAGTGGCGCGCCTTCCGTTCTGTCCCGCAGTGCTTTATGAAGTTTCGCTCAGTATCACCATCTGTTACCGACACCCCTCAGACTGTTACCGCACCCAAGCGTTTCTCCTTGAAAGTCGCCTTATGGCTGCTCGACAGCCCGCGCCTGGGGCACAGCACCAACGTCAAGCACTTCGCCGGGCGCTTGCTCAAGCAGCCGGCCCGTGAAGGTGTGGTTGCCGCGCAGAGCCGCCTGGGCCAGCTGATGTGCCGTGAGTGCGGCAACGCCCGCGACCGCCGCATCGGCCATGACCTGCTGCGCCTGGCTGCCCGTGCCGGCGACCGCCGCGCCCAGCGCGAACTGGGGCAGGTCGAAGACTGAGCTGTCCTCAAGCCCTATGCTTGGTTAACCTTGCTCTTTTTCGGTGATGGCAGAAATGGCGATGGCTTTTGACTGGACCAGTGTTGCCTTGGGCCTGGCTGGTGCTGCAGTGCCTTTATTGGCCCTGTGCTGGCAGCTCCAACGGCGGCTGAGCGCGCGCATGACCGGCTGGGAACTGCTCGAAGAGCGCCTGGCCACCGCGCAACTGGCCCAGGAAGGGCTGGCCGCGCAACTCGACGCCAGCCGCGACGAGATCAGTGACCTGAGCCAGGCCAACGCCGCCAAACAAGCTGACCTGGCCGCCGTTCGCCGTGAAGTCGAATTGCTCCAGATCGACCGCGATAACGCCCGTGACGCTGCTCACGCCTGGAACCTCGACCGCAGCGCCAAGGAAACCGAGCTGCGCCGCCTCGATGCGCTGTCCTCGGCGTTGCGCGCCGAACTGCGCGAACAACAGGAAAGCCATCAACAACGCCTTGCTGACCTGCAAGGCTCGCGGGACGAGCTGCGTGCGCAGTTCGCCGAGCTTGCCGGCAAGATCTTCGATGAACGTGAGCAACGATTTGCCGAAACCAGCCAGGAACGCCTGGGCCAGTTGCTCGACCCGCTCAAGGAACGCATCCAGTCGTTTGAAAAGCGCGTGGAAGAGAGCTACCAGAATGAAGCGCGCGAGCGCTTCTCCCTGGCCAAGGAGCTTGAGCGCCTGCAGCAACTGAACCTGCGACTGTCGGACGAGGCCACCAACCTCACGCGCGCGCTCAAGGGCCAGAAAACCCAGGGCAACTGGGGCGAGCTGATTCTTGAGCGCGTGCTTGAACATGCCGGGCTGGAGAAGGGCCGCGAGTATCAGACCCAGGTCAGCCTCAAAGGCCCGGACGGCGAGCGCTTCCAGCCGGACGTGTTGATCATGCTGCCCGGCGACAAGCAGGTGGTGGTCGATTCCAAGGTCAGCCTCACCGCCTATCAGCAGTACGTTGCAGCGGATGACGATGTGATCGGCCAGGCGGCGCTGAAACAGCACGTGCTGTCCCTGCGCAATCACGTCAAAGGCTTGGCCGGCAAGGATTACAAGCGCCTCGAAGGTCTGCACAGCCTGGATTTCGTGCTGTTGTTCGTGCCGATAGAAGCTGCGTTTTCCGCCGCGTTGCAGGCTGAGCCGAACCTGTTCCAGGAAGCGTTCGACCGCCATATCGTGATTGTCAGCCCCACCACCTTGCTGGCCACCCTGCGGGTGATCGACAGCCTGTGGAAGCAGGAACGCCAGAGCCAGAACGCGCGGGAAATTGCCGAGCGCGC
Organism: Pseudomonas sp. RGB; assembly: GCF_007713445.1. NCBI lineage: Bacteria > Pseudomonadati > Pseudomonadota > Gammaproteobacteria > Pseudomonadales > Pseudomonadaceae > Pseudomonas > Pseudomonas sp. RGB. The sequence continues at coordinate 252,440 of NZ_VMSH01000002.1, read as the reverse complement.
CGGCTGGCTGTATGACAAGTTCGTACTGTTTATTCAGGATCTGGATGAAGTCGGCAACCGCCTGCAGCAGCTGGATAAGGCCTACAGCGCGGCGCGAAACAAGCTGACGGATGGCCGTGGAAATCTGGTCAGCCGAACCGAGCAGTTAAGGTTGCTGGGTGCGCGTGCGAGCAAGAGCCTGCCGGCGGATTTGCTCGAACGGGCGATGACCGACTCCGACGGCGTCGCACACTTACCGGAGTAGCATTCGGTCAATGTGGGAGCTGGCTTGCCTGCGATAGCGGTGGTGACTGCTCCACTGCTATCGCAGGCAAGCCAGCTCCCACAAGGGGATTGAGTTCAGTCATTCCTACAATGGCAAATGCCGACTCAACAACGCGCGCAACGCCGCAGGCTTCACCGGCTTGGCCAAATAATCCAACCCTGCGGCATGCACCTCGGCCACCATTTCCGGGCGCCCATCGGCGCTGATCACCACCCCGGGAATCGGCTCCGCCAGTTGCGCGCGCAGCCAGCCCATCAACTCAGTGCCTGTCTCGCCGTGGTCCAGGTGGTAGTCCACAAGCGCCAGTTGCGGGCGCACGCCCTCGGCCAGCAACGCCGCACATTGCGCCTGATCGGTAGCGGTCCACACCTCGCAACCCCAGCGCGTGAGCAGGCTGCGCATGCCGATCAGGATGCTTTCTTCATTGTCCACACACAGCACCTGGGCACCGCTCAACGGCAGCCCGTTATCCTGCGTGGTCTTGACCTTGGGGCTGGCCTGGTTACGCGCCAACGGCACACGCACGCTGAACACGCTGCCTTTGCCCGGCCACGAACGTACGCTCAAACGATGGCCGAGCACTCGGCACAGGCCGTCGGCGATTGCCAGGCCCAAGCCCAAGCCCTTTTCGGCGCGGGTCTGGTGGCTGTCCAGGCGCTTGAACTCTTCGAAGATCACCTGTTGTTTATCCAGCGGGATGCCAGGGCCGCGATCCCACACTTCCAGGCACAGTTCACCCTTGCGTCGGCGTACGCCAAGTAGCACCGGGCCGTCGGCGTAGCGGAATGCGTTGGTAAGAAAATTCTGCAGGATCCGCCGCAGTAACTTGATGTCGCTGTCCACCCGCAGACGGCTGCCACGCAGGCGAAAACGCAGGCCTTGCTCGTGGGCCAGTGCCTTGAATTCTGCTCCCAGGGTGTCGAACAACTCGTTGAGGACGAAGGGCTGTCGCTGGGGATTGATCTTGCCGTTTTCCAGGCGCGAGATATCCAGCAGGTCGCTGATCAGGTCTTCGGCAGAGCGCAGCGAGCTGTCCAGGTGCTGCACCAACTGGCGGGCTTCGGCAGACAGGCCGTCGTTCTGGTGGGAGAGGGCGGCGGAGAACAATCGTGCCGCGTTCAACGGCTGCATCAGGTCGTGGCTCACTGCCGCCAGAAAGCGCGTCTTCGATTGGCTGGCGGATTCGGCCACGCCTTTGGCGTCGGTGAGCGCCACATTCAGTTGCGACAGTTCATGGGTGCGTTCGGTCACCCGTTGTTCCAGGCCCTCGTTGGCCTCGGTCAGGGCTTGTTCGGCCTCACGGAACGCGGTGATGTCGGTGAAGCTCATGACGAACCCGCCGCCGGGCATCGGGTTGCCGATCAGCTCGATCACGCGCCCATTCGGAAACAGGCGCTCGGACGTATGCGCACGGCCCTGGCGCATCCAGTGCAGACGCCGCGCGACGTGCACTTCGGCTTCCCCTGGCCCGCATAAGCCGCGCTCGGCGTTGTAGCGAATGATGTCGGCAATCGGCCGGCCCACACTGATCAAACCATCGGGGTAGTTGAACAGCTCCAGATAGCGCCGGTTCCAGGCCACCAGCTTCAGCGACTGGTCGACCACGCTGATGCCCTGGGTGATGTTTTCGATGGCGCCCTGCAGCAGCGCGCGGTTGAACTGCAGCACTTCGGAGGCTTCGTCGGCGATGCGTACGACGTCCTCCAGTTGCATTTCCCGCCCTTCAATTGCGGCTTTTACGACGGCGCGTGTCGAAGAGGCGCCGAGCACGCCCGCCAACAGGCGTTCGGTATGGGCAATCCAATCGTTGTCGGCATTCTGGTTGGGGTTGAAGCCTTTGCCCTGGCGATAGGCGAAGCGGATAAAACTCTGCTGGGCACGTTCTTCACCGACAAAGCGCGCCGCCAGGCTGAGCAGGTCGCTGATCTGCACCGACAACATCGAGCGCGCGCTGGCGCGTTGGCTGATTTCCTGGCCGATAAAGCGTCCAGCCTGCCAATGCTCCGAGACCCGTGTGCGCGACAGCATCGAGACCCACACAAACAGCGTGAAGTTACCCGCCAGCGAGAACACGGTGCCCAAGGTCAGCGAGGTCACGGAGAAGCCAAACGGGTGTGAATGCATCCACGTCAGCCCGGGGAAAAGGCTCAACGACCAGCCCAGACTTTTCGCCGTGACCGGTAGGACCAAGGTGTAGAACCACAAAAACGTGCCCGCCGCCAACCCAGCGAACACGCCGCGCCGGTTCGCCTGCTTCCAGTACAGTGCGCCCAGCATCGCCGGGGCCAGTTGGGTGACTGCCGCGAAGGCGATCTGGCCGATGGTCGCCAGGCTCGCGGTGGAGCCGAGCAGTCGATAACTCACGTAGGCCAGCAGCAGGATGATCACAATGCTGACCCGGCGCACCGAGAGCATCCAGTGGCGGAACACTTCGAACGGCCGCTCGGCACTGGAGCGTCGCAGCAGCCACGGCAGTAACATGTCGTTGGACACCATGGTCGACAGGGCGATGCTGGCCACGATCACCATGCCGGTCGCTGCCGACGCACCGCCAATAAACGCCAGCACAGCGAGGGCCGGGTGTGCCTCGGCCATGGGCAGGCTGATCACGTAGGAGTCCGGCAATACCGAGCCGGGCAGCAGCATTTTGCCGCCAAGGGCGATGGGGATGACGAACAGCGCGGCGAGGATCAGGTAGGCCGGGAACACCCACTTGGCCAGGCGTAAGTCTTGCGGGTCGATGTTTTCCACGACGGTGACGTGAAACTGCCGGGGCAGGCAGATAATCGCCATCATCGCCACGCCGGTTTGCACCACCATTGACGGCCAGTTGATGGTTTCTTTCCAGTATTCCTCAAGGCGCGGCGCCAGCATCGCCTGGCTGAACAGGTCGCCGAATCCGTCGTACAAGCCGTAGGTCACAAACGCGCCGACAGCGAGAAAGGCGAACAGCTTGACCAACGATTCAAAGGCAATAGCCAGCACCATGCCACGGTGGTGCTCGGTGGCGTCGAGGTTGCGCGTACCAAACACGATGGTGAACAGCGCCAGCACCAGCGACACGATAAGGGCCGTGTCCTGGGCGCGCGTGCCGGTGGTGTCGGGGCCGGAGCCGATCAACAGGTTCACGCCCAGCACGATGCCTTTGAGTTGCAGGGCGATGTAGGGCAGCACGCCGACCAGGCAAATCAGCGCCACTACCACCGCCAGCGACTGGGATTTGCCGTAGCGCGCGGCGATGAAGTCGGCGATGGAGGTAATGTTTTCCTGCTTGCTGATCAGAATCATCTTCTGCAGCACCCAGGGTGCCAACACCAGTAGCAGCACCGGTCCTAGATAGATCGGTAAAAATGCCCACAGCTGTTCGGCGGCCTGGCCTACCGCGCCGAAGAAGGTCCAGCTGGTGCAGTAGACGGCCAGCGACAGGCTGTACACCCAGGCGCGCACCTTCGGCGGCAACGGCGCATGGCGGCGGTCACCGTAAAAGGCGATAGCGAACATAATGGCCATATAGGCCAGGGCAACGGCGGCGATCAGCCCGCTGGACAGCGTCATGGTAACTCCGAGCATAAGAACACCCAGGCATTCCAGGCCCGGTGGGACAGTCTCGCATGATGCTTGGGGTTAGTCAGTGTCGACCAAGGTCGTGTGCAGGATCTGGATTATGTAGCTGCTGGCTGGTGTGGGAGCTGGCTTGCCTGCGATTCAGGCGCTGCGGTGTGAACGTTGCACCGTGGCGATGCTATCGCGGGCAAGCCCGGCTCCCACCCAAGCCCGCGCCTACCGTTCGCGGGGCGGCAGGGTTTTTTGGCGCAGGATATAGATTGTCACCAGCACGGCACTGGTCAGCATGAAACCGCGTGCCCACGGCAGCGGCACCAGGTAGCAGGAGAAACCGATGCTCAACCACATCAGGCCGAGTGCGTAGACCTTGCCCTTGAGCGGAATGCCATTGCCGTCCAAGTAGTCTTTGATCCACGGGCCCAGGCGCGGGTGTTCCACCAGCCAGTGGTAGAAACGCGGGGAGCTTCGAGCGAAGCAGGCGGCGGCGAGTAGCAGGAAGGGCGTGGTCGGCAATACGGGAAGGAAGATACCGATCACTCCCAGCGCCACGCTCAACCAGCCGATGGCCAGCAGTGCGTAACGCAGGAGCAGCGAGCGATTGCCCATGGGGGACACGGGCAAACGACTCAGTGGTGACGTGGCTTGAGGATCGCCGGTTTTTCGTCAGGGGCGTTGCACAACAGGTACAGGGCGGTCAGGGCTTCAGGGATCTGTACGATCATGTCGTCCATCAGGTTGGCGTCGGAAGCGATGTCGGAGAATTCCGGCTGGTCGTCGAACAGACCCGAACCGACCATGATCGGCAGCAGCATTTCGCTGACTTCTTCCTCGGCGGTTTCGAACCAGGCCGCTTCGCGCAGGAACACACCTTCCATGAAACCGATGCACCAGCCGCGCAGGTCGGAGTCATCCGGGTCTTCGCCCAGGTCCAGCTCGCAAGGCAGCTCGAATTCTTCGTCGGAAGCCAGTTGGCGACCGATGTGGGCCTTGAGGGCCAGCAGGGTGGATTCGATTTCTTCGCGTTGGGCGGCATCGGCGTAGTGCGGCTCTTCGGCGAACAAGGCGTCGATCCACTCACGGTCCGGCACGATGTCGGAAGAGATCGACAGGGCGGTCAGGTAGCCGTGGGCGGCCACGTAGTCCAGCGCCTCGTCATGCAGCTCATCGGCGTCGAGGAAGGCTTGCAGGCGGGTTAGTTGCTCAGCGAAGGACATTACGGCATACCTTGGGAATAAACGATGCGCAATTCTAGGCTTTCTTGAGCCCCCAGGCCAGCTGCAAGGCATATTTGCCAGGTTTAGATAGCAGTCGCTGTTCGTCAGTGGCGCCCTTTGCGGACCGACGCTCGGGTATACTGCCGCGTTTTGTGATGCCCCTGCAGGCCCAGCGCCCACCCGCGAAAACTTCGCTTACGGATTATTTCCCGTGAAGCCGGGGTTTTTCGGCCAGCCTGTACAGAGGGATTTCGGCACCATTTTGGAGTTTTACATGCTCGAGCAGGCTCAACGCGTCCTCAAGGACATCTTCGGCTACGACAGTTTTCGTGGCCGCCAGGGTGCGATCATTGAGCGCGTGGCCAGTGGCGGTGATGCCCTGGTGCTGATGCCTACCGGCGGCGGCAAGTCGTTGTGCTTCCAGGTGCCGGCGCTGTTGCGTAACGGCCTGGCCGTGGTGGTGTCGCCGCTGATTGCGTTGATGGATGACCAGGTCGCCACCCTTGAAGAGCTTGGTGTCGCCGCCGCGTCGTTGAACTCCACCCTCAGCGCCGAGCAGCAGCGCGACCTGGCCGCGCGCATCAAGCGCGGCGAAGTCAAGATGCTTTACCTGGCCCCTGAGCGTCTGGTGCAGCCGCGCATGCTGGCGTTTTTGCAGAGCCTGGAAATCGCCCTGTTCGCCATCGATGAAGCCCACTGCGTATCGCAATGGGGCCACGATTTCCGTCGCGAATATTTGCAGCTGGGCCAGTTGGCGGAATTGTTCCCCGACGTCCCGCGCATCGCGTTGACGGCCACTGCCGACAAACGCACCCGTGAAGAAATCGTCGAGCGCCTGCATCTGCAGAACGCCGAGCGCTTCCTGTCGAGTTTCGACCGGCCGAACATCTTCTACCGCATCGTGCCCAAGGAGCAGCCGCGCAAGCAGTTGCTGGCGTTCCTGTCCGAGCGGCGCAGCGATGCGGGCATCGTCTATTGCCTGTCGCGCAAGAAGGTCGATGAAGTGGCCGCGTTCCTCTGCGAGCAAGGCTACCCGGCGCTGCCGTACCACGCGGGCCTGCCCAATGAAACGCGCTCTGCCCACCAGAAGCGCTTTCTCAACGAGGAAGGCCTGATCATGGTGGCGACCATCGCGTTCGGCATGGGCATCGACAAATCCAACGTGCGCTTTGTCGCGCACATGGACCTGCCCAAGTCCCTCGAGGCGTATTACCAGGAAACCGGTCGCGCCGGCCGTGATGGCCTGCCGGCGGATGCCTGGATGGTCTATGGCTTGCAAGACGTAGTGATGCTCAAGCAGATGCTGCAGAACTCCGAGGGCGACGAGCGTCACAAGCGTTTGGAGCAACACAAGCTCGACGCGATGCTGTCGCTGTGTGAGGAGACGCGCTGCCGCCGCCAAACGCTGCTGGCGTACTTCGACGAAGACATGCCCGAGCCGTGCGGCCACTGCGACAACTGCGTGGACGGCGTGCAGACCTGGGATGCCACCGAGCCGGCGCGCCAGGCGTTGTCGGCTATTTATCGCACCGGCCAGCGTTATGGCGTGGGCCATCTGGTGGATGTGTTGCTGGGCAAGGACAACGAAAAAGTGCGCAGCTTCGGCCACGAAAAACTCTCGGTCTATGGCGTCGGCAAAGCCCGCGCTGAAGGCGAGTGGCGCTCATTGTTCCGCCAGATGGTCGCCCGCGGCCTGGTGGACATCGACCTCGAAGGCTATGGCGGCCTGCGCCTGAACGACAGTTGCCGGCCATTGCTCAAGGGCGAAGTGAGCCTGGAGCTGCGTCGCGACCTCAAACCGCAGACCACGGCCAAGAGCAGCACCAGCCAGGCCAGCCAGTTGGTCCGTGGCGAAGAGCGCGAGCAATGGGAAGCCTTGCGCACCCTGCGACGCAAACTTGCGCAGGAACACAGTGTGCCGCCTTACGTTATTTTCCCCGACTCCACGTTGCTGGAGATGCTGCGCGAGCAGCCGACCACCATGGCCGAAATGGCCCGGGTCAGCGGCGTCGGCGCGCGCAAGCTGGAACGCTACGGGCAAGCCTTCCTCGAAGTGCTCGGCGGCCAGGCCGAGGCGCCGAAGGAAGTCGCCGATATTCGCCACGAACTGATCAGCCTGGCGCGTGCCGGCATGACCCCGATCCAGATTGCCGGTCAACTGCAATGTTCGGAAAAAAACGTCTATACCCTGCTGGCCGAATCCATCGGCAAGCAGCAGTTGTCGTTGGAGCAAGCCCTTGATTTGCCGGAAGATCTGCTCGGTGAAATCCAGGATGCATTCCTCGACGGAGAGGGCGAATTGCCACCAGTTGCGGAGATCGCGCCGCTGTTTACCGGGCGTGTGCCTGAGGGTGTTTTGTATTGCGTGCGGGCTGCTTTGCAGTCGGAATTCGAAATTTAGTGTGCCAATTGCGCCAATGTAACGAATCAGTACATAGCGGCCCTTGCCTCCTGGCATGGCTCATGCTTAGCTGACTAATAATTAGCCACACTTTATTTTCAGTCTAAACCATGAGTTTTTTATGCCTTTAACCGATCAACACCGCTTTGGCATGCAGTTGGCGCAAATGTCCCGAGGTTGGCGCGCCGAACTGGACCGCCGCTTGGCGGGGCTGGGTTTGTCCCAGGCGCGTTGGCTGGTGCTGTTGCACCTGGCCCGTTTTGCGGAAGCGCCCACTCAGCGCGAGCTGGCTCAAAGTGTTGGCGTCGAAGGGCCGACGCTGGCCCGCCTGCTCGACAGCCTTGAAGGCCAGGGTCTGGTGCAACGCCAGGCGGTGCTTGAAGACCGTCGTGCCAAACGCATATTGCTGTGCGACACCGCCCGCCCATTGATCGACCAGATTGAAACCATTGCCACAGCGTTGCGCCATGAGCTGTTTGTGGGCGTGGATGAAGAGGATTTGCGCGTGTGCATGCGTGTGCATGGGCACATCCTGTCGAACCTGGAAAAGTCCTGATCCGGGATTCACCAGAAATTAAAAAGTGGGAGCTGGCTTGCCAGCTCCCACTTTTTTTGTGCGCTGGCTAGAACGTCTGGCCGAGGTTCAGGTACACCGCCTGCTGATTGTCATCATTGAACCCGTAGCTGAAATTCAGCGGCCCCAGCGGCGTATCAAACCCCAGGAAAACACTCGCAGCGTTGATGTAACCGCTGTCGAATTGATTGTCGTTGTTCCACGCCCGGCCGCGTTCCACCGAGGCCCCCAGGTACAGCGGGAAGTCCAACGGCAGGTACGAGCGCGGCGTCAGGCGGCGGTAGTACACCGCGCGCATCAGGGCGATGTTTTGCCCCGAGATTGCATCTTCGCGAAAGCCCGACAATTGCCGCGCACCGCCCAGCAGGAAGCTGGACACCACCACGTCGGATTTATCCAGCGTGCGCCCGTAACGGCCGCCCAGTATGAGCGTGTCCGGGCCGCGGCTCATGGCCTTGTCCAGTTTGAACTCCCACTGTCGATAGCGCTGGTCCGAGCCTAACCCGGGCTCGAATTCGCGGAACGCCAGGCCGATGTCTTCGCCGGTGTGCGGGAAGTACACGTTATCGAGCGAGTCGAACGAGTACTTCAGTTCATAGAAGCCCTCGCTGAAGCTCACGCTCGGCAGGTCGCGGTCGCCGATGCGCACATCCGCCTTGCCCCAGGCTTCGCCGACGCCGAAGCGGATCTCGCCGCTGTTGCCGATCTGGCGGCCGACGTTCAAGCCAAAGCCATAACGCTCCAGGCGGTATTCGGAGATGGGGTCGTTGTCCAGAATCAGTTCAACGTTCTGCGCCTGGGCACTGATATAGGGCGCGACGAAGTAGCGTGAGCCGACATCCAGTGGCTGGTAGAACTCGCTGTATAGCTCTTGGCGATCACCGATCTGCACCCGCGTCAGCCATTCGGCGCCGAGGCGATTGATGCCATTCATGCGGTAACTGGCGCCGAGGTTGAAGGCGCTGTCGCCGCGCATGTCATCCGACAGATTCAGGCCCAGGCGCAAGTAGTCGGTGCCGCTGCGTTTGCCGCGTGCACTGATCACCAGGGTATTGTCCTGGCCCTTTTTCACTACGCGGTATTGCACCTGCTCAAAGTAGTCCAGGCCGTACAAGGTACCCATGTCGGTTTGCAGACGGCCCAGGTTCAGCGGCTCGCCCAGGTTTTGGCGGATGTAGTAGCGGATTACGTCATCGCTGACCTTCGAGTCGTTCTCCACTTTGATGGCGGTGATCACGGGGGTACGCTCGCCGGGTGTGCGGGCCGCGATCAGTTGCGGGTCGACAGGCTCAGCAGGGCGCAGGTGCGCCAGGCGTACATCAAGCGCGCGGGTGGCGCGGTAGCCGGCGTCGATCATGTCCTTGGCGCGGCCGAAGTCCGTCACGCCGTAGGCCGCCAGCGGCGGTTGGATCAGCACATCCTTGGGGTGCAGCGCCTTGAGTTGCTCTTCAGAGTTGCGCCGGGTCATCAGGGTGATCGACTGGTTGAGCACATCGACCACAGTGGCAAGTTGCTTGCGCGAGCGCAGCGGGGTGCCGATGTCGACCACGATGGCAATGTCGACGCCCATCTCGCGGGCCACGTCCAGCGGGATGTTGTCGGTCATGCCGCCGTCCACCAGCAGCCGGCCGTCGATTTCCACCGGGGCGAACACCGCCGGGATCGACATGCTCGCGCGGATCACCTGGGGCAGGTGGCCTTTGTTGAACACGACTTTTTCGCCGGTGGTGATGTCGGTGGCCACTGCGCGGAACGGGATCGGCAGCTTGTCGAAGTTACGCGTGTTGCTGCTGTGGGCGAACATGCTTTCCAGCAGCAGTGCCAGGTTCTGACCCTGAATCACGCCGAGTGGCAGGCCGAGGCTGCCGTCGTCGCGGAAACTGAGCTTCTGTTTGACCAAAAAGTCGCGGTCATCCTGTTTGCGTCGAAACGGCACGTCTTCGCGTGGCGGTGCGTCGGACAGCGCTTGTTGCCAGTCGATATTCAGCGCGAGCTTTTCCAGCTCATCAATCTTGTAGCCCGAGGCGTACAGCCCGCCAATCACCGCGCCCATGCTGGTGCCGGCAATCGCATCGATCTGGATCCCTTGCTCCTCCAGAGCCTTGAGCACACCAATATGCGCCAGGCCACGCGCGGCGCCGCCGGACAGCACAAGGCCGATTTTGGGGCGGGGTGTTTCAACGGCGTCGGCGAGCAGTGGAAGCAAACACAGGAACAGGCAAGACAACAGGCGGCGCATCATGAATCTCGAGGCTGGGCGAAAGGCCGGTATTATAGCCACCCGATCCACCCAGCCCGTTATGCCAGGAACCTCTCAAATTATGTCGCTGAGCAAACCAGAGATCGTCATCACCTATTGCACCCAGTGCCAGTGGCTGTTGCGCGCCGCGTGGCTGGCCCAGGAGTTGTTGAGTACGTTTGCCGATGACCTGGGTCGTGTGGCGCTGGAGCCGGCCACCGGCGGCGCGTTTCGCATCACCTGCGATGGCGTGCAGATCTGGGAGCGCAAGGCCGACAGTGGCTTTCCCGAAGCCAAGGTGCTCAAGCAGCGCGTGCGTGACCAGATCGACCCGCAGCGCGATCTGGGCCACAACGACCGCAAAGCCTGAGCATCAGGCCGTCGCCGCAGGCGCCTTGGCCTGGCTGGTGCTGCCCATCAGCCCGGAAAGCACGATGGCGACGATGATCAGCGCGCCGCCCAGCAGCATGCGCAAGGTCGGGGTTTCGGCAAACAGCACCCAGGCCGCGGTGATGCCGTAGACCGGTTCCATGGCAAACACTACCGAGGCGGTGCGCGCCTTGATCACCGCCAGGCTGGCGACAAACAGGCTGTGGGCCAGGCCGGTGCAGAACACCCCGAGCAGTCCGATCCACAACCAGTCAATTGCCCGCACATCCGCCAGCCCGGGTGCCGCCACCGGCAGCAGACAAGCCGCGACCACCAGGTTCTGACACAGCGCCGCCTGCACCGCGGGAATGCGCCCGGAGCTGGCGCGGTTGTTCAGCGACAGCAACGAGAACAGCAAACCCGAGGCAATGCCCCAGAGCAGGCCGCCGGTGGCTGCGCTGGCGAGGTTGAAGTCTGGCGTCACCAGGATCAGGCCGACACTGACCAGTACCACCAGCAGCACTTCATTGGCGCGAATGCGCTCGCGGAAGATCAGCCCTTCGAGAATCACGGTAAATGCCGGGAACGCGGTAAACCCAAGCGTGGCGACGGCCACGCCGGCGACTTTGACCGCGATGAAGAAGGTCACCCAGTGCGCCGCGAGCAGTACGCCGCTGATCAGCAGGCGGCGCCAGTCGCGCATCTGGAGTGTTTTCCAGGTGGTATTGCTGGCGAATCGCGCAAACACGGCGAGTGCCACCACGGCGAAGGCCGCCCGGCCGAAGACGATGATGGCGGGCGAGGCCGCCGCCAGCTTGCCGAATACGCCGGTGAGGCCAAACATCAGTGCGCCGATATGCAGGGCGCCGAGGGCTGAGCGGGGAGTCATTGCGATCCTTGAACCAACGGGGTGACAGAATCGCAGTCTAGAGGTTGGAGGTGTGGGCGTCTGTCGTCCGGCTCGCGTTTTTTGTCGCAAGACTATGATGAGCGCCGCAATGCGCCCGGTGATGCGCCAAATTCGCGCAACATCGCGGCGGCAAACGCACTTTGCGAGCTGTAGCCGACGCGCTCGGCAATGTCGCCGATGGGCAGCGGCGTGTTGCGCAACAGGTTCAAGGCCATCTGCAGGCGGCGCCCGCGAATGTAGTCCATCGGCGTCTGCCCGCACTCGGCGATAAAGCGCGCGTGCAGGCGCGCGACCGACAGGCCGGCAATGCGCGCAAGGTCCGCGACCTGCAACGGATGCGCAATGTGGCGCTCGATATGCGCATCAAACGCCGCATACGGCAGGCGCCGCCCCGGCATCGGTTGGGCCAGCGGGTGATTGAGGCTGGCCAATAACAGCACCGCGCCTTGCTGCACGATCAACGGGTCATCCACCGGGCTGTGCGCCAGCCATTGCACCAGCTGGCTTTGCCGCGAATCCAGAGTCAGGCGCGCCGGTTGATCGAGCAGGCGGCGGCTGGCGTCGGCATGCTCGCCCAAGGAGTCCAGCACCCAGTGTTCGGTGGGTACATCCAGCACCAGGCACCGGCTGCCATCGCGGCTGCCGCAGGCGTGGTGAGCGGAAAAGGGCAGCACCATCACGCTGCTTTCGCGCACCTGGCTGCCCCGGCCATCGACTTCCAGGTCCAGGTGCCCGGACAGGCCGAACACCAACTGCGCATGGTCATGGCTGTGGGCAAGAGGCTCTTCGAGGTAGTGGCGCAGCGTGAGCGTCGGTCTCATCGCGGTCTCCTGAGGGTGCAGGGCGCCAGTCTACAACGCTTCACGGGCGCCAGGCGCTGTCATCAGACTGACGCACCGCTGTCATGGGCTGTTAACCACCAGGGCGCAAGCTCGCTAAAACAGCGTCGAGGGATGCCCATGACCCGTGCCGAATTCGCCAAACCCGGTCCTAAACAACGGGTTCGTACCTTGTGGATTTCCGACGTGCACCTGGGCACGCGGGACTGCCAGGCCGAACACTTGTCGCGGTTTCTCAAGGGCTACCACGCCGACAAGGTGTACCTGGTGGGCGACATCATTGACGGCTGGAAAATGCGCGGCGGCATGTATTGGCCCCAGGCCCATACCAATGTGATCCGCCGCTTGCTGACCATGGCCAAGCGCGGCACCGAGGTGATCTATGTCACCGGCAACCATGACGAGTTCCTGCGGCGCTATTCCAAGCTGATCCTGGGCAATATCCAACTGGTGGACGAAGCGGTGCACGTCACCGCCGATGGCCGGCACTTGCTGGTGATTCACGGCGACCAGTTTGATGTGATCACCCGTTACCACCGCTGGCTGGCGTTTCTCGGCGACTCGGCCTACGAGTTCACGCTCACGCTGAACCGCTGGCTCAATCACTGGCGGGCGCGGTATGGCTACGGCTACTGGTCGCTGTCGGCGTACCTCAAGCACAAGGTCAAGACGGCAGTGAGCTTTATCAGCGACTTTGAGGAGGCGATCGCCCACGAAGTCACCAGGCGCGAGCTGCATGGCGTGGTCTGCGGGCATATTCACCACGCGGAAATTCGCAAGGTGGGCGAGGTGGATTACCTCAACTGCGGGGACTGGGTGGAGTCGTGCACGGCGCTGATCGAGCACTGGGACGGGCAGATCGAGTTGTATCGGTTGGCGGATGCGCAGGCGAAAGAGGCGCAGCTTAAAGCCGAGATGGTTGCGGGCTAAAGGCCTCACTCCGTTCAAATGTGGGAGCTGGCTTGCCTGCGAATGCGGAGTGTCAGTCAATATATTGGGTGACTGTCACACTGCATTCGCGGGCAAGCCCGCTCCCACATTTATTCCCCGTTTCTTCAGTTGCAGACGTCGGCGATGGCCTCGGCCAGCAGGGTCAGGCGCGTCGCATCAATCCCGGCCACGTTAGCCCGTCCCGAACTGACCATGTACACGCTGTGCTTCTCGCGCAGTTGCTTGACCTGTTCGGCACTCAAGCCGGTGTAGGAAAACATCCCACGCTGCGCACCGATATGCGCAAAGCGTTCGGCCAGCCCGTGGGGCGCCAGCGCCTCCACCAGGCCTGAACGCAGCTGCGCGATCCGTGAGCGCATGGCTTCGACTTCGTCGCTCCAGCGCTTTTTCAGCTCGGCATCCCCAAGGATGGTCGCGACCACGGCGGCGCCATGATCCGGCGGCGTCGACCACAGATTACGCGCGGTGTTTGCCAGCTGGCTGCGCACATCCGTGAGCTTTTCAGCATCCGCCGCGCACACGATCAACGCGCCGACACGGTCGCGGTACAGGCCAAAGTTTTTCGAGCAGGAGCTGGTGATCAGCACTTCCGGCAGCTCGGCGGCAAACAGTCGCACGGCCCAGGCGTCTTGCTCCAGACCGTCGCCGAAGCCTTGATAGGCGAAGTCGATCAGCGGCAGCAATTGGCGCTCGCGCACGATCTGCAGCACCTGGCGCCAGTCGTCCTGGGACAGGTCAAAACCAGTCGGGTTGTGGCAGCACGCGTGCAGCAACACCACGTCGCCCTCGGGCACCGTGGCAAGTGTTGCCAACATCGCGGCCACATCCAGGCGGTTGTCGGCGCCCACATAGGGGTAGTGACTGACCTTGAGCCCGGCCTTGGCGAAGATGGTTTCGTGGATCGGCCAGGTCGGGTTGCTCAGCCACACGCCACGCCCCGGCAGGTTATGGGCGATAAAGTCCGCGCTCAGGCGCAGGGCGCCGGTGCCGCCTGGGGTTTGCGTTGCGCCGGCGCGGCGGTCGCGGATCAAGGCCGAGTCGGCGCCGAGCACCAGTTCGCTGATCAACGCACCGAATGCCGCATCGCCGTGGCCGCCGATGTAGGTCTTGGTGGTCTGGGTGTCTACCAGCCGCTGTTCGGCGAGTTTTACCGAATGCGGGATCGGCGTGAGGCCCTGGTCGTCTTTATAGACGCCGACGCCCAGGTCGAACTTGTTCGGGTTGCTGTCCTGGGCATACAGGTCCATCAGCCCGAGGATCGGGTCGCCGGGCACGCGGCCAATCGCATCGAAATGCATTACTTGCGGCCCTCGGCGTCCTTAGCCACTTCGTCAGTGCGCGCGGCCATGATGAAGTCGTTGCGGTGCAAGCCTTTGATCGAGTGGCTCCACCAGGTCACGGTGACTTTGCCCCACTCGGTGAGCAGGCCAGGGTGGTGGCCTTCGGCTTCAGAGATTTCACCCACGGCGTTGGTAAAGGCCAGGGCAAATTTGAAGTTCTTGAACAGAAAAACCTTTTCCAGCTGCATCACGCCGTCGCGGACTTCGATGTTCCAGTCGGGAATCTGCTTGATCAGTACCGGCAACTCTTCATCGCTGACTTGCGGGGCGTCGGCACGGCAGGCTTCGCAGTGGGCTTGGTTCAAGGTGGTCATGGGAAGTGTCCTGAATTCGAGTGTTTGAAAAACGGTCGTCAGTGGCGTCACCCTAAAGCAACGCGCGGCCAGGGAACAGACTCACCTGGCCTGAAAACGTAAGGTTCAAGCTGCTTTGGGTTTGGGCGGAAATTTCGGCGCGTGCAGACCCAGCTGCATACCGCGCTCGACCATGCCCATGATGTCTTCCTGCGCCACGTCGAACAGGCGCTTGAGCTCAGGCAGAACGAAATACAGCGGTTGCAGGATGTCGATTCGATACGGCGTGCGCATCGCTTCAAGCGGGTCGAAGGCTTGGTGCTCGGGCTCGTCCGACAGGCAGTACACGCTCTCCTTGGGCGACGACAGAATGCCGCCACCGTAGATGCGCCGGCCTTGCGGGGTGTCCACCAGGCCGAACTCGATGGTCATCCAGTACAGGCGCGCCAGGTACACGCGCTGTTCCTTGGTCGCGGCCAGGCCGAGCTTGCCGTAGGTGTGGGTGAATTCGGCGAACCAAGGGTTGGTCAACAACGGGCAGTGGCCGAAGATCTCGTGGAAAATATCCGGCTCTTGCAGGTAGTCCAGTTCTTCGCGGGTCCGAATAAAAGTCGCCACCGGAAACTGCTTGCTGGCGAGTAATTCGAAGAAGGTCTGGAAGGGGATCAGTGCCGGCACGCGGGCGACTTGCCAGCCGGTGGTCTCGGCCAGCACCTGGTTGATTTCACCCAGTTGCGGAATGCGGTCCAGCGGCAGGCCGAGCTTGTCGATGCCGTCCAGGTATTCCTGGCAGGCGCGACCCTCGATCACTTTCAACTGGCGCGTGATCAGAGTGTTCCACACCGCGTGTTCTTCCGGCGGGTAGTGGATAAAACCTTGCGCATCGGGCTCGCGGGCCACGTAGTGCGTTTGCTTCATACGGCTCTCCTGCTAGGCATTCGTTCTTGTTATGTCCTGCGATGAGCCTATTGATAACCCGCAAGGCGCCGGATTCCATCGGGCTGCGGCCTAATGCTGTAGGAAATGTTACCGTTTTTTGTAAAGTATTCGTTACGATAGCCCGGCTCGTCGTTGTCTTGGGCTGTGAAATGCTCACGGGCTGTCACATAATCTTGACGACTATCTGCGCCCAGCGGCAAAAAGACGCGGCGCCTTCCCACCTTTCGGGCTTTTTCATGCGTATTAAAGTGCACTGCCAGAACCGCATCGGCATCCTGCGGGACATCCTCAACCTGTTGGTGGAGTACGGCGTCAACGTCGCCAAGGGCGAGGTCGGCGGCGAACATGGCAATGCGATTTACCTGTTTTGCCCCAACCTGGTGAACATGCAATTCCAGGCGCTGCGCCCGCAATTTGAAGCCATTGCCGGGGTGTTTGGCGTCAAGCGGGTAGGGCTGATGCCCAGCGAGCGTCGGCATATGGAGCTCAATGCGCTGCTTGGCGCCCTGGAATTTCCGGTGCTGTCGATCGACATGGGCGGCTCCATCGTTGCCGCCAACCGCGCAGCGGCGCAGTTGCTCGGGGTGCGCGTGGACGAGGTGCCGGGCATTCCACTGTCGCGCTACGCCGAAGACTTCGATCTGCCGGAACTGGTGCGGGCGAGCAAGTCGCGCATCAATGGCTTGCGGGTCAAGGTCAAGGGCGACGTATTCCTGGCGGACATCGCGCCGCTGCAATCCTCCGAACACGATGACAGCGAAGCCATGGCGGGTGCCGTGCTGACCCTGCACCGCGCCGACCGCGTCGGGGAGCGCATCTATAACGTGCGCAAGCAGGAATTGCGTGGTTTCGACAGCATCTTCCAGAGCTCCAGGGTCATGGCGGCCGTGGTGCGCGAGGCGCGGCGCATGGCGCCTCTGGATGCGCCTCTATTAATAGAAGGCGAAACCGGCACCGGCAAAGAGCTGTTGGCCCGCGCTTGTCACCTGGCCAGCCCGCGTGGGCAGTCGCCATTGATGGCGCTCAATTGCGCAGGCTTGCCGGAGTCAATGGCCGAGACCGAGCTGTTTGGCTACGGGCCTGGTGCGTTTGAAGGCGCGCGGGCCGAAGGCAAGCTGGGTCTGTTGGAGCTGACGGCAGGCGGTACGTTGTTTCTGGATGGCGTCGGCGAAATGAGCGCGCGTCTGCAGGTGAAATTGCTGCGTTTTCTGCAGGACGGATGCTTTCGCCGGGTGGGCAGTGATGAAGAGGTCTACCTGGATGTACGGGTGATCTGTGCGACGCAGGTGGACTTGTCTGAGCTTTGCGCCCGCGGCGAATTCCGCCAGGACCTTTATCACCGCCTCAATGTGCTGTCGCTGCATATCCCGCCGCTGCGCGAATGTCTGGATGGGTTGGCGCCGTTGGTTGAGCATTTCCTCGATCAAGCCAGCCGGCAGATCGGCTGCCCGCTGCCCAAGCTGGCACCGGCTGCGATGGATCGGCTCAGCCACTATCACTGGCCGGGCAATGTGCGCCAGCTGGAAAACGTGCTGTTTCAGGCGGTGTCGTTGTGCGAGGGCGGGACGGTCAAGGCTGAGCATATTCGCTTGCCGGATTACGGCGTGCGTCAGCCGCTTGGCGATTTCTCCCTGGAGGGAGGGTTGGAGCAGATCGTCGGCCGGTTCGAGAAGGCAGTGCTGGAGGCTTTATATGCCGAGCATTCCAGCAGCCGGCAACTGGGCAAACGCTTGGGCGTGTCGCACACCACCATCGCCAATAAGCTGCGTGATTACGAAATCCTCAAGGCCGACAAGTGAGCGCATCCCCTGTGGGAGCTGGCAAGCCAGCTCCCACATTTGTTATTTGTCATCTTCAAGACCTGTGCTTGCCGCAGGCGGCAGTAGTCCGCCGTTTTTTCGACTCTCGTCCAGCCTCATAATCTCCATGCCTCCCCGCAACCCCCCGTACTGCCTGGACTTTTACTTGTTTTTAAAAGTTGGTTCGCAAATTGCTTAAGCCTCATCAGTACAGCGGTGGGCGGCAAGCGTCCGTCAGAAAGAGGATAGAGCGTGGACAAGTACCTTTATGTGGCAATGACCGGCGCCAGCCAGAATGCACTGGCGCAGAAGGCCCATGCCAACAATCTGGCGAACATCTCCACCAACGGTTTTCAGCGTGACCTGGAGCAGGCGCGTTCGATGCCGGTGTTTGGTGACAGCTTTCCGGCGCGCGCGTTTGCCATGACCGAGCGTCCGGGCACCGACTTCTCCCCGGGCGCCATGATCGAAACCGGTCGTGACCTCGACGTAGCGGTCAGCGGCGACGGTTGGATGGCCGTGCAAACCCCCGATGGCGGTGAAGCCTACGTGCGCAGCGCCAGCATGAATGTGGATGCGCTGGGCGTGCTGCGGGCCGGCAACGGTATGCCGATCATGGGCAACGGTGGCCCGATTGCGGTGCCGCCGCAGCAGAAAATCGAAGTGGGTGCCGACGGCACCATCAGCATCCGCGCCATGGGCGAAGGCCCGCGGGTCATGGCTGAAGTGGACCGCATCAAGCTGGTCCAGCCGGACCTCAAGAACATGACCAAGGGCCTGGACGGCACCATCCACACCAAGGATGGCCAGCCGGCCCAGGCGAACGCCAACGTCACGCTGACGTCGGGCTTCCTGCAGGCAAGCAACGTCAACGCCGTTGAAGAAATGACCGCGGTGCTGTCGCTTTCCAAGCAGTTCGAGCTGCACATCAAGATGATGAACAGCGCCAAGGAAGACGACCAGGCCATGACCCGCGTTCTGGCGATGAGCTGATTGGCGCGTTACTGACCGACTACTAATTTTGCAGCGCAGCGCCAACAAACAGGCGCACGAAGGAGAACAGCATGCTTCCGGCTCTATGGGTTGCCAAAACCGGTTTGTCCGCCCAGGACACCAACCTGACCACCATTTCCAACAACTTGGCGAACGTGTCGACCACGGGCTTTAAACGTGACCGCGCCGAGTTCCAGGATTTGCTCTATCAGATCAAGAAGCAGCCGGGCGCCCAATCGACCCAGG
This sequence comes from Pseudomonas sp. RGB, assembly GCF_007713445.1. Classification (NCBI taxonomy): domain Bacteria; kingdom Pseudomonadati; phylum Pseudomonadota; class Gammaproteobacteria; order Pseudomonadales; family Pseudomonadaceae; genus Pseudomonas; species Pseudomonas sp. RGB. Next base: position 233,504 of record NZ_VMSH01000002.1, on the reverse strand, counting down.
ACAGCGAATTGCCGTCGGGCCTGCAACTGGGTACCGGTGTGCAGATCGTTGGCACGCAGAAGAACTTCAGCGCCGGTAACCTGCAGCAAACCGGTCAGCCATTGGACATGGCCATCAACGGGCGCGGCTTCTTCCAGATCCTGCAACCCGATGGCACCACGTCCTACACCCGTGACGGCACGTTCCACCTCGACTCCAATGGCCAGATCGTCACGGCCAACGGTTTCGCCCTGGAGCCGGCTGTTGTGGTTCCCGCGGACGCCAAGACCTTTACCGTCGGCAACGACGGCACCGTGTCGATCACCGTGGCCGGCAACCCGGCGTCGCAAGTGATCGGCAACCTGCAAACCGCCGACTTCATCAACCCGGCCGGCCTGCAAGCGATGGGTAACAACCTGTTCCTGGAAACCGCCTCCAGCGGCGCGCCGCAAATCGGCACCCCTGGCCTGAACGGTTTTGGCACCACGCTGCAAAGCACCCTGGAAACTTCCAACGTCAGCACGGTTGAGGAGATGGTCAACATGATCACCACTCAGCGCGCCTATGAGATGAACTCCAAGGTGATTTCCACCGCCGACCAGATGCTTTCGTTCGTAACGCAGAATCTGTAATCAAGTCTATGGGGCGCCATCGACGGCGCCTGCAACACCGTGAGGTAAGGGTCATGAATCGCTATGTTTCTGTTCTGGCATTGAGTGGGATCGCCGTGCTCGCGGGCTGTGTCGCCCCGACGCCAAAACCCAATGACCCGTACTACGCGCCGGTGTTGCCGCGCACGCCGTTGCCGGCGGCGGCCAACAATGGCTCGATCTACCAGGCCGGTTTCGAACAGAACCTGTACAGCGACCGCAAGGCGTTCCGCGTGGGTGACATCATCACCATCACCCTGAACGAGAAAACCCAGGCCAGCAAAAACGCCAACTCGCAGATAGGCAAGACCAGCAAGACCAGCATTGGCCTCACGTCGCTGTTCGGTGGCGTGCCCAACACCAATAACCCGCTGGGCAGCGGTGACCTGAGCCTGGACGCCGGCTACAGCGGCGACCGCGCCACCAACGGCAAGAGTGCGGCGGGGCAGGGCAACAGCCTGACCGGTTCGATCACCGTGACTGTCGCCGATGTACTGCCCAACGGCATCATCGCCGTACGCGGTGAAAAGTGGATGACCCTCAACACCGGCGACGAGCTGGTGCGCATTGCGGGCATGGTCCGCGCCGATGATATTTCCACCGACAACACCGTGCCGTCGACGCGGATTGCCGATGCACGCATTACCTACTCGGGTACGGGTTCGTTTGCTGATGCGAGTCAGCCGGGCTGGTTCGACCGTTTCTTCCTTAGCCCGCTGTTCCCTTTCTAGGTGGCCACTTTGAAACTCAAACAGCTGATGGCTGCCGCGTTGTTGCTGGCCTTGAGCACAGGGGCCTTTGCTGAGCGGTTGAAAGACATCGCCAGTATTTCCGGTGTGCGCTCCAACCAACTGATCGGCTACGGCCTGGTGGTGGGGCTTAACGGCACGGGTGACCAGACCACTCAGACCCCGTTCACCCTGCAGACCTTCAACAACATGCTCTCGCAGTTTGGCATCAAGGTGCCGGCGGGTTCGGGCAACGTGCAACTGAAAAACGTTGCGGCCGTGTCCATCAGTGCCGACTTGCCGGCGTTCGCCAAGCCGGGTCAGGTGGTGGACATCACCGTCTCGTCCATCGGTAACTCCAAAAGCCTGCGCGGCGGCACGTTGCTGATGACGCCGCTCAAGGGTATTGACGGCAACGTCTACGCCATCGCCCAGGGCAACCTGGTGGTCGGTGGTTTTGACGCCGAGGGCCGTGACGGTTCGAAGATCACCGTTAACGTGCCATCTGCCGGACGGATTCCAGGCGGCGCCATGGTGGAACGCACCGTGCCCAGCGGCTTCAACCAGGGCAATAGCCTGACCTTGAACCTCAACCGTTCGGACTTCACCACCGCCAAGCGCGTGGTCGACAAGATCAACGACATGCTCGGCCCTGGCGTCGCCCAGGCCATCGACGGCGGCTCGATCCGCGTCACCGCGCCACTGGACCCAAGCCAGCGCGTCGATTACCTGTCTATCCTGGAAAACCTTGAGGTCGATCCAGGCCAGGCGGTGGCCAAGGTCATCATCAATTCGCGTACCGGCACGATCGTGATCGGTCAAAACGTCAAGGTATCGCCGGCGGCCGTGACCCACGGCAGCCTGACCGTGACCATTACCGAAGACCCGATCGTCAGTCAGCCTGGGCCCTTGTCCAATGGCCAGACGGCGGTGGTGCCGCGTTCGCGGGTGAATGCTCAGCAAGAAGCCAAGCCGATGTTCAAGTTCGGCCCCGGCACCACGCTGGACGAGATTGTCCGCGCGGTGAACCAGGTGGGCGCAGCCCCAGGCGACTTGATGGCGATCCTCGAAGCGCTGAAACAGGCCGGCGCCTTGCAAGCCGACCTGATAGTGATCTGAGCCATGGTCATGGATATGCGCCAGAGCGGGATCAGCAGCACGGCGGATTCGGGGTCTTACTCCGACCTGAACCGGCTTAACCAGCTCAAGGTCGGCGCTGACAAGAACAGCGAAGGCAACATGCGCAAAGTCGCGCAGGAGTTCGAGTCGCTGTTTCTCAGCGAGATGCTCAAGTCCATGCGCTCGGCCACGGAAGCGCTGGGCAAGGACAACCCGCTGAATACGCCGGCGGCCAAGCAATACCAGGAAATGTACGACCAGCAGTTGGCGGTTTCGATGTCCCGCGAAGGCGGTGGTATTGGCCTGGCCGACGTGCTGATGCGCCAGATGCAGAAGAACAAGCCGGTGGACGCCCAGGCGGCCACGTTGCAGGGCCCTGAGGCGGCGCAGGCGTCGGCGAAGAAGGTCGATGTGCCGACTGAAATCGCCGCAGGCACCCAGGCCGCAGGGCCGTTGGGCCGCTCCAACGGTCAGCGTCCGCTGTGGGCTTATCGCGTGGCCGTGCCTGAAGGCGCGAGTACGCACGCCAACGACATGGAGCTGATGAACCAGCGCCGTATCGCCTTGCCGAGCAAGCTGACTGACCGTCTGTTGGCCGGTATCGTGCCGAACGCGCCGGTCGCCATCGATGCCAAGAGCGCGCCGCTGCGTAACAGCGCCGCCGCCGACAACGTGGTCAACAGCAGCGCGCGCAGCATTGCCGTACCGAGCGGGCGCATGCAGGTGTATGGCCGCGCCATCGCCCAGCCACCGCTGGCGCCGGCGAAGAAAGCCTTCAGCTCGCAGGATGAATTTGTCGCCACCATGCTGCCGATGGCCAAGGCGGCCGCCGCGCGCATCGGTGTCGATCCCAAGTACCTGGTGGCCCAGGCCGCGCTGGAAACCGGTTGGGGCAAATCGGTGATGCGCGCCGAGGACGGCAGCAGCAGTCACAACCTGTTCGGCATCAAGGCCGGGCAGAGTTGGCAGGGCGGCCAGGCGCGTGCAATTACCAGCGAGTTTCGTGATGGGTCGATGGTCAAGGAAACGGCGCAATTCCGTTCCTACAACTCCTATCAGGACAGCTTCCACGATCTGGTGACATTGCTGCAAAGCAATGATCGCTATAAAGAAGTTGTGAAATCAGCCGACAACCCGGAACAGTTTGTGCGCGAGTTGCAAAAAGCCGGATATGCAACCGACCCGGACTACGCCAGCAAGATTTCGCAGATCGCCAAAACGATGAACAGTTACCAGGATTACGCTGCCGCGGGCGCCTCCACTCATTTATAAGGTCTGAATCATGAGTTTGCTCAATATCGGGATGTCGGGGCTCAACGCCGCTCAAGGATCGTTGTCGGTCCTGAGTAACAACATTGCCAACGTCAACACCCCGGGATACTCGCGTCAGCAGACCACCCAGAACGCCAGCGCCAGCAATCAGTACGGTGGCGTGTACATCGGCAGCGGCACGACCCTGGCGGATGTGCGCCGCATCTATAACGATTTCTTGGGCGCCGCTTACCAGAGCAGCACGGCCCTCAACAGCGACGCCACCGCCTACGCGGGCCAGGCGGCTGCGATTGACAAGACCCTGTCTGACAAGTCCACCGGCATGTCTGCGGTGCTCAGCGCGTTTTTCGCGTCCCTGCAGACCGCGGCAGCGACCCCCAGCGACGTGTCCGCGCGCCAGCTGCTGGTGACCAGCGCCCAGACCTTGAGCGACCGCTTCAACGCGATCTCCACTCAACTGACCCAGCAAAAAGAAAGCATCAACAGTCAGCTGAGCACCATGAGTGATCAGGTCAATAAGCTGACGTCGTCGATTGCCTCGCTGAACACGCAAATTTCAACCGCCCAGGGCTCGTCGACCAGTGCGCCGGCCAACCTGCTGGATGCGCGTAACGAGGCAGTGCGTTCGCTCAACGAGCTGATCGGCGTAACGGCCACCGAGAAGAACGGCCAGTTCAGCATCACCACCGGCACCGGCCAGTCGCTGGTCGAAGGCGGTGTGGCCAACACGATTTCGGCGGTGCCGAGCAAAACCGACAACAGCCAGTACACCATTCAGCTCAACATGGGCGACACGCCGATGGACATCGGCAACGTGGTGTCCGGCGGCAGCATCGGCGGCCTGTTGCGTTATCGCAGTGATGCGCTGATGCCGGCCATCAATGACCTGGGCCGCATTGCCATTGCCACCGCTGACAGCGTCAACAGCCAGTTGGGCCAGGGCCTGGACCTGAACAGCGATTTCGGTTCTTCGTTGTTCAGCGACATCAACAGCGCCGCGGCCATCACCCAGCGTAGCCAGGCAGCCTCGGGCAACAGCGTAGGCTCGGGCAACCTGAATGTGACGATTGCCGACAGCAGCAAGCTCTCGACCTTCGACTACAAAGTCACCTTCACCAGCGGCAACCAGTACAACGTGGTGCGCTCCGACGGCAAAGCCATGGGCTCGTTCGACACCACCACCACGCCGCCGCCCGTGATCGACGGCTTCACCCTGGCACTGGATGGCAAGGGGCCGATGGCTGCCGGTGACAGCTTCAAGGTCAGCCCGACGGCGACCGGGGCCAGCAACATCAGTGTCGACCTCAAAGACCCGAACAAGCTCGCGTTCGCGGCGCCACTGGCCGGTAATTCCAGCACTACCAACACCGGCACCGGCACGTTCACACCACCGACATTGACGCTGCCGATCGATATCAATGGCGGCGCCGCCAGCGCGCAATTGCGCACCGGGATCGAAAACTCGATGCCAGTGAAGATGGTGTTTGGCAAGCCTGCGGCAGACGGCACCCAGTCCTACACAGTGAGCGATGCCCAGGGCAACTCGATCGGCACCGGCAGCATCATTCCGGGCCAGGGCAACAAGGTCTCTATCAGTGTGCCAATGCGTGATGCCAGCGGCACGTTGATTCCAGGCAAGAGCTTCAGTTTCGACACCACGGTGGCGGGCGCACCCGCCAACGGCGACAGCACGACTTTCTCGTTCAACAGCGGCGCCACCTCCGATGGCCGCAACGCTCAGCAATTGCTGGGTTTGCAGACCAAGGCGACGGTCGGCGCGGTAGATGGCAATGCGGGCGTGAGCCTGGTCAGTGCCAACAGCCGGCTGGTGTCCCAAGTCGGTTCCAAGGCTGCCCAGGCCAACACCGACAGCACCGCCACCGGCGCATTGCTGGCCGCGAACAAGGCGGCCAGCGACTCCGTGTCCCAGGTCAACCTGGACGAGGAGGCGGGCGACATGATCAAGTTCCAGCAGTACTACACCGCGTCGTCGCAGATCATCAAGGCCGCGCAAGAAACCTTCAGCACACTGATCAACGCCCTTTAAAGGAGTCTGGAACGATGCGTATCTCTACACAGCAGTATTTCGACACCAGCTCCGCCAAATATCAGGATAACTATTCGGGTGTGGTGAAGGCTCAGGACCAGGCCAGCTCCGGCGTGCGCGTGCAGACCGCTTCGGATGATCCGGTAGCCGCCGCGCAATTGCTGATGCTGCAACAGCAGAAAGACATGCTGGGCCAGTACAACGGCAACATCACCAGCCTGCAAAACTCGCTGACCAACGAGGAAAGCGTGTTGTCGAGCATCAACACGGCCATGCAAACCGCCAGCGGCCTGGCGTTGCAGGCGGGTAACCTCAAGCTCAGCAATGACGACCGCAAGGCTATCGCCGCTCAGGTCGGCGCGCTCGAAGACCAGGTGTTGGGTTTGCTCAACACCAAGGATTCCAGCGGCAACTACATGTTTTCCGGGGCCAAGACCGACACGCCGCCCTACAGCCGTAACAATGATGGCACCTACACCTACCAGGGTGATGAGACGCCGCTGAGCCTGCAAGTGTCGAGCAACTTGACGGTTGCCGCGGGCGATACCGGCAAGACGCTGCTGGAAAGCTCCGGCAACACCGGTCGCACTCAGGCGACGATTTTACCGCCGGCGGTCAACGACGGCAAAATCGCGATTTCGGCGGGCCTGGTCACCTCGGGCACCGCTTACACGAAGAATTTTGCCGATGGCCAGCCGTACAAGCTGACCTTCTCCAGCAGCACCCAATACAGCGTGACCGACAAGGACGGCAACGACGTTACGTCCGAGATCTCCGGTAACGGCACATTTGATTCCACCAAGGAAGGCGCGTCCAGCGTCAACCTGCGCGGGGTCAAGTTCGACATCAGCCTGAACCTTGGGTCTGATGTGGCCTCGGGCGCGCCGTCTGACGCGCTGGTGGCGGGCAAGGCCTTTACGCTGGAGAGCAAGCCGGACACGTTCAGCAGTTCGCGTACAGCCAGTAATCCGTCTACGGCGCAGTTGACCGGTGGCCGGGTCACCGACCAGGCAGCCTACGCCAGCACCTTTCCGAACTCGGGCGCGGTGATCAAGTTCACCAGCGGCAATGACTATGAGGTGTACGCCCAGCCGTACTCGGCGAACAGCAAGTCGATTGCCACGGGCACCATGGCCACCGGCGCGACGTCGATCACGGCTGCCGGGGTGACCTTCGATGTGAGCGGCGCGCCGGGGGCGGGTGATCAGTTTTCGGTGAATGCCACCAGCAACAAGAACATGAACGCCCTGGACACGCTGGGCCAACTGCGCAAGGCGCTGGAAACCCCGGCAGATGGCGATCCGGTGGCCATGAACAATCTCAAGGACGTGATCAATACCTCCATCGGTAACCTGGCCAACGCTTCGGCGCAGATCGACCAGGTGCGTGGCTCGATTGGTGCCCGCCAGAACGCCCTGGATATCCAGAGCCAGGAAAACACCAGCCTGGGGCTGGCCAACACCTCCACCATGTCATCGCTGGCGAACGTCGACATGGGCCAGGCGGCCATTGACCTGACATTGCAGCAGACCATGCTGCAGGCTTCGCAGCTGGCGTTTGTGAAGATCTCCCAGTTGAGCCTGTTCAGCCGCATGTAACCGGCGAGCGTACAAGCGGCCCACCCTGGCAACAGGGTGGGCCGTTGTCGTTTCTGGGGCCGAGAATGTTGCAGGGTTTTGCACAAAGCGCACAAAATTGAGTGACCTGTGAGTCATAAAGCGCATCTTCACTGTATCGTGTGAAAAGGATAAGTCGTCGCAGGGTCTTTGCGCGGGGGCTTTCAGCGATATTTTTACGGGGTTATCCCCTTTATTGTCAGCGCTCCCGGCGTAGCCCGAGGGGTGTTATCCAGCTATTTAGTATTGGGAAGCCACAATGATTGGCATAAAAAGCATCGCCAGTTACGTGCCGGCAGACGGGGTCGATAACTACGCCCAGGGCGCCAAATTCGCCAAGGATGAGGACTTCATCATTGGCAAGATCGGTTCGGCGTTCCTGCCGCGCAAGGATGCTGCGCAGGAAACCTCCGACCTGTGCGTCGAGGCGGTCAACGCCTTGTTTGCCAACAACCCTGATTTGAAGCGCGAGTCGATCGACGCGCTGATCGTCGTGACCCAAAACGGCGATGAGGAAGGCTTGCCCCACACGGCCGCCATCGTCCAGGACAAACTGGGCCTGCCGACCCATGTGGCGGCGTTTGATATCTCGCTGGGTTGCTCGGGCTATGTCTACGGCATCTACGCGATGAAAGGCTTCATGGAAGCCACCGGCCTGAAAAACGGCCTGCTGATCACCGCTGACCCGTATTCCAAGATCGTTGACCCGGAAGACCGCAACACCACCATGCTCTTCGGCGATGCCGCCACTGCCACCTGGATGGGTGAAGATGCCCCGTGGTTGCTCGGCAAGTCGAAGTTCGGCACTGACGGTTCCGGCGCGCCGCACCTGAAGGTCAGCGATGGCGTGTTTTTCATGAATGGCCGCCAGGTGTTCAACTTTGCCCTGCTCAAAGTGCCGGCTCATCTGCATGAGCTGCTCAACGAATCACAGCTCAAGGCTGACGAAATCGATGCCTTCTGCATTCACCAGGGCAGTGCGGCGATTGTCGACGCCGTGGCGCGGCGTTTTGAAGACGCCCCGGTGGAGAAATTCATCAAGGACATGGTCGAGACCGGCAATACCGTGTCTTCCAGCATTCCACTGCTGCTTGAAAAGCACATGATGGACGGCGACTGGAAGCGTGTCGCAATCAGCGGATTTGGGGTTGGCTTGTCGTGGGGTTCGGCGATTCTCTATCGTCCGTGATGCCCTAATAGCGCTGCACACAAAAACGCCCAGGCTTGTAAAAGCCTGGGCGTTTTTTATTTGGCGCCAGAAAACCCAGCATTTGCGGGTGTTTGGGCTATCGTAAATGCTTGAATTACAAAGGATGGCCCGTTGCTAGTAAAAAAAATCAAAAAAGTCCTCAAGCAACCTGCATTCACGACGATAACTATTACGAAGGTTCTCTAGGCCACACCCGGCGGTTGCCAGGGCCGGAAGCCGCAGTACACCACCCACGAGGATTTCGTCATGGCTTTAACAGTAAACACTAACCTTGCTTCGTTGAACGTTCAGAACAACCTGAACAAGGCTTCCGGCGCCCTGCAAACTTCCATGCAGCGTCTGTCCTCCGGCCTGCGTATCAACAGCGCCAAAGACGACGCGGCCGGCCTGCAAATCTCCAACCGTCTGACCAGCCAGATCAACGGCCTGGGCGTTGCAATCAAAAACGCCAACGACGGTAGCTCGATTGCTCAGACCGCTGAAGGCGCAATGCAGCAGTCCACCAACATCCTGCAAAGCATGCGTACCCTGGCTCTGCAATCCGCCAACGGCTCGCCAAGCGCTGAAGACCGTAAGTCGAACCAGGCTCAATACGCAGCGCTGACTGCTGAATTGACCCGTATCGCTACCACCACTACTTTCGGTGGCAAGAACCTGCTGGACGGTTCTTTCGGTACTACTTCGTTCCAGGTCGGCGCCAACGCCAACCAGACCATCGACATGAGCATCGGTAACGTTGCAGCCAACAACATTGGTTCGCAGCAGCTGAAAACTCAAGGCGTAGCGCCAAGTGCAACCGGCGTTGCCGGCGGCGCAATCACCGTTACCGGTGGCGGCCAGTCGACCAACCTGACCATCGCTGCCGGCGCTTCCGCCAAGCAGATCGCTGCTCAAATGAACGGCGCTGTCGGCGGCCTGGCTGCTACTGCCAGCACTGTTGCCCAGTTCTCCGTTGACTCCACTGCCATTGCTGCTGCCAGCCCTGCCAGCGCCAACTTCACCCTGAAAGTCGGCAGCGGTACTGCTGTCCAGTTCACTGGCGTGACCAGCACTTCGGACCTGGCTGACCAGCTGAAGTCCAACGCTGCCAAACTGGGCATCACCGTTAACTACGATTCGACCACCAACGCTCTGTCGGTCAAGTCCGATACCGGTGAGAACCTGACCTTCAACGCTGGCGATGCCGGTGCTGTTGCAGGTGTCAAGGTCGCTACTCAGGACGGCAGCGGTGCATTCGGCACAGCCGTTGCACTGGACGCTGGCCCGATCGTCGCTACTGGCGCAGTGTCGCTGAACTCCTCCAGCAGCTACTCGCTGAGCGGCGCCGGTGTGACCGGTCTGTTCGCAGCTACTGGTACTGCTGCCAACTCCACCAAAACCACCGTCAACAACACTGACATCACCACTGCTGCCAACGCACAGAACTCGATCGACGTGATCACCCAGGCGATCTCGGACATCGACTCCCAGCGTGCCGGTCTCGGTGCTGTACAAAACCGTTTCGACAACACCGTTGCCAACCTGCAGAGCATCTCGGACAACTCCAGCGCCGCTCGCGGTCAGATCCAGGACGTTGACTACGCTGCAGAAACTGCTCAGCTGACCAAGCAACAAACCCTGCAACAGGCTTCCACTGCGATCCTGTCCCAGGCCAACCAACTGCCTTCCGCTGTACTGAAGCTGCTTCAGTAATAGCCATCGGTAGATGAATGACGGAAGGGCGCGTTTACGTGCCCTTTTGTCTTTTGCGTGATGAGGAGATTGGGCATGGACATGAGCGTGAAGTTGAACCTGTCTTATCCGGCAGTGGCGCCACAGAGCGCTCCTGCTCCCGTGAACAACGACCCGCAGAAAACCAAGGTTGATCCTTTGGCTGCCACGGTCCAACCCAAGCAGGACTCGAAGCCGTCCGACCTTGAACAGGCGGTCACGGATATTCGCAAATTCGTCCAGGCTGCCCAGCGCAACCTGGACTTTTCAATTGATGACTCCACCCATCAGGTAGTCGTCAAGGTCATAGCGACCGAAAGCGGCGAGGTCATTCGTCAGATCCCATCGGAAACGGCACTGAAACTCGCACAAAGCCTTCATGACGCCAGCAGCGTATTGTTTGACGCCAAAGTCTGAGCTGGCATGAATTTTGTTGCTGTAGCTGCTTTAGGCGTCGTCCGTCAATAAAGCGCCAGCCCCGGATCAGGAGAAAAATCATGGGTGATATATCAGTTAGCGGCCCCGTTACGGGCATTGATACCCAGCAGATCGTGACGGCATTGGTGAACGCGGAACAGGCGCCGAAGCAATCGCAGATCAACAAGCAGACGCAAACGTCGACTGCCCAGCTGTCCTCGATCGGCAAGATTCAAGCCGCGCTGGATGCCTTCCGTGGTGCCATGGACAACATGACCAAGGACGCCAGTATCGGCGGCCTGACGGCGACGACGTCGGATGCCAACGTGTCCACCGTGACCTTGGGTGCCGGTGCGTCTGCGGGCAGTTATCAGCTGATCGTCAACCAGTTGGCGACCGCCTCGAAGGTTGCTACTCAGAATTATTCAACCGGCGCGAAAACCGTCGTCAATACCGGCACCACCGCGACGACCCTGGAAATTTCCCAGTCTGGTCAGAGTTACGGGGTCAGTGTTCCGCCAGGCGCGACGCTGCAACAAGTGCGTGACTCGATCAACGCGCAATACAGCAGTGTTGGCCTGAGTGCCAACATCCTGACTGACGCCACCGGTTCTCGCCTGGTCATGACCTCGACCAATACCGGCGCCGGCACGGACATTACCCTGGGGGGTAACTCCGGCCTGCAAGCGGGTTCGTCGGTTGTGGGTGATCCACCGCAAAACGCTAAATACACCATTGACGGCACGGCTCAGGAATCCAAGAGCAATACCCTGACCGAGGCGATCAGTGGTGTGAGCATCAAGTTGACGGCGGTGTCGCCTCTGCCTGCCGGGGTCACGGGGACGCTCCCTGACGGCGTTACGCGCGTGTCATCGACCATTACGGTCTCCCGCAGCAACGACACCCTCAAAAGTTCGGTGAAGGGTTTTGTCGACACCTACAACGCGTTGATGACGGCCATGAACACCGAGACCGCGGTCACCACCAACGCGGACGGTTCCACCACGCGCGCTGCGCTGACAGGCGATGCCACCATGCGCTCCCTGCAGACCGCGTTGCGTAGCGAGCTGAACGCAATGACGGGCACGGGCACGTTGAAGTCCCTGGCGCAATTTGGCGTGAACACGGACTCCGGCACCGGCAAGTTGAGTATCGACGACAAGGTGTTCGGTGCAGCGATTGCCACCAACCCCACCGACATCGGCGGCATTTTCAACGGTGACAATGGCTTGCTGGCGCGCATGAAAAGCGCGACCGACAGCTATGCACTGAGCAACACCGGCGTGCTGGCCACGCGTTCGTCGACGCTGTCGGACGATCTCAAGGACCTGCAGAACCAGCAGGACACCCTGACCGCGCGTATGGCCGCCCTGAAGACCAGCCTGACCGCCAAGTACACGACGATGAACAACCTGGTGGCCCAGCTCACCAGTCAGCGTTCCAGTGTCATGAGCACGCTCAACGCGCTGAACAAGACGTCTTCGGACAGCTGATTCCGATGAAGCCGCCCGCTGGTGATTACCGCCATCGGGCGCCGCCTTCAGCCGACTTGCGGGTTAAAGTTTTTTGCGACCCAGTCGACATATTAGTCAGAGCCCATCCTATTTAGCTGTTGCCTGTCACGAGGTAGAAACATGAATCCCATGAGAGCCCTTCGCCAATACCAGAAGGTCAATTCCCATGCCCAGATCTCCGAAGCCAGCCCGCACCGTCTGGTCCAGATGCTGATGGAAGGCGCGTTGGATCGCATGGCTCAGGCCAAAGGCGCCATGGCTCGTGGTGATATCGCGCAAAAAGGTTTGCTGCTGGGCAAGGCGATCGACATCCTGATCGGCTTGCGTGATGGCCTTAATCCGGAAAAAACCGATGATCCGGCCGCGTTGCAGCAGTTGGACAATCTGTATGCCTACATGACCACGCGCCTGCTGGAAGCCAACAGCAAGAGCGATGTCGCCATGATCGACGAAGTAGCCGGCCTGATGATTACGCTCAAGGAAGGCTGGGACGGTATTGCAACACTGTAGGCCTGTTGGCCTGAGGATGATGTCATGAGCCACGCCCTGCAACGGATTGACGAGACCCGCGAAGCCTTGGTTGACGCATTGGCCCACCGTAACTGGGACGCTATCGGCGAACTGGATATGGGGTGTCGTGCGGTGATCGATGAGGCGCTCAACAATGCGCCGGTGGACGAGGATGCCCTGCGGGAAAAGCTGCAAAGCTTGCTGGCGGTGTATCAGCAGTTGCTTGAGGTGACGACTGGCGAACGCCAGGCGATTTTCGAAGAGATGTCGCAGATCAACCGAGCGGAAAGCGCGTCAAAGGTTTACCATCTGTTCGGCTGAATGGGCTCAGTTAATCCGAACGGCGCGTCATATATTTGACTGTGCCAGCATTTTTGACTTAACTAGTGCTGTTTTCAGATTTCAGACGTCTAGTAGGGTAAGAAATCTTACAAACGTCTAGATTGCCCTCACTCTGGGGCAGAGCGTTTTACTAGGGAAGTTGCTATTGCATGTGGCGTGAAACCAAAATTCTGCTGATTGATGACGATAGCGTCCGCCGCCGCGATTTAGCGGTAATTTTGAATTTTCTTGGTGAAGAAAATTTGCCCTGCGGTAGCCATGACTGGCAGCAGGCGGTCAGCTCTTTGTCGTCGAGCCGTGAAGTCATCTGTGTGTTGATCGGGACGGTCAACGCTCCTGGCGCAGTTCTGGGCTTGTTAAAGACACTGTCTACCTGGGATGAGTTCCTTCCGGTGTTGCTGATGGGCGATATTTCTTCCGTGGACCTTCCGGAAGACCAGCGCCGCCGCGTGCTTTCCACCCTGGAAATGCCGCCCAGCTACAGCAAATTGCTCGACTCCCTGCACCGTGCCCAGGTCTACCGCGAGATGTATGACCAGGCCCGCGAGCGCGGTCGTCATCGCGAACCCAACCTGTTTCGCAGCCTCGTCGGCACCAGCCGTGCGATCCAGCACGTGCGCCAGATGATGCAGCAAGTGGCCGATACCGACGCCAGCGTATTGATCCTCGGCGAGTCCGGTACCGGCAAGGAAGTGGTCGCACGCAACCTGCACTATCACTCCAAGCGCCGCGACGGGCCGTTCGTGCCGGTCAACTGCGGGGCGATCCCGGCAGAGTTGCTCGAAAGCGAACTGTTCGGCCACGAGAAGGGCGCCTTTACCGGGGCGATCACCAGCCGTGCCGGGCGTTTCGAATTGGCCAATGGCGGCACCCTGTTTCTTGACGAAATCGGCGACATGCCGCTGCCGATGCAGGTCAAGCTGTTGCGCGTGTTGCAGGAGCGCACCTTCGAGCGCGTGGGCAGCAACAAGACCCAGAGCGTCGACGTGCGCATCATCGCGGCCACGCACAAAAACCTCGAAAGCATGATCGAGGTCGGCAGCTTCCGCGAAGACCTGTACTACCGCCTCAACGTATTCCCCATCGAGATGGCTCCGCTGCGTGAGCGCGTGGAAGACATCCCGCTGCTGATGAACGAACTGATCTCGCGCATGGAGCACGAAAAGCGCGGCTCGATTCGCTTCAACTCCGCCGCGATCATGTCGCTGTGCCGTCACGGCTGGCCGGGCAACGTCCGCGAGCTGGCCAATCTGGTCGAGCGCATGGCCATCATGCACCCGTACGGTGTGATCGGCGTGGTCGAGCTGCCGAAGAAATTCCGCTACGTCGACGACGAAGACGAGCAGCTGGTAGACAGCCTGCGCAGTGACCTGGAAGAGCGCGTGGCCATCAACGGCCATACGCCGGACTTCGGTTCCACCGCCATGCTGCCGCCCGAAGGCCTGGACTTGAAGGACTACCTCGGTAGCCTCGAACAAGGCCTGATCCAGCAGGCGCTGGACGATGCCAATGGCATTGTTGCGCGCGCCGCCGAGCGCCTGCGCATCCGTCGCACCACCTTGGTGGAGAAGATGCGCAAGTACGGCATGAGCCGTCGCGAAGGTGACGAACAGGCGGATGATTGACGCCTGTTTTTTAACTGACTGATAGATAGGTCTATTTTTTTCGGCACGGGTATTGCTACAGCCCTCGCAACGTTCCGTTTAACTGACGGTCAGCCAGCGAGAGAGCATGATGCCCCACGCCGCCAAACTTTCTTCAGCCCCTGCTATTCCTGGGCTGGTTCCGTGCGCAGAGCCGCTGACCCGGCAGGGTCTTGAACAGGCGTTCTCGCAGTTCAACCAGATGTCGAGCCAACTGACCGACTCTTACAGTCTGCTGGAAGCGCGGGTTTCCGAGCTTAAAGGCGAGCTGGCAGTGGTCAGCGCCCAGCGCATGCAGGAGTTGGCCGAGAAAGAGCGTCTGGCCAACCGTCTGCAAAACCTCCTCGACCTGTTGCCCGGCGGCGTAATCGTCATCGATGAAATGGGCCGTGTCCGCGAAGCCAACCCGGCCGCGCGTGACTTGCTGGGCGAGCCGCTGGAAGGCGAGCTGTGGCGCCAGGTGATTACACGCTGCTTTGCGCCGCGCGAAGACGACGGCCATGAAATCTCCCTCAAAGACGGCCGGCGCCTGTCCATCGCCACCCGTTCCCTGGACGCCGAGCCCGGCCAGCTGGTGCTGCTCAACGACCTGACTGAAACCCGTCACTTGCAAGACCAGTTGGCGCGCCATGAGCGTTTGTCGTCGCTGGGGCGGATGGTCGCTTCGTTGGCGCATCAGATCCGCACGCCGTTGTCGGCCGCGTTGATCTACGCCAGTCATTTGACTGATGAGCAACTGCCGGCCGCCACCCACCAGCGATTTGCCGGTCGCCTCAAGGAGCGTCTGCATGAATTGGAGCACCAGGTGAGAGACATGCTGGTGTTTGCCCGCGGCGAATTGCCGCTGACCGACCGCGTCACGCCATCCGCGCTGATGCAGTCGCTGCAAGCGGCAGCCGCCACGCATATCCAGGACGTC
The DNA here is from genome assembly GCF_007713445.1 of Pseudomonas sp. RGB. Lineage (NCBI taxonomy): Bacteria > Pseudomonadati > Pseudomonadota > Gammaproteobacteria > Pseudomonadales > Pseudomonadaceae > Pseudomonas > Pseudomonas sp. RGB. The sequence continues at coordinate 217,828 of NZ_VMSH01000002.1, read as the reverse complement.
AACGTGCGCTGGCAGTGCGACAGCCACTTGGGCGAGTTGCTGTGCAACCGTGACACGCTGGTCGGCGCGTTGCTCAACCTGATCGAAAACGCCACCCAGGCCAGCGGCCCGGGTGCGCGGCTCAAAGTGCACCTCTACACCCGCGACCAAACCCTGCGCCTGTGCATCAGCGACAGCGGCAGCGGCATCGACCCGGTCGTGCTGCAGCGCCTGGGCGAACCCTTTTTTACCACCAAGACCAACGGCACGGGCCTGGGCCTGACCGTGGTCAAGGCAGTGGCGCGTGCGCATCAGGGAGAATTGCAGCTGCACTCCCGGTTGGGGCGTGGCACCTGTGCATTGATGACCTTGCCGCTGTTTTCCAGCGCGGCAAGCGCGGAGTAAAAGGACTATGGCTATCAAGGTTTTATTGGTCGAAGACGATCGCGCCCTGCGTGAAGCATTGGCTGACACGCTGCTGTTGGCGGGCCATGACTACCGGGCGGTCGGTTCTGCCGAGGATGCCTTGGAGGCCGTTGAGCAAGAGTCCTTCAGCCTGGTGGTCAGTGACGTGAACATGCCCGGCATGGACGGCCACCAGTTGCTCGGCGTGTTGCGCGCGCGCCAGCCGCAACTGCCGGTGTTGCTGATGACAGCCCATGGCGCCGTCGAGCGGGCGGTGGACGCGATGCGCCAGGGGGCGGCGGATTACCTGGTCAAACCCTTCGAGCCCAAGGCGCTGATCGAACTGGTCGCCCGGCATGCGCTGGGCGTGGTGTCGAATGCCGAGGGTGAAGGCCCGATTGCCTTCGAGCCGGCCAGCGCTCAGTTGCTGGAGCTGGCAGCCCGGGTGGCGCGCAGCGATTCAACCGTGTTGATCTCTGGCGAGTCCGGCACCGGTAAAGAGGTGTTGGCGCGTTACATTCACCAGCAGTCGGACCGCGCCAAACAACCGTTTATTGCGATCAACTGCGCGGCGATTCCCGACAACATGCTCGAAGCCACGCTGTTCGGCCATGAAAAGGGCTCGTTCACCGGCGCCATTGCCGCGCAGGCTGGTAAGTTCGAACAGGCCGACGGCGGCACCATCCTGCTCGACGAAATTTCGGAAATGCCCCTGGGCCTGCAAGCCAAGCTGCTGCGGGTGCTGCAGGAGCGGGAGGTGGAGCGCGTCGGCGCGCGCAAGCCCATCCAGCTGGACATTCGCGTGGTCGCCACCACCAACCGCGACCTGGCGGGCGAAGTGGCGGCGGGGCGCTTTCGTGAAGACCTGTTCTACCGGCTCTCGGTGTTCCCGCTGGCCTGGCGCCCGTTGCGTGAGCGCCCGGCGGACATCATTCCGCTGGCCGAGCGCCTGTTGAACAACCACGTCAAAAAAATGAAGCATGCCCAGGCGCGGCTGTCGGCCGAGGCCCAGGCCTGCCTGATCAGCTACCCATGGCCCGGCAATGTGCGGGAACTGGACAATGCCATCCAGCGCGCGCTGATTTTGCAGCAGGGCGGGTTGATCCAGCCGCAGGACTTCTGCCTGGCCATGGGCAGTGGCGCGGCGCCGTTGCCGAGCCTGGCGCCGGCACCGGTGGTCGTGGCCGACGCCGAGTCTGGCGGCGCCCTGGGCGACGACCTGCGTCGCCGCGAATTCCAGATGATCATCGACACCCTGCGTGCCGAGCGCGGCCGCCGCAAGGAAGCCGCCGAGCGCCTGGGCATCAGCCCGCGCACCTTGCGCTACAAGCTGGCGCAGATGCGCGACGCGGGGATGGATGTCGAAGCCTACCTGTTCGCGACCTGACAAATCGCCGTCTTGGAAATACCCAGGCTGACAGGGTTTGTCGCCTTTTCTTACGAATAGCCACGGAGCTGGCACCCTTGTTGCTACCACCCCTAGTAACCGCTGCGTAGTGTCAAAAAATTGCGGGTCGTCGGAGAGAGAAGGTCATGAGCCAGGGTATTGAGTTCAATCGGTTGATGTTGGATATGCGCTCCATGCAAATGGATGCCATGGCTCAACCGAAATCCGTCGCGCCTGCGCCGGAATTGGGCCAAAGCAGTTTTGCCGACATGCTCGGTCAGGCAATCAACAAAGTCAGTGATACCCAGCAAGCCTCGAATCAGTTGGCTACCGCCTTCGAGATCGGCAAAAGCGGCGTGGACCTCACCGATGTGATGGTCGCTTCGCAAAAGGCCAGCGTTTCCTTTCAGGCCTTGACCCAAGTGCGTAACAAGTTGGTTCAGGCTTATCAAGACATCATGCAGATGCCGGTTTAAGGACGAGATTTAAGTCATGGCAGAAGCAGTCGTGGACAACGTACCCGCCAAGGCAGACGGCAAGCCGCCGCTGTTTGGCCTGTCGTTCCTGGAAAACCTTTCCGAAATGACCATGTTGCGTCAGGTGGGCCTGATGGTCGGCCTGGCTGCCAGCGTGGCGATTGGTTTTGCCGTGGTGCTGTGGTCGCAGCAACCTGATTACCGCCCGCTGTACGGCAGCCTGGCCGGGATGGATTCCAAGCAGATCATGGAAACCCTGGCCGCCGCCGACATCGCCTACACCGTGGAGCCGAATTCCGGCGCCTTGCTGGTCAAGGCCGATGACGTGGCGCGTGCGCGCATGAAGCTGGCGGCCGCCGGCGTCACGCCGTCCGACAGCAATATCGGTTTTGAAATTCTCGACAAGGACCAGGGCCTGGGCACCAGCCAGTTCATGGAGGCCACGCGTTACCGTCGTGGCCTGGAAGGCGAACTGGCACGCACCATCTCAAGCTTGAATAACGTCAAGGGCGCCCGCGTGCACCTGGCGATTCCGAAAAGCTCGGTGTTCGTGCGCGACGAGCGCAAGCCAAGCGCCTCGGTATTGGTCGAACTGTTTTCCGGCCGCTCCCTGGAGCCTGGCCAGGTCCTGGCGATCATCAACCTGGTGGCCACCAGCGTTCCTGAATTGAGCAAGTCGCAAATCACCGTGGTGGACCAGAAGGGCAACCTGCTGTCCGACCAGGCCGAGAACTCCGCGCTGACCCAGGCCGGCAAGCAGTTCGACTACAGCCGCCGCATGGAAAGCATGCTCACTCAGCGCGTGCACAACATTCTGCAGCCGGTGCTGGGCAACGACCGCTATAAGGCTGAAGTGTCTGCCGACGTGGACTTCAGTGCCGTCGAATCGACCTCCGAGCAGTTCAACCCGGACCAGCCGGCGCTGCGCAGCGAGCAATCGACCAGCGAACAACGCACCGCCAGCAATGGCCCGCAAGGTGTGCCGGGTGCCCTGAGCAACCAGCCACCGGCCCCGGCCACTGCACCGCAAACCACCGGTGGCGCCGCCGCGACAGCGGGCGCGATTCAGCCTGGTCAGCCACTGTTGGACGCCAACGGCCAGCAGATCATGGACCCGGCCACCGGCCAGCCGATGCTCGCACCGTACCCGGCGGACAAGCGTAACCAGTCCACCAAGAACTTCGAGCTCGACCGTTCCATCAGCCACACCAAGCAGCAGCAGGGCAAAATCAATCGCCTGTCGGTGTCGGTGGTGGTCGATGATCAGGTCAAGGTCAACGCCGCTGACGGCGCCGTCACCCGTGCGCCGTGGAGCGCCGACGAATTGGCGCGCTTCACCCGCCTGGTGCAGGACGCCGTCGGTTTCGACGCCAGCCGTGGCGACAGCGTCAGCGTGATCAACATGCCGTTCTCCGCCGAGCGCGGCGAAGTGATCGCCGATCCGGCGTTCTACACGCAGCCGTGGTTCTGGGACATCGTCAAGCAAGTGCTGGGTGTGTTGTTCATCCTGGTGCTGGTGTTCGGCGTGCTGCGCCCGGTGCTCAACAACATCACCGGCCATGGCAAGAAGCAGCTGGCATTGGCTGGCAGTGACGTCGAGTTGGGTGGCATGGGCGGCCTGGACGGCGAACTGGCCAACGACCGCGTCAGCCTCGGTGGCCCGCAAAGCATCCTGTTGCCAAGCCCGAGCGAAGGCTATGACGCTCAGTTGAACGCAATCAAGAGTCTGGTAGCAGAAGACCCGGGCCGTGTGGCTCAGGTCGTGAAAGAGTGGATTAACGCAGATGAATGATCGAGCCGCTGTTGCCAAGCTCACCAAAGTCGACAAAGCCGCCGTGTTGCTGCTGTCTTTGGGTGAAACCGACGCCGCACAAGTGCTGCGCCACATGGGCCCCAAAGAGGTTCAGCGCGTAGGCGTGGCCATGGCGCAAATGCGCAATGTGCACCGTGAGCAAGTCGAGCAGGTGATGAGCGAGTTCGTCGAGATCGTCGGCGACCAGACCAGCCTGGGCGTCGGCTCCGACAGCTACATCCGCAAGATGCTCACCTCGGCGCTGGGCGAAGACAAGGCCAACGGCCTGATCGACCGCATCCTGCTGGGCGGCAACACCAGTGGCCTGGACAGCCTCAAATGGATGGAGCCGCGCGCCGTTGCCGACGTGATCCGCTACGAGCACCCGCAGATCCAGGCCATCGTCGTCGCCTACCTGGACCCGGACCAGGCCGGTGAAGTGCTTGGCCACTTCGACCATAAAGTGCGCCTGGACATCATCCTGCGCGTGTCGTCGCTGAACACCGTGCAGCCAGCGGCATTGAAAGAACTCAACACGATTCTCGAGAAGCAGTTCTCGGGCAACTCGAATGCCTCGCGTACCACCCTGGGTGGCATCAAGCGCGCGGCCGATATCATGAACTTCCTCGACAGCTCGGTCGAAGGTCAGTTGATGGACTCGATCCGCGAGATCGACGACACCCTGTCCGGCCAGATCGAAGACCTCATGTTCGTGTTCAACAACCTCTCCGATGTTGACGACCGTGGCATCCAGGCGTTGCTGCGCGAGGTGTCTTCGGACGTGCTGGTGCTGGCCCTCAAGGGCTCGGACGAAAACGTCAAAGAGAAGATCTTCAAGAACATGTCCAAGCGTGCCTCCGAGCTGTTGCGTGACGACCTGGAAGCCAAAGGCCCGGTGCGTGTCAGCGACGTGGAAACCGCCCAGAAGGAAATCCTCACCATTGCCCGCCGTATGGCCGAAGCCGGAGAAATCGTTCTCGGCGGGAAGGGCGGCGAAGAAATGATCTAAGGCGCTGCCCATGTCGAACAAAGATGAGACGCCCAGCGATCTGATTCGCGCGCGGGATGTCGGCGGGTTCGATATCTGGTCGTTGCCCAGTTTCGATCCGCATGTCCCGGAACCTGAACCGGAGCCGGTGGTTGAAACGCCGGCCGAAATGGAAGAAGTGCCGCTCGATGAAGTCCAGCCACTGACCCTTGAAGAATTGGAAGCCATCCGCCAGGAGGCCTACAACGAGGGTTTCGCGGCGGGTGAAAAAGACGGTTTTCGCAGCACCACCCTCAAAGTTCGCCAAGAGGCCGAGGAAGCGCTGAGCGTCAAGCTGGCCAGCCTTGAGCGCTTGATGGGCAACCTGTTCGACCCGATCGCCGAACAGGATTCGCAGCTGGAAAAATCCATGGTCGGGCTGGTCGAGCACATCGCGCGCCAAGTGATCCAGCGCGAGCTGGTGCTCGATTCCAGCCACATCGAAAGCGTGATGCGCGAAGCCCTCAAGCTGCTGCCATTGGGCGTCGGCAATGTGCGGCTGTACATCAACCCGCAGGATTTCGAACAGGTCAAAGCCCTGCGCGAGCGCCATGAAGAAACCTGGCGCATCGTCGAGGACGCGGCGCTGCTGCCCGGTGGCTGCCGCGTCGAAACCGAGCACAGCCGCATCGATGCCACGGTGGAAACCCGCATCAGCCAGATCATGGCGAAAATGTTCGATCAATTGCATGAACAGTCCCTGCACCCGGCCGAGCCTGATATGAGTGTGGACCTGGACGCCGCCGATGCGCCTTGAACGTACCAGCTTCGCCAAGCGCCTGAGCGGCTACGCCGAGGCCACTGAGTTGCCCGGCCAGCCGATCCTCGAAGGGCGCCTGCTGCGCATGGTCGGCCTGACCCTCGAAGCCGAAGGCCTGCGTGCCGCCATGGGCAGCCGCTGCCTGGTGATCAACGACGACAGCTACCACCCGGTGCAGGTCGAAGCCGAAGTGATGGGCTTTTCCGGAAGCAAGATTTTCCTGATGCCGGTCGGCAGCCTGGCGGGCATCGCCCCCGGTGCCCGCGTGGTGCCACTGGCCGATACCGGCCGCCTGCCGATGGGCATGAGCATGCTCGGCCGCGTACTCGACGGCGCCGGTCGCGCGTTGGACGGCAAAGGCGGCATGAAGGCCGAAGACTGGGTGCCGATGGACGGCCCGACGATCAACCCGCTCAACCGCAACCCGATCAGCGTGCCGCTGGACGTGGGCATTCGCAGCATCAACGGTTTATTGACGGTCGGCCGCGGCCAGCGTCTGGGCCTGTTTGCCGGTACCGGCGTGGGTAAGTCGGTGTTGCTCGGCATGATGACGCGCTTTACCGAGGCCGACATCATCGTGGTCGGGCTGATCGGTGAGCGGGGCCGTGAAGTAAAGGAATTCATCGAGCACAGCCTCGGTGAAGAAGGCCTCAAGCGTTCGGTGGTTGTCGCCTCGCCAGCGGACGATGCACCGCTGATGCGTTTGCGCGCGGCCATGTACTGCACGCGCATCGCCGAATATTTTCGCGACAAGGGCAAGAACGTCCTGTTGCTGATGGACTCGCTCACGCGTTTCGCCCAGGCCCAGCGGGAAATCGCCCTGGCCATCGGCGAACCGCCAGCCACCAAAGGCTACCCGCCTTCAGTGTTTGCCAAGCTGCCCAAGCTGGTTGAGCGCGCCGGTAATGCCGAGGCCGGCGGCGGTTCGATCACGGCGTTCTACACCGTGCTGTCCGAAGGCGATGACCAGCAAGACCCGATTGCCGACTCGGCGCGTGGCGTGCTCGACGGCCACATCGTGCTGTCGCGGCGTTTGGCCGAAGAAGGGCACTACCCGGCCATCGATATCGAAGCGTCGATCAGCCGGGTGATGCCGGCGGTGGTCACGCCGGAGCACATGGCCCGCGCCCAGCATTTCAAGCAACTGTGGTCGCGCTATCAGCAGAGCCGCGACTTGATCAGCGTGGGTGCCTACGTGGCCGGCGGTGATCGCGAAACCGACCTGGCGATTGCCCTGCAACCGCAGCTGGTGACCTACCTGCGCCAGGGCCTCAACGACAAGATCAGCATGGGCGAAAGCGAAGCGCATCTGGGCTCGATCTTTGCCCCGGCGCCAGGCGGTTAAGCCATGGCCAGCACCCGTTCCTCGCGCCTGGCCCCAGTGGTGGACATGGCGGAGAAGGCCGAAAAAACCGCCGCGCAACGCCTGGGCTATTTTCAGGGGCAGGTGCGCCTGGCAGAAAGCAAGCTCGGCGACCTGGAGCGCTTTCGCGGCGAATACCAGCAGCAATGGATCGAGCGCGGCAGCAAGGGGGTTTCCGGCCAATGGCTGATGGGCTACCAGGGCTTCCTCAATCAGCTGGAAACCGCCGTAGGCCAACAGCGCCAGAGCCTGGCCTGGCACCAGAACAACCTCGATAAAGCCCGCGAGGCATGGCAGGCGGCGTTCGCTCGGGTCGAAGGTTTGCGCAAACTGGTGCAGCGCTACATCGACGAAGCGCGGGCGCTTGAAGACAAGCGCGAGCAGAAGCTGCTCGACGAGCTGTCACAGCGACTTCCCCGCCAATCACAGTACTAACGGCCGCCACCGGCCCACTGTGGAAGCCGGGCTTGCCCGCGATGCAGGTACCGAGGTGGGTCATGCTATCGCGGGCAAGCCAGCCCCCCACATTTGATTTGCTGTGTTGCCCATACCTCGATCACCTGCTAAACCTTGTTGCACATTGCCAATGACAAGGAAGCAGTCGCATGTCAGTCGTGTCAGAAGTATCCCTGGATGGGAAAAAATTGACGATTACCGTCAAAGGGCGATTCGATTTCGGTAGCCATCAAGCCTTTCGTGACGCCTACGAGCGGTTCTACAAGGTGCCCGAGGTCTACGTGGTGGACCTCAAAGACACCACCTACATGGACAGCTCGGCCCTGGGCATGTTGCTGTTGTTGCGTGACCATGCCGGTGGCGACAATGCCGAAGTCCAGGTGATCAACAGCAACTCCGATGTGCGCAAGATCCTCGCCATTTCCAACTTTGACAAACTGTTCGATCTCAGTTGAGCAGCCTGGCCCCGGTCCTTGAACCGCTGACGATCCTGATCGCCGAAGACAGCGCCGCCGATTTGCTGTTGCTGTCGACCATCATTCGGCGTCAGGGGCACCAAGTACTCACCGCCACCAACGGCGCGCAAGCGGTTGAGGTGTTTACCCGCGAGCGCCCGCAACTGGTGTTGATGGACGCGCTGATGCCGGTGATGGACGGCTTTGAAGCCGCGCGGCGCATCAAGCAGCTCGCCGGTGAGGCGCTGGTTCCGATCATCTTCCTGACCTCGCTGCGCGAAAGCGAGGCGCTGGCCCAGTGCCTGGACGCGGGCGGCGATGACTTCCTGCCCAAGCCCTACAACCAGTTGATCCTGGCAGCGAAAATCAACGCCATGGACCGCCTGCGCCGGCTGCAGGCCACGGTCTTGCAGCAGCGTGACCTGATCGCCAGGCACCACGACTACCTGCTGCACGAGCAACGCGCGGCCAAGGCGGTGTTCGATAAGGTGGCGCATTCGGGCTGTATCAATGCGGCGCCGAACATTCGTTACCTGCAATCGCCCTATGCCCTGTTCAATGGCGACCTGCTGCTGGCGGCGTACACACCCTCCGGCGACATGCATGTTTTGCTCGGCGACTTCACCGGCCATGGCCTGCCGGCCGCCGTGGGGGCCATGCCCCTGGCGGAAGTGTTCTACGGCATGACCGCCAAGGGCTACGGCCTGGCGCAGACCCTGCGCGAGATGAACGCCAAGCTCAAACGCATCCTGCCGGTGGACATGTTCTGCTGCGCCACGCTGATGTGCCTGAGCGCCCAGCGGCGCGTGGTGGAGGTGTGGAACGGCGGGATGCCCGAAGGCTATGTGCATGAAGTCGCCACGGGCAAGCGCACGCCATTGGTGTCGCGGCACCTGCCACTGGGTGTGTTGTCGGCGCAGGCGTTCGATGACGGCACCGAGGTCTGGCCCATGGCGCTGGGCGACCGGGTGTTTTTGCTCTCCGACGGCGTGCTCGACACGGCTGACGCCAATGACCAGCTGTTCGGCGCCGAGCGCTTGCAGCAGGTGTTCGCGGCCAACCGCGAGCCCGACCGGTTATTCGAAGACATCGAGCGGGCGCTGGCGGCGTTTCGTGGCCAGGCGCGCGATGACGTCAGCATGGTGGAAATCACCTTGCAGGCCGGCCAGCCGTTGCGCGCGGCCGAGCCCGTTTACGCCGACAGCGGGCAGTCGTGCCCGCTGGATTGGTCGGTGAGTTTCGAATTCCGTGCGCAGACCCTCAAAAGCTACAACCCGTTACCGTATCTGCTGCAGTTGCTGCTGGAGATTCAGGGTCTGCGGGGGCAGAGCGGGGCGCTTTACAGTGTGATGGCCGAGTTGTATTCCAACGCGCTGGAGCATGGTGTGCTGGGGTTGGATTCGCGCCTCAAGCGTGATGCCCAGGGGTTCGCCGACTATTACCGCCAGCGCAATGAGCGGCTGGGGCAGTTGAACAGCGGTTACGTGCGGGTGCATGTGCAGGTGGTGCCGACCGCCACGGGCGGCAAAATGACGCTGCGCATTGAGGACAGCGGCCCGGGGTTTGACGTGGAGCAGGTGCTGGCGCGGCCGATGGATGTCGACCGTCTGTCTGGCCGCGGCTTGAGCCTGGTGCGCCAGTTGAGCAGCGATGTACGCTGGTCCGATGGCGGGAGCAGTGTGTGCGTGGAGTTTTGCTGGGGGGCTCTGGCATAATCCGCCGATTCTTGATCAAGGAGCGAACAAGTGGCTGAGATTCATCTGGACCCCGATGTGTTGTCGGGTTTGCAGGAAGTGATGGAAGGCGAGTACCCGAAACTGCTGGATACCTTCCTTGACGATTCGCAGAAGCGCGTCGAAGCGTTGCGCAAGGCTCGCGACGATGCCAAGGCGCTGGGACGCATCGCGCATAGCTTCAAGGGCAGCAGCGGTAACCTGGGGGCGGTGCGGTTGGCAGAACTTTGCCGCCGGCTCGAAGACGGCTCTGCGCAGCTGACACGCGTGGACCTGGATGAACTGGTCGACGAAATCGACCAGGAATTCGCGCTGGTTCGGCCGTTGTACGAACACGAGCGTCAGCGTTTTCAGCTGTGATTGAGGGCTCGAGGTAAACCTGGCCCAACTCTTGCTCTACCTCTGGATACTGCATCCCCGATCCCAGTGCAGTGGAGACCCTTATCTATGCCAGTCGCCCCCAATTCGCTTCTTCAGGCTGCCGCTGCGGCCAAGCCTCAAGCGCCGGCCGCCACCCCCTCGGTAGCGGCTGCGGACCCACGAGGCAAGGGCCCTGGCTTCGCGCAAGTGTTTGCAAACCAAAGCCCGAAACCGACGCTCAAGAGCGACGAGGCCTCGGCCAAAGTCACGCGTGACAAGCCCTCGGACACCCCCTCCAAGCCGGCTGCAGGCGACGATAAGCCTGCCGCCAGCAAGCCGGCCGTTGCCGATAGCGGCAATCCCTTGCCTGCCAAGCCGCCGGCTAAATCCGACGACAGCGCCAGCAATGACGACGACAAAACCGCCGACCCGGCGGTGGCGCAGCAGCCTCCGGTTGATCCCGTGGTTGACCCGGCAGTGGTTGCCGCGGTCACACCGGTCCCCGTGCCCGTCCCGGTAGAAACGCCGGCACCTGTAGCCGCCAAGGACGACAAGGCCCAGCCGGTCGTCGCGCCCGCTGTGGCAGCCACCGATGACGCCAAGCAGCCGGCGTTCGACCCGCAAGCGGATCCGCTGGACTCGATGCCCGCCGTGCGCCTGGCGATGGAGCAGGGCGGTCACGTTTCGGCCAGTAGCCAGACGCCGCAGAAAGCCGCACCGACCACCACGCAGGATCAGCCGACCGCTGCGCAAAGCTTTGCTGCGGGCCTGGCGACTATGGTCGATCAGCAAGCCACCAAGGACAGCACCGACCAGGGCGGCGACAAAGCCTTCAGCGGGCTGATCGAAGGTGGCCTCAAGGATTTGAAAGACGCCAGCAGCGACACCCGCGTGGATGATTTCGCCAACCGCCTCGCCGCATTGACCCAGGCCGCCACGCCGAAAACCGCGAATGCCTTGCCACCGGTTGCGAATGCGCCGCTGGCCATGCACCAGAGCGGCTGGACCGAGGAAGTGGTCAACCGCGTGATGTACCTGTCCAGTGCCAACCTCAAGTCGGCAGAAATTCAATTGCAGCCGGCAGAGTTGGGGCGCCTGGACATCAAGGTCAACATGACCGCGGACCAGCAGGCCCAAGTCACGTTCATGAGCGGTCACGCCGTGGTGCGTGAAGCACTGGAAACCCAGTCCGGCCGTCTGCGGGAGATGTTTGCCCAGCAAGGCATGGGGCAGGTCGACGTCAACGTCTCCGACCAGTCGCGTGGGTGGCAGGGCCAGGGCCAGGGCCAGGATCAACAGCAGCAGAACCAGGCGCGCGGCGTGAGTGGCAGCGGCGGGCGGGGTGATGGCGGGGATGCCGGTGATCACGCTGAGGTGGCGGCAGCGGTCGCGCCCGTGACCCAGACAGTGATCGGCTCCAGCGCCGTTGATTACTACGCCTGACACCTGTTGAAACCCGGTCAATGTGGGAGCTGGCTTGCCTGCGATGGCGGTGTATCAGTCACACAGATGTGAGCTGAGCCACCGTCATCGCAGGCAAGCCAGCTCCCACATTTGATATGTGGTGTTCGCGCTTACCGGGTTACCAGACAACTCTGGCATAACACTTGCTCTTGCCTTTCCGTAGATCTATGAATTCCAGAATAGTGACGGATTATTGGCATGGCGAAGAGCGACGACGCAGCAACTCCCCCCGCAGGCAAAGGCAAAGGCAAGCTCAAGCTTATCCTGCTGATCGTGCTGGGCCTGCTCCTGGCCATCGGCGCCTCGATTGGCGGCACCTGGTTCATCATGCACAGCAGTGCAAGCAAACCGGCACCCGCCGCCGAAACCGCCAGTAACGTCAAGCAACCGGCAATCTTCGAACCGATGCTGCCGGCCTTTGTGGCCAACTTCAATCAGAACGGCCGTCAACGCTACCTGCAGGTGAGCATCACCTTGCTGGCGCGTAACCAGGCGGACCTGGATGCGCTCAAAGTGCACATGCCGGTGATCCGCAACAACCTGGTGATGCTGTTCTCCGGGCAGAGCTTCGACAGCCTGGCCACGCCGGTAGGCCAGGAAATGCTGCGCCAGAAGGTCACTGCCAGCGTGCAGGAAGTGGCCCAGAAAGAGCTTGGCAAAGTCGTGGTCGAGCAGGCGCTCTTCACTAACTTCGTATTGCAGTAGGATCACGACATGGCCGTGCAAGACCTGCTGTCCCAGGATGAAATCGACGCGCTGTTGCATGGCGTCGACGATGGTCTGGTACAGACCGAAATGGCTGCCGAACCCGGCAGCGTCAAAAGTTATGACCTCACCAGCCAGGATCGCATCGTCCGTGGACGCATGCCGACGCTGGAAATGATCAACGAACGTTTCGCCCGCTACACCCGTATCAGCATGTTCAACATGCTGCGCCGTTCGGCGGACGTGGCGGTGGGCGGCGTGCAGGTGATGAAGTTCGGCGAGTACGTGCACTCGCTGTACGTGCCCACCAGCCTCAATCTGGTCAAGATCAAGCCGTTGCGCGGCACCGCGCTGTTCATCCTCGACGCCAAGCTGGTGTTCAAGCTGGTGGACAACTTCTTCGGCGGCGACGGCCGTCACGCCAAGATCGAAGGCCGTGAATTCACCCCGACCGAACTGCGCGTGGTGCGCATGGTGCTTGAGCAGGCCTTCATCGACTTGAAGGAAGCCTGGCAGGCGATCATGGAAGTCAACTTCGAGTACATCAACTCGGAAGTGAACCCGGCCATGGCCAACATCGTCGGCCCCAGCGAAGCCATCGTGGTCTCCACCTTCCACATCGAACTCGATGGCGGTGGCGGCGACCTGCACGTGACCATGCCGTACTCGATGATCGAGCCGGTGCGCGAAATGCTCGACGCCGGTTTCCAGTCCGACCTGGACGACCAGGACGAGCGCTGGGTCAAGGCCCTGCGCGAAGACCTGCTGGACGTCGACGTACCGCTGAGCGCCACCGTGGCCCGTCGCCAGCTGCGTCTGCGCGATATTTTGCACATGCAGCCGGGGGACGTGATTCCCGTGGAATTGCCGGAAGAACTGATCATGCGTGCCAACGGCGTGCCGTCGTTCAAGGTCAAGCTGGGTTCGCACAAAGGCAACCTGGCGTTGCAAGTGATCGAACCGATCAACCGCCGCTGATCAACAATTATTTTTGCTTCGCCGAGGACATGTAATGGCTACCGAACACGAAAACACTTCCGCCGAAGACCAGGCCCTGGCTGACGAGTGGGCTGCAGCGCTGGAAGAAACCGGCGATGTTGGCCAGGACGACATCGACGCGCTGCTGGCCGCCGACGCCGCCACCGCGCCGGCCGGCAAGCGCCTGCCAATGGAAGAATTCGGCAGCGTGCCGAAGAACAACGACCCGGTGACCCTCGACGGCCCGAACCTGGATGTGATCCTCGACATCCCGGTGTCGATTTCCATGGAAGTGGGCAGCACCGAAATCAACATCCGCAACCTGTTGCAGCTCAACCAGGGTTCGGTGATCGAACTCGACCGCCTGGCCGGCGAGCCGCTGGACGTGCTGGTCAACGGCACCCTGATCGCCCATGGCGAGGTGGTGGTGGTCAACGAGAAGTTCGGCATCCGCCTGACGGACGTGATCAGCCCAAGCGAACGCATCAAGAAGTTGCGCTGATATGAAGTATTCGATGGCGGGACTGTTTCTGGCGCTGCCATTGAGCGCCCTGGCGGCTGAGCCGGTTGCGCAAGCGGTGGCTGCGGCGCCCGTGGTCAGCAGTGGCATCGGCGGGCAATTGACCCAGCTGGTGCTGGGCCTGTTGCTGGTGGTCGGTCTGATTTTCGTGCTGGCCTGGTTGATGCGCCGCGTGCAGCGCATCGGCCCGGGCAATGGCCAGGTCATCGAGATGATCGGCTCGCGCGCCCTCGGCCCGCGTGATCGTCTGGTGCTGGTGCAAGTCGGCGAAGAGCAGATTCTGCTCGGCATCACGCCCGGCCGTATCACCCCGCTGCATGTGCTCAAGTCGCCGGTGGAAGTGGCCAGAACCGAGGCCGCCACGCCAGAATTCGCCCAGCGCCTGATGGAGTTGCTGGGCAAGGATCAGAAGGATAAGAAGTAATGCGCGTTTTATTGACGCTCATGCTGTTGCTGGCCGCGCCGCTGGCGTTTGCGGCCGACCCGTTGTCGATCCCGGCGATCACGCTGGGCACCAACGCCGCCGGCGCCCAGGAATACTCGGTCAGCCTGCAGATCCTGCTGATCATGACCGCGCTGAGTTTTATCCCGGCGTTTGTCATGCTGATGACCAGCTTTACGCGGATCATCATCGTCTTTTCGATTTTGCGTCAGGCCCTGGGCCTGCAGCAGACGCCGTCGAACCAGATCCTCACCGGCATGGCCTTGTTTTTGACGCTGTTCATCATGGCGCCGGTGTTCGACAAGGTGAACCAGCAAGCCCTGCAACCCTATCTGGCGGAAAAACTCAGCGCCCAGGATGCGATCGACAAAGCCCAGGGCCCGATCAAGGACTTCATGCTGTCGCAAACCCGCTCCAGCGACCTTGAGCTGTTCATGCGCTTGTCCAAGCGCACCGACATCGCCACGCCGGATCAGGCGCCGCTGACCATTCTGGTACCAGCCTTCGTCACCTCCGAGCTGAAGACCGCGTTCCAGATCGGCTTCATGATCTTCATCCCGTTCCTGATCATCGACCTGGTGGTGGCGAGCGTGCTGATGGCCATGGGCATGATGATGCTCTCGCCACTGATTATTTCGTTGCCATTCAAGATCATGCTGTTTGTGCTGGTGGACGGCTGGGCGCTGATTATCGGCACGCTGGCCAGCAGTTTCGGCGGAGTGTAGTGCCATGACCCCAGAAGTAGCGGTCGACCTGTTCCGTGAAGCGCTGTGGCTGACCACCATGATGGTCGCCGTGCTGGTGGTGCCGAGCCTGTTGGTCGGCCTGCTGGTAGCGATGTTCCAGGCGGCGACGCAGATCAACGAACAGACCTTGAGCTTCCTCCCGCGGTTGCTGGTGATGCTGATCACCTTGATCGTCGCCGGCCCGTGGCTGGTGCAAACCTTCATGGAATACATCCTGCAGCTGTACGGCAGTATTCCGCAGTTGATCGGCTGACCCCATGCAATCTGTGCTGGCACTGACCGACACCCAGATCAGCACCTGGGTGGCGTCTTTCATCTTGCCGATGTTCCGCGTCACGGCGGTGCTGATGACCATGCCGGTGTTCGGCACCACCCTGGTTCCGCGGCGTATCCGCCTGTATTTCGCCTTTGCCATTACCGTCGTGATCGTGCCCGGCCTGCCGCCGATGCCGCCGGTGAACGCGCTGGACCTGAGTGCCTTGCTGCTGATCGCCGAGCAGATATTGATTGGCGCGCTGCTGGGCTTTTCGCTGACATTGTTCTTCCAGGCGTTTGTGATCGCCGGGCAAATCATTTCGATTCAGATGGGCATGGGCTTTGCGTCCATGGTCGACCCCACCAACGGCGTGTCGGTGGCGGTGATCGGACAGTTCCTGACCATGCTGGTGACCTTGCTGTTTCTGGCCATGAACGGCCACCTGGTGGTGTTTGAGGTCATGACCGAAAGCTTCACCACCTTGCCGGTGGGCTCGGGGTTGGTGGTCAGTCACTTCTGGGAACTGGTGGGGCGCCTGAGCTGGGTGTTGGGCGCGTCGCTGTTGCTGGTGTTGCCGGCGATCACCGCGCTGCTGGTGGTCAACATCGCGTTCGGCGTGATGACGCGCGCGGCGCCGCAACTGAACATTTTCTCGATTGGTTTCCCGCTGACCCTGGTGTTGGGCATGGGGATTTTCTGGATCGGCATGGCCGACATTCTCAATCAGTATCAACCGCTGGCGACCGACGCCTTGCAGTTCTTACGTGATCTGGCACGGGCGCGTTGAGCCATGGCCGAGAGCGAGAGTGGTCAGGACAAAACAGAAGACCCCACGGACAAACGCAAAAAGGACTCCAGGGAAAAGGGTGAGATTGCCCGCTCCAAAGAACTTAATACCCTCGCCGTCATGCTGGCCGGCGCCGGTGGTTTGCTGATTTACGGCGGCGGTCTGGCGCTGGACATGATGGAGTTGATGAAACTCAACTTCTCGCTGCCGCGCGAAGTGCTGCTCAGCCCCGGCGCCATGGGCCAGTACCTGCTGCACTCGGGCAAAATCGCGATCCTGGCGGTGCAGCCGGTGCTCATCACCTTGTTGCTGGCCGCGTTGATCGGCCCGGTGTCCCTGGGCGGCTGGCTGTTTGCCGCTGGCAGCATGGCGCCCAAGTTCAGCCGGATGAACCCCGCGGCTGGGCTCAAGCGCATGTTTTCCAGCAAGGCGCTGGTGGAACTGCTCAAGGCGTTGGCGAAATTCATCCTGATCCTGTTTGTGGCGCTGACGGTGTTGTCGTCCGACATCGACGACTTGCTGCGCATCGCCCATGAGCCGCTGGAGTCGGCGATCATCCACAGCGTGCAGGTGGTGGGCTGGAGCGCGCTGTGGATGGCCTGCGGGTTGATCATCATCGCCGCCGTGGATGCGCCGATCCAGCTGTGGGAAAGCCACAAGAAGCTGCTGATGACCAAGCAGGAAGTGCGCGACGAGCACAAGGATCAGGAAGGTCGCCCCGAGGTCAAGCAGCGCATTCGCCAGCTGCAGCGCGAAATGTCCCAGCGCAAGATGATGGCGGCGGTGCCGGATGCCGACGTGGTCATCACCAACCCGACTCACTACGCCGTGGCCCTCAAGTACGACCCGGAGAAGGGCGGCGCGCCGATGCTGTTGGCCAAGGGCAGCGACTTTACCGCGCTGAAAATCCGCGAAATCGCCGTGGCCAACGACATTCTGTTGCTGGAGTCGCCGGAGTTGGCGCGGTCGATCTTCTACTCCACCGACCTCGACCAGGAAATCCCGGCGGGCTTGTACCTGGCCGTGGCGCAGGTGTTGGCCTATGTCTATCAGATCCGCCAATACCGCGCGGGCAAGGGCAAGCGGCCCGAGCCGCTCAAGGATCTGCCGATCCCGCCGGATTTGCGCCGCGATTCCTGATCCTGAATTGGTCGCGAGCTGGTTCTTGTGGTGAGCGGGCTTGCCCCGCGTTGGGCGGCGCAGCAGCCCCAATAGGCCCACCGCGTTCTCTCAGACCCACCGCAGCGTTCGGTTTTAGGGCCGCTTCGCAGCCCAGCGCGGGGCAAGCCCGCTCGCCACAAAAACGCCTGCTCGCCACGGTACGTTCGTCGCGCTATCCGCTACCACTCGTCGTTAACCCCCGTCTACCTGTCAACTCTGACAGTAGCCAGCGCCGCCTGCTCGCGGTTCCATGGCAGCACACTGCACACAGGTCGTCGTAGAGATGCAGAGGGAGCGGTAATGGAAGCGGTAACGGGCACGATCAAATCTTATAGCCGGAAAACCGGGGAAGGCTTGATTGCACTGGATGGCGGCGATGAGCCGGTGCAGGTGGATCTCAAAAGTTCGTGCGGGGTTTGGTTGAAAACGGGCCTGCGCGTGCAATTCGCGAGGATCCATCGGCCCAAGGGCATCTTCGCGTCGCATATCAAGATTATCTAGCGACCCGTGCGGGTCATGGAACCCGATGTAAGGAGAGCGGCAATGGCAACAGGCACAGTGAAGTGGTTTAACGCGGAGAAGGGGTTTGGTTTCATTACTCAGGATGGGGGCGGGTCTGACGTGTTCGTTCACTTTTCGGCCATCGTCAGTGAAGGGTTCAAGACCCTTGAAGAAGGTAAAAAAGTAAAGTTCGACGTCGCTCAGGGGGCGAAAGGGCCACAGGCCGAAAAGGTCGAAGTTCTCTAGGCAGTTTATTGCTCGCGCCTGCGCAAGAGCGCAGGGGCGAGCAGTGCAGTCCAGCACGCGCTCGGCCATTAACCGTCCGACCTCAATCAACTGCGCAATACCCGGCGCGCCTTCTCGTTGTGACCTTTCCAGACCAAAAGCGAAATCGCAGGGACAACCCCGAAATCTTGTCGGAAATGCCTCGGCTGCAGCAGATGTACGCCGTCCAACTGTGGGAGCGGGCTTGCTCGCGAAAGCGGTGGTTCAGCTGGACTATCGCTGACTGACACACCGCCTTCGCGAGCAAGCCCGCTCCCACAGTTGAACCGATTTACACCCGGTAGGCGCGGTCGTTTGTTCGGTGATCTGAGCCTCAATGCAAAAGTTGGAAGGCTTCTTGCAATACCGCCTCCAGGACGCGCTTCAGCGTCAAAACTTTGCTTCAAGGAACACGAGGAATACCGGTGGTAGATCGCTCTCAAATGCTCAACACGGCCCGTGGCACCCTGACTGATCTGTCGCGGGGCAACCTGGGTGTGCCGTTGTTGTTGCTGGTGATGCTGGCAATGATGATGTTGCCGATGCCGCCGTTCCTGCTCGACGTGTTTTTTACCTTCAACATTGCCCTGTCCGTCGTCGTGCTGCTGGTCTGCGTGTACGCCCTGCGGCCGCTGGATTTCGCGGTATTTCCTACCATCCTGCTGATCGCGACCCTGCTGCGCCTGGCGCTGAACGTGGCGTCCACGCGGGTGGTGATGCTCCACGGCCAGGACGGCCACGCCGCCGCCGGTAAGGTGATCCAGGCGTTCGGTGAAGTGGTGATCGGCGGTAATTACGTGGTCGGTATCGTGGTGTTCGCGATCCTGATGATCATCAACTTCGTGGTGGTGACCAAGGGCGCCGGGCGGATTTCCGAGGTGAGCGCGCGCTTTACCCTCGACGCGATGCCCGGCAAACAAATGGCGATCGACGCCGACCTCAACGCCGGCCTGATCGACCAGGGCCAGGCCAAGGCCCGCCGTCTGGAAGTGGCCCAGGAAGCCGAGTTCTACGGTTCCATGGACGGTGCGAGCAAGTTCGTGCGCGGTGACGCCATCGCCGGCCTGTTGATTCTGTTCATCAACCTGATCGGCGGCATGGCGGTTGGTATCTTCCAGCACGGCATGACCTTCGGCGATGCGGGCAAGGTCTACGCCTTGCTGACCATCGGTGACGGTTTAGTGGCGCAATTGCCATCACTGTTGTTATCCACAGCCGCCGCGATCATGGTGACCCGTGCTTCGGGCTCCGAAGACATGGGCAAGCAGATCAGCCGCCAGATGTTTGCCTCGCCCAAGGCGCTGGCCGTGGCCGCCGGCATCATGGCGATCATGGGCATCGTGCCGGGCATGCCGCACATCTCGTTCCTGAGCATGGCGGCCATGGCCGCCGGCGGTGCGTACCTGTTCTGGCGCAAGCAAAACCAGGTCAAGGTGCAGGCCCAGCAGGAAATCGCCCGCCAGCAGGACCTGCTGCCGTCGCCGGCCCGCGCCCAGGAAACCAAGGAGCTTGGCTGGGATGACGTGACCCCGATCGACATGATCGGCCTGGAAGTCGGCTACCGCTTGATTCCGCTGGTGGACCGCAACCAGGGCGGCCAATTGCTGGCGCGGATCAAGGGCGTGCGCAAGAAGCTGTCCCAGGACCTGGGCTTCCTGATGCCGACCGTGCACATCCGCGACAACCTCGACCTGGCCCCCAGCGCCTACCGCCTGACCCTGATGGGTGTGATCCTCGCCGAAGCCGAGATTTACCCCGACCGCGAACTGGCGATCAACCCCGGCCAGGTGTTCGGCACGCTCAACGGCATAACCGCCAAAGATCCGGCTTTTGGCCTGGAAGCGGTGTGGATCGAAGTCAGCCAGCGCAGCCAGGCGCAATCGCTGGGTTACACCGTGGTAGACGCCAGTACGGTGGTCGCCACGCACCTCAATCAGATCCTGTACAAGCACTCCCACGAGCTGATCGGCCACGAGGAAGTCCAGCAATTGATGGGGTTGCTGGCCAAAGCCTCGCCAAAACTGGCCGAAGAACTGGTGCCGGGCGTGCTCTCGCTGTCGCAATTGCTCAAGGTGTTGCAGGCCTTGCTCGCCGAACAGGTGCCGGTGCGCGACATTCGCAGCATCGCCGAGGCCATCGCGAACAACGCCGCCAAGAGTCAAGATACCGCCGCGCTGGTGGCGGCGGTGCGGGTCGGATTGTCCCGTGCAATCGTGCAAAGCATTGTAGGGATTGAGTCTGAGCTGCCTGTGATCACCTTGGAGCCAAGGTTGGAACAAATATTGCTCAATAGTATTCAGAAGGCGGGACAAGGCCAGGAAGAGGGCGTTCTGCTGGAGCCAAGCATGGCGGAAAAACTGCAGCGTTCTTTGATTGAGGCCGCGCAGCGCCAGGAAATGGCGGGTCACCCGGTAATTCTGCTGGTGGCGGGCCCGGTCCGCGCGATGTTGTCGCGGTTTGGACGTCTGGCAGTGCCGAATTTGCACGTTTTGGCTTATCAGGAAATTCCTGACAACAAGCAAGTGACTATTGTCGCGACAGTAGGGCCCAACGGCTGAGGTAGTGGGTTATGCAAGTTAAGCGTTTTTTCGCCGCCGATATGCGTCAGGCCATGAAACTGGTACGTGATGAGCTGGGCGCCGATGCCGCGATTATCGGAAACCGTCGTATTGCCGGCGGTGTCGAGCTGACGGCTGCCCTGGATTACACCCCCTCGGCGCTGGCGCCGCGTGTGCCGAACATGGAGCTCGAAGACGAGCTGCGCAAGACGGCCTCGCGGATTGTCTCGGCCCAGGCCGAATTGAGCATGCGTGGCGACAGCGATGCCAGCACCAACCGCCAGTTGTTCGCCGGCCTGCCGCTGACCGCTGCCGAGCCGCTGGTTGAACCGACATTCAAAGAACCGCCACGTCCTGCAGCGCCGGCCCCGGCTGCCGCAGTTGACCAGCGCGTGTTCGACTCGATGCGCTTTGAGCTCAACGGCCTGCGTGAGCTGCTCGAAGTGCAGTTGGGCTCGCTGGCGTGGAACCAGTTGCAAGGCAGCAAACCGCAACAAGCCAACCTGTGGCGTCGCCTGCAACGCATCGGCCTGTCTGGCCCGTTGTCCCGCGACCTGCTGGCGCTGACCGCCGAAGTTGAAGAACCACGCCAGGCCTGGCGCATGTTGCTGGCGCACTTGGCACGCATGATCGTCACCCCGGAAATCGAACCCCTGGAAGAGGGCGGTGTGATTGCCATGGTCGGCCCAGCCGGCATGGGCAAGACCACCACCCTGGCCAAGCTGGCAGCGCGTTATGTGCTCAAGTACGGCGCGCAGAATATCGCGCTGGTGAGCATGGACAGCTACCGCATTGGCGCCCAGGAGCAGCTCAAGACCCTGGGCCGCATCCTCAATGTGACGGTGACCCATGTCGACCCGGGCCAGTCGCTGGCCAACGCTCTCGACCCGCTGCTGCGCAAGCGCGTGGTGCTGATCGACACCGCCGGCCTGCAAGCCAGTGACCCGGCGCTGCGCATGCAGCTCGAAAGCCTGGCCGGGCGTGGCATCAAGTCAAAAAATTACCTGGTGCTTGCAACCACCAGCCAGAAACAGGTTCTTACCGCTGCATATCACAGCTACAAGCGTTGCGGCCTGGCCGGTTGCATCCTCACCAAGCTCGATGAAACCGCGAGCCTGGGTGAAGTGCTGAGCCTGGCCATCAGTCATGAATTACCGGTCGCCTACCTGACCGACGGGCCGCGGATCCCGGATGATCTTCATCTGCCGCGCCGTCATCAGTTGGTCAGCCGTGCTGTCAGTGTGCAAATGCAAGAAGAGCCTAGCGAGGAAGCGATGGCCGATATGTTCGCCGACCTTTACCACAACCCCGCCAAGCGGGTCGGTTAAGGCCAGGATGAACACCATGAAATGTATCTACATCGATGGTCTGCAAGCGATTCACGCGGCCAAGCCATGTAGCCTGCGTCTAAGCAAGACAAGGTAAAGAAATAAAATGGGCAGCATGCATCCCGTACAGGTGATCGCGGTGACCGGCGGCAAAGGTGGCGTCGGGAAAACTAACGTGTCAGTGAATTTGTCCCTGGCCCTGGCAGAGCTTGGCCGTCGCGTCATGCTGCTGGATGCTGACCTGGGCCTGGCGAACGTCGACGTTCTGCTGGGGCTGACACCCAAACACACCCTTGCCGATGTGATCGAGGGCCGCTGCGAGCTGCGCGATGTGCTGCTGCAAGGCCCCGGTGGCATTCGCATCGTGCCGGCCGCCTCGGGCACCCAGAGCATGGTGCACCTGAGCCCGGCGCAGCACGCCGGCCTGATCCAGGCGTTCAGCGATATCGGCGACAACCTCGACGTGCTGGTGATCGACACCGCCGCCGGCATCGGCGAGTCCGTGGTCAGCTTCGTGCGCGCCGCCCAGGAAGTGCTGCTGGTGGTCTGCGACGAACCCACCTCGATCACCGACGCCTACGCCCTGATCAAACTGCTTAACCGTGACTACGGCATGAACCGCTTCCGCGTGCTGGCCAACATGGCCCAAAGCCCGCAGGAAGGGCGCAACCTGTTCGCCAAGTTGACCAAGGTCACGGATCGCTTCCTGGATGTCGCCTTACAATATGTAGGCGCAGTTCCCTATGACGAGTGTGTACGCAAGGCTGTGCAGAAGCAGCGTGCAGTCTACGAAGCGTTCCCTCGTTCGAAGTGCGCACTGGCGTTCAAGGCTATTGCCCAGAAGGTCGATACTTGGCCGTTGCCCGCCAACCCTCGGGGGCATCTGGAGTTTTTCGTCGAGCGATTGGTGCATCAGACGAGCGCGGGACCTGTGCTATGACATCCAGCGGCTACAACCTTTACAAAAAGTCGGCGCGTGACAGCCAGGGCGAATTGATCGAGCGCTATGCGCCCCTGGTCAAGCGCATTGCCTATCACTTGCTGGCACGCCTGCCGGCCAGCGTGCAGGTCGAAGACCTGATCCAGGCCGGCATGATCGGTCTGCTCGAAGTGTCGACCAAATACGACGCGAGCAAAGGCGCGAGTTTCGAGACGTATGCGGGTATCCGTATCCGTGGCGCGATGCTCGATGAAGTGCGTAAAGGGGATTGGGCGCCGCGTTCGGTACACCGCAATACGCGCATGGTCAGTGACGCAATTCGCGCAATTGAAGCAAAAACCGGTCGTGACGCTAAAGATCATGAAGTTGCGGCCGAACTCCAATTGAGTCTCGACGATTACTACGGGATTTTGAACGATACCTTGGGCAGCCGCCTGTTCAGTTTCGACGACCTGTTGCAGGACGGCGAACACGAAGGGCTGCACGAGGACGGCGCGAGTGCTCATCTCGAACCGTCACGCGACCTGGAGGACGAACGTTTCCAGGGCGCGCTGGCGGAAGCGATTGCCAATTTGCCGGAGCGTGAGCGACTGGTGTTGGCGCTGTACTACGACGAAGAGCTGAACCTCAAGGAAATCGGTGAGGTCCTGGGGGTCAGCGAATCGCGTGTCAGCCAGTTGCACAGCCAGTGCGCAGCCCGCTTGCGGGGGCGATTGGGAGAGTGGCGCGCGCGCTGACAGGCAGTGTGGGGACACTGCAGACGCTACCGCGAAGGCTTCATGCCTTCGCGGGTTCGTACCGTGGTGCCCTGGGCAGTCCTTTTTGTGTAACGCCTGTTGATTGAAATGGCGCGTCCAGGTGCTGGGCGCGTTTAAGACTGCTTGGAGGTCGAATTGGACAAGAACATGAAAATCCTCATCGTTGATGACTTCTCAACGATGCGGCGGATCATAAAAAACCTGTTGCGTGACCTTGGGTTCACCAACACGGTCGAGGCGGATGACGGCATTACGGCGATTCCGATCCTCAACAGCGGGAGCATCGACTTTCTGGTAACCGACTGGAACATGCCGGGCATGACCGGTATCGACCTGCTGCGTCACGTACGCGCCGATGAAAAACTGCGCAGCCTGCCTGTGTTGATGGTGACCGCCGAAGCCAAGCGTGAACAGATCATCGAAGCCGCCCAAGCCGGGGTAAACGGCTACGTGGTCAAGCCATTCACTGCACTGGCCTTGAAAGAGAAGATTGAAAAAATCTTCGAACGCATCGGTCATTGATGCTGCCACGGGGGAGCTATGGAGCATAAAGAAACGTCGCAGGGAGACTTTGAGTCGACCCTGAAAAAGCATGCTCACCAGTTGGTCGAAAGCCTTGAAAAAGGCCACTTCGGCGACGCGGTGCAGTTGATCCATGAGCTTAACCAGACCCGTGACCGCGGCCTGTATCAGGAAGTGGGCAAGCTCACGCGCGAGCTGCACAGTGCGATCGTCAATTTTCAGATTGACCCGCACATGCCCCAGGCCGAAGAAATTTCGCAAATCACCGATGCCACCGAACGCCTGTCCTATGTGGTCAGGCTGACTGAGGCGGCGGCCAACCGCACCATGGACCTGGTGGAAAACGCCACGCCGCTGGTCAATGGCATGGCCACCGACGCTCAGGCGCTCAGCGTTGACTGGGGCCGCTTCATGCGTCGTGAAGTGGGGGCTGAAGAGTTTCGTGAATTGGCGCGTCGGGTTGACGCTTTTCTGTCACGCAGCGAGCAGGAAAACCGCACGGTTTCCAGCAACCTCAATGACATTCTGCTGGCCCAGGATTACCAGGACCTCACCGGTCAGGTGATCAAGCGCGTGACCCAATTGGTCACCGAAGTGGAAAGCAACCTGCTCAAACTGGTGCTCATGGCCGGCCAGGTAGACCGTTTTGCCGGTATCGAACATGACCGCGAAGCGATCCTCTCGGAAAAAGATCCAAAAAAACATCTCGCCAAGGGTGAAGGTCCGCAGATTCATGCCGATAAACGTGAAGACGTTATGTCAGGTCAGGATGACGTAGATGACCTGTTATCCAGTTTAGGCTTCTAAGGAGCACCCACATGAGCTTCGGCGCCGATGAAGAAATCCTTCAGGATTTCCTTGTAGAGGCCGGCGAAATTTTAGAGCAACTGTCCGAGCAACTGGTCGAGCTGGAAAGCCGACCGGATGATGCGAACCTGCTCAATGCAATTTTTCGCGGTTTTCACACTGTAAAAGGGGGCGCCGGCTTCCTCCAGCTCCATGAGCTGGTGGAGTGCTGTCACATCGCCGAGAACGTGTTCGACATCCTGCGCAAGGGTGAGCGGCACGTCGACTCGGAACTGATGGACGTGATTCTCGAAGCACTGGATGCGGTCAACGGCATGTTCAGTGAAGTGCGCGAACGTGCACCGATCACTGCGGCCACGCCGGAACTGCTGGCGGCCCTGGCACGCCTGGCAGAACCGGCCACGTCGGCGGCACCTGTGGCAGCGGCGCCTGAGCCGGTTGTCGAGGCTGAGCCGGATGTGACCGACAGCGAGTTCGAGCAGTTGCTCAACTCCCTCAGTGCGGTGAAGGCCGAAGCTGAAGCACCGCAAGCGCCCACTGCGCCCACTGCGCCTGCAGCGCCGACCAGCGAAGACATTACCGACGCCGAGTTCGAATCGCTGCTCGACCAGTTGCATGGCAAAGGCCAGTTCGCCGCCGACGCCGTGGCACCTGCCGCTGCGCCGCAGGCCCCGGCGGCGTCTGCCAACACCGACATTACCGACGACGAATTCGAAGCGTTGCTCGACCAGTTGCATGGCAAAGGCACCTTTGCGGCCGAAGCCTTGCCGGAAGTCGCCGCCACCGCCGCCGCGCCTGCCGCCACGGCAGAACCGGCAGAACCGGCTGGCGACGGGCTGATCTCCGATCACGAATTCGAAGCCTTGCTGGATGAATTGCACGGCAAAGGCAAGTTCACCGAAGTGGCCCCGGCCGCCGCGGCGACCGCCACCCCGGTAGCGGCGAAACCCGCGCCAGCCAACGCCGCCGCACCGGCCGCCGCCAAACCCGCTCCAGCCCCCGCAGCCGCCCCGGCGCCTGCACGGGCTGGTGCGGCGCCGGTGGCCGAGAAGCCTGCCAGTGAAGCCGAAACCACCGTACGGGTTGATACCGCACGCCTGGACGACATCATGAACATGGTCGGCGAACTGGTGCTGGTGCGTAACCGTCTGGTGCGCCTGGGCCTGAACAGCGGTGATGAAGCCATGCAAAAGGCCGTGTCGAACCTCGACGTGGTCACCGCTGACTTGCAGACCGCCGTGATGAAAACGCGGATGCAGCCGATCAAGAAAGTCTTCGGTCGCTTCCCACGCCTGGTTCGCGACCTGGCGCGCCAGCTCAAGAAAGAAATCAACCTGGAACTGGTGGGTGAAGAAACCGACCTCGACAAAAACCTGGTCGAGGCCCTGGCCGATCCGCTGGTCCACTTGGTGCGCAACGCCGTCGACCACGGCGTCGAAACCCCGGAAGAACGCGAAGCCTCGGGCAAGTCCCGCAACGGCAAGGTGATTCTGGCGGCCGAGCAAGAAGGCGACCATATCCTGCTGTCGATCACCGATGACGGCAAAGGCATGGACCCGACGATTTTGCGCAATATCGCGGTCAAGCGTGGCGTGATGGACAAGGACGCCGCCGACCGCCTGACCGACACCGAGTGCTACAACCTGATCTTCGCCCCGGGCTTCTCGACCAAGACCGAGATTTCCGACGTGTCCGGCCGTGGCGTGGGCATGGACGTGGTGAAGACCAAGATCAGCCAGCTCAATGGCTCGATCAACATTTACTCGACCAAGGGCCAAGGCTCGAAGATCGTCATCAAGGTGCCGTTGACCCTGGCGATCATGCCGACCCTGATGGTGATGCTGGGCAACCAGGCGTTCGCCTTTCCGCTGGTCAACGTCAACGAGATCTTCCACCTCGACCTGTCGCGCACCAACGTAGTGGACGGCCAGGAAGTGGTGATCGTGCGCGACAAGGCGTTGCCCCTGTTCTACCTCAAGCGCTGGCTGGTGGCTTCGGCCAAGCATGAAGAGCAGCGCGAAGGCCATGTGGTGATCTTGTCCGTGGGCACCCAGCGCATCGGCTTTGTGGTCGATCAACTGGTTGGCCAGGAAGAAGTGGTCATCAAGCCGTTGGGCAAAATGCTGCAGGGAACCCCGGGCATGTCGGGTGCGACCATCACCGGTGACGGTCGGATCGCGCTGATTCTCGATGTTCCGAGCATGCTCAAGCGTTACGCCGCACGGCGTATTTGATTCTGGTGGGGCTTGGGCGGTAATGCCCGCCCCGCCTAACGGAGTGTTTATGGCAGTCAAGGTCCTGGTGGTGGACGATTCGGGTTTCTTCCGCCGCCGCGTCTCGGAAATTCTTTCCGCCGATCCAACGATCCAGGTGGTCGGCACGGCCACCAACGGCAAAGAAGCGATTGATCAAGCCATTGCGTTGAAGCCGGACGTGATCACCATGGACTACGAGATGCCGATGATGGATGGCATCACGGCTGTTCGGCATATCATGCAGCGCTGCCCGACTCCGGTGTTGATGTTCTCCTCGCTCACGCACGAAGGCGCCCGGGTCACCCTGGATGCGCTGGACGCGGGTGCCGTGGACTTCCTGCCGAAGAATTTCGAAGACATCTCGCGCAACCCCGAGAAGGTCAAGCAGATGCTGTGCGAGAAGGTGCACAGCATTTCGCGCAGTAACCGTCGCAGCCTGTCCAGTGCGCCGGCGCCGGCCCCGGTGGCAGCGCCTGCTGCGCCGACGTCGTCGTTTGCGCGCCCGGCACCTGCGCCTGTGGCACGCCCTGCGGCGCCGCCGGTACGCGCCGCTGCACCGAGCGCGCATTCGCCTGCGCCCAAGCGCAAAGCCTACAAGCTTGTCGCTATCGGCACCTCTACCGGCGGCCCGGTGGCCTTGCAGCGGGTATTGACCCAACTGCCGGCCAACTTCCCTGCGCCGATTGTGCTGATCCAGCACATGCCCGCGGCCTTTACCAAAGCGTTCGCCGAGCGCCTGGACAAGCTGTGCCGCATCAGCGTCAAGGAAGCCGAGGATGGCGACATCCTGCGTCCTGGCCTGGCGCTGCTGGCCCCGGGCGGCAAGCAGATGATGGTCGATGGCCGTGGCGCGATCAAAATCCTGCCGGGCGACGAGCGCCTCAACTACAAGCCGTGCGTGGACATCACCTTCGGTTCGGCGGCCAAGTCCTACGGCGACAAAGTTCTGGCGGTGGTGCTTACCGGCATGGGCGCCGACGGCCGTGAAGGCGCGCGCCTGCTCAAGCAGGGCGGCAGCGCCATTTGGGCCCAGGACGAAGCCAGCTGCGTGATCTATGGCATGCCCATGGCCATCGTCAAGGCTGACCTGGCCGACGCCGTCTACAGCCTGGACGACATCGGCAAGCATCTGGTGGAGGCCTGCCTCTGATGGATGTCTTGAGCCTGATTGGCATCACCATGGCGTTTGTCGCGATTATCGGCGGCAACTACCTTGAAGGCGGCCACCTTGGCGCCTTGGCCAACGGCCCGGCGGCACTGATCGTAATCGGCGGCACCGTGGGCGCCGCGTTGCTGCAATCGCCCCTGAGTTCGTTCAAGCGCGCCATGCAGATTCTGGTGTGGATCATTTTCCCGCCACGCGTCGACCTGCCAGGCGGCATCGACCGCGTGGTCAACTGGAGCCTCACCGCCCGTAAGGAAGGCCTGCTGGGCCTGGAAGGCGTGGCCGATGCCGAGCCCGACAGCTACGCGCGCAAAGGCCTGCAATTGCTGGTGGACGGCGCCGAACCGGAGGCGATCCGCAGCATCCTCGAGGTGGATTTCTACACCCAGGAAAGCCGCGACATCAACGCCGCCAAAGTCTTTGAAAGCATGGGCGGCTACGCGCCGACCATCGGCATCATCGGTGCGGTGATGGGCTTGATCCACGTGATGGGCAACCTGGCCGACCCGTCGCAGCTGGGCAGCGGCATTGCCG
Source organism: Pseudomonas sp. RGB (assembly GCF_007713445.1). NCBI lineage: Bacteria > Pseudomonadati > Pseudomonadota > Gammaproteobacteria > Pseudomonadales > Pseudomonadaceae > Pseudomonas > Pseudomonas sp. RGB. The sequence continues at coordinate 188,944 of NZ_VMSH01000002.1, read as the reverse complement.
TGGCGTTTGTCGCCACCATCTACGGCGTGGCGAGTGCCAACCTGGTGTTGCTGCCGGTGGCGAGCAAGCTCAAGTCGATTGCCATGCGCCAGTCGCGTTACCGCGAAATGTTGCTGGAAGGCCTCTTGTCGATTGCCGAGGGTGAAAACCCGCGCTCCATCGAATTGAAGCTTCAGGGCTTCATGGATTGATGGGCATGCTTTGTGTAGGAGGGAGTTTGTGAGCCGTCGCCGCCGCGAGCCTGAAGAGCACGTCAACCATGAACGCTGGCTGGTGTCCTACGCCGACTTCATTACCTTGCTGTTCGCGTTTTTTGTGGTGATGTACTCCATCTCGTCGATCAACGAAGGCAAGTACAAAGTCATTTCCCAGGCGCTGATCGGCGTGTTCAACGACGCCGACCGTGCCCTCAAGCCGATCCCCATTGGCGAAGAGCGGCCCAAGACCGTGACCCCGGCCAAGCCGCTGGTCAACGACAGCGACGAAACCGCCGCCGGCATCGGTGGCACCAGCGACCCGCTCAAAAGCATTGCCGATGACATCAGCGCTGCGTTTGGCGACCTGATCAAATCCAATCAGATGACTGTGCGCGGCAACGAGTTGTGGGTGGAAATCGAATTGAATTCCAGCCTGCTGTTCGCCAGCGCCGATGCGATGCCGAGCGACCAGGCGTTCACCATCATCGACAAGGTGGCGGCGATCCTCAAACCGTTTGAAAACCCGATCCACGTGGAAGGCTTTACCGACAATTTCCCGATTGCGACTGCGCAGTATCCGACCAACTGGGAACTGTCGTCGGCGCGCGCCGCAAGCATCGTGCGCATGCTTGCAATGCAGGGCGTGAACCCTGGTCGGCTGGCGTCGGTGGGCTACGGCGAATTCCAGCCGGTGGCCAATAACGCCACCGCCGAAGGCCGCGCGCGCAACCGTCGCGTGGTGCTGGTGGTGTCGCGCAACCTGGATGTACGCCGCAGCCTGACCGGCACCGGCACGGCCAATGCAACACCGGATGCGGCACTGAAGCGGGCTGGCACACAAACTGCTACGCCAACCGTTAAGCCGTCGGTTCGTCAGAGCGCCGTCAATTCTCCGTCACCGGCTCAATAACTTATGCAATGTCTCGGTCGCGCCATCGCCTGCCGGGAGGAACCAACCGAATGAGAGTCTGGGCAGTTGCCAATCAAAAGGGTGGAGTCGGCAAGACCACCACCTCCATCGCTTTAGCCGGCTTGCTGGCCGAGGCGGGCAAGCGTGTGGTCGTGGTCGACCTCGACCCGCATGGCTCGATGACCAGCTATTTTGGCTACGACCCGGATGCGCTGGAACACAGCTGCTACGACCTGTTCCTGCACAAAGGCAGCGTGCCTGCCGACTTGCCGGGGCAATTGCTGCTGCCCACCAGTAACGAAAGCATTTCCCTGCTGCCGTCCAGCACTGCGCTGGCGACCCTGGAGCGTCAGTCGCCGGGGCAGAGCGGTTTGGGCCTGGTGATCGCCAAGACCCTGGCGCAGCTGTGGCAGGACTTCGACTACGCGATCATCGACAGCCCGCCGCTGCTGGGCGTGCTGATGGTCAACGCCTTGGCGGCCAGCCAGCAGTTGGTGATCCCGGTGCAGACCGAGCACCTGGCGGTCAAAGGTCTGGAGCGCATGGTCAGCACGCTGGCGATGATTAACCGTTCGCGCAAGCAGGCGCTGCCGTTCAGCATCGTGCCGACGTTGTTCGACCGTCGTACCCAGGCGTCCCTTGGCACCTTGCGGGTATTGCGCGATGCCTACCCGGACACCATCTGGAATGGCTACATCCCGGTCGACACGCGCCTGCGTGACGCCAGCCGCGCAGGCCTGACGCCTTCGCAGTTCGACGGCAAAAGCCGTGGCGTGCTGGCGTACCGCGCGTTGCTCAAGCATTTGCTGTCGCAACAGCTTGTGGCGCAGGTGGCGTGATGAACCGTCCCGTTGAATTCAAGACCCGGCCGCAACTGGCACTGGAATCCTACCTGGATGCCCTGCTGCAGGACGCGACCGAAGAGGAACTGCCGGAACCGATTCTGCTGCTTGAACCGGTTGTAGAAGCCGAAGGCACGCTGGATGAGTTCCAGTTGGCAGTGCTCGAAGAACAAGCCCGCGATGCATACCTCGTGCCGGTGGTTGAGCCGATAGCGCCGATTGCGCCGACGGTCGTGGCGCCCGTGGTGGTCGAGCCGGTGGTGGAAGTCCACCTGCCGCCGAGCATCACGCCGCCGCCAGTCACCGCGGATGGTCGCCCGGCGTGGGCCGCCGAGCCGTTCGAATGCCTGTTGTTCGACGTCGCCGGGTTGACCCTGGCGGTGCCGCTGGTGTGCCTGGGCTCGATCTATTCGCTGGAAGGTCAGGAGCTGACGCCGCTGTTCGGGCAACCGGAGTGGTTTCTCGGCATCCTGCCAAGCCAGGCCGGCAACCTCAAGGTGCTGGACACCGCACGCTGGGTCATGCCCGACCGTTACCGCGATGACTTCCGCCAGGGTTTGCAGTACGTGATTTCGGTTCAGGGCTACGAGTGGGGGCTGGCGGTGCATCAAGTCAGCCGCTCGTTGCGCCTGGACCCCAATGAAATCAAATGGCGCAGCCACCGGGGCCAGCGGCCGTGGTTGGCCGGCACCGTGATTGAACACATGTGCGCGTTGCTCGACGTCGCCGAGCTGGCTGAGTTGATCGCCAGCGGCGCGGTAAAAGCGATGCCACAGAACAAACGCAGTTGATTGAACAATAAGGCCCGCATGCAAGTGCGGTCAGCGAAGTACATACGCCGTGAAAACGGTATTTGAAGGGGTCCGAGGAATGAACAAGTCAGCATCCGCACAAGGTTTGGTCGATGATCCAATCCTGCAATGGGTAACCTTCAAACTGGACAACGAGTCCTACGGCATCAACGTGATGCGCGTGCAGGAAGTGTTGCGCTACACCGAGATCGCGCCGGTACCGGGTGCGCCGAGCTACGTGCTGGGCATCATCAACCTGCGCGGCAACGTGGTGACCGTGATCGACACCCGCCAGCGTTTTGGCCTGGTGCCGACCGAGGTTAACGACAACACGCGTATCGTCATCATCGAAGCCGACAAGCAAGTGGTCGGGATCATGGTCGACAGCGTGGCCGAAGTGGTTTACCTGCGCCAATCGGAAGTGGAAACCGCGCCGAACGTGGGCAACGAAGAATCGGCCAAGTTCATCCAGGGCGTGTGCAACAAGAACGGCGAACTGCTGATTCTGGTTGAGCTGGACAAGATGATGAGCGAAGAAGAATGGCAGGACCTGGAGAACATCTGATTGTTTTTTGAAGCGGCGGTGATTGTCCTGGCCCTGTTGTGGGCCGGGACCGTGGCGTTCCTGCTGCGCTATATGCGCCAGCAACGCGAATTGGCCCAGCAACAGGCCGAGCGCGATGCCGTGCGTGACCGGCGCATTCTTGACCTGGTCAAGCGCGTGGATCACTTCCAGCAGACTGCGGTAAAGGTCGGGGACGAGGTGCATGAACTGCGCGCGATTCTCGGGCCGCTGCCGGACAAGCTGGCGCAGATCGAACAACGCGACCCTTCGAGCCTGTCGTTCGCCCAGGCGGCGAAGCTGGTGGGCATGGGCGCGACCGTGGATGAGCTGACGCAGTCGTGTGGCTTGACCCAGGCTGAAGCGCAATTGATGAGTAAGTTGCACAAAAGCTGACGTAGGTTGCTACACCTGTCCGACACTGCTGGCTGGCTTTCCTGTGGGAGCTGGCTTGCCTGCGATGCGGACACCTCGGTACACCAGGCACACTCGATAGGTGCCGCCTGACATTTGCGCCTCGGCCTGTGACAGATTACAGGGTGCAGGCGAGCATTTACGCCGACTGTTCAATCCAGCTGCATGAGCTGTCTGCCGACGGCAAGCGATGGGATGGCGTAGAACCTGTGCCCAACGGCAAGGTATCGACGTGCAACGCGATGGATAACTTCCAGGCGGCCAATAAATTTGCGTCCCCGATGGCTTTTTTCTCTCCGGCCAATGTCCACATCCTTCAAGCACCTTTGAACCCAGGAGAATCCCCGCATGACCACCCCCAAGGCACTGTTGATCCTGCACGGCAAGCAAGCCCTCAACGAGGACGTGCGCGCCGCCGTGCAGGCCCGTCGTGAGCAGGGCTGGGAGCTGGCGGTGCGGGTCACTTGGGAGGGCGGCGACGCCCAGCGCATCGTCAACGAGGCCCTGGCCGACGGCTATACCCACCTGATCGCCGGCGGTGGCGACGGCACCTTGCGCGATGTGGCCGAAGCCATGGCGCTGGCCAAGACCGACGCCAGCCTGGTGCTGATGCCGTTGGGCACCGCCAATGATTTTGCCCGCGCCGCCGGCGTTCCGCTGCAGCCTGCGCACGCGCTGGCGCTGCTGGACGTACCGCCCAGGGCCATCGACCTCGGCCAGGCCGGCGGGCAAATGTTCCTCAATATGGCCACCGGCGGGTTTGGCAGCCAGGTCACGGCCAATACCTCCGAAGACCTGAAAAAAGTCCTCGGCGGCGCGGCCTACCTGTTCACCGGGTTGACGCGATTCAGTGAACTGAAGGCCGCCTATGGCGAGCTGGAAGGGCCGGGCTTTCATTGGAAGGGCGACCTGCTCGCGCTGGGGATCGGCAACGGTCGCCAAGCGGGCGGCGGCCATGTGCTGTGCCCTGGCGCGTTGGCCGACGACGGCTTGCTGGATATCAGCATTCTGCCGGCACCTCAGGAGGTGGTTGGCACGCTGATGACCCTGATGAGCGACGGCTGGGGCCTGGACAACATGTTTGTGCGCGCGCGCCTGCCGTGGGTCGAGATCAAGGTGGCCGAAGGGCTGTACATCAACCTGGACGGTGAACCGTTAAAAGGCGATGACCTGCGGTTCTCTGCACTGCCCAAGGCCTTGCGTGTGCACCTGCCGCTGAATTCGCCGCTAATCGTCCAGGCTGATGATCTGCTCGCGAACGGCGAATAGCACCAGGCCCGCCACGTCGAATATCTGCAGGCGCTTCATGATTTGCGAGCGATGCGCCTCCACGGTCTTGATGCTCAGGCCCAGGCCGTGAGCGATCTCCCGGGTGGATTTGCCGCGCACGATCAGGCGCAGGATTTCCAGCTGACGCGCCGTGAGGTTGTGTCTATGGGCGACGGGGGAAGTGGGACCCTGGCTGCGGATCAGCGCCTGATTGATCACGGTGTGGGCAATCGCCGGGCTCAGGTAGCGTTCGTTGTTGCGCAGGGCGAGCAGGGCGTGTTCCAGCTCGTTGGCGGTGGTGTCCTTGAGCAGGTAGCCATAGGCGCCGGACTCCAGCGCCCGCATGATCAGCTCCGGGTCGGTGTGCATCGACAGGATCAGCACTTTGCTTTTGGGGTAGGCCGCCTTGAGTTGCTGCAATGCATCCAGGCCACCGACGTGCTTCAGCGACAGGTCCAGCAGCACGATATCCGGCTGCAGTGCGCTGAATTTTTCCAGTAACTGCGCACCATCATTGGCTTCACCGATCACGGTGTAGCCGGGAATATCCTGGATCAGCGCGCGTACGCCGGCCCGAATCAGTGCGTGGTCATCCACCAGGAGTAAATTGCAGGTCACTCGAGAACCTTAGGGGAACTGGCCCGTTCGAGGGCGCGCGGCGCCCAGGGGAAAAGTGCGTCGATCCGGGTCCCTTTGCCAGGCTGGCTGTTGACGGACAAAGTGCCCCCTAACTGATCTATCCGCTCGGACATGCCGGCCATGCCCCGTTGGCCTTCCAGGCCGGGGTTGATGGCAGGCGAGAAGCCCTGGCCGTCATCGCAGATCATCAGCGACAGGCCTTCGGGCAGGCGTTGCAGGCGCACCAGCAAGTTGTGCGCCTGGGCATGGCGAAGCATGTTGGTCACCGCTTCCTGGGTGATCCGAAAGGCCGCCACGGCCATCTCTTCGGGAATACCGGTCAGCCGTTGCTGGCATTCCAGGCTCCAGTGCACCGGGGTGTTTTCCAGGGTCTTGAGCAGGTGCGCGCGCAGGCTGGCTTCCAACCCCAGGCTGGCCAGCTGCCTGGGGTTGAGAATGGCCGAGACGTCGCGCACTTTGGCCAGGGTTTCATTCAAGGTGTTGCACAGCACCGTGCACTGGCTTTGCAGGTCTGGCGGCAAGCGGCGCTTGAGCCATTCGCTTTGCAGCTTGGCGGCAGTGAGCAACTGGCCGATATCGTCATGCAATTCGCGGCTGAGGCGATGCCGTTCGTTTTCCTGTACTTGCAGCAAGCGATCGGCCAATTCCTGCGGCTGGAATTTTATCGATTTGCGCGAGCGCCACTGTTGCACGCCCACCACCAGCAACGTGGCCAGGTTGAGCAAAGGGATCAATAACGGCAACGGCGCGCAACGGGCATAGGCCCACAGGCTGACCAGCAATGAGCAAAGGCACAGGGCGAGAACGATGCGGCGGGCATTGCTGCGGGACACGGATCTTGCGATGAGTGACTTTAAGCTGGCGTACATAGCGGATGGAGCCAATGAAGGTTCGCTGCGGGAAGACCGGTCACGGCGGCTGACGGGGCTTTGTTTGATATGCGGTGCCGAAACATCTTTTATACATCATGAAGTTGATTCACTTCGAGCGGGGCATAGTACCACCACTATTACCGTTGGTCGCCTGGCGACTCGCCTGAGGGGTTAACAACCACGCATAAATACTCAGGGCCCTAGTCTGCGCGTTAGAGGGGCCCGGAGTTGAAACAGCAGGCCGTTGTATTAATGAAGTGGGTGTGCAGAGTTATAGCGCTGATGGCTAATTGATATGTTGCTGTCGTTATTAGATAACTCACTGATTAAATACGACCTCTCACCCATTCATGAGGTGTGATGTAAGCGTTGCTGCGGTTTATAACCGAAGTTTTTTTGCGGGATCTGCAAGGTGACTGTCGCAATCAATTTAGTTTGCTCGCTTTCATCCAGGGCCAGTTCGCCGGTGCGGGTGTCGATCAACTCCAGTTGCCAGGCCAGTAATGTCAGGCAGTCATGCAAGGCCTTCAGCGCCTGGTCATGCAGTTCCATGGGGCAGGCGGCATTGGCAATCAGGTTTTGAATATGCCGAGAGAATTCGCTGATCGCCTGCAGGGCCAGGCCTTCGGCCTTTTCAGCCAGCTTGCTCAAACTGATTTTCATGCAGTCGATGGCATCGCTGTCGTTGCGAATCAGGTGCAAGTGGTTCAAGCACTCTTGCGACTTGGCCAGCAGCATCTCGGCCTCAAGCAGGAATTCGGGAAGTGCAGTTTGCCATTCGTTTGCGTTATTCATCATGCATGTCTCCGCAACATAAGCTCGGGTGATGAGATGCCGCACCGGGTGAATGGCGTAAACCTACCGCTGAAATATGACTGAAATCTGTAGCCCGCTTCCGAAATTCGAGTAGGACCGTTATTAGAATGATCACGGTAGCCGAGAGTGGCCCTGGTCATTCGGGTCGCTTGCACAACTTTGGATGCCGCCACGGCAATCTCTGAAAGACCCGTGGGCCGAGGGCTTGGGATGGCAAACAAAAGCCTGACTCCATTCATGCAATGAGAATGGCGTCACATTAATGGCTATTAGATATCGCGAATATCAGGTTGGGCCTGATTGTGTATAGGGGATTCCCTTACGCAGCGGAACCTCACGTCGATTTGAAGGTCGCGCGACGTTGCTGCAGTGCCGTTTGAAAAGGCCGTTGCAGTAAACCATGATGTCAGTGTGACATCAATGAATTTACGTGGCATTTTACCGGGGTCAAGCTCTGGCGATCGCCGCCGATAACGAGCATAGACGCAAGCATGCTCGCGAAGAATTCAAAGACGGCGCGTTGGTCGGCAGGGTCGCGATACCCGACCCGCTGAACCAGCCGCACACACACACCACATCAGGAGCTTTTAATGGCCGGCATTCTCGACACGGTAGATCAACGCACGCAACTGGTGGGTGAGAATCGCCTGGAGATTCTCATGTTTCGCCTGGCCGGGCGGCAGCTGTTCGCGATCAACGTGTTCAAGGTGCAGGAAGTCCTGCAATTGCCCAAGCTGACCCTGATGCCCCAGCGTCATCCGTTTGTGTGTGGCGTGGTCAACCTGCGCGGCCAGACCCTGCCGGTGATCGACCTGTCGCAGGCGATTGGCATGCGTCCGCTGGTGCCGGGGCCCAACAGCACGATTATCGTCACCGAGTACAACCGCTCAGTGCAGGCGTTCCTGGTGGGCGGTGTGGACCGCATCGTCAACATGAACTGGGAAGCCATCCTGCCGCCACCGGCCAGCGCCGGTCGCCAGCATTACCTCACCGCCATCAGCAAGGTCGATGACCAGTTGGTGGAAATCATCGACGTGGAAAAAGTCCTCGCCGAAATCGTGCCGTACAACGCCAAGGTCTCCCGCGAGAAACTCGAAGACCCGGTGCTGGAACGCGCCCGTGGCCGCGAAGTGCTGCTGGTGGACGACTCCAATGTGGCCCTGTCGCAACTGCGCGATACCCTTGGCCAGCTTGGGGTGAAAATGCACATCGCCAGTGATGGCCTCAAGGCGCTGAACATGCTCAAGGCCTGGGCCGACAGCGGCCAGGTGATGACCGACAAACTGCTGATGATCTTTACCGACGCCGAAATGCCGGAGATGGACGGCTACCGCCTGACCACTGAAATCCGCAACGACCCGCGCCTGCGTGGGCTTTACGTGGTGCTGCACACCTCGCTGTCGGGCAGTTTCAACGACTCGATGGTGAAAAAGGTCGGTTGCGATAACTTCCTGTCCAAATTCCAGCCCGACAAGCTGGTGGATGTGGTGCGCCAACGCCTGATGCTGGATGAAGTGCCGGCCTGATTGTCTTTAAGGGGAAGCTGTAGTTGGGTGAGTTGGCTCTTTGTGGCGAGCAGGCTTGCCCTGCGTTGGGCTGCGCAGCGGCCCCATGAGGACGCTGCGGTGTCTCAGTAGAACTGCGGCGTCTGGTTCTGGGGCTGCTTCGCAGCCCAACGCGGGGCAAGCCCGCTCGCCACAGAAGGCCGCGCGCCAGGGTAAGTCTGGGTGGCACGGTGAGTCTGCGCGTTGCACCTGCTTGTTGGCTGTGGGGGCGTAGTCCTTTGATTCCGGGGGCTGCCTGCTATAGGGTGGCGCTTTGTCCCCTCAGGAACGCAGGCTCATGCTTCGTCTCAGCGCGTTGTACCGTTATCCCTTGAAGTCCGGCAAGGCCGAAGCCTTGCAGCAGGTCGGTCTGGATCAACTTGGGCTGGACGGGGATCGACGCTGGATGTTGGTGGATGCAGCCAGCGGGCGATTTCTGACGCAGCGGGCGGTGGCGAAGATGAGCCAGTTGTCGGCGTTGTGGAACAGCGCCGGTGGCTTGACCCTGAGCACGCCAGGCATGGCGCCGCTGGAGGTGGCCTTGCCCGGCAGCGACGCCGAACTGCGCGGGGTGACGATCTGGCGCGATACCCTGCGTGTGCCGGATGCCGGCGATGCGGCGGCTGCCTGGGTCAGTGACTTCATCGGCAAAGCCACGCGGCTGGTGCAGATGCCACTGGCCCGTGCACGCACCACCGAGGCCGGTTTCGGCAAAGATAACGACCAAGTGGCGTTTGCCGACGGCTACCCGCTGTTGTTGATCGGTCAGGCGTCCGTGGACGACCTTTCCCGGCAGGTCGGCCGGCCCATGGAAATGCTGCGTTTTCGTCCCAATCTGGTGATCGAAGGCAGTCAAGCGTATGCCGAAGACGGCTGGAAACGCCTGCGTATCGGCGACGTTGAGTTCCGAGTGGTCAAGCCCTGCGCTCGTTGCATCCTCACCACGATCGACCCCGCGACCGGCGAACGCAGTGCCGATCGCGAACCCTTCGCCACGCTCGATGCCTATCGCAAGACGGAACACGGCGCCCTGTTCGGCCAGAACCTGGTCAATGATGACCTCGGCCGTCTACAAGTGGGCATGCCGGTGACCGTCATCGAGTAACACGTTCGCGCATAAAAAATGCCCGTCTCCTGCGAGACGGGCATTTTTTTGACCGGTGCAACCCTTAGCCGCGGTATTCGCACAGGTAAGCAGTGTCTACCGCGACCTTCAGCTGGAACTTGCTGTTGGCCGGTACGTTGAACTGGCTGCCGGCAGCGAAGGTTTCCCAGTCGGCGTCAGGCAGTTTCACGGTCAGGGCGCCGGACACCACGTGCATGATTTCACGCTGGGCGGTGCCGAATTCGTATTCACCCGGTGCCATTACGCCGATGGTCGCCGGACCTTCTGCGGTGCCGAAAGCGATCGACTTGACGGTGCCGTCGAAGTATTCGTTGACTTTGAACATGGGTGAATCCTCGAAAAGTGGATTAAGGCTTGCTGCTCTGTATGGACGTGCCTGGCTTCGCTCAGGCGCACGCCATCACCGGCACGCCGGCTCCTACAGAACAGCAGGATATTGGAAAAGGCCGGCCAGTATGCCCAAGCCTTTGCGCGCTGCCTAGACCGGCAAAATCAATGGCAGCAGGCGCGCGGTGTTGCGTGCATCTTCCAGCGCCCGGTGTTGCTGACCCTGAAACTGCATCCCCGCCAATTGCAGCGCGCCGTTGAGACCCAGCGGCTTATCCAGGCGCCGGGCCTTGGCAAAGCGCTGCTTGAGGTTCACATGCGGCGTTTGTGCGAGCGCGCTGGCCAGGCCATGGCGTTGCCATTCGAGTTCAAGCTGCTTGCGATCGTAGTCGCCCCAACTGGCCCAGCCTTCCAGGCGCGTGTGATGTTGGCCCAGCCAGCGTTCGAAGAGTGGCCACACGTCGGTCATCGGCGCAGCGGCGTCGATGTTGGCCTGGGTGATGTGGGTGAGCTGTCGGCAGAACGGCGTCAGCAACGGCCGACGCAGCGGCCGCACAAAGCGCTGGAAGTGATCCAGTTCACGGCCTTGGCGGTTCACCAGGCTCGCGCCGATCTCGATGACTTCCATCTCCGTCACGGGCCAGCCGCCTTCATCCGTTGTGGCTTCAAGGTCAATAATCAGCCAATGAGGCATCGCGCAGGTTCCCGTACTCGTCCCTTCCTGATGGGGATAGAGCGTAGCCGGGCCTTGTAGTTCCGCCTAGGGCTTTTCGATCTCCAGTAAAACCTGGCGATTGCGCACCTGAGCGCCTGCAATCACTTGCACGCTTTTGATCACGCCGTCGATGCCGGCCGTCAGCGGATGCTCCATCTTCATCGCTTCGAGCACCAGCAGCAGCTGGCCCTGGCTGACACGCTGACCGGCGCTGACCCGAATATCGACAATGGCACCGTCCATCGGCGCCTTGACGGTGCCGCTGCCGGCATCGGCCTGGCGGCTGGCGACCTGCTGGGTACGGTTGATCACCCGCACGCCGGGCAGCCAGAGTTGGGTATCGTCGAGGTGATAGGCGACGCGGCGGCGCACGCCGTTGATCTCCAGCGTGGCCCGACGGCCGTCGGTACTGAGGTTGCGAATGTCGATGCCGTTGGCCTGCAGGTGGTTGGCCTGCAAAACGCTCACGGCGACCGCGTGGGGTGCGTCGTTAATATCCAGCCGATAAGTCCAAGGCACGCTGGCGTTGTTGCGCCAGCCCGTTAAACCTGGGGAGTAGGTACCGGCGCTGTGTTGATAAAACAGCGCGGCGGCCAGGGCGATCTGTTCATCCGTGGCTGCCCGGCGGGGAATGTCACTGAAGTGCGCGGCGATGAATCCGGTGCTGAAATCGCCGGCGATAAAGTCCGGGTGTTCAAGCAGATCGGCGAGCAATCGCTGGTTGGTCGTTACGCCCAGCAATACCGTGTCTTGGACTGCTCGCAGCAGCTTGCGCCGGGCTTCTTCACGGGTGGCGCCGTGCGCGATGATCTTGCCGAGCATGGCGTCGTAGAACGGGCTGATGCGCTGGCCTTCGAGTACGCCGTGGTCGGTCCGCACGCCGACGGCAGGCTCCCAGCGCAGCACGTCACCGGTTTGCGGCACAAAGCCCTGGGCCGGGTCTTCGGCGTACAGGCGCACTTCCAGGGCGTGGCCGCTGAGGGTCACGTCGGCCTGTGTGAGTGGCAGCGGTTCACCGGCGGCGATTTGCAGTTGCCAGGCCACCAGGTCGAGGCCGGTGATCAGCTCGGTAACGGGGTGCTCCACTTGCAGGCGCGTGTTCATTTCCAGGAAATAGAATTGGCCGTCGCGGTCGAGCAGGAATTCCACGGTGCCGGCGCCCACATAACTGACCGCCCGCCCAGCCTTCAGCGCAGCTTCGCCCATGGCGTGGCGCAGTTGCGGGGTCATCACGGGGCAGGGGGCTTCCTCGATGACTTTCTGGTGGCGGCGCTGGATCGAGCAATCGCGTTCGCCCAGGTAGATGAGCTGGCCGTGGCTGTCGCCGAACAGTTGAATTTCGACATGGCGCGGGTCGATCAGCGCGCGCTCGAGGATCAGTTCGTCGCTGCCAAAGGCGTTCATCGCTTCCGAGCGGGCGGTGCGCAGTGCGTCGAGCAGTTGGCTGGCGTCGTGCACCAGGCGCATGCCGCGCCCGCCGCCGCCGGCGCTGGCCTTGATCATCAGGGGGTAGCCAATGCGCTTGGCTTGCTCTTGCAGGCCGGCGTCGTCTTGGCGGTTGCCTTGGTAACCGGGTATGCACGGCACGCCAGCCTCGAGCATGGCCAGTTTGGACAGGCGCTTGCTGCCCATCAGTTCGATGGCCTCAACGCTTGGGCCGATGAAGGTGATGTTCGCGTGTTGGCAGGCGCGGGCGAAGTCGGCGTTTTCGGAGAGAAAGCCATAGCCGGGGTGGATGGCGTCGGCGCCCGTGATGTTGGCTGCGTTGAGAATGGCGGCGATGTTGAGGTACGACTGCTGGACGGGCGCCGGGCCGATGTTGACGGCTTCGTCGGCCATCTGCACGTGCAGGGCCTGGGCGTCGGCATCGCTGTAGACCGCCACGGTGCGGTAGCCCAGGGCCTGGGCGGTGCGCTGGATGCGGCAGGCAATTTCGCCGCGGTTGGCGATCAGGATTTTGTTGAATGGGGGCATTGGTTTATCCCTGGGTAATCGGGTGTTTGTTCTGGCCCCATCGCGGGCAAGCCAGCTCCCACCTTGAAAGGCGTTTCAACGGTGGGAGCTGGGTTGCCTGCGATGGCGTCATTTGCACCAACCTGGCTTGCGCTTCTGCACAAAAGCCTGCGTCCCCTCTATTCCTTCCACGCCCGTCACCGCCTCGGCAAACCACTGCGCCCCGCGATCCAGCACCGCCTCAAGCGGCTCGTCGGCACTGGCCAGCAACAGCGCTTTAGTCCGCGCATTTGCGCCCGGCGCACACTGCAGCACGTGTCCCAACACCTCATCCAGGCGCTGCGCCAATGCCTGCGCATCGCTCTCGGCAAAATGCACCACGCCCAAGCGCTGCGCCTCAAGCCCATCAAACCGCGCCGCGGTCAGCGCCAGCCGGCGCGCCTGGGTCAGGCCAATCCGCTTGACCACAAACGGCGCAATCTGCGCTGGCAACAAGCCTAAGCTGGTTTCCGGCAAGCCGAATCGCGCCTGGTGATCGGCGATCGCAATGTCACTCACACACGCCAAACCAAACCCGCCCCCCAGCACGGCGCCTTGCAGCACCACGATCACCACTTGCGGCACCGCCTCAACTTCTTGCAGCAAGGTGCCAAACGCGCGGTTCAGCGCCTGCAACTGCGCCGTGCCGCCGGCGGTGACCATGTCTTTAACATCCGCCCCTGCGCAGAAATGCCCGCCCGCGCCGCTGATCACCAGCGCGCGCACCTGGCTGTCGAGCTGCGCCAACACCGCCCGCAGTTCGTTGACCATCTCCAGGCTCATGGCATTGCGATGCGCCGGGCGATTGAGGGTGATGTGCAGCACGCCGTTATGCGGTTCGAGCAGCAGGGTATTCATGATTTTTTCCCAGGCAGCGTGCCCATCAATTTGCAGATGATGCCCAGCATGATTTCGTCGGCGCCGCCACCAATCGACACCAGCCGCACGTCGCGGTAGGCGCGGGCCACCGGGTTGTCCCACATAAAACCCATGCCGCCCCAGTATTGCAGGCAGCTGTCGCTGACCTCGCGGCCCAGGCGCCCGGCCTTGAGCTTGGCCATGGACGCCAGGCGGGTCACGTCCTGGCCTTTGATGTATTGCTCGGTGGCCTGGTAGACCAGCGCGCGCAGGCATTCGATTTCAGTGGCCAGTTCGGCCAGGCGAAAGTGAATGACCTGGTTGTCGATCAGCGCTTTGCCGAAGGTCTGGCGTTCTTTGCAGTACTCAATGGTGCTGTCGATGCAGTATTCCAGGCCCTTGATCATGTTGGCCGCGCCAAACAGGCGTTCTTCCTGGAACTGCAGCATTTGCATCATGAAACCCGCCCCTTCGTGGCCGATGCGATTGCGCTGCGGCACGCGCACACCGTCGAAGAACACCTGGGCAGTCTCGGAGCTGTGCATGCCGAGTTTTTCCAGCGGTGGGCTGACGCTGATGCCCGGCGTGTTCATCGGCACCATGATCAGCGACTTGTTGATGTGCGGCTTGTCGTCGGAGGTGTTGGCCAGCAGGCAAATGAAGTCGGCGCTGGGCGAGTTGGTGATCCACATTTTGCTGCCGTTGATCACGTAGTCGTCGCCGTCTTTGCGTGCGTGGGTTTTCAGCCCGGCGACGTCGGAGCCGGCGCCGGTTTCCGAGACGCCGATGCAGCCGACCTGCTCGCCGCTGATGGCCGGGCGCAGGAACTCGTCGCGCAGTTCATCGCTGCCAAAGCGGGCGAGGGCGGGGGTGCACATGTCGGTCTGCACGCCGATGGACATCGGGATGCCGCCGCAGCGGATGGTGCCGAACTCTTCCGCCGCAACAATGGAGTAACTGTAATCCAGGCCCATGCCACCGAATGGCTCCGGCTTGGAAATGCCCAGCAGGCCGAGGTCACCGGCCTTGCGAAAGATCTCGTGAATGGGGAAGCGCCCGGCTTTTTCCCATTCGTCCACATGCGGGTTGATCTCGCGATCGACGAAGGCGCGCACGGTGCGGCGCAGTTCCTGATGTTCCTGGGTAAAAATCATTGTTGTTGTTCTCCTTTAGAAACGCGCCACACCGAAACTGTTGGGCTGCAACTGCCGCCTCTGGGCCTCATGGCAAATATCCAGCAGGTAACCCAGCAGCGTGCGGGTATCGCGTGGGTCGATCAGCCCGTCGTCCCACAGATTCGCGCTGCCATAGAGCGCTGTGGACTGGCTGTCGAGCTTCTGCGCGGTGACCTGTTCGAGCATGTCGAGCACCTTGGGGTCGGGCACCAAACCCTCCTTCAATTGCTTGGCCTCGGTGACGATGCGCAGCACTTTGCCCGCCTGCGCGCCACCCATCACCGCCGTGCGGCTGTTGGGCCAGGCGAAGATAAAGCGCGGGTCCAGGCCGCGGCCGCACATGGCGTAGTTGCCGGCGCCGTAGGAGCCGCCGACCACCACCGTGAGTTTAGGCACCCGCGCATTGGCCACTGCCTGAATCATCTTCGCGCCGTGCTTGATCACGCCGTGTTGCTCCGACTCGGTGCCCACCATGAAACCTGTGGTGTTGTGCAGGAACAGCAGCGGCGTGCGGCTCTGGTCGCACAGCTGGATAAATTGCGCGGCCTTGCTCGCGCCTTTGGGCGTGATCGGGCCGTTATTGCCGATCACGCCGACGGCGCGGCCTTGGATGTGCAAATGGCCGCAGACGGTGTGGGCGTCGAACTCGCCCTTGAATTCGAGGAAGTTGGAACCGTCGGCCAGGCGCGCGAGGATTTCGCGCACGTCGTAGGGCTTTTTCGGGTCGTCGGGGATCAGCCCCAGCAGCTCTTCGATGGGGTACAGCGGTTCTGTGTAAGCGCGTGTTGGCGCACGCGGCAGGCGCTCATCCCAAGGCAACAGGCTGACGATTTCGCGCACGATGCGCACGCCGTCGGCGTCGTTTTCGGCCAGGTATTCGGCGGTGCCGGCGGTTTGCGCGTGCATCTGGGCGCCGCCGAGTTCCTCATCGGTGGCCACTTCGCCGGTGGCGGCCTTGAGCAGCGGCGGTCCGGCGAGAAACAGCTTGGCCTTGCCGCGCACCACCACCACGTAATCCGACAGCCCCGGCTGATATGCACCGCCGGCCGTGGCCGAGCCGTGCACCACGGTGATTTGCGGCAGGCCCATGGCCGACATGCGCGCCTGGTTGGCAAAGCTGCGGGCGCCCTCGACGAAAATCTCGGCGGCGTAGTTGAGGTTGGCACCGCCGCTTTCGGCAAGCGTCACCACCGGCAGTTTGTTTTCCATGGCGATCTGTTGCAGGCGCAGGGATTTTTTCAGCCCCGTGGGGGAAATAGTGCCGCCCTTGATCGCGCTGTTGTTGGCCACCACCAGCATGCGCACGCCACTGACGTAGCCGATGCCGGCGATCAAGCCGCCGCCGGCCGCGCTGCCGTCTTTGTCGTCGTGGAGTTTGTAGCCGGCCAGGCTGGCCAGTTCCAGGAACGGCGCGCCGGGGTCCAGCAGCAGGTTGAGGCGCTCGCGGGGCAGCAGTTGGCCGCGCGTGTCGAACTTGGCTTTGGCTTCCTGCGCCTTGCTGAGCAGGGCGTGCTCCAGTTGGCGCAACTGCGCGATGGCGGCCAGCATCGCCTCACGGTTTTGCGCGAACTGCGGGCTGTGGGCGTCGATCAAGCTTTCAATCACCGGCATGGTTTATTGCTCCGCCTTGAGCACACCGGGCAGGTAGGCACGGTGGAAACCATTGAACGGCTCGCTCGGCGGTTGCGCCTTGGGCAGCGGCCAGGCGCGGCTGCCCAGGCTGGCGGCGCCGTCGATGCGCAAGGTGCTGCCGCTGATGAACGCGGCGGCGGGGCTGAGCAGGAACACGATGGCCGCGCTGACCTCCGATTCGGTGCCGATCCGCTTGAGTGGCACGTGCTCGCTCAGGGTCGGAATCACCGCCTTGAAGGCGCCTTCGTAGGTGTCCATGCCGCTGGAGGCAATCCAGCCCGGCGCCACTGCGTTGACGCGCACCCCGGCGTAGCCCCATTCGAAGGCGGCGGTTTTGGTGAAGTTGTCCATGCCCGAACGCGCTGCGCCCGAGTGGCCCATGCCGGGCATGCCGCCCCACATGTCGGCGAGCATGTTGACGATGGCGCCGCCGTGCTTGCTCATGGATTGATTGAACACTTCCCGCGCCATCAGGAAACCGCCGACCAGGTTGGTGCGCAGCACGGTTTCAAAGCCCTTTTGATTGATCGAGGCCAGGGGCGACGGGTATTGGCCGCCAGCGTTGTTCACCAGCCCGTGGATCGGCCCGTGTGCGTGGATAATCTGCGTAACCAGCGCCTTCACCGCGTCTTCATCGCGAATATCGCAAGCCTGCCAATGCGCCGTGCCGCCGTCTTCGGCGATTTCCGCTGCCACCGTTTGCAGTTTTTCCGGTTTGCGCCCCACCAGAATCACTTGAGCGCCGAGGGCTGCGAGTTCATGCGCGGTGCAGCGGCCAATGCCACTGCCGCCACCGGTGACGATCACGGTTTGCCCGTGGAACAGGTCGGCTTTGAAGATTGAGTCGAAGGCCACGGCAACGCTCCTTTTATTTGAGTTGATCGGCGATGTGTTGTGGCACGGCGATGGGGATTTCCAGCAGTTGCTGGGCGAAGGCTTTGCCCTGCGCGTCGATGCGCAGGCTGGCGATACCGCCGCCGCCCAAGGCGTTTTCCAGCAGGAAATTCAGGCTGTGGCTGCCAGGCATGTACCAGCGTTCGACGCGGCCGTGGAAGGGGTCGAGCACGTGGCTCATCCAGTCGACGATCACTTGCGGGGTCAGCACTTCGGCGATCCACGGCAAGTAGTCGGGATGGCGGGCGATCACGCCGATATTGCTGTGGTTGCCTTTGTCGCCGGAGCGCGCGACGGCCAGCTTTACCAGGGGCACGCTGGCATCGGCGCGGCCTTGAGGCTTGGGCGGGTCAATCGGCTCAGCCGGGGTGACCAGTGGCGCAGAGGCGGGCAGTTCAATGGCGTGGCGCTGGCCTTGGAAGTCGATCACCAGCTCACAGGATGATTTATCGATCAGGAACGAAAACAGCCGAATCAGCGGATACACCGTCGGGCGGCCGCCAACAATTCCGGTTAACCCCGGCGCCATACCGGTGGCTGCCTGGGCGATCTCGCGGGCGAACAGCACCAGCGCCTGTTTGCTCGGGTGCCGCACCGCCAGTTTCACCACCACCTCGCGGCAATCCTGACGCTGGGCGTGGGCGCCGTAGGTGGCTTCGCTGCCGAGCAGTTCGATGTTGACCTCGGTGTAAGGCGCCCAGCCGCGCTGGCTGAACAGTTCCGAAGTCTTGTTGATGATCGCCTGGCTGACGCGCTCGGCCTTGGCCACCGCGTCGATCCCGGCGATCAGGCAGCTGGCGGTGCAACGAAAACCGTCCGGGTAGGTGGCGCTGACTTTGTACTGATCGGTGGGCGGCAAACCCTTGGCGCCGTGCAGGCGCACTTGGTTTTTGCCTTGCTGCTGCAGTTTGACCTGGCTGAAATCGCAGATCACATCGGGCAGCAGGTAGGCGCGCGGGTCGCCGATTTCATACAGCAGCTGTTCGGCCACGCTGAGTTCGCTGATCAGCCCGCCCGTGCCGTCGACTTTATTGACGGTGAACTGGCCGTCGGCGCTGACCTCGACGATGGGAAAACCAATGTGCTCGTAGTCCGGCACGTCACGCCAATCGGTGAAGTTGCCGCCTGTGCATTGCGCGCCGCATTCGATGATGTGCCCGGCGAGGGCAGCTTGGGCGAGACGGTCATAGTCCTGCCATGACCAGTTGAATTCGTGCACCAATGCGGCGCTGACCACCGCACTGTCGACCACTCGGCCGGTGATCACGATGTCGGCGCCCAGCTCAAGTGCCTGGGCGATGCCCGGCGCGCCGAGGTAGGCGTTGGCCGACACGCACATCGGCGGCAGCGGCGCGCCGTTGAACATATCGCTGACGCCGTGCAGGTGCTTGAGCTGCGGTTGCAGGTCATCGCCCAGCAGCACGGCGATTTTCAGCGGGATTTGCGCCTTGTCGCAGGCCGCTTGCAGGGCGGCGGCGCACGCTTGCGGGTTGATGCCGCCGGCATTGCTGATCACGCGGATGCCCTGGCGCTGGATGTCACCCAGCAGCGGCGTGAGCACTTCGACGAAATCCGTGGCGTAGCCGGCCTGAGGGTCTTTCATCCGTGCGCCGGCAAGGATCGACAGGGTGACTTCCGCCAAATAGTCGAACACCAGGTAATCCAGCGCGCCGCCGTGTACCAACTGGGCGGCGGCGGTGCAGGTGTCTCCCCAGAAGGCGCTGGCGCAGCCGATACGTACCGTCTTGCTCATGAGAAATCCGTCCTCGAATGGCTGGCGTCGAGACTACCAAGCAAGCGCTTGGTTTGTAAACTCTGTACACAAGTTTTGCCCAAGCGCTTGCTTGGGTGGCGGCCACGGCCTAAATTGCCGCCCACGACGTCAGCACACGTGAAGGAGAGAGGCATGGATGAGCAAAAAGCCCTGAGGGTGATGCGCACCATGGTCGATGCCGGCCAATTGACCGACCCCGACAGTGCCCGGGGCAAATTGCTGCAAACCGCAGCTCACCTGTTTCGCAACAAGGGCTTTGAGCGCACCACCGTGCGTGACTTGGCCAGCGCGGTGGGCATTCAGTCCGGCAGCATCTTTCATCACTTCAAGAGCAAGGACGAGATCCTGCGCGCGGTGATGGAGGAAACCATCCACTACAACACCGCGATGATGCGCGCCTCACTCGAGGAAGCGAACAGCGTGCGTGAACGCGTGTTGGCGCTGATTCGCTGTGAGTTGCAGTCGATCATGGGCGGCAGCGGCGAAGCCATGGCGGTGCTGGTCTACGAATGGCGTTCGCTGTCGGCCGATGGCCAGGCCCAAGTGCTGGCGCTGCGGGATGTGTACGAAGACATCTGGTTGCAGGTGCTGGGCGAGGCCAAGGCCGCCGGTTACATCAGGGGCGATGTATTTATCACCCGGCGTTTCCTCACCGGCGCGTTGTCCTGGACCACCACGTGGTTCCGCGCCCAAGGCAGCATGACCCTGGAGCAATTGGCCGAAGAAGCCCTGCTGATGGTGCTGAAGGCCGATTGAGGCGCAAGCCATTAATTTGCCGATGGAAAGTTGTCTCACCTGACAAAAACGCCTAGCTTATCGCCATCAGAGTATTAAACGGTGTGTGCCTCAATGTTTTCGCCATGGCGGCTGGCTGCAGGACTAACTTTATGGGCACTGGGCACCGCGGGGTGGATGCCGGCTTCGGCTGCGCAATTGGTGAGGATCGGCGCCGCGCATTTTCCGCCCTACACCGTACGCCCCGAGCAAGGCGCCGACACCGGTTTACTGCCGCAACTGGTCGAGGCGCTGAACGCCTCGCAAACCGACTACCAGTTTGTACTGGTGCCGACGTCTATCCCACGGCGTTTTCGCGATTTCGAGCAAGGCCGGGTCGACATGGCGATCTTCGAAAACCCCGACTGGGGCTGGCAGAACATTGACCACACTGCCGTGGACATGGGGCTTGAGGACGCGGAAATTTTCGTCGCCCAACGTGAGCCCGGTCGCGATCAGCGCTATTTCGCCGACCTCAACGGCAAGCGTCTGGCCGTGTTCAGCGGTTATCACTACGCCTTTGCCAACTTCAACCCCGACCCCAAGTACATGACCGAGCATTTCAACGCCACGTTGACCTATTCCCATGACAGCAACTTGCTGATGGTGGCGCGCGGGCGTGCGGACATCGCACTGGTCACGCGTTCGTACTTGAGTGATTTCATGGTGCGCAACGCGGACATGGCCGGGCAGTTCCTGGTCTCGGAGCGGATTGACCAGGTGTACCACCACTACGCGTTGCTGCGGCCAAAGGCACCGATTACCGGAGCGGCGTTTGCCGAGATGCTCAAGCGCCTGCGCGATAACGGGCAGCTGTTGAAGATCTTCGAGCCGTATCGCATTGATGTGACAGCGGTGCACTGAGCGCGGATCAGGCTTGCCACAACAAGCCCTTTCCCCACACTCAGACTCGTCGCGCAAACGTATCGCTGTGGCTGCCCGACACCTTGCGGCAATGCACCAGCGCATCACGAATCATGAAGTTCACCAGGGTCGGCGAGACGCCGAGTTCCTTGGCGATGTCCTTTTGCGGCACGCCGTGCAGGCGATACATCTCGAACGCGTAACGGGTGCGTTGAGGCAATTGCGTCAGGGCGTCGGCGATGTTTTCCAGAGTGTTGAAGTTGATGTGCGAGGTTTCCGGTGAAGCGCCGTGAATGACCACATTCAAGCCTTCCTCTTCGGTCCCGGAGTATTTGAGTTCCAGGGCCTGCTTGCGGTAGTGATCGATCGCCAGGTTGCGCACGATCTGGAACAGATAACTCAGTTGGGCCTTGAACGATGAGGTGATCGTCGGCGCCGATTGCAGCCGGAAGTAGGCGTCCTGCACCACGTCTTCGGCGCGCGAGCGGCAGCCGGTAATGCGTGCCGCGATCTTCACCAGAATCAAACGATTGTCGACGAATGCCTGGAGAAGCGGTGAGTCGCACCTGCCTGTGAATACTTGTTCCGTCATGGAAATCACCTTGTCGCAAAAGAGGTTAGGGGAGGGCGTCCGTGCTGAGGCCTCCTACACATCGGGCAACAAATTATGCTTAATGATAATGATTGTCAAATGAGAAGACGAACTAATCTTATGCCTTCCTGAAAGGTGTGAACCAGGTCTCGCGCTTGCCCGCAGACTAATTATTTGCCGGCACCGTCCGTTCTCATGGGTGACAGGTCCGTTAACAAACGGCCAAGGATCAGCGCCCGCAGGAGGACGACATGGGTTTGTACGGTGCATACAGCGTGTTTCAGTTTGGAGCCTTTAGCCTATCGGGCGCCCTCAGCCTGATGAGAGCGCTCAGCCGATGAGTGCCGCTACGCGACTGCGCCTGTTTTGCCTGCCCTATTCGGGGGCCAGCGCCATGGTCTATGCGCGTTGGCGTCGGGCTCTGCCGGAGTGGTTGCAAGTGTGCCCACTGGAGTTGCCGGGGCGCGGCATGCGCATGGATGAGCCGTTGCAGCGCGACATCAAGGCCTTGGCAGCGCAGTTGGCGGATGAAATCAGCCGCGACCTGAACGGCCCGTATGCCCTGTTCGGCCACAGCCTCGGCGGCCTGCTCGCCTTCGAATTGGCCCACGCCCTGCGCGAGCGCGGTGCGCCTGAGCCGCTGGCGTTGTTTGCCTCTGGCACCGCCGGCCCGGCGCGTCGTGATGTGAGCGACTACGCCATTGAAAAGACTGACCAACAACTGATCGCCCGCCTGCGCGAATTGCAGGGCACCGCCGAAGAGGCCCTGGCCAACCCCGAATTGATGCAGTTGATGCTGCCGATCCTGCGCGCCGACTTCCTGCTCTGCGGCAGCTTCACCTACGGCCAGCGCGAACCGCTGGGCATGCCGATCCACGTGTTTGGCGGCAAGCAAGACAGCGTGCGCGCCGACCAGTTGCTTGACTGGCAGGCCGACGCCGCCAGCGGCTTTTCCCTGGACATGTTCGACGGCCACCACTTCTTTCTCGTGCAGCACGAAAGCGCCGTGCTGCGTTGCCTGCGGCGCTACGCCGACGAGCACCTCGCACGCTGGCGCAGTGACGCGGCGCGGCAGCTGGCCGCCGTCTGAACGCTCTCTATTTCTCGATTTTCCCGTAAGCCGATTTCAGGCAGGAACCCCATGATGGACGCCTTCGAACTTCCCCGCACTCTGGTCCAGTCCCTTCAACGCCGCGCCGCGCAGACCCCGGACCAGGTGGCCCTGCGCTTCCTCGCCGACTCTGCCGAGCAAAACGTTGTGCTCAGCTACCGTGACCTGGACCGGCGCGCCCGCGCCATCGCCGCCGCCTTGCAGGCCAATGTGGCGTTGGGCGAGCGTGCGGTGCTGTTGTTCCCCAGCGGCCCGGACTACGTCGCGGCGTTCTTTGGCTGCCTGTACGCCGGGGTCATCGCAGTGCCGGCGTATCCGCCAGAGTCCACGCGCCGGCATCATCAGGAGCGCTTGCTGTCGATCATCAGTGACGCCGAACCGCGCTTGCTGCTGACCATTGCCAGCCTCGGCGACGGCCTGGCGCAGATCGACAACGCACCCCCGGTGCTGAGCGTCGACACCCTGGATGCACAGCTCGCCGAGCGCTGGGTCGAACCCGAACTGCACGCCGATGACATCGCCTTCCTGCAATACACCTCCGGCTCCACCGCATTGCCCAAAGGCGTGCAAGTCAGCCACGGCAACCTGGTGGCCAACGAAGTGCTGATCCGCCGTGGTTTTGGCATCGACCTCAACCCGGATGACGTGATCGTCAGCTGGCTGCCGCTGTACCACGACATGGGCCTGATCGGCGGCCTGCTGCAACCGATCTTCAGCGGTGTGCCGTGCGTGTTGATGTCGCCGGCGTACTTCCTTGGCCGGCCGCTGCGTTGGCTGGAGGCGATCAGTGAATACCGCGGCACCATCAGCGGTGGCCCGGACTTCGCCTACCGCCTGTGCAGCGAGCGGGTCAGCGAATCAGCCCTGGAGCGCCTCGACTTGAGCACCTGGCGCGTGGCCTATTCGGGCTCTGAACCGATCCGCCTCGACACCCTGGAGCGCTTCGCCGAGAAGTTTGCGACGTGTGGCTTCACCCCGAACAATTTCTTCGCCTCCTACGGCCTGGCCGAGGCGACCCTGTTCGTCGCTGGCGGCACCCGCGGCCACGGCATCCCGGCCTTGCGCCTGGATGAACAGGCGTTGGCCGCCAACCGCGCCGAACCGGGGCAGGGCAGCGCGATCATGAGTTGCGGCACCAGCCAGCCGGAGCACGCGGTGTTGATCGCCGACCCGCACACGCTGAGCGAACTGCCGGATAACCACGTCGGCGAACTGTGGGCCAGCGGCCCGAGCATCGCCCACGGCTACTGGCGCAACCCGCAAGCGTCGGCCAAGACGTTTGTACAGCACGCCGGCCGCACCTGGCTGCGCACCGGCGACCTGGGTTTTATCCGCGAGGGCCAGGTGTACATCACCGGCCGCCTGAAAGACCTGCTGATCGTGCGCGGCCATAACCTGTACCCGCAGGACATCGAACAAACCATCGAGCGCGAAGTGGAAGTGGTGCGCAAAGGCCGCGTCGCCGCATTTGCAGTGAATGACCAGGGCCTGGAAGGCATCGGCATCGCCGCCGAAATCAGCCGCAGCGTGCAGAAAATCCTGCTGCCCGAGGCGCTGATCAAAGCCATCCGCCAGGCCGTGGCCGAGGCGTATCAAGAAGCCCCGAGCGTGGTGGTGCTGCTCAACCCCGGCGCCTTGCCGAAGACCTCCAGCGGCAAAGTGCAGCGCTCGGCCTGTGCCCTTCGCCACGCCGATGGCAGCCTCGACAGCTACGCGCAGTTCCCCGACCTGCAAGCGCAAGCGAGCGATGCGGCGTTGGAATCCGATCTGCAAAACCAGATCGCCGCCATCTGGTGCGAGCAGTTGCAGGTCGCAACCGTTGCGGCCGATGACCACTTTTTCCTGCTCGGCGGTAACTCCATCACCGCCACCCAAGTGGTCGCCCGCCTGCGCGAAACCCTGGGGCTGGAGCTGAACCTGCGCATGCTGTTCGAAGCGCCGACCCTGGCGAGCTTTGCCGCAAGCGTTGCGCAATTGCAGCAGGACGGCGGCATCGCTCAAGGCGCGATTCATGCCTTGTCGCGCCAGGATGACCTGCCGCAATCCCTGGCGCAAAACCGCCTGTGGATCACCTGGCAACTCGACCCGCAGAGCAGCGCCTACACCATCCCCGGCGCCTTGCGTTTGCGCGGCGAGTTGGACGAAGACGCGGTGCGCGCCAGCTTCCAGCACTTGATCGAGCGTCACGAAGCCCTGCGTACGCGCTTCTACGAGCGCGACGGCCAGGCCCTCCAGCGTGTGCAGGCAAGCGCCGAATTCGACCTGCAAATTATCGACCTCAGCGACCTGCCTGGCGCCGAGCGTGAGGCACGCGCGCAGCAGATCCGCGAAGACGAAGCGCGCACCCAGTTCGACCTGGAAAAGGGCCCGCTGCTGTGGGTGACCCTGGTGCGCCTGGACGACGAAGATCACCAATTGCTGGTGACGCTGCACCACATCATTGCCGACGGTTGGTCGCTGAGTATCCTCATCGACGAATTCTCGCGGCTGTATGCCGCCGCGACGCAAGGCCAGCCCCTGGCGTTGCCGCCATTGGCCCTGCAATACGCCGACTACGGCAGTTGGCAGCGCCAATGGCTGGCCGAAGGCGAAGGCCAGCGGCAACTGGCGTACTGGAAAACCCAGCTGGGCGAGGAACATCCGAGCCTGAGCCTGGCCACCGACCATCCGCGCTCGGCGCAACAACGCCACAGCGCGTCGCGCCATAGCGTGCGCCTGGAGGCCGGCCTCAGTGCAGCGATTCGCCAGACCGCCCAAGACAACCAAGCCACCCCGTTCATGCTGCTGCTGGCGGCGTTCCAAAGCCTGCTCTACCGCTACAGCGGCCAGCGCGATATCCGCATCGGCGTGCCGAATGCCAACCGCCCGCGCCAGGAAACCCAAGGCCTGATCGGCTTCTTCATCAACACCCTGGTGCTGCGCGCCGAGCTGGACGGGCGCCTGCCGTTCAACCAGCTGTTGGCTGCAACGCGCCAGACGGCGTTGGGGGCGCAGGCCCATCAGGACCTGCCGTTCGAGCAACTGCTGGAAGCCTTCCCGCACGCCCGCGAACAGGGCCTGTTCCAAGTCATGTTCAACCACCAGCAACGCGACCTGAGTGCCTTGCGCCGCCTGCCGGGCATGCTGGCCGATGAGTTGCCCTGGCACAGCCGCGAGGCCAAGTTCGACCTGCAACTGCACAGCGAAGAAGACCGCAACGGGCGCCTGAGCCTGTCGTTCGACTACGCCGATGAGCTGTTCGACAGCGCAACCATTCAGCGTCTCGCCGAGCACTTCATCAACTTGCTACACGCCGTGTGCGAGCAACCGCAACAGGCCATCAGCGACTTGCCGTTGATGCACGCCGACGAACAACAGCCGTGGAGTGAAGCGCCGTGCACGCCGGCGCAGCAGTGGCTGCCCGAACTGCTCAGCCAACACACCGCGGACAACACCGCGTTGGTCTGGCAGGACGGCAACCTGACCTTCGCCCAACTGCACACCCAGGCTAACCGCCTGGCCCATTACCTGCGCGACAAGGGCGTTGGCCCGGATGTGTGCGTGGCCATCGCCGCCGAACGCTCGCCGCAACTGTTGATCGGCTTGCTGGCGATCATCAAGGCCGGTGGCGCCTATGTGCCGCTCGATCCGGATTACCCCGCCGACCGCCTGGCCTACATGCTCCAGGACAGCGGCGTGCACCTGCTGTTGACCCAAACCTCACTGCTCGATCTGCTACCGGCACCCGAAGGTGTGTGCGTGATCGTCATGGACAGCCTGC
Source organism: Pseudomonas sp. RGB (assembly GCF_007713445.1). NCBI lineage: Bacteria > Pseudomonadati > Pseudomonadota > Gammaproteobacteria > Pseudomonadales > Pseudomonadaceae > Pseudomonas > Pseudomonas sp. RGB. Next base: position 162,494 of record NZ_VMSH01000002.1, on the reverse strand, counting down.
ATCTCGACAGCTGGCCGACCCAGGCACCGGGTTTGCATCTGCATGGCGACAACCTCGCCTACGTGATCTACACCTCCGGCTCCACCGGCCAGCCCAAGGGCGTGGGCAATACCCATGCGGCGCTGGCCGAGCGTTTGCAGTGGATGCAAGCCACGTATCAACTCAACGACACAGATGTGCTGATGCAAAAAGCACCGATCAGTTTCGACGTGTCGGTGTGGGAGTGCTTCTGGCCATTGATCACCGGTTGCCGCCTGGTGCTGGCCGGTCCCGGCGAGCATCGCGACCCGCACCGCATTGCGCAGTTGGTGCAGGAACACGGCGTAACCACCCTGCACTTTGTGCCGCCGCTGTTGCAGCTGTTTATCGATGAGCCGCTGGTGGCCGAATGCACCAGCCTGCGCCGCCTGTTCTCCGGCGGTGAAGCCTTGCCCGCCGAACTGCGCAACCGCGTCTTGGCACAGTTGCCGGCGGTGCAATTGCACAACCGTTATGGCCCGACGGAAACCGCGATCAACGTCACCCACTGGCAGTGCCAGGCCGAAGACGGCGAACGCTCGCCGATTGGCCGGCCGCTGGGCAATGTGATCTGTCGCGTGCTGGACGAACACCTCAACCCATTGCCGGCCGGTGTGCCGGGCGAATTGTGCATCGGCGGCATCGGCCTGGCGCGCGGTTACCTCGGCCGCGCCGGGTTGACCGCCGAACGTTTCGTCGCCGACCCCTTGGGCGAGGCGGGCACACGCCTGTACCGCACCGGTGACCGCGTGCGCTGGAGCGCTGACGGCGTACTCGAATACCTCGGCCGGCTCGATCAACAGGTCAAACTGCGTGGCTTTCGCGTGGAACCGGAAGAAATCGAAGCACGCCTGTTGGCCATGGACGGCATCGCCCAAGCCGTGGTGCTGGTGCGTGACCAGCAACTGATCGGCTACTACACCGCCAGCACCGCGCTGGACGCTCAACAGGTAAAAACTGCCCTGGCCGCCGAGCTGCCGGAATACATGGTGCCCGCGCAACTGCTGCGGCTGGAGGCGATGCCGCTGAGCCCCAGCGGCAAACTGGACCGCCGTGCCTTGCCGGCGCCGGTGTGGCAAACCCGTGAACACATCGAACCCCAAACCCCGTTGCAGCAGCAGATTGCGGCGATCTGGCGCGAAGTCCTCGGCCTGCCTCGCATTGGCCTGGGCGACGACTTCTTCGCCCTCGGTGGCCACTCGTTGCTGGCCACGCAAATCATCTCGCGCACCCGCCAGGCCTGCGACGTCGAGCTGCCGCTGCGCACCTTGTTCGAAGCCAGCGAGCTGGGCGCGTTTGCCGAGCAAGTCGGGCTGATCCAGGCCTCGGGCCAGCGCAACCAGCAAACCGCCATCGCCAAGGTCGACCGCAGCGCGCCGGTGCCGCTGTCCTATTCGCAGCAGCGCATGTGGTTCCTCTGGCAGATGGAACCGGACAGCCCGGCGTACAACGTCGGCGGCATGGCGCGCCTGCGTGGCGTGCTGGATGTGGGGCGTTTCGAGGCGGCGTTGCAAGCCTTGATCATGCGTCACGAAACCCTGCGCACCACCTTCCCGAGCCTCGACGGCGTGGCCCAGCAAAAGGTCGCGCCGCAAACCGGCCTGCGCATGGACTGGCAGGATTTCTCGGCGCTCACTGAAGCCGAGCGTCAGCTGCGCCTGCAACAACTGGCCGACCACGAAGCCCATACACCTTTCAACCTGGAAACCGGGCCATTGCTGCGCGCGTGCCTGGTCAAGGCCGGCGAGCAGGAACACTACCTGGTGCTGACCCTGCACCACATCGTCACCGAAGGCTGGGCGATGGACATCTTCGCGCGTGAACTCAGCGCGCTGTACGAGGCCTTTATCGACGAGCGCGATTCGCCGCTGGCGCCGTTGCCGGTGCAGTACCTCGACTACAGCGTGTGGCAGCGCCAATGGCTGGAGTCCGGCGAGCGTCAGCGCCAACTCGACTACTGGATCGGGCAGCTTGGGCATGAGCATCCACTGCTCGAACTGCCCGGCGACCGCCCGCGTCCGCCGGTGCAAAGCCATCAGGGCGAGCTGTACCGCTTTGACCTGAGCGATGAACTGGCCGCCCGCGTGCGCGCCTTCAATGCCGAACGCGGCCTGACCCTGTTCATGACCATGACCGCCACCCTGGCCGTGTTGCTCTACCGCTACAGCGGCCAGACCGACCTGCGCATCGGCGCGCCGGTGGCCAACCGCATTCGTCCGGAAAGCGAGGGCCTGATCGGCGCATTCCTCAACACCCAGGTGCTGCGTTGCCAGCTCACTGGGCAGATGAAGGTGGCTGAACTGTTTGAGCAGGTGCGCCACACCGTGATTGAAGGCCAGTCCCATCAGGACCTGCCGTTCGATCATTTGGTGGAAGCCCTGCAACCCCCACGCAGCGCGGCCTACAACCCGCTGTTCCAAGTGATGTGCAACGTGCAGCGCTGGGAATTCCAGCAGAGCCGCCAACTGGCCGGCATGACCGTCGAGTACCTGGCCAACGACGCGCGTGCGACCAAGTTCGACCTCAACCTGGAAGTCACCGACCTCGACCATCGCCTGGGTTGCTGCCTGACCTACAGCACCGACCTGTTCGACGAACCGCGCATTGCGCGCATGGCCGAGCATTGGCGCAACTTGCTGGAGGCATTGATCGCCAACCCGCAGCAGCGCCTCAGCGAACTGCCGTTGCTGACCGCCGTCGAGCAGCGCGCGTTGCAGAACAGCCTCGGTATGGAAGCGGGTGAGCATCGCCTCGATCAGTGCATTCATCAGTTGTTCAGTCAGCAGGCGAGCAAGCGTGCCGATGCGCCGGCGCTGACTTTTGCCGGTGAAACCCTGACCTACCGCGAACTGGACGCCCGCGCCAATCGCCTGGCGTGGATGCTGCGCGAGCGCGGCGTCGGCCCACAGGTGCGCATCGGCCTGGCGTTGCCGCGTTCCCTGGAAATGGTGATTGGCTTGTTGGCGATCCTCAAGGCCGGTGGCGCCTATGTGCCGCTCGACCCGGAATACCCGCTGGACCGCTTGCACTACATGATCGAAGACAGCGGCATCGGCCTGCTGCTCAGTGACGCGGCACTGTTCGAAGCCCTTGGTGAACTGCCGGCGACGGTGGCGTGCTGGTGCCTGGAAGATGACCTGCCGATGCTCGCCAATTACTCGGCCGACGAGCTGCCCTTTATCAGCTTGCCGCAACATCAGGCGTACTTGATCTACACCTCAGGTTCCACCGGCAAGCCCAAAGGCGTGGTGGTGTCCCACGGTGAAATCGCCATGCATTGCCAGGCGGTGATCAAGCGCTTTGGCATGCGTGCGGACGATTGCGAACTGCACTTTTATTCGATCAATTTCGACGCCGCCACCGAGCGTTTGCTGGTGCCGCTGCTCAGCGGCGCGCAGGTGGTGTTGCGCGCCCAGGGCCAGTGGGATGCCGAAGAAATCTGCGCGCTGATTCGCACCCATCGCATCAATATCCTCGGCTTCACCCCAAGCTATGGCAGCCAGTTGGCGCAGTGGCTGGCGACTCAGCGGCAAACCTTGCCGGTGCGCATGTGCATCACCGGTGGTGAGGCGCTGACCGGCGAACACTTGCAGCGTATCCGCGCAGCGTTCCAGCCCGAGGTGTTTTTCAACGCCTACGGCCCGACCGAAACCGTGGTCATGCCGCTGGCCAGTCTGGCGCCCGAGCACGTGGAGGAGGGCGCTGGCAGCGTGCCGATCGGCAGCATCATCGGCGACCGCGTGGCCTACATTCTCGACGCCGACCTGGCGCTGGTGCCGCAGGGTGCGACCGGCGAGTTGTATGTCGGCGGGGCCGGTCTGGCGCAGGGTTACCACCAACGCCCGGGCATGACCGCAGAGCGTTTTGTCGCCGACCCGTTTGCTACCAATGGCGGGCGTTTGTACCGCACCGGCGACCTGGTGCGCCAACGCGCCGATGGCCTGGTGGAGTACCTGGGCCGTATCGACCATCAGGTGAAAATTCGCGGTTTCCGCATTGAGCTGGGCGAAATCGAAACCCGCCTGCTGGAACACCACGCGGTGCGCGAAGCGGTGGTGCTGGCGCTGGATTCGCCGAGCGGCAAACAGCTGGTGGCTTACCTGGTCAGCGACGCCGACCACGGCACACTGCGCGACGCGCTCAAGGCACACCTTAAGGCGCAACTGCCGGACTACATGGTGCCTGCGCACCTGATCGTGCTGGACAGCATGCCGCTGACCGCCAACGGCAAGCTCGACCGCCGCGCCTTGCCGCAACCGGACCCGGAGGCGAACCGCCAAGACTACGTGGCGCCACGCAACGAACTGGAGCACACCCTGGCCGCGATCTGGTGCGCCGTGTTGAACGTGCAGCAGGTCGGCCTGGACGATAATTTCTTTGAACTGGGCGGCGACTCGATCCTGTCGATCCAGGTGGTCAGCCGTGCGCGGCAGGCCGGGATTCACTTCAGCCCGCGCGACCTGTTCCAGCATCAAACCGTGCAAACCCTGGCGGCCGTGGCCACGCGGTCCGAGCGGGTCAGCGCCGAACAAGGGGTGCTGACGGGCAGCTCGGGCCTGACGCCGATCCAGCATTGGTTCTTCGATACGGCGATTCCGAATCGTCAGCACTGGAACCAGGCGTTGCTGCTCAAACCGCTGCAACTGCTCGACCCGCATCGCCTGGAGCAAGCGTTGTTGGCGGTGCTGGAGCACCACGACGCCCTGCGCCTGAGCTTTACGCCGCGCGATGCCCAATGGCACGCCGAGCACTTGGCCGTGCCGCGCGGCGGCGTGCTGATGCAGGCGCAAGTGCGCGATATGGCGCAGTGCACCGCGCTGTTCACCGACACCCAACGCAGCCTCGACCTCGAACACGGCCCGCTGCTGCGCGCCTTGCTGGTGGATGGCCCACAGGGTCAGCAACGCCTGCTGATCGCGATTCATCACTTGGTGGTGGATGGCGTGTCGTGGCGCGTATTGCTTGAGGACCTGCAAACCGTCTACCGCCAACTGAGCGACGGCCAATCGGTCAGCCTGCCGGCCAAGACCAGCGCCTTGCGCGATTGGGCTGCGCGTTTGCAGGCCTATGCGAGCAGTGAATCCCTGCGTGAAGAGTTGAGCCTCTGGCAAGACCGGTTGGCCGGTGCTGCGGCGGTATTGCCGGTGGATCGCCCACACGGCTCGCTGCTCACTCGGGATGCCGACACGGTCAGCGTGCGCCTGGACGCGCAACACACTCGCCAGTTGCTGCAACAGGCGCCAAGCGCCTATCGCACTCAGGTCAACGACCTGCTGCTGACGGCGTTGGCCCGTGTGCTGTGCCGTTGGAGTGGTCACGATTCAGCGCTGGTCCAGCTGGAAGGCCATGGCCGTGAAACCTTGTTTGATGACATCGACCTGACCCGCAGCGTCGGCTGGTTTACCAGTGCTTACCCGTTGCGCCTGACACCGCAAGCTGGGCAGGGCGACTCGATCAAGGCGATCAAGGAGCAACTGCGCGGCGTGCCGCACAAAGGTTTGGGCTATGGCGTGCTGCGTTACCTGGCGGACGATCTGTGCAAGCAGACCATGGCTGCACTGCCAAGCGCCGACATCACCTTCAACTACCTCGGCCAGTTCGACCAGAGCTTCGGCGCCGATGCGCTGTTCCACCCGCTGGATGAGCCAGCCGGCCTGGCGCATGACCCGCAGGCGCCGTTGCCCAATGAGTTGAGCGTCGACAGCCAGGTGTACGGCGGCGAACTGGTGCTGCGCTGGACCTTCAGCCGCGAGCGCCACGATCAACAGACCATTCGCGAACTGGCCGAGGCCTACCTGGGCGAACTGCAAAGCCTGATCGCGCATTGCCTGAGCGACGCTGCCGGCGGCCTCACGCCGTCGGACTTCCCGCTGGCGCACCTGACCCAGCCACAACTCGACAGTCTGCCGGTGCCGGCCAGCGCCATCGAAGACGTGTACCCGCTGACGCCGATGCAGGAAGGCCTGCTGCTGCACACTTTGCTGGAACCGGGCACGGGTCTCTACTACATGCAGGACCGCTACCGCATCAACAGCGCGCTCGACCCGCAGCGGTTTGCCCAAGCCTGGCAGGCGGTGATCGCCCGTCACGAAGCCTTGCGCGCGTCGTTCTGCTGGAACGTCGGCGAAGACATGCTGCAAGTGATTCACAAGCCGGGCAGCACGCCGATCGAGTACCTGGACTGGAGCGCCGAGCCGGAAAGTGAACAGGAGCCGCGCCTGCAAGCCTTGCTCAAGGCCGAGCGTGAAGCCGGTTTCGATCTGCTTAACCAGGCGCCGTTTCACCTGCGCCTGATCCGCGTCGGTGAAGCGCGCTACTGGTTCATGATGAGCAACCACCACATCCTCATCGATGCCTGGTGCCGTTCGCTGTTGATGAATGACTTCTTTGAGATCTACATGGCTCTGGGCGAGGGCCGCGAAGCACAGTTGGCCACCCCGCCGCGCTACCGCGATTACATTGCCTGGCTGCAACGCCAGAACCTCGCTGAAGCACGCCAGTGGTGGCAGCACAACCTGCAAGGTTTCGAGCGCACCACACCGATCCCGAGCGACCGGCCGTTCCTGCGTGAACATGCGGGCCATAGCGGCGGTATGGTGGTGGGCGACTGCTACACCCGCCTGGAGGCACGCGACGGTGCGCAACTGCGTGAACTGGCGCAGGCCCATCAACTGACCGTCAACACCTTCGCCCAGGCGGCATGGGCGTTGGTGCTGCGTCGCTTGAGCGGCGAGCGTGACGTGTTGTTCGGCGTTACCGTGGCCGGGCGCCCGGTGGACATGCCCGAGATGCAACGCACTGTCGGCCTGTTCATCAACAGCATCGCGCTGCGGGTGAAACTGCCTGAAGACGGTCAGCGCTGCAGCGTGCGCCAGTGGTTGAGCGGCTTGCTTGACAGCAACATGCAGCTGCGCGAGTACGAGTACCTGCCGCTGGTGACCATTCAGGAACACAGCGAATTGCCCAAGGGCCAACCGCTGTTCGACAGCCTGTTCGTGTTCGAGAACGCGCCGGTGGAAGTCTCGGTGCTGGACCACGCGCAAAGCCTGAATGCCACCTCGGATTCCGGCCGCACCCACACCAACTTCCCGCTGACCGCGGTGTGCTACCCGGGTGATGACCTCGGTTTGCACCTGTCCTACGACCAGCGTTACTTCGACGAAAGCACCGTGCAGGGCATGCTCGGCGAGTTCAAGCGCCTGCTGCTGGCGCTGGTGCAGGGTTTCCATGGCGACATGGCCGACCTGCCGTTGATTGGCGCGCAGGAACGTGAATTCCTGCTCGACGGCTGCAACCAGAGTGAGCACGTCTACCCGTTGGAGCGCAGCTATATCGAGCTGTTTGAGGCGCAGGTGGCCGCGTATCCGCAGCGCATCGCCGCCAGTTGCCTTGACCAGCAATGGAGCTATGACGAATTGAACCGGCGCAGTAATGGTCTTGGCCACGCGCTGATCGCGGTGGGTGTTGGCCTGGATCAACCGGTGGCGTTGCTGGCCGAGCGCAACCTGGACCTGCTGGGCATGATCATCGGCAGCTTCAAGGCCGGCGCCGGTTATCTGCCGCTGGACCCAGGCCTGCCAAGCCAGCGCCTGAGCCGGATTATCGACTTGAGCCGCACGCCGTTGCTGGTGTGCTCCGAGGCGTGTCGCGAGCAGGCGATTGAATTGCTGGAAGGTACCGACTGCCAGTTGCTGGTGTGGGAGGAAGTGCCGGGCCGTGGGGAAAATCCAGGTGTCTACAGCGGCCCGGACAACCTCGCCTACGTGATCTACACCTCGGGCTCCACCGGCCTGCCCAAAGGCGTGATGGTCGAACAGCGCGGCATGCTGAATAACCAGTTGAGCAAAGTGCCGTATCTGGACCTGAGCCCGGCGGATGTAATCGCCCAAACTGCGTCGCAAAGTTTCGATATTTCCGTGTGGCAATTCCTCGCTGCGCCGCTGTTTGGCGCGCGGGTGGATATTGTGCCGAATACGGTCGCCCATGATCCGCAAGGTTTGCTGGCGCATGTGCAGGCCCAGGGCATTACTGTGCTGGAAAGCGTGCCGTCGCTGATCCAGGGCATGCTCGCCCAGGAACGCATGAGCCTGGACGGCCTGCGCTGGATGCTGCCGACGGGCGAAGCGATGCCGCCGGAGCTGGCGCATCAGTGGTTGCTGCGGTATCCAGACATTGGCCTGGTCAACGCTTATGGCCCGGCGGAATGTTCGGATGACGTGGCGTTCTTCCGCGTTGATCTGGCGTCAACCCAAGGCACTTATTTGCCGATTGGCACCCCGACTGACAACAACCGGTTGTACGTGCTCGATGGCGCACTGGCGTTGGTGCCCCATGGCGCGGTTGGCGAGCTGTGTGTGGCGGGGACTGGTGTGGGCCGTGGTTACGTCAGCGATCCGTTGCGCACGGCGCAGGTGTTTGTGCCCAACCCATTTGGCGCACCCGGCGAGCGTCTCTACCGCACCGGCGACCTGGCACGTCGGCGCAGCGATGGCGTGTTGGAATATGTGGGGCGTATCGACCACCAGGTGAAGATTCGCGGCTACCGCATCGAGCTGGGTGAAATCGAAGCGCGCCTGCATGAACAGCCGCAGGTGCGTGACGCCGCGGTGGGCGTACAAGAGGGCGTCAACGGCAAGCACTTGGTGGGTTACCTGGTGGCGGCGGATGAACGCCTCAACCCGAGCGAGCGCCTGGACCGCATCAAGCAACGCCTGCGCGCAGAGCTGCCGGAATACATGGTGCCACTGCACTGGTTATGGCTCGAGCGCCTGCCGCTGAACGCCAACGGCAAACTTGACCGCAAGGCCCTGCCGGCGCTGGAGATCGGCCACTTGCACAGTCAGGACTACCTGGCGCCGCGCAACGAACTGGAAACGACGTTGGCGGCTATCTGGGCCGAGGTACTGAAAGTCGACAAGGTGGGTGTGCAGGACAACTTCTTCGAGCTCGGCGGGCACTCGTTGCTGGCCACGCAGATTGCCTCCCGAGTGCAGAAAACCCTGCAACGCGATGTACCGCTGCGGGCGATGTTTGAGTGCAGCACGGTGGCGGAGTTGGCTGAGTATATCGAGGGCTTGGCGGCGAATGAGATCAGTGCCGAGAAGGTCGATCGGTTGAGTGATTTGATGGCGGAGTTGGAGGGGCTTTAAGGAAAACTGGAACAACTGGCGGTGAGAGAAATTGTGCTTATTTCCGCCTTTGTTTGTAGGATATCGACCTCGAGTGGCGTAGGTGATTTCCATAATACTGTTTTTATATACAGTGTTTTAAGGGCTGTTGCCTGATGGGAAGCAAATGAGTGAAAAACGGGCCTGTGGCAAAAAAAGGCAACTCCGTTAGGTTGAGGTTCTCTCCTTCAGGAAGGGAGAGTTCTTAATCACTATCAATGGAGTCACACATGAATAAACCACAAACCCAGACACCTCTTCGCCATGGTCGTGTCACGTCCCCTTCCAGCCGTGGCGCAGTCGCCGTGGATCTTGGCCTGCTGGCTACCTGGCAGGTCAATGAAATGGAAGGCGGCAAGAACTTTCCGGCACTGATTGCCGGTCCGTTCCCGGCGCCTTATCAAACCGACAGTGACAGCGTCACCCCACCCGCCGACGGCTTCATCCTCAGCGGCGGCAAGACCGATGCCCGTGACTGCATCAACTTCACCAACGAGGAAATGGCCAAGAAACTCAACCGCGCCTTCACCTGGCCGCTGCTCAATGTCGACCCGGGTCAGACCTTCAAGGTCACCTGGGAATACACCGCGCCGCACACCACCCGTGGCTATCGCTGGCTGATCACCAAGGATGGCTGGGATCCGAAACAGCGCATCACCCGCGCACAACTGGAAACCCAGCCGTTCGCCGAAGACTTCTATACCCAGGTGCCGTACTTCAGCCATGCAGGTGAACTGAAGGCCAAGGTCAATCACGAAGTGAAACTGCCGGCCAACAAAAAGGGCAAGCATGTGATCGTATTGATGTGGATCGTCGCCAACACCGGCAACGCCTTCTATCAAGCCTTCGACGTGGACTTCAAATAAGCCCGCGCCGTTAAACCCATACGTTCTGAAGGATTAGAACATGACAAATATTGACTTCACCTCATTGAAATCGCCGCTGAACGATGTCGCTTCGCTGATGCCGAGCATTGCCGGCAAAAAGATCCTCATGGGCTTCTGGCACAACTGGCCTGCCGGCGCGAGCGACGGTTACCAGCGTGGCCAATTCGCCAATATGAACCTGGCGGACGTGCCGAAGGATTACAACGTGGTGGCCGTGGCCTTCATGAAAGGCAACGGTATCCCAACGTTCAAGCCGTACAACCTTTCCGACGCCGAGTTCCGCCGTCAGGTGGGCGTGCTAAACAGCCAGGGCAGGGCGGTGCTGATTTCCCTTGGCGGCGCCGATGCGCACATCGAGTTGCATAAAGGCAACGAACAGCCACTGGCCAACGAGATTATCCGCCTGGTGGAAACCTATGGCTTTGATGGCCTGGACATCGATCTTGAACAGAGCGCGATTGATTTCGCCGACAACAAGACTGTCCTGCCCGCCGCGTTGAAACTGGTCAAGGACCATTACGCCGGTGAAGGCAAACACTTCATTATCAGCATGGCGCCGGAGTTTCCTTACCTGACCACCGCCGGCAAATACGTCGGTTACATCCAGGCGCTGGAAGGCTATTACGACTTCATTGCCCCGCAGTATTACAACCAGGGGGGCGACGGGATCTGGGTGCAGGAGGCCAACAACGGCAACGGTGCCTGGATTGCCCAGAACAACGACGCGATGAAAGAGGATTTCCTGTTTTACCTGACCGAAAGTCTGGTGAGCGGAACGCGAGGGTTTACCAAAATCCCGGCGGACAAGTTCGTCATTGGTCTGCCGGCCAACGTCGACGCAGCCGCCACCGGTTATGTGATCAACCCCGCAGCCGTGACCAATGCATTCAAGCGTTTGGACGCCAAAGGGTTGTCGATCAAGGGCCTGATGACATGGTCGGTGAATTGGGACAACGGGATCAGCAAAGACCACGTGCCCTACAACTGGGAATTCAGCCGCCGTTATGGGCCGTTGATCACAGGCACTCATCTGTCTGGCCTCGGTGAGGATGAGGCGGATCTCGACGTCGCCAATCGGCAGTAGCGCAAAGAGACATCGGGCAGACGTGCCTGATCTCAAACAGCTGTGTTTATGAGCTGATCGTTGGCTTTATCAAATAGAATCCGATGCCCTCTTTGGGCATCGGATTTTCTGCGTCAGGCTCAAGTTTTCATCCGGTTTTTATGAACTTGCTTTGCTCGTTTTCTGTTGCGCAAGCCCGAAACAGTCTTAGGGAAACGCCGATTACTTGGGCCCCAGAATCTTCGCCAGCTTGTCCGGCGATGGCGCGCCTTGCTGTTGCTGCAACCCGCCCTTGTCATCCAGATAGAAAATCGCCGGCGTCGCCGACAATTCCAGCTCTTCCATCAACTTCATGTTGGCATCGAGCTTGGCTTCGATGTCCGCCGGGATCTTGTCCAGCGCCTGCAATTTGCTGCCTTTGCCGGCGGCTTCGTGTTCTTCCAGGGCTTTTTGCGGGTCTTTGGCGGCGAACAGCGCAGCCGACTTGCCTGGGCTGTCCTCGCGGATAATGCCCACCATGATATGGCGCAACTGCACCTTGCCGGCTTTTACCCACGGCCGTGCCTGTTCCCAGAACATGTTGCAGTAAGGGCAGTTGGGGTCGCTGAACAGGTAGACGATACGTGGCGCGTTTTTATCGCCGTCCTGAATCCAGTTGCTGTGTTCCATCTTGGCCCAGACTTCCTTGGCCATCGGCGCATACACCAGTTTTTCCAGGGGCGCGCTGCTCAGGTCTTTACCTTCGGCGTCGTACAGGTTGCCAGCAATCACACTTTTGCCGTCGGCGGTCAGGTACAGCGCCATGCCACGGTTCTGGTACTGCGCGGCGTAGCCGGTGAGGCCGCTGGGCGCATCGAACTTGCCGAGGATCTTGGCGCCTTTGGCTTCGATCTGTTTGATCGGTGCCGGCCAGTCTTCGGCCTGGGCCAGGGTGGCCGCGAGCGTCAGCGGCAGCAGGGTCAGCAGGTGGCGGAGGCTTGGCATGTCGGTTTCCTTTCAGGGGCGGTGTCGAAGGGTTCCATGGCACGGGCCAGGCTGGCTTGGGACAGCTCACCGAGGTGGCTGTTGATCAGGCGCCCATCGGCTTGGTAGAACAGCGTGGTCGGCAAGGCCATGGAGCCCACGGCCTGGCCGAGTCGGCCGCTGGCGTCAAACAATACGTTATCGAGGGTCAGGCCTTGGGTCGCGAGGAAGGTGCTGACGCTTTGCATGCTTTCGGCCTGGTTGACGAACAGGAAGGTCACGTCGGGGCGCTGGTGCTGGGCGCGCTCCAGTACCGGCATTTCCCGGCGGCATGGTGGGCACCAGGTGGCCCAGAGGTTGATCACCAGCGGGCCGCCTTTGTAGTCGGCCAGTTGCACCACGTCGCCATTGGCGTTGCGCAAGGTGATGTCCGGCAGTTGCGCGCCTTTGTCGTACAGGCTCAGGGATAAGCTGGTCAGGCCCCAGAACACCAAGCCAGTGACCACCCCGGCGCTCAACGGTTTGCGCAGGGCAGGGCGGCGCCAGCCGTACAACAGTGCGCCAATTACCAGTGCAATCACGCCGGGCCAGGCGAGGAAACCGCCGTCGCGCAGGTCGACCATCTGCAGGGGATCGCGGCTGTAATCGCTCCAGTACATCACGACAAAGCTGACGCGCGCGGCCAACATGCCCAACAGGAACAGGGTGAACAGCACCGATTCGGGGTTTTCGCCGCCACGCTTGGCCACCCGCCAGCCCACCAGGGTGGCGAGAATCAACGCGCTGATCAGCAGGATGTGATTCAGGGCGATGGCGAAGGTGCCGATGGTCAGGGTCAGCATCAGCGTGCGTCTCGGGTTTGCGTCCAGCGTTGCAGGAAGGCGGCGGCATCCACTTCGCCGGTGATGCGTTGGGCGCGACGTTCTTCACCGTTGGGGCCGATCCACACAAAGCTCGGTGGCCCCGGCACCTTGTAGCGACCCAGCAGCTCACGGCTGGCAGCGTTGTCGGCGGTGACGTCGAGGCGCAGCAGGCGCACATCTTTCAGGGCGTCCATCACCTCCGGTTTGCCGAATACCTGTTTTTCCATGATCTTGCACGACACGCACCAGTCGGCATAGTAATCCACCAGCACCCATTGGCCCTGGGCCTTGGCACTGTCGAGCTGGGTTTGCAGCACGGCCGGGTCATTGATGGTCATGAACGCGTCATGGGCGCTCGGTGCGGCGGCAACCCGCGAGCCACCGTAGACTTTCAGCGGTTGCCAGAGGTCGTCGCTGCCACCGGCCGCGCCCACCACCAGTATTGCGCCCCACAGGCCCAGCACCAGGGAGCCTGCGCCAAACACTTTGGCCGCCAGCCCGTATTCGCGCGCCAGGCCCCAGCCGCAGTAAGCCATCACCAGGGCCAATACGCCCCACAGGCCGAGCCACAGGCTTTCGCCGACCACCGGGCGAATCATCAGCACTGCGGTGCCCAGGAACAGGAAGCCGAAGACGCCCTTGAGCACGTTCATCCAGGTGCCCGGTTTCGGCAGGAAGCGGTTGCCCACCGTCACCAGCAGCAACAGCGGGATGCCGATGCCGATGCCCATGGCGAAGAGAATCAGGCCACCGTGCAGCGCATCGCCGCTCTGGGCGATATACAGCAGCGCGCCGGCCAGTGGCGCGGTCATGCACGGCCCCACCAGCAAGCCGGAGAGCGCACCGAGCACGCCGGCGCCTACCAGGCTGCCGCCGCTTTGCTGACGGCTGACGTTGTCCAGGCGATCACGCAGGAAGGCCGGCAATTGCAGTTCAAAGAAACCAAACATTGGCAGGGCGAGGATCACAAACAGCGCGGCGAAACTGCCAAGAATCCACGGCGTTTGCAGCCATGCAGCGAGGTTGCCGCCGAGCAGCGCGGCCAGTACGCCCAGCGCTGCATATACCAGCGCCATGCATATCACGTAGCTGCTGGCCAGGGCGAAACCACGACGCGGGCTCGCGCCACTGCCGACCACCAGGCCTGCGAGAATCGGCAGCATCGGCAGCGAACACGGGGCAAATGCCAGCAGCAGGCCCAGACCAAAGAACACCAGCAGGCTCCAGCCCAGGCTGCGCTGTTGCAGGCCGCTGGCCAGGCTCTGGTCCTGGGCTTGTGCGGTGGCGGCGACGGCGGGGTTGCCGCCCAGGTCCACGGTGATCGACTGCGGCGGGTAGCACAGGCCGGCATCGGCACAACCCTGCCAGCCGAGCTTGACCTGGCCGGTGGCGCCGGCTGGAATCTTCACTTCCAGGCCCTGGCGATACACTTGCTGCTCACCGAAGAACTCGTCGCTGTGGGCTTCACCCTGCGGCAATACCGGCTTTTCGGCCAGGCCGTCGAACTTCATGCGTTGCTGGTACAGGTAGTAACCGTCGGCAATCTGCCAATACAGCTGAGTCTCGCCAGACTCCAGGCGTTCGGAGGTAAAGGTGAAGGCTTTGCCCACCGGGAGGAAATCGGGTTTGCTTTCAAAAGGGTTGCCCGGCGCGGCCTGGGCGAATCCCGCGAACATTACCAGTAGAAAGGTAAACAGATGCCGCATGGTCAAGCCTTAGTTTGGTGCAAGTTAGGGACACAATGTGTGGCGTTGATTAACCGATGATTAACCGGGGGCTATTCTAAAGTGAAGGGCGTGTCTGAGCGCGCCTCTTTTCACGGCATAATCGGCGCTTAATCCGCTGCACCTTTAATTCTCCCCATCTTTCATGAAGGGTTCACCATGCACGTACTGGTCTGTGAAGACGACGAACTGATCGCCAGCGGCATCGTGGCCGGCCTCGGCGCTCAGGGCTTTACCGTCGAACGCGTGGCCACGGCCGCGGCTGCACGGGCGATGCTCAAGGCGGCCACGTTCGACATCATGGTGCTCGACCTCGGTTTGCCCGACGAAGACGGCCTCAAGCTGCTGCAACAGCAGCGCAGCCAGGGACTGGAGATTCCGGTGCTGATTCTGACGGCGCGCGATTCTGTGACCAACCGTGTCGACGGCCTGCAAGCCGGTGCCGACGATTACCTGCTCAAGCCCTTCGACCTGCGCGAGCTTGCCGCCCGCCTGCAAACCCTGCTGCGGCGGGTGGCGGGGCGCCGGGTCAACCTGATCGAACACGGCCGCCTCGCCTACGACCCCAGCAGCCGCGAAACCTTCCTGGGCGGCGAGCCGGTGGATCTTTCCCGTCGCGAACAAGCGTTGTTGCAGGCCTTGTTGCATAACAAAGGCCGGGTGCTGTCCAGCGAACAGCTCAAGGACAGCGTCTACGGTTTTAACGACGAACTGGAAAGTAACGCCCTCAACGTGCATATCCATCACCTGCGGCGCAAATTGGGCAACGGCATCGTCGAGACCGTACGCGGCCTCGGTTATCGCCTGGGCACGGCCGATGGTGGCGTGGCCGATGATGGAGAACACGCCTCGTGATGAGCCTGCGCCTGCGCCTGACGTTCAAGCTGGGCGCTGCTTTCGTGCTGATCTGGCTGCTGGCGGCGGCCTGGATGCTCAACGATCTGCGCAACCAGATGATGTTCTCTCTCGACCAGCGTCTGGTGGCGTCGGCGCGCATGGTCGCGGGGTTGACCGAGCAGATGCCGGGCCTGGCCAGTGTGAGCGGCGGTACGCACCTGCGCACCGAGCAACTGAATGTGCCGGGTGGCATGGCCTGCCAGGTCAGCTCCCTGCGTGGGGAAGTTCTG
The DNA here is from genome assembly GCF_007713445.1 of Pseudomonas sp. RGB. Classification (NCBI taxonomy): domain Bacteria; kingdom Pseudomonadati; phylum Pseudomonadota; class Gammaproteobacteria; order Pseudomonadales; family Pseudomonadaceae; genus Pseudomonas; species Pseudomonas sp. RGB. The sequence goes on along the minus strand of NZ_VMSH01000002.1, from coordinate 146,682 downwards.
GCGCGCAGCCACATGACCCCGGATGAAGGCCTGGAGTCGCGCAAGAGTGGCTTTCGCGATCAAGTCATCGACGGCGTCGGCTGGCGCAGTTTCACTCTGTCCCGGGGGGACTTGTTGATCACCACGGCCGACCGCCAGGTGGAGCGCGAGGCGCTGAACCTGTCGATCCTGCTGGCGGCTTCGGTGCCGGTCGGCGTAGCCTTGCTGGGTTGCCTGTGCCTGCTGTGGCTGGGCATCGGCCAGAGCCTGCTGCCGCTCAACCGCATGCGTGACGCGTTGATGCGACGCAGCGCCGATTCGCTCGAACCCTTGCAGATTCACCCCTTGCCCAGCGAGCTTAAACCGCTGCTCGACACCCAGAACCAACTGTTGCAACGCATCGCCAAGACCATCGAGCGTGAGCGCCGCCTCACCGGTGACGCCGCGCATGAGTTGCGCAGCCCGCTGACGGCGATCAAGACCCACCTGCAAGTGGCGCGCATGACCGACGGCGCGGCGCGCGACCAGTCCCTGGCCCATGCCGAGGAGGGCGCTGACCGCCTGCATCGCACCCTTGAGCAATTGCTGCTGCTGGCGCGTGTGGAAGGCAGCCTGTCGTTCGATGACGGCCTGCAATCGAGCGCCGAACAGGTCGCGCGGCTGGCGATCCAGGATGCCAACGCCGGCGACAACCGGCGTATCGACCTGATCCTGTCGGCCAACCTTACCGATACGCCGGTGGAAATGCCGGTGGCCCTGGCGGTCGCGGCCTTGCGCAACCTGCTGGATAACGCGCTGCGCCATACGCCGGGTGATACCCGGGTGGAGCTGAGTGTGTTCACCACTGCCGACACGGTGGTGTTCCGCGTGCGTGATCATGGCAAGCAGATTTCCAGTGAGGACCTGCAATACCTGACCCAACGCTTCTGGCGCAATGGCAGCAGCGAGGGCTGCGGGCTGGGTCTGGCGATTGTGCAGGCGATTGTGCAGCGCTGCTCCTGCTCGCTGAAATTCGACAGTCAGGCAGATGGCTTGCGGGTCGATCTGGGGATGCCGCTGCGGCGCTGAGCACTTTTCTTCAAGCACCAAATAGTTACCGCCCGCCTGACATTCTTCCCTTCAGGATGGCGGTAATTTTTTTGCGCTTGAGCGGGCTGAATGACTCGGCCTGTACTGAAAAGGACGGTTCTTATGTTGGTGGTCGATAGCAGTTTCCCCGCCAGGGGTTTCAATGAGCGTAACGCTGAGCCCGTGCGGCAGGTGGTTTTGCATTACACCGCGGCGCCTTTTGCTTCATCCCTGCGTACGCTCACGCAAGAGGGTGTCAGCGCTCACTACTTGCTGCCCGATCCGGATGACCCTGGCTACCGCGCCACCGGCCATGACGAATTGCGCGTGTTTCGGCTGGTGGACGAGGATAAGCGTGCGTGGCATGCCGGGGTCAGTTATTGGGGTGGGCGGGATGATCTCAATAGCCGGTCGATTGGTGTCGAGATTGTTAATTTGGCGCGGGATGAGGGGGGCGTGTTTACGTTTCCAGCGTATGGCGAAGAACAGGTTGATGTGTTGATTGCGTTGGTTCGCGATGTCCTTGGGCGCTATCCGCAGATTGGGCCTGCCGATGTGCTTGGGCATTCGGATGTTGCCTATTGGCGCAAGAGCGATCCGGGGCCTCGGTTGCCTTGGCGGTGTTTGTTCGAGGCAGGGGTTGGGGCCTGGTTTGATGAGGCGACGCGGGGCATGTACCAGCGGCGGTTTTGTCTTGGGTTGCCGCCGGAGGTTGAGGTGGAGCGGGCGTTTCAGCGGTATGGGTATAAGCCGGCCCAGAATCGCCGGGCGTTTGAGCTGCGGACGCGGGCGTTTCAGATGCACTTTCGGAGTCGGGATTATGGTGGGGTTTTGGATGGGGAGACGTGTGCGATTTTGTATGCGTTGAATGATCGGTATCGGGGGATTTGAGTGCTCTTTTTGTTTTGGGGGGTGTACATATCCGTTGCTGCGGTAACGGCTTCGTAGGGTTGCGCTCTTACAGCCAGCCCTTTCAAGGTCTTTGCCTAAATCGCGTCCTACGCCCATTCCAGGCTGAAATTAAGAAAAAAACGAGTTGAATTTGGTTCAGCTAGCATCTCTTTTGGTTAAAAAATGATCATTTTTTGAGGCTTTTTCCAAAGACCTTGAAAAGGCTGGCTCTTACAGCGGGTCACTTTTGGCAAACGCCCTGTACGGACCGGACACATGGTTGACGGGGCCTGTCAGATCAAAAGCAGAGCACGGCGACCTGGTAGCCGCCTGAGTGGTAGAAGCAAAAGCAGGGCAACAGCACAGCAACAGCACAGCAACACACCTCTATCTGATGCACTGAGCTCCAAATGTGGGAGCGAGTACAGCTGCTAGCATCGCAGTGCTTTTGCTTTTCTGTGGGAGCTGGCTTGCCTGCGATGCAGACAACTCGGTGTGTCAGGCATAACCAGTTGATGCCATCGCAGGCAAGCCAGCTCCCACTTTTGATTGAGTTCAGCCTTCAAGATCAGGTCGGCTGTCAGGCCGCCTCGCTTTTGCTTTTGATCTAACCACTAGGCCGAGGTAAGGGCGGAACCCCTGCCCGCCATTACCAAAAAGCCGGATATGCCCCACCTCAAAAAACCACAACAAGCCTAAATCCCCCACTCCCTGGTGCGTCTCCAGAACATGAAATCCGCGCGCGCGCGGATCGCCAGTTTGGTCACCCCACCCGCGTATTGAGGGATCGAGAGATGTCAGTCGCTACCAGCCGTATCGAAGACGCCCCGGTGCACGCCAGCCCGGCGTGCGCAGAAACACTCTACCAATTCGAAGAAACCCCGATACTGGCCCGCCAACGCCAGCAGGAATCCAACGCCCGCAGCTATCCTCGGCGTATCCCCCTGGCGCTCAAGCGTGCCAAGGGCATCTATGTGGAAGACGTTGAAGGCCGTCGTTTCATCGACTGCCTGGCCGGCGCTGGCACCCTGGCGTTGGGCCACAACCACCCGGTGGTGATCGAAGCCATTCAGCAGGTTCTGAGCGACGAACTGCCGCTGCACACCCTCGACCTGACCACTCCGGTGAAAGACCAGTTCGTGCAGGACCTGTTCGGCCTGCTGCCGACCGAACTGGCACGTGAAGCGAAAATTCAGTTCTGCGGCCCCACCGGCACCGATGCCGTCGAAGCCGCACTGAAGCTGGTGCGCACCGCCACCGGGCGCAGCACCGTGTTGTCTTTCCAGGGCGGTTATCATGGCATGAGCCAAGGCGCGCTGAGCCTGATGGGCAGCCTGGGGCCGAAAAAGCCCTTGGGCGCTTTGCTCGGCAATGGCGTGCAATTTCTGCCTTACCCTTACGACTACCGTTGCCCCTTCGGCCTGGGCGGCGCCGAAGGCGTGCGGGTCAACCTGCATTACCTGGAAAACCTGCTCAATGACCCGGAAGCCGGCGTGTTGTTGCCGGCGGCAGTGATTGTCGAAGTGGTGCAGGGTGAAGGTGGCGTGATCCCGGCCGATCTCGACTGGCTGCGCGGCCTGCGCCGCATCACCGAGCAAGCCGGTGTGGCGCTGATCGTCGATGAAATCCAGAGCGGCTTCGGGCGCACCGGCAAGATGTTTGCCTTCGAGCACGCCGGCATCATCCCGGACGTGGTGGTGATGTCCAAAGCCATCGGCGGCAGCTTGCCGCTGGCGGTGGTGGTGTATCGCGACTGGCTCGACACTTGGTTGCCAGGCGCACACGCCGGAACATTCCGTGGCAACCAGATGGCGATGGCGGCGGGCTCGGCGGTGATGCGCTACCTCAAGCAACACGACCTGGCCGGCCACGCCGCCGCCATGGGCGAACGCCTTGGCGAGCACCTGCGCATTCTGCAGCGCGACTTCCCGCAGTTGGGGGATATTCGGGGACGTGGGCTGATGCTCGGCGTGGAACTGGTCGACCCGAGCGGCGCCGTCGATATCCAGGGCCATCCGCCTGTGCATCGCCAACTGGCGCCGCTGGTGCAGCGCGAATGCCTCAAGCGTGGGCTGATTCTGGAGCTGGGCGGCCGGCACGGCAGTGTGGTGCGCTTCCTGCCGCCGCTGGTGATCACCGCCGCCGAAATCGACCGCGTTGCCGAGATCTTCGGCCGCGCCCTGGCGGCAGCGGTCGCCAACCTCTAATTTTTCGCACGCTTGGTACGTTTCTACAGATATCGGCGCTGCGCGTGGTGCGCAGCCAGTTCTATGAGCGATGGAGAACAGCAATGACCTCAGTATTTGACCGCGACGACATCCTGTTTCAGGTAGTGGTCAACCACGAAGAGCAGTATTCCATCTGGCCCGACTACAAGGCCGTGCCGGAAGGCTGGCGCACCGTTGGCAAGAGCGGCATGAAAAAAGAGTGCCTGGCTTACATCGAGGAAGTCTGGACCGACATGCGCCCGCTGAGCCTGCGCCAGAAGATGGATGGCGCTGCGCTGGCGGGCTGACACGCTGCAATCCAATGTGGGAGCGGGCAAGCCCGCTCCCACATAAAGCGTTATAGCGGTGGGTTGGTGTACAGGTAATCCGTCGCCAACGAAGCCAACGTCCGCACGCCCACCACCAGCGCCGACTCATCCACAAAGAAGCCCGGATTATGATTCGGCGCCGCTTTGCTCATGTCTTGATCCCTTGGCGTCACCCCCAGAAACACAAACAGCCCCGGCGCTTGCTTGGCATAGAACGAAAAGTCCTCCGCGCCGCCCACCAATGGGGCCTGCACCACATCATCCTTGGCCGCCCAGCGCAGGCTTGGCAGCATGCTCTCGGTCAGCGCCGGGTTATTGATGGTCGGGTCGTACTTCTCGATGATCGTGACTTCGGCCTTGGCGCCGCCACTCTCGGCGATTTTCTCTACCGTCTGGCGCACGTCGGCGTGCAGCTTCTGACGAATGCCGTAGTCGTAGGAGCGAATGGTGCCGCTCATGTCCACCGACTCGGGAATGATGTTGTAGCGCGTGCCGCCGTTGATGGTGCCAATGCTCACCACCGATGGAAATGACGAGATGTCGGTGCGACGGCTGACCACGGTTTGCAGGCCGACAATGGTCTGCGCGCCGACGGTGATCGGGTCGATGCCGTCCCAAGGGCGGCCGGCGTGGGTCTGTTTGCCAAGGATCTTGATGCGCAGGTCATCGGAGCTGGCCAGGGTCGGGCCCGGGCGGTAGGCGATTTGCCCGGCAGGCACGCCGGCCCACACGTGCAGGCCGAATACCGCGTCGGGCTTGGGCGCTTGCATCACGCCTTCCTGCACCATCATCTTCGCGCCCCAGGTGTTTTTGCCGTCGGGGATAAAGTCGCTTGGGCCTTCTTCGGCCGGCTGGAAGTAAAACACCACCGTGCCCGGCAGACGGTCGCGCATGCCGGTGAGAATCTTCGCCGTGCTCAGCAGGATCGCGGTGTGGGCGTCGTGGCCGCAGGCGTGCATCACGTCGACTTCCTTGCCCAGGTAGGTGCCCTTGGCTTTGGAGGCGAAGGGCAGGTCGGCGACTTCCTTGATCGGCAGCGCGTCCATGTCCGCGCGCAGGGCCACGGTTGGGCCGGGCAGGGCGCCCTTCAAGATCGCGACGACGCCGGTACGCGCCACGCCGGTTGTTACCTCAAGGCCCAACGCGCGCAGTTGCTTGGCGACCAGCTCGGCGGTGCGGGTTTCGGTGTTGCCCAGTTCGGGGTGGGCGTGGATATCGCGGCGGGTTTCCAGTAACGCCGGTTCAAGGATTTTTGCCTGCGCGGCGATTTCCTCCCGGGCGCTCTCCTGGCCGCTGCTGGCGGCAATCACTGCACTGCTGGCTAGCCCGCAGAGCATTCCGAAAACCCATGGGTGTGTCAGACCGTTCAAACGCATAAGTACCTCTCCCTCTTTATTGTTGTGGTTCTTTCTCCTGCACGGTGCCGGCAGTGACCACCTGCACACTCAAGCGCGGCGTCGCCAGGTCGAGTCCGGCTTCATCCAGCTGACGCTTGAGCGCCAGGTTGAACGCCCGCGACACTTCCCACTGCTTGATCGGCGCGGTCTTGAACCGCGCCCGCAGGATCGCACTGCCGGACTCAAAGCTTTCCACGCCCTGAATCTCCAGCGGCGACCAGATGTTGCGGCGTTGCAGTGGGTCGTTGCGCATTTTCTGGCCGACGTCGCGCATCAACTTGATCGCGTCATCGATTTCCATGTTGTAGGGGATCGCCACGCGGAAGATCGCGTAGCCGAATTCACGCGAGTAGTTCTTGATGCTCTTGATTTCGCTGAACGGGATGGTGTGCACGATGCCGTCGATGTCGCGCAGGCGCACCGTACGGATGGTCAGGCCTTCGACGGTGCCAAGGTGGCCGCCGACATCCACGTAGTCGTCGATGGCCAGCGAGTCTTCGATGATGATGAACAGGCCGGTGATCAAGTCCGCCACCAGCGACTGTGCACCAAAACCGATGGCAATACCGATCACACCGGCACCGGCCAGCAGCGGCGTAACGTTCATGCCCATGTTCGCCAGCGCCACGATGGCGGCGATGATGAAAATGGTCACAAACAGCACGTTGCGGATCAACGGCATCATCGTCTGCGCACGCGCGTTCGCGAGGCCTTTGCGCGAGCGGGTCAGGGCGTGGTGGATGGCGGTGTCGCTGAGGATCCAGATCAGCCAGGCAAACAACAGCGTGCCGCCAAGGCCAAACAGCTTGACGCTGATTTCATGGCCGTCGCCTTCGGTAAAGCGAATCATCGACAGGCCCCATACACGCAGGCCGAGTTCGATAAACACCAGCCACACCACTAAGTGAGCCAGGGTATACACGAAGCTTTTCAGGCGATCGGAGTACAGCGCGTGGCGCTTGTGCCCACGCTGCGGCTTGAGCGCGTGGCGGCGCACCAGGCCGTTGATGACCATGCACAACACCAGCAACACCGTGCACAACAATGACTGGCGCAAGGCGGTGCTGGTGTCGCCGGCGGACAGGAAGGTGGCGAACAGTGAAATGCCCACCAGCAACAATGCCGGCAAGTACCAGAAGGTGCCGATGATCGACAGGGTATCGGTGAGGGCACGGCGCGTAAGGCGCCGCGACAGCGGCTGGTTGCGGATCAGGTGCGCGATCGGCCGGCGAAAACGCAGGATAAACACGCCGGTGGACAGCGCCGCCATCACATTGGCGACCGTCGCCGCCGTGTGGGCCAGATGCTGGCCCAGGGCCGTTACCAGCCGTGGGTCGCTCAGGGCTTCGCCAAAGGCGGCGAAACTGCCGATCCACCACAATGGACGGAAGGCTTGGTGACGCAGGATATACAGCGCCCGGTGGCGGTGCGGGCCGTCGAGTACGGAGAATGCAATCACGCAGATCGCCGAGAAACAGGTGCCGACCACCAGCGCGTAAGCCAGCACCATCGCCAGGGATTTACCCAGGGACGAAGGCAGGGCGTAGCTCAGGTAAACGGTGATCACCAAGGCGATCAGCCACGGCCCCAACTTGCGCAGGGCGAAGCGCAGCATGTCCCAGGTGCGCGGGTGTTGCGGCAGTTCTTCGGGCAGGCCGAAACGTTCGCGTAGACGGTGGCTGAGCCAGATCAGCGCGGCGGCCAGCAGGCTCCACACGGCCAGGATCACGGCAAAACCGAAGATGATCGGCAGCCATTCACTGGCGGGCAGCATCAGGGCGCCCAGTTCATCCTTGGCCAGTTCGACCTCGTTGGACCAGCGTTGCACCGGGCTGTCGGCGCCGGAGAACTGCTGTTCGAGGTCGGACAGCGTGCTGCCGATCAACCCGAGCACGCCTTGTTCAGCGGCGGGTTGGGCTTTTTGCGTGGCTTCGCGCAGTTTCTTCAGGTCGCTCAACAGCTGGGTGCGCTGCTGGTCGTTTTCGAGGGTCTTGATCACCTCGTCCAGCGACTGCCCCAGCGGCACATCGGCCTGGGGTTGAGTCTTGTTGGCGCTGCCGAGCAGGCCGGGCAAGCTCACGGCTTGGGCAGGCGCTATCGGCAGCAACATCAGCAGGGCAATCAGGCAGTAGCAGGGCAGAGCAAAAAGACGCGAGAGCACGAGGCGGTCAACCTTGAAAACGACGAATTGACCGAGTGTACGAGGCCGTTATGCCCAATGCGAGTGCATTTGTCATTCCGCCAGTTTGGCGAGGATCTTGTAAACCACGGTGCCGAGGATCAGCAGCATACCAATCCACATGCCAAACACGCCGACCGGCTTGTCGCGAAAGTTGAAGCCGACGGCCAGCAGGATCATGCCGATGAGGATCGGGATGAGCATGGCGTGGAAGGAGGACATGGAGATCATGGGGCGACGGCCTTGTCAGAGTGGGAATACTGACAAGTCTAGGTCGGATTATGGAAAGTGCAGATGATGCAGATCATGTGTACCCACAACTGAATATGGGAGGGGGCTTGCCCCCCGAATATGCGGTGTCAGTGACTGAATCTGCCCACTGATGGACCGCCTTCGCGGGCAAGTCCGCTCCCACATTTGACTGTATTCACAGATCAAGTGGGGGCGCAGGTTGCCTGCGATGGTCGCGCCCTGACATCAGGGCAGATCGTGGCTCGCGTAAAACGCACCGAGTACCTTCACCAAATGCGCCAGGTCGTGGCTGCCGCACAGTTCACGGATCGAGTGCATGGCAAACGTCGGCAGGCCGATGTCCACCGTGCGCACGCCCAGGTGGCTGGCGGTGATCGGGCCGATGGTCGAGCCGCAGCCCATGTCGCTGCGCACCACGAAGCTCTGCACCGGCACTTCCTGGGCCATGCACAGGTGGCGGAAGAAGCCGGCGGTTTCGCTGTTGGTGGCGTAGCGCTGGTTGCTGTTGACCTTGATCACCGGGCCCGCGTTGAGTTTCGGGCCGTGGTTGGCGTCGTGTTTCTCGGCATAGTTGGGGTGCACGCCGTGAGCATTGTCCGCCGACACCAAGAGTGATTTCTGAATGGTGCGTACGAATTCATCACCCTCAGGCAACAGGCGGCGCAATGTCTGTTCCAGCATCGGGCCATCGGCGCCGCACGCCGAGCAGGAGCCGACTTCTTCGTGGTCGTTGCACACCAGCACACAGGTTTCGTCGGTTTCGCTGGTGAGCAAGGCTTGCAGGCCGGCGTAGCACGACAGCAGGTTGTCCAGGCGCGCACCGGCGATGAAGTCACCATTGAGGCCAATCACCGCGGCGCTTTGGGTGTCGTAGAAGCTCAGCTCGTAGTCGAGCACCACGTCGGCGTTCAAACCATGTTCGCGCGCCAGTTGCTCGGTGAGCACGGCGCGAAAGTCCACGCGTTCGTCACCGGCAAATTGCGCGAGGATCGGCGGCAGCTCGGTCTGCGCATTGATCGCCCAGCCCTGGTTGGCTTCACGGTTCAGGTGAATGGCCAGGTTGGGGATGATCGCGATGGGCAGCTTGAAGTCGATCAGTTGGCTTTCGACTTTGCCGTCACGGCGGAAGGTCACGCGGCCGGCCAGCGACAGGTCGCGGTCGAACCACGGCGCCAGCAGCGCGCCGCCGTAGACTTCCACGCCCAACTGCCAGAAGCCCTGGCGTTGCAGCTCCGGCTGGGGCTTGACGCGCAGGCACGGGCTGTCGGTGTGGGCGCCGACCAGGCGAATCCCGCCTTGCAGCGGCGAGTGGCGGCCGAGCTTGAAGGCGATGATCGACGAATCGTTACGGGTCACGTAGTAACGACCGTTGGCCTCGGTGGTCCAGGTTTCGCGCTCGTCGAGACGCTGGTAACCGGCCGCTTCCAGGCGCTGGGCGAGGGCGGCAGTGGCATGAAAAGGAGTAGGGGAGGCCTTGAGGAAGTCGATCAGGCCTTGATTCAACGCTTCGCGCATAAATAGCTCCAGACAGCAATGCGCGGAGTTTACCGTTCGATGGCAAGAAGTGCACAGAACAAATGTGGGAGCGGGCTTGCTCGCGAAGGCGGTGGATCAGCCAGTCTATCTATGACTGGCACACCGCATTCGCGAGCAAGCCCGCTCCCACATTTTTGATCTCATTGCCCACTCAGAACGGTGCAGGGCACTCGAAGCGCAGCCGCTCGCCGCTTTGCGGGTGGGTGAAGCTCAGCATGCTCGCGTGCAGGCACAGGCGTGGCCAGGCGGCCAGGGCTTGTTCGTGGGCGTACAGGCCGTCACCCAACAGTGGATGCCCGATCGACAGCATGTGCACGCGCAATTGATGCGAACGCCCGGTGATCGGCGTCAGCTCGACGCGGCACCAGTCGCCGCAACGCTCCAATACCTTCCAGAAGGTCAGCGCGTGTTTGCCGAACTCGTGGTCGACCACGTGGCGTGGCTTGGTCGGCGGGTCGTAGCGCAGGGGCAGGTCGATGCTGCCGCTGTCCAGTGCCGGCTGGCCCCACGCCAGGGCGGTGTAGGCTTTTTCGGTTTCGCGGTCGTGAAACTGACGCGACAGTTCACGGTGGCTATCGGCGTCGCGTGCAAGCAGGATGATCCCTGAGGTTTCCCAGTCCAGGCGATGGACTATGCGGGCTTCGGGGTAGCCGTTTTCCTGCAGGCGGGTGATCAGGCAGTCCTTGTTGTCATCGGCGCGGCCGGGCACCGAGAGCAGCAGGGTCGGCTTGTTCACCACCAGGACAGCGTCGTCCTGGTGCAGGATATGGATAGTGGACAGCGGCATTAAACAGCCTCGTAACAAACGCCAACGGCGGCTCGCCCACCCGGTTCCCCAACAGGGATCAAGGTGACCGAGCCGCCGTGGCGGCCGCCTTTTCGATTAACGATCAGGCAGGGTGATATTGAGTTCCAGAATCGAGCAGCTGCCGTCGTTTTCCAGGGCGACATGCACGTCATCGTTGCCGATATTGACGTACTTGCGGATCACCTCGACCAGTTCCTTCTGCAAGGCTGGCAGGTAGTCCGGGGTACTGCGTTGGCCGCGTTCGTGCGCCACGATGATCTGTAGACGCTCTTTCGCTACCGACGCGGTACTTGGCTTTTTGTTGGCGCGAAAGAAGTCGAGAAATTTCATTGTTTAGTTGCCTCCAAAGATACGCTCGAAGAATCCCTTCTTCTTAACATCGAGGAAGCGATGTTCCACGGTCTTGCCCAGCAAGCGATCAACGGCATCGCTGTACGCCTGGCCGGCGTCGCTCTGGTCGTCAAGAATCACCGGAACGCCCTGGTTGGAAGCCTTCAGGACGGCCTGGGATTCCGGGATCACGCCCAGCAGGGTCACTGCGAGGATTTCCTTCACGTCTTCAACGCCAAGCATTTCGCCGTTGCTGACGCGCTCAGGGTTGTAGCGGGTGAGCAGCAAGTGCTCCTTGATCGGGTCCTGGCCTTCTTCGGCGCGCTTGGACTTGCTGGCCAACAGGCCCAGCATGCGGTCCGAGTCACGTACCGAGGAGACTTCCGGGTTGGTCACCACGATGGCTTCATCGGCGAAGTACATCGCCAGGTGAGCACCGGTTTCGATACCGGCCGGCGAGTCACACACCACGTATTCGAAGGTTTCTTTCAGCTCGGCGAGAACTTTGCCTACGCCTTCCTTGGTCAGCGCGTCTTTGTCGCGGGTCTGGCTGGCGGCCAGTACGTACAGGTTCTCAAGGCGCTTGTCCTTGATCAGGGCCTGTTGCAGGTTGGCTTCGCCGTTCACCACGTTGACGAAGTCGTACACCACGCGGCGTTCGCAGCCCATGATCAGGTCGAGGTTACGCAAACCGACGTCGAAGTCGACGATGACTGTCTTGTGGCCGCGCAAAGCGAGGCCGGTACCGATAGCGGCGCTGGTGGTGGTCTTACCCACACCACCCTTGCCGGATGTAACCACGAGAATCTTGGCCAAGGTGTTTCACCCCTAAGGAAAAAGGACTTTTCAGCCCCTGAAAAACATCTCTTGGAACTCGCTGCAGGCGGACAGCCTTTGTAGGAAAAGATGTGGTTTCCCAAGGGGAAACGCCAACTTCGAATATTCCTACGCAAATCTTGCCGGTTTCGCTGTGCTATCAGAGTCTAGAGATGCTTGGAAAATGCGGCAGTATCCGTTAAAGACGGATGATGTTCAACACATCGCCCGACAGGCTGACTTGTACCCCGGCCCCCCACAGCGGATCACGGCGCAAATCTTCTGAAACCTTGTACTGGCCTGCGATGGACACTAGCTCAGCGGTCAACTGCTGGCAAAAAATACGGGCCTTGGTATCACCCTTGATGCCGGCGAGGGCACGTCCGCGCATCGGGCCGTATACATGGATGTTGCCATCGGCAAGAAGTTCCGCACCCGGACTGACGGGAGCGATCACTACCAGGTCGCCGCCCTGGGCGTAAATCTGCTGCCCGCCGCGTACGGGGGAGGTGATGATCTTTGTAGGCTTGACGGTGGGCTCCGGCGGTTTCTCCGGTTTTTTCTTCACTTCACCTTCGCTCGGGTCCAGCGGTCGCTCGCGGGCACCCGACGGTGGCAGTACTGGCAGTTCAATGGCGATTGCCGCAGCGATGTCTTCAATACGGCTGGCGCGAATCGCCAGAGTGCGCAAACCATGCGAGCGGCAAACGCGCATCAGCCCGGGCAAATCAATCGCGCCCTGGCCGGCCGGGAGTTTGTCCAGGGCCAACACCAGCGGGGCATTGTTGAAGAAGTTCGGCGCCAGGGCGACCTTGGCGGCCAGTTGGCGGTCCAGGGCATCGAGGTCATTGCGGGCCAGTTCCAGCACGGTGATGGCGAGCATGCTGCCTTTCAGCTGGAACACGGGATCTTGGTCTAGCGGTTCGGTTTGGCTCATGGTCGGCAAAAGCGGCTTGTCACGAAAAGTGTCGAGACTTATAACGAGAACATCCACGGGCCGCAAGCCGAGTCGAACGTTGTAGAATGCGCGGCCCTGTCTTTACCGGAATCTGTAATGGATCGCCCGCGTTTTCGAGCTGTATTTTTTCACCCGCGTTTTTGGCTGCTATGGCTGGGGCTCGGCCTGCTGTGGCTGATCACCCAGTTGCCATACCGCGCGTTGTTGACCATTGGTCGTTTATTGGGCGCGGGCATGTACCGCGTGGCTGGCGAGCGCCGCCGCATCGCCGCGCGCAACCTGGAACTGTGCTTCCCGGAAAAATCCGCCAAAGCGCGCAAGAAGCTGCTCAAGGAAAATTTCGCTTCCACCGGCATCGCGTTTTTCGAGATGGCCATGAGCTGGTGGTGGTCGCGTCAGCGCCTGGCACGCCTGGCCCATGTCGAAGGGCTGGAGCACCTCAAGCAGGCGCAGCTCGATGGCAAGGGTGTGATTCTTATGGCCCTGCACTTCACCACGTTGGAAATCGGCGCGGCGCTGCTCGGCCAGAAACACACCATCGATGGCATGTACCGCGAGCACGGCAACCCGCTGTTCGACTTCGTTCAGCGCCGTGGCCGCGAGCGGCATAACCTCGATTCCCTGGCGGTAGAGCGCGAAGACGTGCGCGGCATGCTCAAGTTGCTGCGCGCCGGCCGCGCCATCTGGTACGCACCGGACCAGGACTACGGCGCCAAGCAAAGTATCTTTGTGCCGCTGTTCGGCATTCAGGCCGCCACCGTCACCGCCACCAGCAAATTTGCCCGCCTGGGCAAGGCGCTGGTGGTGCCGTTCACCCAGGAACGCCTGGCCGATGGCAGTGGTTACCGCCTGGTGATCCACCCGCCGTTGACCGACTTCCCGGGCGAAACCGATGAGATCGACTGCCTGCGCATCAACCAGTGGGTCGAGGCGTCGGTTCGCGAATGCCCGGAGCAATACCTGTGGACCCATCGGCGTTTCAAGAGCCGGCCACCGGGTGAGCCCAAGCTGTACGAAAAACGCCGTCGATAACGCTTTCTGCCCCACATGGAGTGATGCAATGCGCCCAACTGAACCGGTCACAGGCTTGATTCTTTCCGGCGGCGGGGCGCGAGCGGCGTATCAGGTGGGGGTCTTGGCAGCGATTGCCGAATTGCTGCCGCCAGGGGCGCCCAATCCCTTTCCGGTGATCGTCGGCACGTCAGCAGGGGCGATCAATGCGGTGAGTCTTGCCAGCGGCGCGACTGATTTCACTGCTGCCATCGAGCGCCTCACGGCGTTCTGGCAGGGCTTTCGCAGCCATCGGGTGCTGCGCAGCGACTGGCCTGGCGTTATCCGCCAGGCCAGTCGTTTCTTGATCCACAGCTTGCTCGGCCTGGGGGCTCAGGTGCCGGTCGCGTTGCTCGACAGCACACCGTTGCGCGCATTGCTCAACGACAAACTGCACTTGGACGGCATCGATGCGGCCATCCGTAACAACCACCTGCACGCGGTCGCGGTCACCGCTTTCGGCTATGAGTCCGGGCAGGCAGTGACGTTTTATCAGGGCGGCGGCACTATCGATGCGTGGCTGCGCCATCGGCGTATCGGCATGCCCACCCAACTGACGGTTGAACACTTGCTGGCCAGTTCGGCGATCCCCTTGCTGTTTGCTCCGGTCAAACTTGATCAGGAGTATTTCGGCGATGGCGCGGTGCGCCAATCCGCGCCGATCAGCCCGGCCTTACACCTGGGCGCCAGTCGGGTGCTGGTGGTGGGCGTGAGTGGCAATCCGCGCGGCAATGAGCCTTCCACGCAACGCACCTACACCGGCCAGGAACCCACCCTGGCGCAGATCGGTGGGCACATGCTCAACAGCACGTTCATTGACAGCCTGGAGAGCGATATCGAATTGCTCGAGCGTCTGAACCAGTTCAGCCACGTGTTGCCGGCGGATGCGGCGATCCAGGGCCTGGCCCCGGTGGAGGTGTTGGTGATCGCGCCGAGCCAGCCGATTGATGAAATCGCCGCGCGGCATCGCCAGGAGTTGCCCGCAGCGTTGCGCCTGTTCTTGCGCGGGCCGGGCGCGACCAAAACCAGCGGGGCAGGGGTGCTGAGTTACTTGCTGTTCGAGGCGGGGTATTGCAGCGAGTTGATCGAGTTGGGCAGGAAGGATGCGTTGGCCAAGCGCGAGGAATTGTCCAGATTCCTTGGGCTGAACACGATCTGAATGTGGGAGCTGGCTTGCCTGCGATAACGGTGTGTCAGCCAGCACAGGTGGCATAGACAGAGTGCAATCGCAGGCAAGCCAGCTCCCACAGGGGATTGGCGTTGCTCAATCAGAAGTGGTACTTGACCAGGAAGCTCGCGGTGTCCTGGTTGGTCTTGAACGCGCCGGAATCTTCAATCCCGTACTTGTTCTTCCAGTAGTCGTATTCAAAACCCACATACAGCTGCTTCTCGCCCCAGTGCAGCGCCTTGCCCAGGTCGTATTTAACCTGCGGGTTGAAGTGCAGGTTGGCGTGGTAAGTACCACGGGCGTTCTTGTCGTTGTCCACGACCCAGTCCATGAAGCCGTCGATCAACACGTTGGAGTTGCCCACGGGGATGGTGTAAGACCAGACCGGCGTGATTTGCCATACGCCGTCACCCGGCCGATTGCCTTCGGTCTGGCGCTGATAGAAGTTCAGCTGGAAGTAGTCGAAACCCGGGATGTTCAAGTCAAAACCCGGGCCCAACAGGTACGATTCGTTATCGCCTTCGCCGAACTCGTAAGTGAAGGCCAGCAATACATCTTTGATCGGGCCGAATGACAAGTCTTTGTCGAAAATCTTGCCGAACGACAAACGCGGGCTGAACTCGCCGTAGTAGGTACTTGGGCCGACGTTGCCGTCTTCCTTGCCGTTGTAAAAGATGCGGTCGACGAACAAGAAGTTGTCGCCGTACTTCCAGGCATCGGCATGTTCAAACGTGACGGTCTGCTGAATCTGCGGGTTGACGGTGAAGTTCTTGCCCCATAGATACGTCAGGCTGTTGTTTTGCCACTGCAACAGATCGCCCGCGACGGCTTGGCCACCGGCCAGCAGGGATCCTGCCAGCATCAGGCCTTTCAACATAGGTTTCATTCGGTTGCTCCCGAGTCAAAGTTTTATGGTTGTTTTTCTACGCAGGCGCTCTGGTGTGGCGCCTTTGGGTTCGCTGAAAAAATCGTCTGTATGGTCAGCTTTAATGCTTTTAGCAAGAGCTGCGCCAAGGTGTTCAAAAAGCCAAAAAATCCCCGTCGGCTGCACAAACTGCAGTCGAATTCAGGGGGCTTTTGCGCACTTTGGCAGCCACTGCGGGGCCGGGATAAGTTGGCCCTACAGTCAGCTTTTACATTCGCTGTTTTTTTTTGAGTCGATTCGAGCGGGCGCGGAGAATACTGGCTCCCAGGCCTTGGCTCAAGTGCGCTGTTAGAGAGCGCGAGGGGCAAGAATAGGGCGCGGCGGGTGGCCGGCCCTAGGTGGATGGCGTGCATGTGCGTGTTTCCTGTTGTTTATTATTTTTGTTGTTTTTAAAAACAGGTGGAATCAATGCGTGTGGGCGACAACGGGGCGTTCAGCACCTCCCAGAATGTTGAACAGTACATTCAGCGACAACGCGCTGAGGGTGGCCATGGCAATTCCGCTGTGGGTAATCGGGCTCATCCATAAGGGCAATTGCGCGAAGAACTCCGGACGCACCACCGGGATCAGGCCCATGCCGATGCTCACCGCCACCAGCAACTGGTTGCGCCGGTCGGCGATATCGGCTTCCTGCAGGATCTTGATCCCGGTCGCGGCGACCATGCCGAACATGGCAATTGCCGCGCCGCCGAGTACCGCCGGTGGAATCGAGGCCACCAGAAAGGCGGCTTTGGGCAACAGGCTGAGCACAATCAAAAACGCGCCGGCCATGATCGTCACCGAGCGGCAACGCACGCCCGTCATCTGCACCAGGCCAATGTTCTGCGCGAACGAGGAATGGGTAAACGTATTGAAGAAGCCGGCAAAAAACGATGCGCCGGCATCACACAGCAGGCCACGGCGCAGCATCTTTGGGGAGACGTCCTGGCCGGTGATTTTGCCCAGGGCGAGGAACATGCCGGTGGACTCGACAAAGATGATGACCACCACCAGGCACATCGACAGGATCGGCGCCAACTCGAACCTGGGCATGCCGAAATGCAGTGGCGTCACCACCTGCACCCACGGCGCTTGCGCCAGGCCGCTGAGGTCAACCATGCCGAGCATGCCGCACAGGCCATAGCCGAGCGCCATGCCGATCAGCACCGAGATGTTCACCCAGAAGCCGCGCATGAAGCGGTTAATCAGCAGGATGGTGCCCAGTACCAGCGCGGCAATCGCCAGGTAGACCGGCGAGCCGAACGTGGCGGCGGCGCTGCCTCCACCGGCCCAGTTCACGGCCACCGGAAACAGCGACAGGCCGATGGCGGTGATCACGGTGCCGGTCACCAACGGCGGGAAAAAGCGCACCACCTTGGACATGAACGGCGCGATCAGCAGGCCGAAGAACCCGGCGGCAATGGTTGCGCCGAAGATCCCCTGCAAGCCGATACCGGGCATGCCGGCCATCGCCACCATGCTGCCGACGGCGGCAAAACTGGCGCCCATCATCACCGGCATGCGAATGCCCACCGGGCCGATGCCGAACGACTGCACCATGGTGGCGATACCGGCTACCAGCAGGTCGGCGTTGATCAGAAAGGCGATTTCTTCACGGCTCAAACCGGCGGCTTGGCCAATGATCAGGGGCACGGCGACGGCGCCGCCGTACATCAGCAAGACGTGTTGCAGGCCTACCAGAATCAGTTGCAAGAGGGGCAGCCGCACCATGGCGGGCGCGGCAGGAGTCTGCGGTTCTAACTGGGACATGCAACACCTCGAATCTTTTTATTTTTGTGTTGTTTGGCATTCAATTGCCGGGTGGAACTCGATCTTCAAAACGACGCCGATCCCAATTGTGAGAGCTGGCTTGCCTGCGATGGCGGTGGGTCATCCCGCCCTTTCGGTGCCTGATACACCGCTATCGCAGGCAAGCCAGCTCCCACATGGGTTCTGTATGAATCAGTTAATTGGTGCGGGCTCCTTGATTGATCCAGGTGCCGATCAGGTCGCGCTCCTGCTGAGTCATCTGGGTGATGTTGCCCAGCGGCATGATCTGGCTGGCCACGGCCTGCGCCTGAATGCGCGGGGCCAATTGCTGGATCTGCTGCGGCGTATCAAACATCACGCCCGCCGGCGCGGTACTGAACAGGGGGCTGGTCGGCTTGGCCGAATGGCACACGGCGCAGCGTTCCTGAATCACCCCATGCACCTTGTCAAAGTCAATCGATGCCTGCGCCGGTGCTGCTTCAGCGGGGGCCGGTGCGGGTGCCGCTGGCGCAGCCGGTTTGAGCCCGCCACCCAGTGCCGTTTCCGGCAGCGGCTGGTACTCGATGGCAGCCGGAGCCTTGGCCACATCTGGAGCCGTCGACACCGGTTTCGGACCGGTCACGTACGCCAGGCAAATCATCGCCAGTGCGCCAGCCGGCAAGGTCCACGCGTACTTCTGGCTGTTATGACGGGTGTTGAAGTAGTGCCGTACCAACACGGCTGCCACCGCAATACCGGCCAGGATCAGCCAGTTGTATTGGCTGCCGTAGGTGCTCGGGAAGTGGTTGCTGATCATGATGAACAGCACCGGCAGGGTGAAGTAGTTGTTGTGCCGTGAGCGCAGCAAGCCTTTGGCGGGCAGCGCCGGGTCCGGCGTGCGGTTCTCGGCAATGGCCGCTACCAGCGCACGCTGGGCGGGCATGATGATGCGGAACACGTTGCCGACCATGATGGTGCCGATCACCGCACCCACGTGCAGGTAGGCACCACGCCCGCTGAACACCTTGCTGAAGCCGTACGCGGCAGCAATCAACAGTACGAACAGGATCAAACCGAGCAGGGCAGGGCGTTTGCCCAGGGCCGAGTCGCAGAGGAAGGAGTAGATGAACCAGCCGACGAACAGTGAGCCGATGCCTAGCAGTACGCCTTCGGGGCCACTGAGGCTGCTGCCCGGGGCCAGCAGGTACAAGGTCGGGTTGGCGTAGAACACCACGCACAGCAGCGCGATGCCGGACATCCAGGTGAAATAGGCTTCCCATTTGAACCAGTGCAGGTTGTCCGGCATGGTCGGCGGGGCCAGTTTGTATTTTTCCAGGTGGTAGATACCGCCACCGTGAATCGCCCACAAGTCACCGGCCAGGCCGTCCTTGGGGTTGACGCGATTGAGGTTGTTTTCCAGCCAGACGAAGTAGAACGAAGCGCCGATCCAGGCGACGCCGGTGATCATGTGAACCCAGCGCACGCTAAGGTTCAGCCATTCCATCAAATGTGCTTCCACAGTCTTTACCTCTCGCCTGTCACTCTGTTGTCGAGTGATCAGACCTTCTCTTATTGGTGGGGGGCGAGGATCAACCGCTCATCCTCTTTGAAAAAATGCTCATCGCAGTTATTGCCGGTGCCACTGCGATCAACCACCAGGAAGTCATCCCGCTTTTCGATCGTCAGCACCGGGTGGTGCCAGACGCCGCGATGGTAATTAATGCCCTGCCTGCCGTTGGTGACGAAGGCGCGGACCAAGCCCGATACAGGTGCATCGCCAAGTGGCGCGACCACGATCAGAAAGGGGTTGCCGAGCAGCGGAATGAAAGCCTGGCTGCCCAGCGGGTGTCTCTCCAGCATGCACACGGTCAGCGGCATGTCCTGCGCGTCGGCGCGGAAGATGCTGATGATCGCGTTGTCTTCAGGCTGGGCGGTTTCTACCGTTGCCAGCTTGTGAAAGCGCATGGTCGACCCGTTGTTGATCATGAAGTGATCGCTGCCATCGGTTTCGATAACGTCTCCGAAAGGGGCGAAGGCTTCTTTGGTCAGGGGTTCGATCACTAGTGTGCGCATGGCTGTCTCTTATCCGAGGTCTGTGTTGTTTGTTCTATTACTATCGCGGGCAAGCCCGGCTCCCACATTTTGATTCGCAAATACATTCAAATGTGGGGGCTGGCTTGCCTGCGATGGGCTCACCGCTTATTTAGCTACTTTGCCCAAGACCCGCAGGCGGCTCACGCCACCATCGGGGAACACATTCAGGCGGATGTGAGTGATCGGGCCCAGCGCCTTGATCTGCTCGGCGAAGGTGTGTTCGGCGTGCATTTCCAGCTTCTGCGCCGGCAGCAGTTCGCGCCAGAACAGCGATTGGGTTTCGATCTGGCTGTCGGTGCCGCCTTTGACGAACGCGCCCTGGATCGAGCACGTGTCCGGGTAGTTGCCCTTGAAGTGCAGGGTGTCGACGATGATTTTCTCGATTTCGCCCGGGTGCCCCAGCGCGACGATGACCCAGTCATTGCCTGGCGTACGACGACGTGCGGTTTCCCAGCCGTCGCCCATGTTGATGCCACGGCCCGGGTTGAGGATGTTGCTCATGCGGCCGAAGTGTTCATCGGAGCAGGCCAGCGCGCGCCCACCGTTCAAGGCTGCGGCCAGGTCGACTTGTTCGTTGTCGCCCACCGACGACCAGTCGCGGAACGGCACGCCATACACGCGCAGACGGGCTACGCCGCCATCCGGGTAGATGTTGAAACGCAGGTGGCTGAACGCCTGGTCGTTGCTGATTTCGTGGTAGTGGTGGCTGTTGCCTTGCAGCTCGACGGCCGACAGCACTTCCACCCACTGGGTGTTTTCATCAGGATCGCCCGAGGCCAGGAAGCACGCCTCCAGGGACGCCGACGGCGGGTAGTTGCCGGTGAAGAATGAAGTGTCGATGTCCACGCCCTTGATCGAGCCGGGCACGCCCAGGCGGATCACCGCACTGTCGTAGCCTTCGAAGCGCTTGCGGCGCGACTCCCAGCCGTCCATCCACTTGCCGTTGTCATCGAAAACGCCCTCCTTCCACACGGCCGGTGTCGGCTGGAACAGGCGGTTGGCGTCAGCGAACCAGTCATCGGTCACCGAAAGGATCTTGGTGCCCAGACGGGCGTCGGCCAAGTTGACGAACTTCTCGAAAGGTACGGCGTAAGCTTTCATTCTTCTTGTCTGCCTTAAATAAAGTGGCTTGGGATGCTCGCCAGGCCCTGGGCGTCATGAGCGCTCGGGCCAGGTCTGCTAAAGGGTCAGTAATCGGAACAACGCGATTTTGTTGATCTCGGCCAGGGCGCATTTGAACTCGGCTTCCACCGAATTGTGAATGCGCGTTTCGAACGCGGCGAGGATTTGGTGCCGGTTGCTGCCTTTTACCGCCATGATGAAGGGAAACTTGAACTTGGCCTTGTAGGCATCGTTCAGCTCGGTGAAGCGAGAAAATTCCTCGCTCGAGCATTGGTGAATACCGGCGCCAGCCTGTTCATTCGTGCTGGCTTCGGTCAACTGGCCCTGGACGGCAGCTTTGCCCGCCAGGTCCGGGTGAGCG
Source organism: Pseudomonas sp. RGB (assembly GCF_007713445.1). Lineage (NCBI taxonomy): Bacteria > Pseudomonadati > Pseudomonadota > Gammaproteobacteria > Pseudomonadales > Pseudomonadaceae > Pseudomonas > Pseudomonas sp. RGB. The sequence continues at coordinate 125,484 of NZ_VMSH01000002.1, read as the reverse complement.
TTGATCAGCGCCAGCTGGCTGGCATGATCGGCGCTCAACAGGATGTCGCTCATGCGCTGGTGCAGGGTTTCGATCTGGTCGATCGACGCGTCCTGGCCCAGGTCGAAGGCCTTTTCGGCCACCCATGGCGAATGTTCGTAGATGTCGGCGAAGGCTGTCACGAATGCATCGCGGCTCAGGCTCGACGGTTTCAAGGTTTGGAACGCAGTCATTTCGCCGCTCCCGTGTACGGGTGGGTTTCGTGCCAGTGGCGGGCAATATCGACGCGTCGGGTGAACCAGACGTGTTCATGGCCCTTGGCGTATTCGATAAAACGCTTGAGGGCGGCGAGGCGCGCCGGGCGGCCGATCAGGCGGCAATGCAGGCCGATGGAAAGCATCTTCGGTGCGTCAGCGCCTTCGGCATACAGCACGTCGAAGGCATCCTTGAGGTACTCGAAAAAGTCATCGCCCTTGTTGAAACCCTGCACCTGGGTAAAGCGCATGTCGTTGGTGTCCAGGGTGTAGGGGATCACCAGGTGCGGCTTGCCGGTGGGGTTGTTGGGTTCCCAGTAGGGCAGGTCGTCGTCATAGGTGTCGCAGTCGTACAGAAAGCCGCCTTCCTCCATCACCAGCCGCCGGGTGTTGGGGCCGGTGCGACCGGTGTACCAGCCCAATGGGCGCTCGCCGGTCAGCTCGGTGAGGATGCGGATGGCTTCGAGCATATGCTCGCGCTCCTGGGCCTCGTCCATGTACTGGTAGTCGATCCAGCGATAGCCGTGGCTGCAGATCTCATGGCCGGCGGCGACCATTGCGCGGATCACATCCGGGTGGCGCTGGGCGGCCATGGCCACGGCGAAGATGGTCAGCGGGATATCGAATTCTTTGAACAATTTGAGGATGCGCCACACGCCGGCACGGCTGCCGTATTCATACAGCGACTCCATGCTCATGTTGCGCTCGCCTTGCAGCGGCTGAGCCGAGACCATCTCCGAAAGAAATGCCTCGGACTCTTTGTCGCCGTGCAATATGTTGCGCTCGCCGCCTTCTTCGTAGTTGAGTACGAAAGACAGCGCGATGCGTGCCTTGCCCGGCCAGTGGGGGTGAGGAGGGTTACTGCCGTAACCGATCAGGTCGCGTGGGTAGTCAGCGCTCACTGCAGTCTTCCTTCTTGTTCGTCGTAGTAGCGATGAGTGATTGTATACAACTTATCGCCGACTTTGTAAGCCCGCATTTCTGCATTTTTTCTCAACGGCGCGCACTCAAGCTACTGCAAGAAACCTGCCTGACTGGTCAGCTAAACGCTAAAAAGTTTTTCGCGGATGTCCAGCGGTAGGCGCTGGCTGGCCGGCGATCGCCTCAGTGGGTTTTATCAGGTGCACCGCGGTGGTCGGCGAACCGGTGGCTGCGAGGTGCGGGATATTTGTTGAATTTATTGTGTACAATTTTTTTAGAAAGTGTCTTAATCAGCCATCGCCGGCTTTTTCACTGCCCTGAAAGAGTGCGGATCACTTTTCTACTGTTTACGGGAGGCGCAAAGACGCCATGGGACGCTTGACCACACACGTTTTGGACGCCGCACATGGCTGCCCCGGCAGCGCGATCAAGGTTGAACTGTACCGCGTCGAAGGCGCGCAACTGGAGCTGGTCGCCACCGCCGTGACCAATAGCGACGGCCGTTGCGACGCGCCGTTGCTGCAAGGTGACGATTACCGCAGCGGTGTGTACCAGGTGCAATTCAGTGCCGGCGATTATTACCGGGCCCGCGGTGTGCAGCTTCCCGAGCCGGCTTTCCTGGATGTGGTGGTGCTGCGTTTTGGCATCAGCGCCGAACAGGACCATTACCATGTACCCCTGCTGATTTCGCCTTACAGCTACTCCACTTATCGCGGTAGCTGAGCGTCACCTCGCTTCACACCCCCAAAGCTCTTCGTTGGTTTTTCGCCCGCCCACACTGCGGGCTTTTTTTTGCCTGTTGCGCGTTCAACTATCTAGCACCTCTTGAGTGTCGGTGATGCTTAGGCTGGGTGTTTTCCTCAGAAGAAAACACCCATGGCCTCGTCCCCAGATCACCCAGGCGTTTTGCCCTCTTTCAGTTCCCTGCCCGAAGACGTTGATGCTGTCGTTGCTGCCCAAGCCGATTTGCAGGCCATTCGAGATCAACTGACCCGGCGGATCAACCGGTTTACCCATCCCAGCCGCCTGATCAATCAGCTCGCTCTTGCCGATTGGCGCTGCCGCGAATCGGTACGCGCACTGGCACAGCTGATAGGGCGCTCGCCCAAAATCCTGCGAGTGATCCGTGCTCAACTGCGCAAAGCATTTGAGATGGAACCGGACACTCTGCTGTTTACCGAGACCAAGCGCCCAGGCGCACCGCAGATCATCAACAGCTTGACCGAGCGGGCCCTGTCGCTGCTGGCACGGCCCTCGGTGCCTATCAATGTCAATCAATTCACCACGCTCAGCATAAAAGGGCAGCCAAGCCGTCGGTTGCCCTATACCCCTTTGGAAGCCTTGCAGCGCGTCATTGCGATGCGGCTTTTTGAGCGCTTGGTGCAGGCGGCAGACCACTATTGGGACACCTTGGCGCGGGGCTCATGGCTCACACGCCGCGAGCGCTGGGTTGAGCTGCACACTGAACTGTTCGCTGACCGGGCCTTCATGGCACGGCAACTGGATGAGCTGTCACTGGCGGGCATGAGCCTGGTGCAGGCCGTGATCGATGCCCCGACCGCGACGGCACGCCAACGTGCAGGCGGGGATTGGGCCAGCGTACGGGTGGGCCTGCTGATGTGGCCCGGAACACCCGCGGTGGTGATGCCAGGCGTATTGCACTTTTATCGTGAGGGTGATCCCGCGCAGGCGCCGCAGGTGGTGTACCTGCCGGGTGTGGCCCGCACGTTCTACGAGTACCCGTCTTTTGCCGCCCTGCAGGAAGGCCTGTTGCCGCTGGACCGAGCGCAGTTGCACATGCTCTGGCAGGGGTTGGTGGCAAGTCGTCGCACTGGGTTATGCCAGCCCGCGCAGTTGTCTGCGGCGGGCGGTTTTGTGCGCGGCCTGGAGGTGCTCGACGACGCGTTGGCGCTGAGCGCGCAAGCGTTGTTGCGCGGGCAATGGAATACCGAATTGGCGTGTGCCGTGAGGGTTGATCCTCCCTTTGTTGCTGCACAACCGCCTCGGCCGGGGGCTGTCGCCGCGTTACTCGCGCAGGTGGAAGGGGCGCGAAAGCAGTGGGTCGGCAGCGCTCGGCTTGGCGCTCTTGCTGACCCGCTACTCAAATGGGACCAGCAACGACGCAGCGCAGAAATAATCTTTGCCAGTACCTCACCCGGCTTGGCCTTGCGCACTGCGCAGCAGCAGGTCAAGCGTTACGAAAAAGGTCTGCTGGCCTTGCTGGATCCGTATGAGCCCGGCATCGAGACCCTCGCTTATCAGCAATTCACAGCGCTGAAGGCGCAGCTCGCGGCCCATGCACAGGCGCTGAATTCGTTGCTGCAGGGTGCAGAGCACCGGCTGCTCGATCTGAAGTTCTGGACCGAGCGCCCCGGTGGCGTGCAAACGCCCAGGCGTGCTTCGTTGTTCATGCATGCCCAAGCCGAGGCACTGCGCTGCGAGGTTCAGCTGCAACACCGTCTCAAACTGCTGGGCACGGCCCACCGCGACCTGATTATCGACGTGCTGGACCCGCCTTCGCCCGCGGCACGCCCGGGCAGCCAAACCCAGGTGCTTTCAATCGCCGTGGGCAGTGAGCCCGATGCTTTTTATCCCCTGCATAATGTGTGGCTGGTGACCACCGCGGCCGCGCTGAGGGTGCCGGCCCGCCAGCTTCCGGTGGTGCTCTACGCCTTTGGGGAAGAGGGCGGGGTGCTGGGTTTTGCCGGGCTGGATGCCTTGACCCGAAGCGTCAAGGCGAGCCTCGGCAGCCGGGACGGCTCGGTGCTGTGGGGCGGTATCGAGCATGACAAGCGCAGCGATTTGCGCGCACATGCGCTGCGTGAAACCTTGGCTGTGCGCTACGTCCCCATCGACGGCAAGCCTGCATTGGCCGCGTTGAAAAAACTGCTCGGTTGCTACGATCGCCTGCACAAAAGCACTGAAGACATCACGCGTATATTCAGCGAAGTGACGCAGATCGGGCTCAGCCGCGCGCTGCTGCTGGCGGGGCTGGCGCAACAGCTCAAGGTCCCGGCCAATAGCGCCCTGAGCCAGGCTCAGGCGAACATCGAGTTACTGCGCAAGGCCGCGTCTGAAGCGCAAAAATTGCCGGCGGGCTGGGTGGGCGCCACGCGTGCCCAGCGTAAACACTTCAAACGTTCGCAGCGTTTTTACCTCAGCAGCGCCTTCGCCTTCCAGACGCGGCTTGAGCAGCACCTGCCCGATTTGGACACGTTTGCCCGCCGTGCCTTGACGGCCCGTTTGCAGCAGGACGGCGTGCCTGCGTCGTGGCTGATCGACCAGCCCTTTATTGAAATGCCTGATGATGTTCATGGCCAGTTTTGTGGGTGGGCGAGCGGCTGCACTGTCGGTGATCGCACCATCGTCCTCACCCCGACCGCTACGCGTACCTCCTTCAGTCTGCTGCAACTGGCGCTGCACAACCTCGACCCGCTGGCGCCATGGACGCAATGGCGATTGAACCGCGCCCGCTTTCTGCAACCTGAATGGCGACACCGGCTCAATGCCGGGTATTTGATCCAGATGGTCGCTTCGCTGGATATCGGCGGGCAGTACGACGCATTGATCAACCGCGCTTTTTATCCGCCTGCTGGCACCGACCGCGCCCTCAGCGAAGGACGCATTTCGCCCTTATTGAATCGCGCGTTGCACGCAGGCGTTGACCACCACCGGTTCCTGGCGCGGCAAAGCGGGCTGTCGGCGAACGCGCAAAGTGTGTTTAGCACCGCCATGGCGGCCCGCATGCCGCCAGACTTGCTGAACAACCAGCACGAGTTGCAACTGCATGTGGTGCACCTGGTGGGCCATACGATGCAGCACGACCGCTATGTCGCAGGCATTGTGGTGGTGCACGACAAGCGCTCCGGGTGTTGCGTGGTCTACTGGCCCGATGCCCCGCAAGCCTGGGTTCTCACCGAGTACAGCGACCTGCAACAGGCCCTTGCTGCATTGAACCGTATCGGCGCATCGGCCGATAACGCCAAAGTGCTCGCGCGACAGGTCGCACCTGGCTGGGCATTTGAGGCAATCACCCACCATCCGGACCGCGCCGATAGCCCAGGTCACCTGTTCAGCACGCTTGATCTGCCGCCTGCATTTTTTATGGTGAAGGGGATTTGGCGGGGGCTTGGCTTTATTCGCTCCTTTAACATCAAGCACCTGGAGCCGACGGCGTTGCTCGATGAGATCCAGGCCCACACCCTTGAGCAGATTGCCAGTGATCCGCAGGGCTGGCTGGCAATTGTCGCCACCTCTCACAGCGACGCCAGGGCATTGCTCTACCACGCCAGCGTGCTCGAGCTGCAGCGCCGCACTCAAGCCGCCAGCCATTCTGGCAAGGCGCTGCAGGCCTACCGCGCGCGCCGCCTTGGTGAGCAAAGCGAGACACGTACGCGGGCGCTGGTGGGGTTTTTCTGCCCGATGTACGGGATCTTTAATCAATTCCATGAACTGCTGCTTATGGCGCGGCGTTATCACCGCTTTGGCGACGCTCACACGGCGGTCGATGTGGGTTTTATGAGCGCGTTTCTGGCGATCGATTTGTTACTTAACTTTATTCCCGGCCCCGCCAGGGTGCCGGTTGCGGCGGCTCGTATGGCGCGGCCCGCCGTGCGGGCTGTGCTGGGGCGTATCCATCGTCTGCGCATGAGGGCCAGCGGGCTTGACCGCCTGGCGCCGCCACCGGTGGCTCAACTCAAGGACCTGGAGCGTTTCAAAATCAAGGGGGTGCCTCAAGGGGCTGTGGCGTTGAAAGGTGTTGGTGAAAAAGGCGTGTATGTCAAAGATGGCGAGCTGTTCGTGGCGGATGACTCACACCATTACCCGCTTTATCGGCGCGGCAACGAACACGCGTTGCGCCTGAAAAACCGGCAGGCGCCTGGGCAAGACGAACTGATAGTGAACGTGCACCAGCCCGGGGAATGGTTACTGGGCGCGGATGCGCCTCAGCCGGTGGCGGGGACCAGTTCGACGCTGCTCAGCCCGTGGCGTGCGCCAGTGCAGGCGCCCCCGGACTGGCAGCCACCGACGGTGCGCGCCGCCACGCACAACCGCATCTATCGGTCACCGGCACCGGACCCCTATTGGTTCAAATGGCGTGTTCCGGATGCGACGGGGCAGGTGTCCGGCCTCTCGGCGTTCGGCACGTTTCATGTGCACATGGAGCCGCCGGGATTTCCCTACGATGCCGTCTACATCGGACCCCGGTATGACAGCCTCGCCGCTTCGGGGGCGGGTTATTACAGAGTGCTTCACCAGGGCGACAATGCGCCCTGGAATGGCATCGCGTTTATCACCCGCAATGAGCCGCTGGTCTCGCTTGCCCGTGTTGATATTGAACGTTGGACGAGCACTGCGATGGGTGAACAGCCCATTCCGATATCACGCGGCGTATCGGGTGAGTGGCAGGTGCATGCCCCGTTGTTTGACCGGCCGCTGGAGCAGTCCTTGGGGCAGGCGTTCCCCAGCATGACCCGCCGCAGCCAGGCATTGGCAGCCGCAAGGCTGATTGAACTGGCCGATTCTTCGCGCTCGGCGACGGCCACGCACCTGCTCAATATCCGTTCGACGCTGGACAATTGGCTGATGTCGACTCCCAACGGGCCGGGTCAGACAGATGATTTGCTGAGAATGTTACGGCCCATTCAAAGGGCGGGCAGGGCGCTGCACATCGGTTACGAGGGCAAGGCCCCCGGCTTCACGCGTGTCGACTTCCGGGCCGTCGGGTTAGACCCTGCGTTGCAATCCGGCGGCGGTGAGGTCAAGCCTCAGCGGGTCGTCGCGCAGCGCGCCGCAGTCAAGCGCGCGCTGGAGCAGCAAGGGTTCAATGTGCAGGAACTGCAGCTCAGGCACGGGCGCAAGCTCACGCATGAGTTGATCGCGACCCATCCTTCTTCCCCTTCAAACACGCTGTACTACGTGTCCATTCACTGGATCGAGAGAGGCACGGTGAGGCTGGAAACCCGGCTGACGGACCGGTGGTTTGACGCCGCAATCAATACGCATCCCCGGTCGGTTGCGTTGATGGGCGTCAAGAGCGCCATGAACGAAAATCGCCTGGCTCGGATCGTCGCCGGCATTCAATGGCCTACGACGCAGGCGGCCCGCCCGAGCGTCTACTTTGTCAAAGTGAGCCCGTCCTCGCCTTGATCAGCGACACCATGCCCGCGGCGCCGAACAGTGCGGCGCTGACACGGTTGAACCAGCTCTGGCCACTGCCGCTGCGCAGGTAGCGTGCTGCCCCATGGGCGCCCAGGCCGTAGGCCAGCTTGCACAGCAAGTCGAGTACGGTCCAGGTGGCAATCATGATCAGCAATTGCAGCAGGAACGCGTGCTCGCTGCTGAGAAACTGCGGCAAGAAGGCGGCAAAGAACAGGATGTCCTTGGGGTTGCTGGCGCCCAGCACAAACGCGCGACCGAACAAGGCGCGAAAACGCGGTGTGGCCACGGCCTGGGGCACCACGGCGCCCTGGGCCGGTTGGCGCGATTGCTGCCAGCTCTGCCAGGCGAGATAAAACAGGTACAGCGCACCGACGACCTTCAGGGCGCTGAACAACTGCTCCGAGGCCAGCAGCAATGCACCCAGCCCCAATGCCGAGGCACTCAACAGGCAGATCGAGGCGAACACGCCGCCCAGAAACGCCGGGTAGGAACGGCGCAGGCCGTAGTTCAGGCTGTTGCTGATCATCAACAGCGACAGCGGGCCGGGGATCAGGATCACGATCAATGCAGCGCCACTGAACAGCAGCCAGGTTTCCAGGGTCATTACAGTCCTCCATTCGTACAAAAGCCCCACCCGAAGGTGAGGCGGTTTTCGGCCGTTTCCTGCGAACTACAGGAAGATGAACTTCGCGATGAAAATCGCGCACAGCACCCACAGGCTGATGGAAATCTCGCGGTACTTGCCGGTGCCGGCCTTGAGCGCCACATACGTGATGAAGCCCAGGGCGATACCGTCGGCAACCGAGAACGTCAGCGGCATCATGATCGCGGTCACGATGGCCGGGATGCTGTCGGTGGCTTCATCCCAATTAATATGGGCCATGCTCGCCATCATCAGCATCGCTACGTAAATCAGTGCACCGGCGGTGGCATACGCAGGAATCATGCCCGCCAAGGGCGCGAAAAACATTGCCGCCACAAACAGCACGCCCACGGTCACGGCGGTCAACCCGGTGCGACCGCCCGCGGCGACACCGGCAGCACTTTCTACATAACTGGTCACCGGCGGCACACCGACCATGGCGCCAAACACGCTGGAGGCACTGTCGGCTTTCAGCGCGCGGGACAGGTTATGAATCTTGCCATCGGCGCCCACCAGCCCGGCGCGTTGCGCAACGCCCATCAGTGTACCGGCAGTGTCGAACATGTGTACAAAAAGAAACGCAAATACAACGCTGATCATGCTGACATTGAATACACCCTTCACGTCCATGGCCATCCAGGTCGGCGCCAGGCTGGGTGGGGTGGAGAGAATGCCGTTGTAGTGCACCAGGTCCAGGCCCCATCCGGCCAGGGTGACGGCGATGATGCTGATGAGGATTGCGCCGAACACGCGGTGATAGCTGAGGATCGCGATCAGCAAAAAGCACACCGCCGCCAGCAGGGGCGCAGGCTCGTGCAGCGACCCCAGCTTGATCAGCGTGGCCGGGCTGTCGACGATGATGCCGGCGGTTTTCAGGCCGATCACCCCCAGAAACAGGCCGACACCGGCGCCCATGGCGTGGCGCAGGCTGACGGGAATACTGTTGAGCAGCCATTCACGTACGCGGGACAGGGTCAGGCCCATGAACAACACCCCGGAAACAAACACCGCGCCCAGCGCCGTTTCCCAGTGATAGCCCATGGTGCCGACCACGGTGTAGGTGAAAAACGCGTTCAAGCCCATGCCGGGCGCCAGGCCCACGGGCCAATTAGCGTAAAGGCCCATCAGCAGGCAACCGAGCGCCGCGGCGATGCACGTGGCGACAAACGCCGCACCGTGGTCGATGCCGGCGTCGGCCATGATGTTCGGGTTGACGAAGATGATGTAGGCCATGGTGATGAACGTAGTGAGGCCGGCGATCAGTTCGGTCTTCACTGTGGTGCCATGCAAACGCAGTTTGAACAGGCGTTCCAGCCAACCGCCTTGCGGCGCGGAGAGGTCCAGCGTTGGGGCTTCGGATTTGCGGCTTTCCACAGCGAGTACTCCTCAAGAGTTTTATTGTTATTTCCAGCGCCGGTCACAGGTGTGGGCAACAGCGCTTTGAGGTACTGGCGGGTTTTTGTTGACCAATAGGTCAGGAACTCGCACGAAGCGAATTATGCTTTTGTATACAAATAAAGCAAATAATGTTTTCGATTATGTGTTCGAAACAAGATGAAAGGCTAATTCACGGCACTCAGCGCCTGATTCACCGCCAGCCATCCCGCCACCGCGTCTTCGCCGGCTTCGCTGAAGGCGCGCTGCAGCAGCTTCACCTGTTCGCGGCGCAGGGACTGCTCGAAACGCTGGCCCTCGTCGCTCAATTCCAACAGGCGTTTACGCTTGTCGGTCTCGGACGCCACGCTGTTTACCAAGTGCATTTCCTGCAGCTGTCGCAACGGTATGTTCAACGCCTGCTTGCTCACGCCGAGCAACTCCAGCAGTTGCTTCACGCTCAAGGCGGGGTAGCGCGCGATAAAAAACACGATGCGCTGGTGCACACGGCTCAGGCCTCGGCGTTCGAGCATCTCGTCGGCCTTGGCGGTAAAGGCCTGGTAGCCGAAAAAGAACGCTTCCATGGCTTGTTGCTGGCTGCTCTGGGTTTTAAGGTCAAGCATATTGACGTATCTACTCAAGTCGGCGTAATTTCGGTCAAGCAGTTTGACGTATTTTCCATGCGCTTTGCCACCGGTGACCTTATGGCCTTCTCTGAACGTGTTACGCGCCTCAAAAGCTCCTTGATCCGTGAAATCCTTGCCGCAGCCCAGCGCCCGGAAGTGATGTCGTTCGCCGGCGGCCTGCCGGCCGAAGCCATGCTGCCGGCACTGAACTGGGACGGCATGCCGCTCACCCTCGGCCAATATGGCATGAGCGAAGGCGAACCGCAGTTGCGCGAACTGCTCGCCGCCCAGGCCCGCGCGTTGGGCGTACCGTGCCAGGCGAGCCAGGTGCTGGTGGTCAGCGGGTCCCAGCAAACCCTGGACCTGGCCGCCAAACTGTATATCGACAAGGGCACCAAGGTTCTGCTGGAAGGCCCGACTTACCTGGCGGCGTTGCAGATCTTCCAACTGTTCGGCGCCGATTGCCTGACTGTGCAACTGGAGGCCGACGGTCCCAACCTCGCCACCTTGCGCAGCCTCCTTGAACACCATAGCCCGGCGTTCATCTATCTGATCCCGACGTTCCAGAACCCTTCGGCCGTACGCTACAGCGAGGCCAAGCGCGCGGCCGTCGCCGCTTTGCTCGATGAGTTCGGCGTCACCCTGATCGAAGACGAACCCTACCGTGAACTGAGCTTCGACGGCGCCAGTGCGCAGCCCATCGCCGGCCGCCTGAAAAAAGCCAGCTGGATCTACACCGGCACCGTCTCCAAGACCCTGCTACCGGGCCTGCGCGTCGGCTACCTGATCGCCAGCCCGGATCTGTTCCCGCATTTGCTCAAGCTCAAGCAATCGGCGGACCTGCACACCAACCGCGTCGGCCAGTGGCAGGCCATGCAGTGGATCGGCACCCAGAAATACCAGCAGCACCTGGCGCAACTGCGCCGCTTTTACCGCGAGCGTCGCGATGCATTTCAGGCCGCGCTGGAGCGTCATTTTGGCGATCTGGCTGACTGGCAGACGCCTCAGGGCGGATTATTCTTCTGGCTGACCTTGAAACAACCGCTCGACACCCGCACCTTGTTGGCGCAAGCGTTGGATCAGGACGTCGCGTTCATGCCCGGTGAACCGTTCTTTTCCGAGCCCGATCAACACCTCGGCTCGTTGCGCCTCAATTTCAGCCATATCGACCCGGCCCGTCTGGACGAAGGTCTCAAGCGCCTGGCCGCGGTGGTCCGTCAAGCACAGCACGCGCAAGCGGCATAAGGGGAGCCCCATGTACAAGGTTTATGGCGATTACAAGTCGGGCAACTGCTACAAGGTCAAATTGATGCTCAATCTGTTGGGCATCGAATACCAATGGATTGATGTCGATATTCTCAAGGGCGACACCCAGACCGCCGAATTCCTGGCCAAGAACCCCAACGGTAAGATCCCGGTGCTGGAACTGGAAGATGGCACCTGCCTGTGGGAGTCCAACGCGATCCTGAACTTCCTGGCGGACGGCAGCGAGTTTCTGCCGGCTGAGCCACGCCTGCGTACCCAAGTGCTGCAATGGCAGTTTTTCGAGCAATACAGCCATGAGCCCTATATCGCGGTGGCGCGGTTTATCCAGTTCTACCTGAACATGCCGCAAGACCGACTGGAGGAATACAAAAACACCCATAAGGGCGGCTACAAGGCCTTGAGGGTGATGGAGCGTCAGTTGCAAGCCACGCCCTACCTGGTAGGCGAGCAATATTCGATTGCCGATATCGCGCTGTATGCCTACACCCACGTGGCCCATGAAGGGGGTTTTGACCTGACGCCGTACCCGGCGGTGCAGGCGTGGCTCAAACGTGTGGCCAGCCACCCCAAACATGTGGCGATGCTGGACTGAACACAGGTCCAAACGTGGGAGCGGGCTTGCTCGCCAAGGGTGCGCAGTCACTGATGATTCGACTGATCCACCGCTTTCGCGAGCAAGCCCGCTCCCACCTTTAGCTGTCTGTTGTGGCAGACAGTTGATCCTTCAGCAATTCAAAACAGCGCTGCGCCGCCGGGCTCAAACCCGTGCAGCCGCCGATTCCGGCAACTGCCTGGGCTTGGCCTTGTTGGATATCGAATTGGCAACGCCGAACTAATGTGGGAGCTGGCTTGCCTGCGATAGCGTCACCTCGGTGTCACTGATAAATCGAGGTGTCTGCATCGCAGGCAAGCCCGCTCCCACACTGACAGCGGTATTTATCAGACTGCGGCGAACCGCTTGTCGAGGTAATCAATGATCACCTTGGAGTCATACATCCAAGTGGTCTGGCCATTTTCTTCAATGCGCAGGCACGGCACTTTGATCTTGCCGCCTTGCTCCAGCAGGGTCTGGCGATCTTGCGCATTGTTCTTGGCGTCCTTCAACGCCACCGGCACATTCAGACGGTGCAACGTACGACGGGTCTTCACGCAGAACGGGCAGGCGTGGAACTGATACAGGGTCAGGTCCTTGGCCGCAGCGTTCACCTGCGCCTGTTGTTCGGCGGGGCGCTGCTTTTTGCGTGGGCGGGTAATGAAGTCGCCCGCGATGATGACGTGGCCGAGGCCCACTCGAAGTGCTTTGACGAACATGGCTGAAAACCTCTTGCCCATGAAGAAGGGGCCGCAGCTTACCTGAAATTTGCAGGCGAAAAAAAACCGGCGATGAACGCCGGTCTTTTCCTGCACAACCTGTTACTTGATCAGGCTGAGAAACTCGCTGCGCGTGGCCGCGTTTTCGCGGAACTCACCCAGCATCACCGAGGTGATCATCGAAGAATTCTGTTTCTCTACACCGCGCATCATCATGCACATGTGCTTGGCTTCGATCACCACGGCCACGCCCAGCGCGCCGGTGACTTGCATCACGGCATCGGCGATCTGGCGGCTGAGGTTTTCCTGGATCTGCAGGCGGCGCGCATACATGTCGACAATCCGCGCCACTTTCGACAGGCCCAGCACTTTGCCGCTCGGGATATACGCGACGTGAGCTTTACCGATAAACGGCAGCAGGTGGTGTTCGCACAGCGAGTACAGCTCGATGTCCTTGACCAGCACCATTTCGCTGTTGTCGGAGCTGAACAAGGCACCGTTGGTGACTTCTTCGAGTGTCTGTTCATAGCCGCGGCAAAGGTACTGCATCGCCTTGGCGGCACGCTTTGGCGTGTCGAGCAGGCCCTCGCGGGAAACGTCCTCGCCGAGTTGGCCGAGGATCGCGGTGTAATTCTGTTCCAGGGACATGAAACTACCTGTGGGATTTTCGCAAAGCGCAAGGTTACGGTGGCGGACACATCGCTGCAAGCCTGACGATGGCACTTGTTACTCGTCGCGCCCCTCCATCATGGTGCGCTTGAGCATCACATACACCGCGCCCGCGCCGCCGTGGCGGGCCTGGCAAGAGGTAAAACCGAGCACTTGGGCATGCTGGCGCAGCCAAGTGTTGACGTGGCTCTTGATCATCGGCCGCTTGCCATCCAACCGCACGGCCTTGCCGTGGGTGACGCGCACGCAGCGGATTTCGAATTTGGTCGCTTCGGCCAGGAAGGCCCAGAGGGTTTCGCGGGCTTTTTCGACGTTCATGCCGTGCAGGTCAAGGCTGCCCTCGAACGGGATCTGGCCGATCTTGAGCTTGCGCATCTGGCTTTCCTGCACGCCGTCGCGGGCCCACATCAACTCGTCTTCGGGGCCTACGTCGATTACGAACTGGTCCGACAGGCCATCCACGGTGGTGGCATCGGTGCGCACGGTCGCGGCCTGGCGCAGCTTGGCGATCTGCGCCCGGTCGGTCTTGGGTTTGCCGGTGTCGGCGCGGTCGTGCTTGATCGGCTTGACGCCGCGCAGCTCGTTTTTGAACAGGGAAAAATCGTCGTCTTGCATGTCAGCCTCCGCGAAGGGCGGGCAGTTTACCTAAATCGCGGCGGCCGGGGCGCAGGAAACGCTATCCAAGCGCCATCAGTCGTGCTTTTTCATCAGGTGTGAGGCGATGTTCAGCGACAACGGCTGGCGCATCCGCCGACGGCTGCGACGCCATAACCAGACGCCCAGCCAGAGTACCAACAGGCCGATCACCAACAAAATTGCCGAGCCGCCCGGGCTGGCATTCAGTTCGCCGAGTGCCGGCGAATGACCAAACAAACCGGCGCCACCGGCACCTGCCAGCAGCAAACCTACAATTGCCAGCAGCGCGGCAAAGCCGGCCACCAGGCGCAGACGCCAATTGCTCGGGCCCTTGGGGCGCAAGCGACGAGCGTCAAAACCATCGGATATCTTCATTCCGACCTTTCCTCCAGGGTATCGGCCCTTCGACCGGAAGATACACAGGTTGTTCCTGTACCAGAGGCAATTGCAGAAAATGAAAAGATTTTGCGGATGAGCGGGGCAATAAACACGCCGCGCCGCTCATCAGAAGTTCAATCAGATCAGATCTTTGGTCAATGCGAGGGTCGCGAAGTTATCGGCCATGATGGCCATTTCGGTCTGTTGCACATGTTCAGCGCTCAGGATGCCGCCTTTGTAAGGCAGGTCGCGCGTGGCGCAGGCGTCTTCCACCAGGGTGCAGCGAAAGCCCAGGTTCTTGGCGGCGCGCACGGTCGTGCTGACGCTGGAATGGCTCATGAAGCCGCAGACGATAAGGTCCAGGGAGCCGAGGTCTTGCAGGTGTTTTTCCAGCCCGGTGCCGTGAAACGCGCTCGGCAGCAGTTTACCGATGATGGTTTCGTCGCCGAGTGGTTCCAGGCCGGGAATGAATTCGCCGCGCTCGCCCTGCGGGTCGAACAGGCCACCGACGGTGCCAAGGTGACGTACATGCACGATCGGACGCCCGGCATTGCGCGCGGCGGCAACCAACTGCTTGATGTTTTCGACCGCCGCGTCCATGCCCGAGAGGGCGAGTGGACCGCTGAGGTATTCCTTTTGGGCGTCGATGATCACGAGGGTCGCATGGTTCAGGTTGGCTGCTGCGTAACCGCGACCGCTGAGTTGAAACATCGTCTTTGGAACGGACATTCTGGGGCTCCTGTGAGGGGGGCTTTTGCGACATTGTCCACTGGCTGAGCGGTTCTGTGAATCGCTACCATCGTAAGGTACGCCGTTGTTGACGTGCAGCCATGTCAAGTGGGCAGCTTGTTTAAGCCTGCGATGGCAAATTGGATGAAATCCGACGGATGGCGAAGGGGTTTCGTACATCGTCGGTACAGGCGAAGGCTGTTAGAATCGCCAGTCGTTTTTTCCAGGAGCTTGTCCCCGTGATCACATCCCGCCTGCGCACACTGCGCGACCATATCCGTTGGGCTGTCAGCCGTTTCCATGGGGAAGACCTGTTTTTCGGCCATGGTACCGACAATGCCTGGGACGAAGCCCGGCAATTGGTGCTCGGTGCCTTGCACCTGCCTTGGGAAATTGCCGACAGCTACCTGGACTGCAACCTGGAAGAAGAGGAAATTTCCCACGTTCAGCGCTTGCTGCACCGCCGTATCCATGAGCGTGTACCCACCGCTTACCTGTTGAAGGAAGCCTGGTTCTGCGGCATGTCGTTTATCGTCGACGAGCGTGTGCTGATCCCGCGTTCACCGATTGGCGAACTGATCGAAAACCGCTTCGAACCCTGGCTGGCCCAGCCACCGGCGCGCATCCTCGACCTGTGCACCGGCTCCGGTTGCATTGGTATCGCGTGCGCCTACGAGTTCCAGGACGCCGAAGTGGTGCTGGGCGACCTGTCCTTCGAAGCGCTGGAGGTGGCCAACCAGAACATCGAGCGCCATGGCGTCGACGAGCGCGTCTACACCGTGCAGGGTGACGGCTTCGACGGTTTGCCGGGTCAGCGGTTTGATCTGATCGTGTCCAACCCGCCGTACGTTGATGCCGAAGACTTCGCCGACATGCCCGATGAATACCAGCACGAGCCGGAGTTGGGCCTGGCCTGCGGCGATGATGGCTTGAACCTGGTGCGACGGATGTTGGCCGAGGCCGCGGACCACCTCACCGAGAAAGGCTTGTTGATTGTCGAGGTTGGCAACAGCCAGGTGCACGTAGAGGCGTTGTACCCGGAAGTCGACTTTGCCTGGCTGGAGTTCCAGCGCGGCGGGCATGGTGTATTCATGCTGACGGCCGAGCAGTGCCGCGCGCATCAAGCGGTATTTGCTGCTCGGGTTTAAACCGACCCAACTGTAGAAACCGACCCTAAATGTGGGAGCGGGCTTGCCCGCGAAAGCGGTGTATCAGTCACTGATAAGTTGACTGTCATACCGCTTTCGCGAGCAAGCCCGCTCCCACATTTCAATTGCGTTCCAACGTGCTAGCGGTGCGTGGCAATCCAGATCAGCAACCCCGCCTGAAATACCGTAAACGCCACTAAACAGGTGATGGTAAAGCGCAGCCCGCTGTCCTCACGCTTGAACTTGGTGACCTTTTCCTCTTCCTTGCGCAGTTTCACTTCTTGCTCGGCCAGGTTCTGCTCGGCCTGTTGCAGCATCTGCGCGGCTTCGAGGATTTCCACGAACTGCACCTTCTCGGTGTTCCAGCTGTCCAGCACTTCGCTGACTTTGCCCGGCTGCACGTTGCCTTTGAGGTGTTGCACATCGGCATAAGCCACATCAAAGCCCTGGATGCGCAGGAAGTGATCGCGGCGCAGGCGCGTGGCCTCGTTCAGTGCGTCTTTATTGGCCAGGTCCACGCCGTCGACGCGGTAGTGTGACCACTTCTTTTTTGCCCACGCCGCGCCTTGCGCGACGAGGAAGCGACCGATCCCCCGGTTGGCCGGTTCGATTTCCAGGCTGTTGCCCGGGCCGAAGTGCACGCGGTGCTTATCGTGATCGACCCAGATATCCAAGTGGTTCTGCTCGCGGCGCACTCGCTGGCCTGGCAACTGGATGACCATGCGCAACAGGCTGTGGTGTTTGTCATTGCGTTCGGTATAGCCAAACTGCACGAACCGCAACGGCCGCGCACCGGTGGCACGGTCGGTGGCCAGGGGCGCCAGGCGCAGCATCTTGAAATGTTCGGCCTGCACGTCCGCCCACGGCAGGGCCGCTGCCTCGACGGCTTCGGTTTTGGCAGCCGCGGTGTCGGCAATAGGTTCTGGTGTAGCTTCTGTGGTTGTCATGCGGCGCGATCCTGTCCAAGCCCTGCGAGTCGACAGTCTTTTTACTGTTGACCCTGGGCTTATCGGCCGTTTTTCTCAGGACTGGAGGTAAATAGTCGCTTAACGGGGTTGAAGTCCGTCGATAAAGCGCACGATGCGCTCACCCAGCTCGGCGGCAAGCGGCAGTTTCGGGTCGTTGTAGGAGGCCAGTTGCTCTTTCACGTCCTTGGGCACGATGCGCATGACGTGGTTCATGCCTTCGATCACGGTCAAGTGCGCGTCGGGCTTGGCGTTTTTCAGTTGCCGTGCATCTGCGACGCCCACCTGAATATCGTTGGTGCCCTGGATGATCAACGCCGGCATGTTCAGCTTGGCGAACGCCGCTGACGGGTCGGCGCGAAACAGGCTGATCAGATAAGGCTGCACGCTGGGTCGGAAAATACCTTCCAGCGGGCCGGGCACGTCGGCATCCACTTGGCCGGCCTTGAGGTGGTCGAGGATCTCGTTACTGCGCAGCAACAGGGCAGGGGGCAGGTGATCGGCCAGCTGCTGACGGATCACCTGATCCACCGGCCGCGCACTGCCAGACAGAGAAATAACGCCGGCCGGATTCAGTTGCGGTGCGGCGAGCGCGGCAACCAGCGCGCCTTCACTGTGGCCCAGGACGATCAGCGGGCCCATGCGGCTGTCGGCCTTGAGCAGCTTGCCCCAGGCCACGGCATCGGATACGTAGGCATCCAGGGTCAGGTTGCGTTCATCCGGCGTGGCCGCCAGGCTGGCGGCCACGCCGCGCTTGTCGTAGCGCACGCTGGCAATGTTGTGTCGGGCAAGCACCCAGGCCAGGCGCTTGAGGCTGTCGTTGCGTGCGCCGTCGGCACTGTTGCCGTTACGGTCGGTAGGCCCGGAGCCGGCAATGATCAACACCACGGGCACCGGTTTGTCGGATTGGGGCAGTAAAAGCGAGCCAAACAGCTCGCCGTTGCCGGTGTCCAGGCTGATCGGCCGTTGCAGCACGACAGGGGAGGCGGCGAAGCCCAGGCTGGAAAACAGGGTGAGGGTTAAAAGCAGAACTCGCAGCATCATCGCGCCATCATCAGGAAGGTGCCGGTTGGACCAACGTCTACCGGTAAGGTTTCGAGGATGAACTAGTCGGTTAGCCTGCGTATACTGGCCGCCTTAAGTTATTACGGTTGACTTGATTCAACTGATTTCACGGAGCGCCCTGCATGTCCGGCAATACCTTCGGCAAGCTGTTCACTGTCACCACCGCGGGCGAAAGCCATGGCCCGGCATTGGTCGCCATTGTCGACGGCTGCCCGCCAGGCCTCGAGCTGTCTCTGGACGACCTGCAGCGCGAGCTCGACCGCCGCAAGCCCGGCACCAGCCGCCACACCACCCAGCGCCAGGAGCCCGACGAAGTCGAAATCCTCTCCGGCGTGTTCGAAGGCCGCACCACCGGTTGCGCCATCGGCCTGCTGATTCGCAACACCGACCAGAAGTCCAAGGACTATTCGGCAATCAAGGACCTGTTCCGCCCGGCCCACGCCGACTACACCTACCATCACAAATACGGCGAACGCGACTACCGTGGCGGTGGCCGCAGCTCGGCGCGCGAAACCGCGATGCGCGTGGCTGCCGGTGCCATCGCCAAGAAATACCTGGCCACTCAGGGCATCGTGATCCGCGGCTACATGAGCCAGCTGGGTCCGATCGAGATCCCGTTCAAGACCTGGGACAGTGTCGACGACAACGCTTTCTTCAGCCCCGACCCGGACAAAGTGCCGGAACTGGAAGCCTACATGGACCAGTTGCGCCGCGACCAGGACTCCGTCGGCGCGAAGATCACCGTGGTTGCCGAAGGCGTCAAACCTGGCTTGGGCGAGCCGATCTTCGACCGCCTCGACGCCGAGCTGGCCCATGCGCTGATGAGCATCAACGCGGTGAAGGGCGTGGAAATCGGCGCCGGTTTCGCCTGTGTGTCCCAGCGCGGCACCGAGCACCGCGATGAACTGACCCCGCAGGGTTTCCTCAGCAACAACGCGGGCGGCATCCTCGGCGGTATTTCCTCGGGCCAACCGATCGTTGCGCACCTGGCCCTCAAGGCCACGTCGAGCATCACCACGCCAGGCCGCTCGATTGATGTGCACGGCAACCCGGTGGATGTGATCACCAAGGGCCGCCATGACCCGTGCGTCGGCATCCGTGCCACGCCGATTGCCGAAGCCATGATGGCCATCGTGTTGATGGACCACCTGCTGCGCAACCGCGGGCAAAATGCCGATGTGCACGTGAATACGCCGGTGCTGGGCCAGCTGTGACAGCCGGTGGCGGGCGGGCTTGCTCAGGCAGGTCCGCGAAGCGGCACCGTGCATGGTGAGCCCGACCCTCCCGTACTGGCGCCTGTCCAGCTTTTACCTGTTCTACTTCGCCCTGCTCGGGGCAACGGCGCCGTTCCTGGCCCTGTACTTCGATCATCTTGGGTTCTCCAGCGCACGCATTGGTGAGTTGGTGGCTATCCCCATGCTGATGCGCTGCGTGGCGCCCAACCTGTGGGGCTGGCTCGGCGATTACACCGGGCGGCGCCTGGCCATCGTCCGGTTTGGCGCGGTGTGTACGCTGGCCAGCTTTTCATTGATTTTCTTCAGCAAGACCTACGCCTGGCTCGCGCTGGTGATGGCCCTGCATGCGTTCTTCTGGCACGCCGTGTTGCCGCAGTTTGAAGTGATCACCCTGGCCCACCTGCAAAAGCAGACCTCGCGCTACAGCCAGATCCGCCTGTGGGGCTCGATTGGTTTCATCCTCACCGTGGTGATCATGGGCCGCCTGTTCGACTGGCTAAGCCTGGACATTTACCCGGTGGTGGTCGTGGTGATCATGGCCGGCATCATCGGTGCCAGCCTGTGGGTACCGAATGCGCAACCCGCGACCCACGACAATCGCCTGGCCGGTGACGGTTTTCTCAAGCGATTGCGCAACCCTGGGGTGCTGGCGTTTTATGCTTGCGTGGCGCTGATGCAAATGAGCCACGGCCCGTATTACACCTTTCTCACCCTGCACCTCGAACATCTGGGCTACAGCCGTGGCGTGATCGGCATGCTCTGGGCCTTGGGCGTGGTCGCAGAAGTGCTGATGTTTCTGGCCATGAGCCGCATCCTCACGCGCTTTTCGGTGCGACGGGTGCTGCTGGCAAGTTTCCTGTTGGCCGCCGTGCGCTGGTTGTTGCTGGGCTCATTCGCCGAATTTTTCTGGGTGCTGCTGCTGGCGCAAGTGATGCACGCGGCCACCTTTGGCAGTTTTCACGCGGCGGCGATTGCCTTTGTGCAACGCAGCTTCGGCGCTCGCCAGCAAGGCCAGGGCCAGGCGCTGTATGCCGCACTGGCCGGCACTGGCGGCGCATTGGGCGCGCTGTATGCCGGTTATAGCTGGAACCTGTTGGGGCCGACCCTGACCTTCAGCATCGCCAGTGTCGCGGCCCTGGCCGCCGCCCTAATCATTGGCTTTCGATTGCAAGAGCCGAATAAAGGAACCGTGCAATGAGTTATGTCGCTGTTTATCCGCTCGCCACACCCGATACCCCGAACAAGGTGTTGACCCACTTCGACGATATCGTCTCGACCCTGGTTGAGCACGGCGTGGGTTTTGACCGCTGGCAGCCCAGCCCCCTCGAAAAGGGCGCCAGTGACGCTGAAATGATCGCGGCGTACCAGTCGCAGATCGATGCCCTCGGCTACGGCTCTGCTCAGGTATTGAGCGTGACGGGCGACCATCCGCAGCGCGCCGAATTGCGCGCTGAGGGCCTCAAGGCGCGTCGCTACAGTGCAGACAACGTGCATTTTTTCATCGCGGGCCAAGGCTTGTTCTGCCTGCTCGTGGGCGAGTACGTCTACGCCGTGCGTTGTGAGAAGAATGATGTGCTGGTGGTTCCGGCAGGAATGCCGCATTGGCTCGACGTGGGTGAAAATCCGCACTGTGTGGCGCTACGTTTATTCCATACAGCCGAAGGGTGTGTGCCTCAGTTCACCGACGAGCACAGTGCCGCTGGTTTTCCAGGCTTGGACGATTAAGCGCGAATAGTTGAATGTTCAACCCCGGCAGGTTGGAAGTTGTTGTGGGAAAGAACTTATATAAATGTAAGACGTAGCTGTTTATGCGGCGCCTTATGCTTTCAATCTATTCGTTATGTAACTCTCCGGACTCAATGTTTATACCGCCTGTCAATCGCAGGAGTCCGAAAGGTGGTATGGCATCCACTGATACAGGAGAGAGAGTGATGAGTGGCCCAGAGCAGCCGTGTCGTGCGCTTGCCGTGCCGAGCGCCGTTGGAAAACGCCTGAGCCTGGGCGGCAAACCCCTGACGCCGACAGAGCTGGAGATCCTGCGCTGGGCCTCGGAAGGCAAGACCGTCTGGGAAATCAGCCAGATTCGCGCCACCTCCCAAGCCACGGTTAAATTCCATCTGCGTAACATCTACCTCAAGCTGCAAGTCACCAACCGCGTGCAGGCGATGAACGCAGCGGCCCGCCAGGGGCTTTGCTGAAGGCACAAAAAAAGGCCGCGACGCTCAACGGCGTCGCGGCCTTTTTTGCCCGGATTACTCAGGCCGAATGGTAGGTCGGCAGGGCAAAGCGATTCTGGCTTTGCAGCATCGAGATCTGTGGCAGCTCGCTGGCTTGTTCGGCCAGGTCGCGGCGAATGGCGCTGATGACCCAGGTCAGTTGGTCAGCGGTGTGCAGTTGTTGATACGAAATCGAACGCTTGACCTGTTTGCCTTCGCTGTTGCGCAGGGTCAACAGGATCCCGCCGTCTGGGCGTGGCTGAGTGGTGACGTCGTATTGGGAGAATACAGAAGCGAATTTATCTTGGATCAGGCTCATGTCTATCAGCTCCGTTGGCTCAAGTTGGCAAGCATGGAGTGATAGGTGCAGTGATTGTGCCAGTATTGGACTGTCTAAAAAATCGTTATAAATCAGTAGGTTAAAATTTTATAGGTTTTTCACTTTCGTGCAATTTGCATGAAAGGCCATCGTGCATCCTGCATTTTGCGTTATCGGGGCCGGGCATTTCGCTCCCCGTTACAGTTAATGACCGCATCGGCGCCGCGCAATTCCCTATTTCATGCTGGGCGGTACGGGATACAAAACTTTTCAAATCCCACATGTACAGCCGAAGAATGGCAGGCGTATTTTCCTGCAAGGCATTCGACCTCTTCCTACAGGGCCGAGGCTGTGTCTGGATCATACGAAGAATAAGAAAAAGGACGTTCCGCCATGAGCCACCCGCACGACGACATGATCACCTGGGGCAAGCTACTGCGTAAGGTGCCGGCGATAGTTCGGGCCCTGCCACGCGTGGTACGCGGCATGCGCGCCGCGAACGTCACCGATCCCAGCCAGCCCTGCGGCCTGGGATGGCAATTCGAACAGGCCACCTCTCGTAACCCTGATGGCGCGGCGCTGTTATATGGCGACAGTGTGCTCAGCTACGCCCAAGCCAACCAGCGTGCCAACCGCATTGCCCATCACCTGCACGAGCAGGGCATCGGCAAGGGGGATGTGGTCGCGTTGTTCATCGAAAACCGCCCTGAACTGCTGTTGAGCGTGTTGGCCGTAGCCAAGCTGGGTGGCATTTGCGCAATGCTCAATACGTCGCAAACCCAGGCAACGCTGGTGCACAGCCTGAATCTGGTGAGCCCGGTGGCAATCGTGGTGGGCGCAGAGTTGGTGGCGGCCTACACGACTGTGCGTGAGCACGTGGCAATCGCCGCGCACAGGACCTGGTTTGTCGCCGATCAGCATTCAAGCACGCCTCCTGAAGGCTATACCGACCTGATGGCCGCCAGTGCCGACGGCTCGGTGGAAAACCCCGCCAGTACCGGACAAGTGTTCTTCAACGACCCCTGCTTCTATATCTACACCTCCGGCACCACGGGCTTGCCCAAGGCCGGCATCATGAAGCACGGGCGCTGGACCAAAACCGCCGTCAGCTTCGGCAGCATCGCGCTGGACATGGGCCCGGATGACGTCCTCTATTGCACCTTGCCGCTGTACCACGCCACCGGCCTGTGCGTGTGCTGGGGCTCGGCGATTGTCGGGGCCTCGGGCTTTGCCATCCGGCGTAAATTCAGTGCCAGCCAGTTCTGGGACGATGCGCGCAAATTCAACGCAACCACCCTGGGCTATGTCGGTGAGTTGTGCCGCTACCTGCTCGATCAGCCCGCCAGCGCCCAGGATCTCGATAACCGCGTGACCAAGATGGTCGGCAATGGCCTGCGTCCCGGCGTGTGGGCGCAGTTCAAGCAACGTTATGGCGTTGAGCATGTTTGCGAACTGTATGCCGCCAGTGACGGCAACATCGGATTCACCAACGTGCTGAATTTCGACAACACCATCGGCTTTTGCCTGCAGCACTGGGCGCTGGTGGACTACAGCAACGACAGCGGTGAACCGGTGCGTGGCAGCGACGGCTTCATGCGCAAGGTGCAAACGGGCGGGCAGGGGTTGTTACTCGCCAGGATCGATGAAAAGTCACCGTTCGACGGCTACACCGACCCGGAAAAGAACCGCAAGGTGGTGTTGACCGACGTGTTCGAGAAGGGCGACCGCTATTTCAATACCGGCGACTTGTTGCGCAGCATCGGCTTCGGTCATGCGCAATTTGTCGATCGCCTGGGCGATACCTATCGCTGGAAGGGCGAAAACGTCTCGACCACCGAAGTGGAGAACGTGCTGCTGCAACATCCGCAGATCGCCGAAGTGGTCGCCTACGGCGTCGAGATCGAAAACACCAATGGCCGCGCCGGCATGGTCGCCATCACGCCAAGTGAATCCCTGGCCTCGCTGGACATGCGTGAATTGCTGCAATTCGCCCACGGCCAGTTGCCGCATTACGCGGTGCCGTTGTTCCTGCGGATCAAGGTGAAGATGGAAACCACCGGCACCTTCAAGTATCAGAAAGTGCGTCTCAAAGAGGAGGCCTTCGACCCGGGCAAGGCCGGCAATGACCCTGTGTATGCGTGGCTGCCGGGCTCGGATTGCTATGTGCCGGTCACCGGCGACTTGTTGGCGCAGATTCAGGGCGGGCATTTCCGTTATTGAAAGCAGCGCTATTGATTCTGCCTATGACCGCTTTTGGCAAAAAAGCCATGACAGTGGGGAACTCCATCGCGACACTGGGCGCCTATAAAGCAACCAGACAAGGAGCCCCACATGTCAGACCAGCCTAAACAAATGACCGAAGACGAAGCCGCTGAATTTGCCGAGCAGGTCTTCGACGTGGCCCGCAAAGGCGATGCCGCCATGCTCGCCGCACTGCTGGCCAAAGGCTTGCCGCCTAACCTGCGCAATCACAATGGCGACACCTTGCTCATGCTCGCGGCCTATCACGGTCACGCCGACGCGGTGAAAGTGCTGCTGGAGTTCAAGGCCGACCCGCTGATCGCCAACGACAAGAACCAACTGCCGATGGCCGGTGCGGCGTTCAAGGGCAACCTGCCCGTGGTCAAGGCGCTGATCGACGGCGGCGCGCCGGTGGACGGCGCCTCCTCGGACGGCCGCACGGCGTTGATGATGGCCGCGATGTTCAACCGTGTCGAAATGCTCGACTACCTGCTCGGCCAGGGTGCCAACCCCAAGGCCACCGATGCTCAGGGTGCGACGGCACTGGCGGCGGCGCACACCATGGGCGCGGCGGATACGGCGGCGCAGTTGCAAAAACTGGTGTAGGCTACGCGCCCTCAAAAACCAGCTCGCCACAGGACCTTCCCATGCAAACCGCCCTCGTCGAACTCATCAGCAAAATCAGCGCCGGCGTCATGGGCGAGGACGAAGTGGCACGCATTGCCGAGGAAGCGGCCCAGGCCTACGCGGACCCTGCCGCTTTCCTGACGGCCAACCCGGATATCAACTACGACGACACTTTCCCGATTCCTCTGGGTGAGTGGGTCGTGGTCGGTAGCTTGCCGGACACGGTGCTGTTTCAAGCCGACACCTATGGCGACCTGTTTGCACAGATCGTCGCGTCGTTCGGCCCGGGCGTGGCGTTTAATCTCAAGCCCAAGCAGTTAGCCAAGACCGAAGACCTGACGGCGCTGAACCGCATCCAGATCCAGATGAGCGCCCTGAGCCCGGAGGACGGTGGCTATGTGCTGCTCAACTTCAGTCAGTTGCTGGATGACGAGATTCAGGCGGTGCTGGTCTACGGCAACGACCTGCCGCGCGTGCTGGAACTGTGCGCTGAAGTCGGCATCAAGGCTGAGCCGTCCCTGGAAGCCCTGCGCGTTGCCGTTCACGTCTGAAATAAAACGGAACCCCTGCCAGGGCTGACTATCCTACAAGTGCATGCCCTCACTTAGGAGCGACACCATGGGTTCCACTTTTAATGGCTTGATTGGCCTGATCATCCTGGCGCTGGATATCTGGGCGATCATCAACGTGTTCAAAAGCGGCGCCAGCACCGGTGCCAAGGTGCTGTGGATTTTGCTGATCCTGTTGCTGCCTGTGTTGGGCCTGATCATCTGGGCAATCGCCGGGCCACGCGGTAACGTGCGGATCTGACGACACCTGGGCCCGCTCTGATCCTGAGTGGGCCCTGTCAATGTGGGAGCGGGCTTGCCCGCGATAACGGTTTATCAGCCACAGTTGTGCGGGCTGACACATCGCTATCGCGGGCAAGCCCGCTCCCACATTCGTTTCCAGCGTATTTAGAGTTTTGTGTGTCGAAAGTATTCGCTGTACGAAATTTTCACATCTTTTCCAAGACAATTCGCCGGCTTTATCACGCTGCCAAGGCTCTATCTCGAGTGCCCTTAAAGGCACAAGCGCGGCGCACGTTCAGTAATTAATAGCGTTGATGCCATTGATCGGGCACCATTTGCGCCACCGCGTTAACCGCCTACCCCAGCCAGCCTGGGCGAGGGACGGACGCCACTGCATTTTTTCGCAACTTAAACTTCCAATGGGTCCTGAAACGACATGGCAAACCCGGACGCCCTGAGTCAGCAGCGAGCTTCAAATCGCCTGCTGCAACCGACCGTCAAATCCCATCTGGCGTACACGCTGCTCTGCGCATTGGTCATGATGGTGATGTTCTCCCTGCTGCGCCTGGCGCTGCTGGTCTACAACCGCGAGATGATCCTCGACACGCCGGCCTCGACCTTCCTGGAAGCGTTCGCCAACGGGCTGCGTTTTGACATACGCCTGGTGATGTACGTGCTGGTCCCGCTGCTGCTGGCCTTGTTCAGCGTACGCGCGATGGCGGCACGCGGGTTCTTCCGTTTGTGGCTGACCGTCGCGTCCAGCATTGCCCTGTTCCTGGGGCTGATGGAAATGGACTTCTACCGCGAATTCCACCAGCGCCTCAACGGCCTGGTCTTCCAGTATGTAAAGGAAGACCCGAAAACCGTGATGAGCATGCTCTGGTACGGTTTCCCGGTGGTGCGTTACCTGCTGGCCTGGGCCGTGGGCACGCTGATCCTGAGCATGGCCTTCAAAGGTGCCGACCGTGCAACGCGCCCTCGCGGCCCGTTCAGCGGCGGCAGCATCGGTACCCGCCAAGTGGCGCCGTGGTACAGCCGCATCGCCGTGTTTGTGGTCTGCCTGTTGATCGCCGTAGTCGCCATCCGCGGCACCTTGCGCCAAGGCCCGCCGCTGCGTTGGGGGGATGTCTACACCACCGAATCGAACTTCGCCAACCAGTTGGGCCTCAACGGCACGCTGTCGCTGATCGCTGCGGCCAAGGCGCGCTTTTCCGAGGAACGCTCCAACATCTGGAAGGCCACCCTGGACCAGCCGCTGGCCACCCAGACCGTGCGCGACATGCTGGTGCTGCCGCAAGAGAAACTGGTGGATACCGACACCGCCGCCGTGCGCCGTGACTACACGCCACCGGCCGAGAAGACCCTGCCGATCAAGAACGTCGTGGTCATCCTGATGGAAAGCTTCGCCGGTCACTCGGTGGGCGCCCTGGGTCGCCCGGGCAACATCACGCCGTACTTCGACAAGTTGTCCAAGGAAGGCCTGCTGTTCGATCGCTTCTTCTCCAATGGCACGCACACCCACCAGGGTATGTTTGCCACCATGGCGTGCTTCCCGAACCTGCCCGGTTTCGAATACCTGATGCAGACCCCGGAAGGCAGCCACAAGCTGTCGGGCCTGCCGCAGTTGCTCAGCGCGCGCAAATTTGACGACGTGTATGTTTACAACGGCGATTTTGCCTGGGACAACCAGTCGGGCTTTTTCAGCAACCAGGGCATGACCAACTTCATCGGGCGTAATGACTTCGTCAACCCGGTGTTCTCCGACCCGACGTGGGGCGTGTCCGACCAGGACATGTTCAACCGTGGCCTGGAAGAGTTGAAAGCCCGCGAAGGCGGCAAGCCGTTCTACGCACTGCTGCAAACCCTGTCCAACCACACGCCGTACGCGTTGCCGACGCCATTGCCGGTCGAGAAAGTCACCGACCGTGGCAGCCTCAACGAGCATTTGACGGCCATGCGTTACTCCGACTGGGCCCTGGGCCAGTTCTTTGAAAAGGCCCGCAAAGAGCCGTACTTCAAGGAAACCCTGTTCGTGATCGTGGGCGACCATGGCTTTGGCAACGAACAGCAGATCACCGAAATGGACCTGGGCCGCTTCAACGTGCCGATGCTGATGATTGCACCGGGCATGCAGGAGAAGTTCGGCGAGCGTGACCACACCGTGGGCACTCAGATCGACATCGTGCCGACCATCATGGGCCGCCTCGGTGGCGACACCCTGCACCAGTGCTGGGGCCGTGACCTGCTGAACCTGCCGGAAGGCGATAAGGGCTTCGGCGTGATCAAGCCGTCGGGCAGCGATCAGACGGTGGCGCTGGTTACCGCAGACCGCATTCTGGTACTGCCCAAGGAGATGCCGCCCAAGCTGTGGGAATATGAGTTGGGCGCGAACCCGACCGGTAAAGTGATTCCCGAGTCACCGGACGAAGCGGCGCTGAAGCAGAAACTCGAGTCGTTCCTGCAAACGGCCACCAAGAGCCTGTTGGATAACACTGCCGGCGTGATTGACGGCAAGCCGGATTAATTAACCGGGCATAAAAAAAGAGGCCTCATTGAGGCCTCTTTTTTTTGTGCGGAATTTATATCCGACCGAGCAGCAACAGTACCACCAGCACTACCAGGACAACGCCCAGAATACCCGACGGGCCATAACCCCAGTTACGCGAGTGCGGGAACACCGGCAGGCCGCCGACCAACAGCAGGATCAAGATAATGATCAGAATGAGGCTCATGGTTTTTTTCCTTATAGGGCCTTCTGAAAAGACCGGTTATTAACGACAGGCCCGTGGGTTTATTTACGGACGCCTTAATAACTCCGACTCTGTCACTTCAAAGAAAATTCCCTGCTTTTTTAAAGCATTTTGCAAAGTTGCTTATTTCTTTTAATGCGTTCGCAATCAGGTGCGCTTAGTTGAAATTTATTGAACTTACGCTATAAACCATCCTCGCACCGGGCCTCAGGTTTGCCCGAGGCATTCATCAATTGGATGGTGCGTGGGTGTCGCAAAAACCTTCGCTACACTGCCGGTCACTTCCTACGTGAACCACAAGGCTTATTTCCTATGCAAAATCGCATGATGATCACCGGCGCCGGGTCCGGCCTGGGCCGCGAAATCGCGCTGCGCTGGGCCCGTGAGGGTTGGCAGCTGGCCTTGTCGGATGTCAGCGAGTCGGGCCTGCAGGAAACGCTCAAACTGGTACGCGAGGCGGGTGGTGATGGGTTTGTGCAGCGCTGCGATGTGCGTGATTACAGCCAGCTCACCGCCTTTGCACAGGCGTGCGAGGTGAAATTGGGCGGTATCGATGTGATCGTCAACAATGCCGGTGTGGCGTCGGGGGGCTTCTTTGCCGAGTTGTCGCTGGAGGATTGGGACTGGCAGATCGCGATTAACCTGATGGGCGTGGTCAAGGGCTGCAAGGCGTTCCTGCCGTTGTTGGAGAAGAGCAGGGGCCGGATCAT
Source organism: Pseudomonas sp. RGB (assembly GCF_007713445.1). Lineage (NCBI taxonomy): Bacteria > Pseudomonadati > Pseudomonadota > Gammaproteobacteria > Pseudomonadales > Pseudomonadaceae > Pseudomonas > Pseudomonas sp. RGB. The sequence goes on along the minus strand of NZ_VMSH01000002.1, from coordinate 96,469 downwards.
CAATATTGCGTCGATGGCGGCATTGATGCAGGGCCCGGCCATGAGTAATTACAACGTGGCCAAGGCGGGGGTGGTGGCGTTGTCGGAGAGTTTGCTGGTCGAGCTCAAGCATCAGGAAATTGGCGTGCACGTGGTGTGCCCGTCGTTTTTCCAGACCAACTTGCTGGATTCGTTTCGTGGGCCGACGCCGGCGATGAAGGCGCAGGTGGGCAAGTTGCTGGAGAGTTCGCCCATTTCGGCGGCTGACATTGCCGACTATATCTACCAGCGCGTGGCACAGGGCGAATTCATGATTTTGCCGCACGAGCAAGGGCGCATGGCCTGGGCGTTGAAGCAGAAAAATCCGCAGCTGCTGTATGACGAGATGACCAGCATGGCAGACAAGATGCGGGCCAAGGCTCAGGCGGTCAAGGCCTGAGGTGTTGGGCGTGTACCTATGCGTTATTCCGGTAGCGGCGCAGCTGGATTGCGCCTTACCCGGCGGCGACCCGGTAACGGATAGGTACCCGACCGGCCCAATGAAGCCGATGTCTGTCAGGCAAATTACCAACCCGCGTAGGCCTCGCCTGATTTAGTGGCAAGCCATTGTCGCACCCCCTCCGAGCGCGCATGGTCAAGGTCCTGTCACTCCAAAAGGACAACCGCCATGCTGGTCTTAAGCCGCGCCGTAGGCGAAATCATTTCCATCGGCGATGACATCGCCTTGCATATCCTCGAGCTGAACGGAACCCAGGTGAAATTCGGCATCCAGGCACCGGTAGGGGTCAACGTGCACCGCGCCGAGGTGTATCAGAAAATCCTCGAACGCCAAGCCGCGCAACCTGAAACCAACCCCTAGTACCTCCTCAATCGAACAGATGCTTGGGCACGTCGTGCTTGAGCATCAACTGGCATTGCTCGCTTTCAGGGTCGAACACAATCAGCGCCTGCCCTTTGGTCAGCGCCTGGCGCACGCGCAGCACGCGGGTCTCCAAGGGCGTTTCATCGCCATTGTCAGTGCCGTCGCGGGTGACGAAGTCTTCGATGAGCCGGGTCAGGGTGTCGACTTCAAGTGCGTCGTAGGGAATCAGCATAAAAGCCTCAGAGGTAGAATCCCGGCGATGCTACTGCGCCGGGACCCGTCTTGCCAGTATCAGGTTGCCAGCCTCAGGACTTCTGTCCTACCAGACTGTCCACCGATGGCACTCGCGTATCGCTCTCCATCTGCGTCTCGTGTTCGATCTGATGACTGAAGCGGTCGAGCGAACCCTGGGCCGGTTGCGCATCGCTGGCAAATACCGGCGGGCTGAGGATGTACGCGCTCAGCAGGCGACTCAATGCGGCCAGGCTGTCGATGTGCGTGCGCTCGTAGCCGTGGGTTGCATCGCAACCGAACGCCAGCAGCGCAGTGCGAATGTCGTGCCCGGCGGTGACCGCCGAATGCGCATCGCTGAAGTAGTAGCGGAACAGGTCGCGACGCACGGGCAGGTCGTTTTCCGAGGCCAGGCGCAACAAATGCCGGGACAGGTGATAGTCGTATGGCCCGCCGGAATCCTGCATCGCCACACTCACGGCGTGTTCACTCGAATGCTGGCCGGGCGCGACCGGGGCGATGTCGATGCCGACAAATTCACTCACATCCCAAGGCAATGCCGCGGCGGCGCCGCTGCCGGTTTCCTCGGTGATGGTAAACAGCGGGTGACAGTCGATCAGCAACGGTTCGCCGCTGTCGATGATCGCCTTGAGCGCGGCGAGCAGTGCAGCCACGCCGGCTTTATCGTCCAGATGGCGCGCGCTGATGTGGCCGCTTTCGGTGAACTCGGGCAGTGGGTCAAACGCCACGTAGTCACCAATGCTGATGCCCAGCGAATCGCAGTCGGCGCGGGTAGCGCAGTAGGCGTCCAGGCGCAGTTCGACATGGTCCCAACTTACCGGCATTTCATCCACGGCGGTGTTGAAGGCATGCCCGGAGGCCATCAGCGGCAGCACGCTGCCACGGATCACGCCGTTGTCGGTGAACAGGCTGACGCGGCTGCCTTCGGCAAAACGGCTGGACCAGCAACCGACAGGCGCCAGGGTCAGGCGGCCGTTGTCCTTGATCGCCCGCACCGCGGCGCCGATGGTGTCCAAGTGGGCCGAGACGGCGCGGTCGGGGCTGTTTTTCTGGCCCTTGAGGGTGGCGCGAATCGTGCCGCGCCGGGTCATCTCAAAGGGAATCCCCAGCTCTTCCAGGCGCTCGGCGACGTAACGCACGATGGTGTCGGTAAAGCCGGTAGGGCTGGGAATGGCGAGCATTTCCAGCAGCACCTTCTGCAGGTAGTTGAGATCCGGTTCGGGGATGGTTCGGCTCATAAAGACTCCTGATGAATGGGGGCGAGCGGATTTTGTGTGGCGAACGGGCCTGTTGTGGTGAGTGGGCTTGTTGTGGCGAGCGGGCTTGCCCCGCGTTGGGCTGCGAAGCAGCCCCAAAACCTGCCAACGCATTCTGGCTGAAAGACTGCGGTGCCAGGGTCAGGGCCGCTTCGCGCCCCAACGCGGGGCAAGCCCGCTCGCCACAACAAGCCCGCTAGCCACGACGGGCCCTCGCCACAGGTTATTGGGCGGTCGGCTGACTGTGCGGAAACAGCAAATCCACAAACTTCTCCGCCGTCGGTTGCGGTTCATGGTTGGCCAGCCCGGCCCGTTCGTTGGCTTCGATAAACACATACTCAGGTTGATCGGCGGCAGGCACCAGCAGGTCCAGGCCGACCATGGGAATGTCCAGCGCACGCGCCGCGCGCACGGCAGCGTCCACCAATGTGGGGTGCAAAATCGCCGTGACGTCCTCCAGGCAGCCGCCGGTGTGCAGGTTGGCGGTGCGGCGCACGGCCAGGGTCTGGCCACGCGGCAGGATGCTGCTGTAGTCAAAACCGGCGGCGTGCAGGGTGCGTTGGGTTTCGTCGTCCAGCGGGATCTTGCTTTCACCGTCAGTGGCCGCTTGGCGACGACGGCTTTGGGCTTCGATCAGGGCGCCGATGGAATGCTGGCCGTCGCCGGTCACCTCGGCCGGGCGCCGAATCGCGGCGGCAACCACTTCAAAACCGATCACCAGAATGCGCAGGTCGAGGCCTTCATGGAAGCTCTCGAGCAGCACGCGGCTGTCGAACTGGCGCGCTGTTTCGATGGCTTTCTGCACATCCTCGATGGTCTGCAAATCCACCGCCACGCCCTGGCCTTGCTCGCCATCCAGCGGCTTGACCACGATGCGCTGGTGTTCGTCGAGGAACTCCAGGTTGTCGTCGGCACTGCCCGCCAATTGCTGCGACGGCAGGTTCAAGCCGGCGGCTTTGAGCACTTTGTGGGTCAGGCTTTTGTCCTGGCACAAGGTCATGCTGATGGCGCTGGTCAGGTCGCTCAATGATTCACGGCAACGCACGCGGCGCCCGCCATGGCTGAGAGTGAACAGGCCGGCATCGGCATCATCCACGTGCACATCGATGCCACGTCGGTGGGCCTCTTCGACAATGATGCGCGCATAGGGATTGAACCCGGCCTGCGGGCCCGGGCCGAGAAACAGCGGCTGGTTGATGCCGTTTTTGCGTTTGATCGCAAAAGTGGTCAGCGCGCGAAAACCCAGCTTGGCGTAGAGGCTTTTGGCCTGACGGTTATCGTGCAGCACCGACAGGTCGAGGTAGCTCAAGCCGCGGCTCATGAAGTGCTCCACCAAGTGGCGCACCAGCACTTCACCCACGCCGGGGCGCGTGCACTGCGGGTCAACCGCCAGGCACCACAGGCTGCAGCCGTTTTCCGGGTCGTGAAAGGCTTTCTGATGGTTCAGGCCCATCACGCTGCCGATCACCGCGCCGCTGTCTTCGTCTTCGGCCAGCCAATATACCGGGCCGCCTTGATGGCGTGGGGTCAGGCGTTCAGCGTCGACCGGCAACATGCCGCGCCCCTGGTAGAGCACGTTGACCGCCGCCCAATCGGCTTCGGTCTGTACCCGGCGAATACGAAAACCGCGAAACACGCGGGTAGCGGGGCGATAGTCGCTGAACCACAGGCGCAGGGTGTCGGACGGGTCAAGGAACAACTGCTGCGGATCAATCCCCAGAATCTGCTGGGGCGCTGCCACATACAGGGCGATGTCGCGCTCGCCAGGCTGTTCCTTGAGCAGTTCCTGGGCCAGGCTCGCCGGGTCCGGGAAAGTATGGCCGATCAACAATCGGCCCCAACCACAATGCACGGCAATCGGTTCGGCGCCCATGGGGCTGCCATCTTCAGCCAGGCGGGCTTGCAGGCGCTCGTAGGTCGGCGCCTGGCCCTTCAGCAAGCGTTGGCTGTAAGCCGCTGCAAGAGGTTTCATCAATCAGATTCCTTGTTCGCTGAGCCACAGGTTCAGCGCCGCCAGTTGCCACAGCTTTGAACCGCGCAGCGGCGTCAGTTGGCCTTGCGGGTCTGTCAGCAGGCGATCGAGCATGGCCGGGTTGAACAGGCCGCGGTCCTGGCTCGGGTCCAGCAGCAGTTCACGCACCCAGTTCAGGGTGTCGCCCTGCAAGTGCTTGAGGCCCGGCACCGGGAAGTAGCCTTTTTTGCGGTCGATGACCTCACTCGGGATCACGCGGCGCGCGGCTTCTTTCAAGACTTGCTTGCCACCGTCGGGCAATTTGAATTTGCCGGGCACACGGGCTGACAATTCGACGAGGCGGTAGTCCAGAAACGGCGTGCGTGCTTCCAGGCCCCAGGCCATGGTCATGTTGTCGACGCGTTTGACCGGGTCGTCCACCAGCATCACCGTACTGTCCAGGCGCAGCGCCTTGTCCACGGCGGCGTCGGCGCCGGGCATGGCGAAGTGCTCACGCACAAAGTCACCGGCAGCATCGTTGGCGGTCAGCCACTTGGGGGCGACGGTGGCCGCGTAGTCGTCGTAGCTGCGGTCGAAAAAGGCATCGCGGTAGGCGGCATAGGGATCGCTGGCGCCATCCACTTGCGGGTACCAGTGGTAACCGGCGAAGAGTTCATCCGCGCCCTGGCCGCTTTGCACCACTTTGCAATGCTTGGCCACTTCCCGCGACAGCAGGTAGAACGCGATGCAGTCGTGGCTGACCATCGGCTCGCTCATGGCACGGAACGCGGCGGGCAGTTGCTCGATGATCTCACTTTCGGCGATGCGCAGTTGATGGTGGCGGGTGCCGTAGTGCTTGGCGATCAGATCCGAATACTGGAATTCGTCGCCGCGCTCGCCGCCGGCGTCTTCAAAGCCGATGGAGAAGGTCGACAGGTCCTGCACGCCAACTTCACGCAGCAGGCCCACGAGCATGCTCGAATCGACACCGCCGGAGAGCAGCACACCGACATCCACGGCGGCGCGTTGGCGAATGGCCACGGCTTCGCGGGTGCTGTCGAGCACGCGGTCGGTCCAGTCTTCCAAGGTCAGGTTTTTTTCATCGTCATGGGGGCCATAGGGCAAGGTCCACCAGGTTTTCTGTTCGGTCTTGCCGTTGGCGTCGATGCGCATCCAGCTGGCTGGCGGCAGTTTTTCAACGCCTGCCAGCAACGTGCGCGGTGCCGGTACCACTGCGTGGAAGTTCAGGTAGTGATTAAGCGCGACCGGATCGAGCATCGGGTTGATATCACCGCCCTTGAGCAACGCCGGCAGTGCCGAGGCAAAGCGCAGGCGCTGGCCGGTGCGCGACAGGTACAAAGGTTTTACACCCAGGCGGTCGCGGGCGATGAACAGGCGCTGCGCGTCGCGCTCCCAGATGGCAAACGCAAACATGCCATTGAGCTTGGGCAGCAGTGCTTCGCCCCAGGCGTGGTAGCCCTTGAGCAGCACTTCGGTGTCACCACCGGAATAGAAGGCGTAGCCCAGGGCTTCCAGCTCTTGACGCAATTCCGGGAAGTTGTAGATCGCGCCATTGAAGGCCAGGGACAGGCCCAGTTGGGCGTCGACCATCGGTTGGGCCGAGCCGTCCGACAGGTCCATGATTTTCAGGCGTCGATGGCCCAGGGCAATCGGCCCTTGGGCATGGAAGCCCCACGCGTCAGGACCGCGTGGTGCTAAATGATGGGTGATCCGCTCCACCGCTGCCAGGTCGGCAGGTTGGTGATCAAAACGTAACTCGCCAGCTAATCCGCACATATATTCCTTACCGGTTTTTCCGTTGGGGACAGACAAAAAAGGCACCGCACCAAAAGGGTGGGTACCCAGAGACTGACCCGAGCAGATTCACGGAGTTTTAGAACAATACGTTATAAGGCAAAGAGCCTTGAGTGGCCGCAAGCCACGTCGCGCGCCACCGGGGCGCCCGTCAATGGTCGGTAGATAGGTCAATCACGGATGCAAAAAGTGGGGGAATGCGCCGCGTTATCGAGCGACTATTTGAACCCTTCAGCGCCGGTGCGAGGGCTATTGTCCGGGTCATTATCCAACGCAATAAGGACTGTTGCCGATGACCCACCAACCGGCTGTAAGCCAGGCCGCTGCGCCTGTCTCTCAGGAGAAAATCACCGCTGCGCTGCTGGAAATCACTGGCGACCTGGACAAGGCCAACGTGCTGCAGCGTACGCTGCCTCCGTGGCTGGTAAGTGCCGCCGCCCCAACGCGCCAGGTGCTCGAAGCGGCGCATGCCAGCAGTCAGCAACCCCGCGAGCGGGCCGCGAGTCTGTTGCGCCGTGTAATGCCGCTCAGGTCATTTTGTGCCGAGCGACTCAAAGCGCTCCTGGTAACAAAAGGGCATGCAGGGCTGAATGTCGAACGTGACTGGCTGGAGTTGCCCAATCGGCACTTCGCCGCGTTGACCTTCGGCCGTGGCGTACGGCTGCAGACGATGTCCCTGGACAAGCACAACCTGCTGCAGGCGGCCATGCAGAATTTTACCCAGGACCAGGCCGAGGCGAAGGGGCTGCCCGTAGGCGCGGTGATTCGAACGGGAGCGGCGGGCCAACACGTGTCAACGCTGAGCGTTGGAGCCTTTGCGCGGTACTGCCGCGAACTGGACCTGGGCGCGGCCTACCAGCGGCACCTGCGTGAGGTGTTCAACCTCGCGGGGAGCGACGACGAGGACGGCGCTGAACGGGTCTACAACCCGGTGGTCGGCGAGGTCGGCCAGTGCAAGATCAAGGACATGCAAATCGACTTGCAGATTGCCCATGCCAAGGGCGATATCAGTGAGTCCGGCTATACCGCGTTGCAAGCCCTGCTCAATACACGCTTGCCCGCGCGGAACCTGCAGCATGTGCTGTTCCATGAAAGGCCACTGGTGTGGCAAGGGATCAATGTGCATGGGGCATGCCTGTGGAGCGTGCTGGTGTTCGGCCATGCTTCCACGCACGGCTTTGCCGAGGGGCCCTTGCTGGTGTACATGCCAGGCGAGCCCGTGCGCCCGTGGTACGAATACCCCACGCTGGGTGATCTGACCGTCTACCTGACGCTCAAGCTTCAGGTGCCGGCCTATCGCAGCTTCTTCATTCGCTACCTGGATGAGGCCGAGCGGTTCGGTTTTTTCCAGCGCTTTGACAAACGCAGGACACTGGAACGCGTGGAGCCCGTGGAGGTGGACACCGGCCTGGAGCCGTTCTTTTTCGGCGCCTTGACCCGCAAGATCCAGCTGGACGCCGTTGCATTGGCCGTGCCGACGGCGCAAGTGGATGAGCAGGCACGCCAGAAACGCCTTCAAGGCTATCAGGAGGCGGGCCTGAATATGCTGAACATCGCCGGCCTGATGGTGCCGGTGCTCGGGCAATTGATGTTGGGCGTGGCTGTCGGCGAGATGCTCGCCGAGGTCTTCGAGGGCGTGGATGATTGGACGCATAGCGACCAGGCTGAAGGCTTGGAACACTTGGTCAATGTGGCCGAAAACCTCGCGGCCATGGCCCTGTTTGCGAACGGTGTGAAGGTGGCGGGCAAGGTGTTCAGGGCGTTCAAGTCCAATCCCGCGGAGTTCTTTGAAGCGGTCGAAGCCGTGCAACTGCCTGATGCCGGTCCTCGCTTGTGGCGTCGGCGGCTCAAGCCTTACGGCCGGACGCTGGATGTCGACGCCCTGACGGTGGCCAATAGCCGCGGGATCTACCAGGCCGGCGGTCATTCATATGTCAGGATCAAGGGGGTGGTGTATTCGGTGGCCTACGATGCGCGGTCGGGTTACTGGCATGCGCTTCACCCGACGCGGACTACGGCCTATCGTCCGCGCCTGCTGCACAACCGCCAGGGCGGTTGGCGGTTTGCGTTCGAATACACTCAGGAGTGGGTGCCCCCGTCCTACATCCTCACTCGGCTCAACCCGCGCCTGGCCGCGCTGCCCCCCGAGCAATTGAAATACGTGGCGAGCATTGTCGACATGGGCCCCTCCCGCCTGCACGCCCTGGCCCTGCAAAATAGGCCGCTGCCGGAGCGCTTCAACGACTGCGTGGCGCGTTTCGCCTTGAACCAGCAAGTCCGCGATCTGATCTGGCAGCTGGAACATCAGCCACGCCCGGATGCAGGCACCGCGCGCGTTCAGTTGCTGGCGTTGCCGCTGATGCCAGGTTGGCCGCAGGGACGGTTTTTCGAGGTGCTGGACCGCCAAGGGGCGCGGCTCGAACGTTTTCCCGGCAGCGCAACCTTCGAGCATGGACACTTGAGCATCCACATCACTGAACAGGCGCTCAAAGACGGCGCAGTGATGGCGACTCTGCTCGACGTGCTGCCGCCGGACGAGATCGACACCTTGCTGGGCGGCTCGGTACCGCCAGACGAGCAGGGCGCGGTGCTTGCGCGTCAGTTACTGGCCTCGCTCAAGCGCACCCACCGAGAGGTTTTCCAGCAGCTGTATCAGGAAGCGGATGGCATTACCCATTCAGATCACGGGTTGCTCAAGGCGCATTTCCCGCTCTTGCCCAATCGCATCGCCTGGGAGTTGTTGTCCAAAACGCCAACCGTGCATCGCTGGCAACTGCGCAGCACCCGGCGCGTACCGCTGTCGCTCGCGCAACGGGTACGCGAAGCGTTGGCGGTGCAGGAAGAAGACCAGGCGCTGATCGGCCTGTATCTGCCGGAGCTGGCGACCGCCCCCTCGCGACAGCTGGCCGTTCACCTGCTGGCGAAGGTCGCGGGGTGGCCGCAGGATTTGCACGTGCAGGTACGCCGGGACAGTTTGATCGGCGACCTGCTAGGCACCTCTGGCAGCCAGCATGCACGGTGGCAGCGGACACTGGTCGAGACTGGCGATGGGGTCCAGGCGTTTGACGACAAAGGTGCGCCACTGGGCGAAAAGGCCTCAGGCCCGGACGGGTTTTACCAGGCTCTGCTCGCCACCTTGTCGCCTGCGCAATTGGCAGCGCTGAACCTGTCGGGGGCAGAGCGTGCCAGTCGATTGCGCGATGCGATCCAGGCGTGCGCCGAGGACGAACGCCACGTGCTTTCACGCCATCTATGGCCAGAACGTGCACTCCCTGAACCGACGCCGGTACCGTGCGTTCAGGCCATGGTGCGCTCGACGCGGCACCCGGCGGCGCTGGTGCGCAAGGTCAACAGGCTGTATCCCGGTTTTGACGAGCGGCAGGTGGCGACGTTCCTGGACGGGCAAGGCACCGATCACCTGGCGCGCGCCCAGTCCGTGGAGGCGCTGGAGCGACAGTTCGAGGCCCTGCATCGGGCACTCAAGGCGTGGCGCAATGACGAGACGTCCCTCGCCGGTTTACCCCATCCCCAGGCGGATTACCGCTTGGGCCGTCATCAGGCGATGCAGGCCATCGAGGAGGGCTGGCGACAGAGGCTCCTGTTGCCCGATGCCAGCGGGGTAAAGGTCCCAAGCCTGGTCCTCGATGGCCTGGTCGTGGGCCGACTGCCCACCTTGCCGGCGCAGGTCAGCTTTGCCCACGTCCGGCAGTTGTCGTTGAACAGAATGGGGCTCGACGATGACGTGGCGTATTTTCTCAAGCACTTCAAGCAGCTCGAGGCGTTGGAGCTGCGCAGCAACGAGGTGACACGCCTGCCGGAAGTACTGTCACAGATGCCCGCGCTCAAACACCTGTACCTCAACGACAACCACCTGCAACTCACCGAACACACCCGCGCCAAGCTGGCTGACCTGCGCGGCCTGCAGGTCTTGAACCTGAGCAACAACCCGTTGATCGACCCGCCTGCCATCGGCCACATGTTCGAGTTGCGTGAGCTGATGCTGCGTCATTGTCGTCTGCGCGCGTTTCCCGGTGGGGTACCGCGCCTGCCTTACCTGCATTACCTCGACCTGCGCGACAACGAGATCCCGGCCGTGCCTGGCTGGTTGTTCACCGCGCCACGCCCTGTGGCTGAAGCCATCAACCTGCGCCACAACCCGCTGGATGAAGCCAGCCGAAAGACCCTGGCCGATTATCGGAGCCGAACCGGCGTCGGCATGGGCTTCCTGGAAGATGACATCGCTCGCCTCAACGAGCAGAAAGCCCGGGAATTATGGCTGGCCGACAGCGCGGTTGCGCGGTACACACAAAAAGAGGCGGTTTGGACGGGACTTCAGCAAGAGCCAGAGTCTGAGAGCCTGTTCCGGTTATTGGCCGAACTGGGCGGCACCGGCGATGCTCAACTGGTGCGTGAGGACCTGGAACGACGCGTCTGGCGGGTGCTGGAGGCGGCCGGAACTGACACGCAGCTGCGCGATGAAATTTTTGACCGGGCCGCCACGCCACTCAATTGCGATGACAGTGCGGCGCTGAACTTCAGCAACCTTGAGGTGCTGGTGGAGATCCACGAAGCTGCCAAAGGGGTCGAAGGTGGCAAGCTGACCGCCAAGCCGCTGCTGAAGTTGGCCAAGGGCCTGTTTCGTCTGGATCAGTTGGACAGCTACGCACGATCGCACAGTCAGGCGCACCCGGAGGCCGACCCGCTGGAAGTCAGCCTGGCCTACCGAACAGGGCTGGCCAGCAAGTTTCATTTGCCGGGTCAGCCGCTGCACATGCGCTTTGCCCGCCTGGGCGGCGTCACGGTCGAAGCGCTGAACACTGCCGAAGAACAACTCCGGGCGGCGGAGCGCTCACCCAGGCTCTTGAACTACCTGGTGGAGCTGCCGTTATGGGACAGTCACTTGAAAGTCGCCTTCAGCCGATCGTTCGAGGCGTTGAACGAGCCCTTTGACCAACGCCTGCAGGCGGTCTTTGAAAAAAGCACCGCGCTCAACGACGCCGACTACCTTGACCAGATGAACCAGATCCTGCGCGAACAGCAGGCGGCGCATAAGGGCGAAGCTGAGCGCCTGACCAAGGAGGCGCTGAAACTCGGTGACCTGTCGCCCTGTGTGATCCCGTGATTCGGCCAGGTCTAAGGCTTGCCGGCGTTGCTGCGAATCAGCGCGCGCAAGGCAAAACGGTTGGGGTGGCAAGCTTCGGCCACGCTGCTGGGCAAGGGCAAGGGTTCGGCGTCCAGCCAGGCTGCCAGCAGTTCGGCGCACAGCGGCGCGGTGACCAGGCCACGTGAGCCATGGCCGCTGTTGATGTAAACGCCGTCCAGCCATGGGCAGGGTGTGGGCGGCACATGGCGAGCGTCCTTGCGCAGGACCGCGTAGGCCTGCTCGAACGCCTCGCGTTCGGCCAGCGGCCCGACAATCGGCAGGTAGTCGGGGCTGGTGCAGCGGAAGGCGGCGCGGCCTTCCAGGTGCTCGGCAGAGCAGGCATCGGCGCCCAGACGGTCGGCCAGGTCGAGGGAGATTTCCCGCAGCATCTCCAGATTACCGGCGTGCTCGGCGGCTGTGGGCGTCAGGTCGTCGCTCTTGAAGTCGAAGCTGGCGCCCAGGGTGTGTTCACCCAGGCGCGCAGGGGCGACATAGCCCTCGGCGCACACCACGGTGGCCAGCGCCTGGCTCGCCGTCGTTTCTGCCAGCCGTGTGATCTGCCCGCGAATGCGTTTGAGCGGCAGGTCGGCACTGAACGCAAACCGCTTGATCTCGGCGGCACCTGCCAGCACCACCACGCTCGCGCTCGCCAGCAGGGTGTCGCCGGCCAGGGCTTGCCATTGACCGTCAACGCGCTGCAGCTCGAGGGCTTCGTGATGAGGCCGCACGTCGATCAACGGGTGCTGCGCTTGCCATTGGCATAATGCCGGCGGGTGTACCCAGCCGCCCTCGGGGTAAAACAGCCCGCCGTGTTCGAGCGCCACGCCGGCGCGCGCCTGCGCTTGAGCCTGGTCAAGCAGGTGCAGCAGGCCCGGCGCAAACGCGGCGGCCAGCTGGGCCTGGCGCTCGGCTTCCTTGGCGTTGAAGGCCAGTTGCAGCACGCCGCAACCGTCCCAATCGACGCCGCGGTGCAGGTGCTCAAGCAAGCGCCGGGTGTGGCCGAAACCGCTGAGTATCAGCTGCGAAAGCGCCGTGCCATGAGCCGAGAGCTTGAGGTAAAGCACGCCTTGCGGGTTGCCCGACGCTTCCTGTGCCAGGGCGCCGTGGCGCTCCAGCAGGCTCACGCGCCAGCCACGTGCCGCCAGGCTGGCCGCGGTGGCGCACCCGGCCAGGCCGCCGCCGATCACCAGGGCGCTGCGCTCACCAGGCACCGGCGCCGGGCGGGCGAACCACGGTTTGCTGTGGGCCGGTGGCGGCGTTTCGGCCGGCCAACCGAGGAATTCACCGCGCAGGATCTCCCACTTATGCCCGATGCCTGGCGTGCGTTTCATCTTGAACCCGGCGGCATTGATCAGCCGGCGTACCCAGCCGGTGCTGGTAAAGGTGCTGATGGTCGAGCCGGGTGCCGCCAGGCGGGCCAGTTCGGCAAACAGTTCGGCGGTCCACATGTCGGGATTTTTTGCCGGGGCGAAGCCGTCGAGAAACCACGCATCGACCTGGGCATCCAGTTGCGGCAACTGCTCCAGGGCATCGCCGATCAACAGGGTCAGCGTCACGCGGCCGTTATCCAGCACCAGCCGCTGGAAGCCTGGGTGGATGGCAATGTAGTGCGCCAGCAGCTGCTCGGCGAAGGGCGCAAGCTCTGGCCAGAGGGCGAGGGCGCGTTGCAGGTCGGCGTGGCTCAGCGGGTACTTTTCCACGCTGACAAAATGCAGGCGCGCGCCCGCCACCGCGTGCTGTTCGAACAGCTGCCAGGCGCACAGAAAGTTCAAGCCGGTGCCAAACCCCGTTTCGCCGATCACCAGCCGCCCGTTCACCGGCAGGGCGGCAAAGCGCGCCTGCAAACGGTTCTGTTCGAGGAACACGTAGCGGGTTTCTTCAAGGCCCGACTGGTCGGAAAAATACACATCGTCGAACACCCGCGAGTGCGGGCGACCTTGGTCGTCCCAGTCGAGCTGGGCGTGGGTGATGGGGGTCATGGGCGGCTCATAAAATAACAGCGGGCAACAGCAAGGCGGCCATTCTAGCTGATCAATGGGCTTTGAATTGACCCAGGGCACGTTGGCGTGGAATTTCCTCCCGCGCGTTGTTGCCCAATCCGCTAGTCTTGATCCATCTTGAAACGGAGCTGCCCATGTTCGAATCCGCCGAAATCGGTCACGCCATCGACAAAGACACCTATGAAGCCGAAGTGCCGGCCCTGCGCGAAGCGTTGCTGGAAGTGCAGTACGAGCTGCAGCAGCAGAAGCGCTTCCCAGTGATTATCTTGATCAACGGCATTGAGGGCGCCGGCAAGGGCGAGACCGTCAAGCTGCTCAACGAATGGATGGACCCGCGCCTGATCGAAGTGCGCACCTTTGACCAGCAGACCGACGAAGAGCTGGCGCGCCCGCCGGCCTGGCGCTACTGGCGGCAATTGCCGGCCAAAGGCCGCATGGGCATTTTTTTCGGCAATTGGTACAGCCAGATGCTGCAAAGCCGTGTGCACGGAGAGATCAAGGACGCACGCCTGGACCAGGCCATCGCCGGTGCCGAGCGCCTGGAAAAGATGCTCTGCGACGAAGGCGCGTTGATCTTTAAGTTCTGGTTCCACCTGTCCAAGAAACAGATGAAAGCGCGGCTCAAGGCGTTGGCCGATGACCCGCTGCACAGCTGGCGCATCAGCCCGCTGGACTGGCAGCAGTCCCAGACCTACGACAAATTTGTGCATTTTGGTGAGCGCATCCTGCGCCGCACCAGCCGCGACTACGCGCCGTGGCATGTGATCGAAGGCGTCGACGCGCACTACCGCAGCCTCACAGTGGGCAAGATCCTGCTCGAAAGCCTGCAAAATGCGCTGAAGTTGCCCAAGGGCAAGGCCAGCGGCATGAACCCGGCGCCGTTGTTGGCCTCGGTGGATCAGAAGAGCCTGCTCGACAGCCTCGACATGACTTTGAGCCTGGACAAGGACGATTACGAAGAACAGCTGATCACCGAGCAGGCGCGTTTCTCCGGCCTGATGCGTGACAAGCGCATGCGCAAGCACGCGCTGGTTACCGTGTTCGAAGGCAACGATGCGGCGGGCAAGGGCGGGGCGATCCGGCGTGTGGCGGCGGCGCTGGACCCGCGTCAGTACCACATCGTGCCGATTGCCGCGCCGAGTGAAGACGAGCGTGCCCAACCGTACCTGTGGCGGTTCTGGCAGAAGATTCCGGCGCGCGGCATGTTCACGGTGTTCGACCGCTCGTGGTACGGGCGGGTGCTGGTGGAGCGCATCGAAGGTTTCTGCACCCCGGCGGACTGGATGCGTGCCTATGGCGAGATCAATGACTTTGAAGAGCAGCTGCGCGACGCCGGTGTGATCGTGGTCAAGTTCTGGCTGGCGATTGACAAGGACACTCAGCTGGAGCGCTTCCAGGCCCGCGAGAATATCCCGTTCAAGCGCTTCAAGATCACCGAAGACGACTGGCGCAACCGCGACAAGTGGGACGCCTACCGTGCCGCCGTGGGCGATATGGTCGACCGCACCAGCACTGAAGTCTCGCCCTGGACGCTGGTGGAAGCCAACGACAAGCGCTGGGCGCGGGTCAAGGTATTGCGCACCATCAACCGCGCGCTGGAAGAGGCGTTCGACAAAACCGACAAGCACGACAAGAAGAAAAAGAAAAAATAGCGTTGGCGGGCGCTGACCTGTGGCAGGCAGGCTCTTTGTGGTGAGCAGGCTCTTTGTGGTGAGCAGGCTTGCCCTGCGTTGGGCTGCGAAGCGGCCCTGACCCAGACGCCGCGTTCTATGAGTTAGAACGCGTTGGCTGGTTATGGGGCCGCTTCGCGCCCCAACGCAGGGCAAGCCTGCTCGCCACAGGGAGCGTGTCCGGCACAACATTTCCACTGTCCATGACGACAAGCGCACTTGGCAGAACCAGCCTGCTAATCGCCATGCTTTTGTATAGGCGGGGTGAATGATCATCGCGGTGGGGAGGGCCTGGATTTATCCTCGGTTGATCTCCCAACAACGACAAGATCGAGGTAGCCCATGCGTGAAGTAGTGATCGTCGACAGTGTGCGAACCGGCCTGGCCAAATCCTTTCGTGGCAAGTTCAACCAGACCCGTCCCGACGACATGGCGGCCCATTGCGTGAATGCACTGCTGAGCCGCAATGGCATCGACCCGGCGACGGTCGAGGATTGCATCGTCGGTGCCGGTTCCAATGAAGGCGCGCAGGGCTACAACATCGGGCGCAATGTGGCAGTGCTCTCGCAATTGGGCACCGGCACGGCCGGCATGACCCTCAACCGGTTCTGCTCCTCGGGCTTGCAGGCGATCGCGATCGCGGCCAACCAGATCGCCTCGGGTTGCAGCGACATCATCGTTGCCGGTGGCGTCGAATCGATCAGCCTGACCCTCAAAAGCATCAACACCGACAACCTGATCAACCCGCTGCTGAAAGAGCAGGTGCCGGGCATTTACTTTCCGATGGGCCAGACCGCCGAAATCGTCGCGCGTCGCTATAACGTCAGCCGCGAAGCTCAGGACCGTTACGCCCTGCAGAGCCAGCAGCGCACCGCACAGGCCCAGGCTGACGGTTTGTTCGACGATGAAATCGTGCCAATGCCGGTCACCTACAAGGTTGAGGACAAGCACACCGGCGCGGTGCAGATCCTTGAAGGTGTGGTGGATCGCGATGACTGCAACCGCCCGGACACCACGCTGGCCAGCCTGCAAGGGCTCAAACCCGTGTTTGCCGAAGACGGTTCGGTGACGGCTGGCAACTCCTCGCAGCTTTCCGATGGCGCGTCGATGACACTGGTGATGAGCCTGGAAAAAGCCCTGGCACTGGGGCTCAAGCCCAAGGCGTTTTTCCGCGGGTTTACCGTGGCCGGTTGCGAGCCGGACGAGATGGGCATTGGCCCGGTGTTCTCGGTGCCCAAGTTGCTCAAGGCCAAGGGCTTGCAGGTCGCGGATATCGACCTGTGGGAACTCAACGAGGCGTTTGCCTCGCAGTGCCTGTATGCGCGTGACCGCCTGGAGATCGACAACGCCAAATACAACGTCAATGGCGGCTCGATTTCCATCGGGCACCCGTTCGGCATGACCGGTTCGCGACAAGTCGGGCATTTGGTACGCGAGCTGCAACGGCGCAACCTGCGTTACGGCATCGTCACCATGTGCGTGGGCGGCGGCATGGGCGCCACCGGGCTCTTCGAAGCCGTACGCTAGATCGCACTGAAGAAACCCGGCTTAAAAATGTGGGAGCGGGCTTGCCCGCGAAAGCGGTGTATCAGTCAACACATGCAAGGCTGACCCACCGTGTTCGCGAGCAAGCCCGCTCCCACATTTGAATTGTGCCGTATCCCAATTCGTGCGCTTGCCCCTAGAATGCTGCCTCCACTTCCTCAGGCATTCGGGGCACTCATGCACATATCTTCCGGCCGCTGGGTCTATGGCTTTGGCTTGACCCTGCTGACCGCGTTCCTGTGGGGCATCCTGCCGATCAAACTCAAACAAGTGCTGCGGGTGATGGACCCGGTCACCGTCACCTGGTTTCGCCTGGTCGTCGCCGGTAGCTGCTTATTTATCTACTTGGCCTTCACCCAGCGCCTGCCCAGCCGCAAAGTGCTCGGCCCCAAGGGCGGTTGGCTGGTAGCCATGGCGGTGTGCGGGCTGGTGGGCAATTACGTGTTGTACCTGGTAGGCCTGAAAATGCTCAGCCCCGGCACGGCCCAGTTGGTGGTGCAGATGGGGCCGATCTTTCTGATGGTCGCCAGCGTGTTTGTGTTCAAGGAGCGTTTCAGCCTGGGGCAGGGTGTGGGCCTGGTGGTGTTGATCATTGGCTTCGGGCTGTTCTTCAACCAACGCCTGGTGGAAATGCTCACGTCCCTGGGCACCTACACCGCCGGGGTGCTGACAATTCTGCTCGCCACTACCACCTGGGTGTTTTACGCCTTGGGCCAGAAGCAGTTGCTGACGGTATGGAATTCGCTGCAGGTGATGATGGTGATCTACCTGTCGTGCGCCGCGCTGCTCACGCCGTGGGCGCATCCGCTGGAGGCGCTGCAGTTGAGCCCGCTGCAAGGCTGGCTGTTGCTGGCGTGCTGCATGAATACGCTGGTGGCTTACGGCGCGTTTGCCGAGGCGTTGGCGCATTGGGAGGCCTCGCGGGTCAGTGCGACGTTGGCGCTGACGCCGTTGGTGACGTTTGTGGCAGTAGCGTTGGCAGCGTGGTTATGGCCGGCGTTCGTGCAGGCCGAAGAGATCAACGCCTTGGGCTATGTCGGGGCGCTGGTGGTGGTGCTGGGGTCGGCGACGGTGGCGCTGGCGCCGTCGTTGCTGGCGGGGCTCAGGGCTCGGCGGGTACGGCTGGCGTCTTGATGCCTGGCGTGGCGGCCGGGTCGTCGCCGCGGCTTTAGGGTGGTAAACCGGTGTAAATGTGGGAGCTGGCTTGCCTGCGATGGCGGCCTCTGGCGCGCCCCGTATCTCGCTGCCGCAACACTGTTAACTGTGGGAGCGGGCTTGCTCGCGAAGGCGGCATGTCAGTTGGCTGGGATATTAGTCGGCGTATATACCCTTTGCTGCAGTAACGGCTACCTAGGGTTCCGCTCTTACAGCGGCTCACTTTTGGAAGGACCGGAATGCCGGCCCAGCCAAAAAGTAAGCAAAAGGTCCTCGCCCCGCCACTCGGCACCTCGCCTAGGCTCAGCGTGCGGCCAGCGTGGTTAACGGGGCGCCTTAGATCAAAAGCAGATCAAAAGCGGATCAAAAACCTGAGGTTAGTGGCCGGCTTCGAGCATGTTTTCCGGGCGTACCCACTGGTCGAACTCTTCATCAGTCAAGAAGCCCAGCGCCAGCGCGGCTTCACGCAGTGTCAGGCCCTCGGCATACGCCTTCTTGGCGATCTGCGCCGACTTGTCGTAGCCAATGTGCGGGTTGAGGGCGGTCACCAGCATCAGGCCGCGTTCCAGGTGTTCGGCCATTTGTTCTGCATCCGGCTCAAGGCCGGCAATGCAGTGTTCCTGGAAGTTGTTGCAACCGTCGGCCAGCAGGCGGATCGATTCCAGCAGGTTGTGGATGATCACCGGCTTGTACACGTTCAACTGCAAGTGCCCCTGGCTGGCGGCAATGCCGATGGTCACGTCATTGCCCAGCACCTGGCAGGCCAGCATCGACAGCGCTTCGCATTGGGTCGGGTTGACCTTGCCCGGCATGATCGAACTGCCGGGCTCGTTGGCTGGCAACTTGACCTCGGCCAACCCGGCGCGCGGGCCGGAGCCGAGCAGGCGCAGGTCGTTGGCGATTTTCATCAGCGCCACGGCCAGGGTTTTCAGCGCGCCGTGCAGGGTTACCAGCGGCTCGTGGCCGGAGAGGGTGGCGAATTTGTTCGGGGCGGTCACAAAGGGCAGCCCCGACAAGGCGGCCAACTCGGCGGCAATCGCCTCGCCAAAGCCGTGGGGCGAGTTGAGCCCGGTGCCGACGGCGGTGCCGCCCTGGGCCAATTCGCACACCGGGGGCAGGGCGCTGCGGATCGCGCGTTCGGCGTAGTCGAGCTGGGCGATAAACGCCGAGACTTCCTGGCCAAAAGTGATCGGGGTGGCGTCCATCATGTGGGTGCGGCCGGTCTTGACCAGCTTCATGTGCCGCGCCGACAGTTCCGCCAGCCCACCCGAGAGGTTGGTGATCGCCGGCAGCAGTTGCGTGTTGATCGCCTGCACCGTCGCGATACTCATGGCGGTGGGGAAGCAGTCGTTGGAGCTTTGGGAGCGGTTGACATGATCGTTCGGGTGCACCGGGCTTTTACCGCCGCGGGTCTGGCCCGACAGTTCGTTGGCGCGGCCGGCGATGACTTCGTTGGCGTTCATGTTGCTCTGGGTGCCGCTGCCGGTCTGCCAGACCACCAGTGGGAACTGATCGTCATGTTGACCGTCGAGCACTTCATCGGCGGCCTGTTCGATCAGGCGGGCGATATCGGCAGGCAAGTCGCCGTTGCGGTCGTTGACCCGCGCCGCTGCCTTCTTGATCAGGGCCAGGGCATGCAGCACGGCCAAAGGCATGCGTTGCTCACCGATGGCGAAATTCACCAGCGAGCGTTGGGTCTGCGCGCCCCAGTAAGCGTCATCCGGGACATGCACTTCTCCCAGGCTGTCGGTTTCGATACGGCTCATCGGGCACACTCCTTCAGGTTCGTTTGCGCAGTTTAGGCCGTGATGGGCCTTGGGGGTTCCATAAAGACTTTTCATCGCAGGCAAGTCCTGCAAATCCAGGCCGAACAAGGCCTGGGGTTGAGCCGCGAGGTTTTTTAGGCGCAGAATGGTCGCCCTTGGGGTCTTACCTCGCCTGCTAGAAAAGGAAACTCGATGACTCGTCTTCGTGCCATCTGTACCGCGGTTGCTCTGGTTTGCGCCAGCGGCCAAGTTTTTGCCGATACCGCCAGCCATAACGCCAGTGCCGAAGCCTTCCTTACCCTGGCCCACGCTGACAAGCTGGGTACCCCGGTGTACATGCAAGTGCAGCAAATGTTCGCCCAGCGTTTCGAACAGACCAAGGCGCCTGCCGCCAAGCAGTCCGTACTGGACAGCTACCAGGCCAAGGCCAACGCCGCGCTGGACCAAGCCATCGGCTGGCCGAAGCTGAAACCGGACATGGTCAAGCTCTACACCACCAACTTCAGCGAATCCGAACTCAAGGACCTGGTTGCCTTCTACCAGTCGCCACTGGGTAAAAAAGTCCTGGAAAAAATGCCGCAACTGACCCAGCAATCGGCCCAGATGACCCAGGCCAAGCTGGAAAGCGCTGTGCCGGTAGTCAACAAGCTGTTGGAAGACATGACCAACGAGCTGGCGCCAAAAGCCGCCGCACCGGCCAAGAAGAAGTAAGCAGGAATGACCATGCAACAGCGTATCGAAACGGCGCTCGCCGCCCTGAGCCCGCAACACGTGAGCGTGCTGGATGAAAGCCATATGCACAGCCGTGGGTTGCAGACTCACTTCAAGGCCGTGGTGGTCAGCCAGCAGTTCGAAGGGCTTAACCGCGTCAAGCGCCATCAGACGGTCTACGCCACGCTGGGTGACCTGATGAGCGAGTTTCATGCGTTGGCGCTGCATACCTACACGCCTGAAGAATGGGCGAAAATCGACGCAGCCCCGGCCTCGCCGACCTGCGCCGGAGGGCATTGAAGCAGCCACAAGTTGTCAGCTGCACGCGACAAGATTAGAGCCCTCGCAGCTGCCTTCTTGCTACAATCCCCAACGCGCCGCCTAGTCGGCGCGTTTTTTTTGCTTTTACTTGCAGCTTGCGGCTAAAAAACCCAGCTGCCGTTATCCGGTTCACCCCTTACGAGGGTAGCCACCTGGAGAGAACACCCATGACTCAACCGATTGTCGTGGCGGCACTGTATAAGTTCGTCACCCTCGAAGATTACGTCGCCCTGCGCGAGCCACTGCTGCAGGCGATGGTCGACAACGGCATCAAAGGCACGTTGCTGATCGCCGAAGAAGGCATCAACGGCACCGTTTCTGGCAGCCGCGAAGGCATCGATGGCCTGATGGCCTGGCTGAAGAACGACCCACGGATGGACGACATCGACCACAAAGAGTCGTACTGCGATGAGCAGCCGTTCTACCGCACCAAGGTCAAGCTCAAGAAAGAGATCGTGACCCTGGGCGTCGAAGGCGTCGACCCGAACAAAAAAGTCGGCACCTATGTCGACCCGCAGGACTGGAACGCGCTGATCAGCGACCCGGAAGTGCTGTTGATCGACACCCGTAACGATTACGAAGTGTCCATTGGCACCTTTGAAGGCGCGATTGACCCGAAAACCACCAGTTTTCGCGAATTTCCCGACTACATCAAAGCCAACTTCGACCCGGCCAAGCACAAGAAAGTCGCCATGTTCTGCACGGGCGGTATTCGCTGTGAAAAGGCTTCGAGCTACATGCTCAGCGAAGGCTTTGATGAGGTCTACCACCTCAAGGGCGGCATTCTGAAGTACCTCGAAGAGGTGCCGCAGGCGGAGACCAAATGGCAGGGCGACTGCTTTGTGTTCGACAACCGCGTGACCGTGCGCCACGACTTGAGCGAAGGCGACTACGATCAATGTCATGCCTGCCGTACACCGGTGAGCGTCGAAGACCGCGCGTCCGAGCACTATGTGGCTGGCATCAGCTGCCCGCATTGCTGGGATAAGCTGCCGGAGAAGACCCGTCGCAGCGCGATTGACCGGCAAAAGCAGATCGAGCTGGCCAAGGCCCGCAATATGCCGCACCCGATTGGCTTCAACTATAAGCAAACCCCTTCCGAGGCCTGACCCATGCCCGCGCGCCTGCTCTATGTGATGGACCCGATGTGTTCCTGGTGCTGGGGCTTTGCCCCGGTGGCCGAAGCGTTGGTCGAGCAGGCCCAGGCTGCGGGCGTTGAGCTGCACCTGGTGGTGGGTGGTTTGCGCACCGGCAGTGGCGCGGCATTGGAGCCGACCACCCGGCGCTACATCCTTGAGCACTGGCAGGCGGTCACCGAAGCCACCGGTCAGCCGTTCACGCGTGAAGGCGCGTTGCCCGATGGTTTTGTCTATGACACCGAGCCCGCGTGCCGCGCCATCGTCACGGCGCGCAGCCTGGCGCCGGATTGCGCGTGGAAGCTGCTGGGGCTGATCCAGCGCGCGTTTTACGTCGAGGGCCGCGATGTGACCCTGGCCAGCGTGCTGGTCGAACTGGCCGAGGAGGCGGGCATCCCGCGTATCGAGTTTGCCGGCGCGTTCGACCGCGCCGAGCAGCACGCCGCGACGGCCGCTGATTTCACCTGGGTGCAGGATTTGGGCATTGCTGGTTTTCCGACCTTGCTGGCGGAGCGTAACGGTCAGTTGGCCTTGTTGACCAACGGCTACCAGCCGCTGTCCGAGCTGTCGCCATTGCTCGCCCGCTGGTTGGAGCGAGCCACCTGTGCATGACCAGCCCGACCGTACCGACCGACTGACCTGGGCGGAAATTCGCCGTCTGGCCCTGCGCCACAAAAAATCGCTGTGGATTGCCAATGGCGTCGCTGTGCTGGCGACGTTGTGCAGCGTGCCGATTCCCTTGCTGTTGCCTCTGCTGGTCGACGAAGTGTTGCTGGGCCGTGGCGATGCCGCGCTCAAGGTGATGAACAACGCGTTGCCCCTGGGCTGGCAGAAGGCTGCCGGTTATATCGGCCTGATGCTGTTGGTGACGCTGTGCCTGCGTTGCGGCGCACTGGTGTTCAACGTGGTGCAGGCGCGGCTGTTTGCGCGGCTGGCGAAGGACATTGTCTATCGTATTCGCGTGCGCCTGATCGAGCGACTCAAGCGCATTTCCCTTGGCGAATACGAAAGCCTGGGCAGCGGCACGGTCACCACGCACCTGGTCACCGACCTGGATACGCTGGACAAATTTGTCGGCGAGACCCTCAGCCGCTTCCTGGTGGCCATGCTCACGCTGGTCGGCACGTCTGCGATTCTGGTGTGGATGCACTGGCAGCTGGCGCTGCTGATCCTGCTGTTCAACCCGCTGGTGATCTACGCCACGGTACAGCTGGGCAAACGCGTCAAACACTTGAAGAAGCTTGAAAACGACAGCACGTCGCGCTTCACCCAGGCGTTGACCGAAACCCTCGACGCGATCCAGGAAGTGCGTGCGGGCAACCGCCAGGGCTTTTTCCTCGGGCGCCTCGGCCAGCGCGCCCAGGAAGTGCGCGACTACGCGATCCACTCCCAATGGAAAACCGACGCCTCCAGCCGTGCCAGTGGCTTGTTGTTTCAGTTTGGCATCGACATCTTCCGCGCTGCGGCGATGCTTACCGTGCTGTTTTCCGACCTGTCCATCGGCCAGATGCTCGCGGTGTTCAGCTACCTGTGGTTCATGATCGGGCCGGTGGAGCAGCTGTTGAACCTGCAATACGCTTACTACGCGGCGGGCGGGGCGCTGACGCGGATCAACGAGCTGCTGGCGCGCGCCGACGAGCCTCAGTATGCCGGCGGCGCAGACCCGTTCACCGGGCGTGAGACCGTCGGCATCGAGGTGCGCGGCCTGGATTTCGGCTACGGCGACGAGCTGGTGCTCGACCAGTTGAACCTGGCCATTGCGCCGGGTGAGAAGGTCGCGATTGTCGGCGCCAGTGGCGGCGGCAAAAGTACTCTGGTGCAACTGCTGCTGGGGCTGTATACGCCGCAAGCCGGTAGCATTCGCTTCGGCGGGGCCACCCAGCAGGAAATCGGGCTTGCGACCATCCGCGAAAACGTCGCCGTGGTGCTGCAACACCCGGCGTTGTTCAACGACACCGTGCGCGCCAACCTGACCATGGGGCGCACCCGCAGCGACCAGGCCTGTTGGCAGGCACTGGAAATCGCCCAGTTGGATGCTACCGTCAAGGCACTGCCGTTGGGGCTGGACAGCGTAGTGGGGCGCTCCGGCGTACGGTTTTCCGGCGGTCAGCGTCAACGCCTGGCCATTGCGCGAATGGTGTTGGCCGAGCCCAAAGTAGTGATTCTGGATGAGGCCACGTCCGCCCTGGACGCCGCCACCGAATACAACCTGCACCAGGCGCTGGCGCGATTTCTCAGTGGGCGTACTACACTGATCATCGCGCACCGGCTTTCAGCGGTGAAACAGGCTGACCGGGTACTGGTGTTTGATGGTGGGCACATCGCCGAGGATGGCGATCATCAGCAGTTGATCGCTGACGGTGGCCTGTACGCCAAGCTCTACGGACATTTGCAGCAAGTTAGGTGATGTTGGGTTTGCAATGATTGACTCTGGCAGGCACAAGAGTCTCCCCAGGAAATAGCGGCTTTCCTGCGCCGTTCAAGGTTCAGGCGCTGAATCGAGCCGGCGCCCTTGAGCGGATCGAGCGAATTTAGCCAAGATTGTGCTGTCAGGAGCGTTAATCACTCGCCTGTTTTTGGTAGTGCTTGTGCAAGGGACCTCATGAAGCAAAAGCGCACTCTCGGAACGACGTTAAGTACGCCTCGGTTGTTGGGCATCGTCTGGCCGTTTATCGCGGTGGTACTGTTCCAGGCATTGCTGGGTTGCGTCAGCCTTTACATGCTCTCGGCGGTACGCGGGTATGTGGCCGGTGAAAGCCTGTGGTCCAAGGGCCAGAAAGATGCGATCTACTACCTGACCCTTTACGCCGACAACCGCGATCCGGCCACTTACCTCAAATACCAGCAAGCCATCTCAGTGCCCCAGGGCGGGCATGAATTGCGCATTGCCCTCGACCGGCCCACCCCCGACCTGACGGCCGCGCGCTTGGGTATCCTCAAGGGCGGCAACCACCCTGATGACGTTTCCAGCCTGATCTGGCTGTACCTCAACTTCCGCCATTTCAGTTATCTGGAAAAGGCCATCGAGCTGTGGACCGTGGGCGACGGTTACCTGGTGCAATTGGATGACCTGGCGCGCGCCATGCATCGGGCGATCAGCGCTGACCAGGCCAGCAGCACCGACGTGCACGCCTGGAAAACGCGCATCACCGCCATCAACGACGGCGTTACGCCGGCTGCCAAGGCCTTCAGTGATGCCCTGGGCGAGGGCTCGCGGGTCATCCTGCGCCTGCTGTTGATCACTAACCTGGCCACCGCGCTGGGCCTGATCGTGCTGGCCCTGCTGCGCACCCACAAGTTGCTGACCCAGCGCCATGCCTTCGCCGACGCGCTGCAGGTGGAGAAGGAGCGGGCGCAGATCACCCTTGAGTCGATCGGCGACGGCGTGATCACCACCGACGTCGACGGCGCCATTGCCTACATGAACCCTGCGGCGGAGGCACTGACTCACTGGCGCTCGGCGCAGGCCCAAGGGTTGCCCCTGGCGGCGCTGTTCAAGCTGCTGGACGAAAACGCCGAGCCGGACGGTTTTACGCTGCTGGAGCACATTATCAAGGGCCAGCTCAGTGGCGGCAGCGAACATTCGAAGCTGATCCAGCGCCTGGACGGCAGTACCGTGTCAGTGACGTTGGTGGGCGCGCCGATTCGCAGTGCAGGCAAGGTCAGCGGCGCGGTGCTGGTGCTGCACGACATGACTCAGGAGCGTCAATACATTGCCAACCTCTCCTGGCAAGCGACCCACGATGCGTTGACCGGCCTGGCCAACCGCCGCGAATTCGAGTATCGCCTTGAGCAAGTGCTGCACCCTGCGGGGCGCCAGCAAAGCGGGCGGCATGCGCTGATGTTCCTCGACCTTGACCAGTTCAAATTGGTCAACGACACCTGCGGTCATGCGGCGGGCGATGAGTTGCTGCGCCACATCTGCGCACTGCTGCAATCGGACCTGCGTGAGGGCGACACGCTGGCGCGGCTGGGCGGGGACGAGTTTGGCATTCTGCTGGAGAACTGCCCGGTACCTGTGGCGGAAAAGATCGCCGAGAGCCTGCGCCATACCGTGCAAAGCCTGCATTTTGTGTGGAAGGGGCGGCCCTTCATGACCACCGTCAGTATTGGCCTGGTGCACATTTCGCAAACCCCGACCACGCTGGAAGCCTCGTTACGAGCCGCCGACATGGCGTGCTACATGGCCAAGGAAAAGGGGCGCAACCGTGTGCAGGTCTACCACGCGGATGACTCGGAGTTGTCCGTGCGTTTTGGCGAGATGGCTTGGGTGCAGCGCCTGCACATGGCGTTGGAGGAGAATCGCTTTTGCCTCTACGCGCAGGAAATCTCCCCGCTGGGCCAAACAGATGGCGGCAATGGCCATATTGAAATCCTGCTGCGCCTGCACGACGAGGCGGGCCGGATCATCCTTCCCGACAGTTTTATCCCGGCCGCCGAACGTTACGGTTTAATGACTTCGCTGGACCGCTGGGTGGTGGAGAACGTATTCAAGATCATCGCTCGTTGCATGCACGAGCGTGCGGGCCGACCTATGGCCATGTGTGCGATAAATCTGTCAGGGATAACTATTGGAGATGACGATTTTCTTGGGTTTTTACGTGAGAAATTCGAGACTTACAGCATTCCGCCTGAAATGATTTGTTTTGAAATAACCGAAACCAGCGCTATAGCGAATTTGGGCAGTGCAATTCGCTTTATTAATGAACTCAAAGCCTTAGGTTGCCATTTTTCGCTCGACGATTTTTGCGCCGGAATGTCCTCATTCGCCTATCTGAAACATTTACCTGTAGACTTCCTGAAGATCGATGGAAGTTTCGTAAAGGATATGCTGGACGACCCGATTAACCGCGCTATGGTCGAAGTGATCAACCACATCGGCCATGTCATGGGTAAGCGCACAATTGCCGAGTTTGTTGAAACACCGCAAATCGAACAGGCGTTACTGGAGATAGGTGTGGATTACGCTCAGGGCTACCTGATTGAACGCCCGCAATTGTTTACCTTTGACAGCTTGCAGTGTCGACCTGTGCGGCCGCAGCCTCTGTTATTCAAGGCGCCCGGCACATTCCGCTGAAACTTTGCTGGTCTGTACAATCACACTTAAAAAGGAGCCTTACAGTGATCGACACATTCAACAGAACCGGCCCGCTTATGGAAGCCTCGAGTTACCCCGCCTGGGCGCAGCAATTGATCCAGGACTGTAGCGAGAGCAAGCGCCGAGTTGTCGAGCACGAACTGTATCAGCGCATGCGTGACAACACGCTCAGCGCCAAGACCCTGCGTCACTACCTGATCGGTGGCTGGCCAGTGGTTGAACAGTTTGCCTTGTACATGGCACAAAACCTCACCAAGACCAAGTTTGCCCGTCATCCTGGGGAGGATATGGCGCGCCGGTGGTTGATGCGCAATATTCGCGTGGAGCTCAACCACGCCGACTATTGGGTGCATTGGGCCCGTGCCCACGGCGTCAGCCTGGAAGAACTGCAAGCGCAGAACGTACCGCCTGAACTGCACGCACTGAGCCATTGGTGCTGGCATACCAGCTCGGCCGATTCGTTGATTGTCGCGATTGCCGCGACCAACTACGCGATCGAAGGTGCAACCGGTGAGTGGTCGGCGGTGGTGTGCTCGACCGGTGTTTACGCAGCAGCCTTCCCTGAGGAAGACCGCAAACGCGCCATGAAGTGGTTGAAGATGCACGCGCAGTATGACGACGCCCACCCATGGGAAGCGCTGGAAATCATCTGCACCCTGGCCGGGACGAACCCCAGCAAAGCCCTGCAGGTAGAGCTGCGTCAGGCGGTGTGCAAGAGCTACGACTACATGTACCTGTTCTTGGAAAGCTGCATGCGGTTGGAGAACGAAAAAGCAAAGGCGCCTGCGGCCACTCGCGAACGTCAGGTTCGCGTCGCCAGCGAGGCGTGATGTAAGCGTGATGGCGGGGTGTTTACCCCGCCATTGCCAAGCGGTTGCGACCTTCACGCTTGGCCACGTACAAGGCGTTGTCGGCACGGCGCAACAGGCTTTCGGCAGACTCGGCGGCCAACAGCGTCGAACACCCCAGGCTCACCGTCAGTTCGACCCGTGTGGTCTCCGCCCAATAGTCCTGAGCTTGTGCCGCCTTGCGCAGGCGCTCGCCGACCATACCTGCCGCGTCCCGGCCGGTGTTGGAGAGCAGGATCAGAAACTCTTCCCCGCCAAATCGAAACACCATGTCGACATTGCGCAGCTGGCTCTTGATCGCCCCGGCCACCGCGCGCAGGACGGTGTCGCCGGTTGCATGGCCGTGAGTGTCGTTGATCTTCTTGAAGTGATCGATGTCCAGCATCAGCAGGGACAACGGGTTCATGTGCCGCCGGGCCATGTCGATTTCGCGTTGCAGGGTCTGGTCCATGGCCACGCGATTACCGGTTTCGGTCAACGGGTCGCGCAGAGCACTGCGAGTGGCGGCGCGGTAGAGCAGGGCATTGCGCATCGGGTAAAGCAAGGTTGCCAGCAGCGCTTCAAGCTGGACCAGTTCGTCTTCCAGCAAGCGTTGATTGCGTCGAAATACCAGCTCGCCCAAGTGCTCACCTTCATGGCTCAAGGCATAGCTCACCGAGTGGTGGCCGCGATGACCAAATTCCAGGCGCAGGTCGCTGGCTTCGTGGCGATACTGCAATGCGTCCAGGGGCACCAAGCGCTGAATCTCGCGAAAGAACAGGCCAAGGATGCGCTGGGGCTCCAGACTGACTTGCAATTGTTGGCTCAATTGCTGACGAAGCTGGGCAAACGACGTCGGTCGACGGGGTGGCAGGAGAGATGGCTGACCAAAACCCAGGCGTTGCAATTTGGCACTGTCGAAGTCAATTGCGTGAGTCTGGGTCGGTGTTTTCATAAGCTATCTGCCTCTAAGCACTTAACTGTCTTACAGGCTGCGTGAGAGTGGCGAGTGCCAAGCGTCTTACTGTTCCTTCAGTTCCGTAAAACATTGGTAACAGTTTAAACCGCTTTACCATGGGTTATAACCCCTGGATACCGCCGCACGTCTTGTCATCGCCTAACCTGCTTGAAAGGGATTAGAGCGAGATTCATGCCATTTCGTTTAACTTATTAAAACTTCTTATAAATCAACGACCGTTTTACAGAGTAAAAACAGTCGTTGGGTACTGACGTCAGTTATTTGGCTGATTGAACCAGCGTAGTGCTGTCAATCTGGTCAATCGACGTCACGCCGGTCAGCGTCATGGCCACGCGCATCTCCTTGGCGAAGATGTCCAGCAGGTTTTCAACGCCGTGCTGGCCATCGGCGGCCAGCGCGTAGGCCGTTGCGCGTCCCAGCAGGCAGGCCTTGGCACCCAGTGCGAGCATGCGCACCACATCCAGCCCGGAACGGATGCCCGAGTCGACCAGTACCGTCAGGTCATCGCCAACCACATCAGCAATCGGCGGCAAGGCTCTGGCGGTAGAGAGCACGCCATCGAGCTGACGGCCGCCGTGGTTGGAGACCACGATACCGTCGGCGCCGAAACTCAGCGCATCCTTGGCATCCTGCGGGTCGAGAATGCCTTTGATGATCATCGGGCCTGTCCAGAATTCACGGATCCACTCCAGGTCTTTCCAACTGATCGACGGGTCGAAGTTGTTGGCCAGCCAGCCGATGTAATCTTCCAGATGAGTAGGTTTGCCTAGGTATTTTGAGATATTGCCCAGGTCGTGCGGGCGGCCCATCAGGCCTACGTCGAAGGCCCATTGCGGTTTGGTGACCGCTTGCAGCATGCGTCGCGATGCCGCGAACGGCCCGGACATGCCGGAGTGCGCATCGCGGTAACGCGCGCCAGGCGTCGGCATGTCCACGGTGAATACCAGTGTGGTGACCCCGGCAGCCTGCGCACGCTCCAGCGCATTGCGCATGAACCCACGGTCCTTGAGCACGTAGAGCTGGAACCAGATCGACTGCGGGCTCTGCGACGCCACTTCTTCAATCGAACACACCGACACCGTCGACAAACAAAACGGAATGCCCTGGTTCGCCGCTGCCTTTGCCGCTTGCACCTCACCGCGCCGCGCGTACATGCCGGTAAGCCCCACCGGGCTCAGGATCACGGGCATGGCCAGTTCCTGGCCGAACAGGTGGGTCTTGAGGCTCAGGTTGTCGACATTGCGCAGGACGCGCTGGCGCAGGCTGATCTCGGCCAAATCCGAACTGTTGGCGCGCATCGTGTGTTCGGCATAGGCGCCGCCGTCGATGTAGTCGAACAGAAACCGCGGCAGTTTGCGCTTTGCGGCTGCGCGGTAATCGGAAGCGGACGAGATGATCATCAACAGGGTCTCCACAAGGCAAGGTGGGTTCAGCATAAGGAAATATCTGGCATGATAAAAACAACTTTTATCGCTAGCAGCCAGTCGCCAAAGGAATACCGATGAACCTCAGAACATTGCGCGCCTTTGTCGAAGTGGTGCGCCAGGGCGGTTTCTCCCAGGCGGCCCAGGTGGTGTCCCTGACTCAGTCCACCGTGAGCAAGGCGGTCAAGACGCTGGAAGATGAGTTGGGTACGCCGCTGCTCAATCGCCTCGGCCACAGGAACGAACTGACCGCCGCTGGCGAAATTGCCTACCGCCGCGCGCTGGTGTTGCTCGCTGAACGCAACGACTTGGTGGCCGAGATCAACGACCTGCGCGGGCTCAAGCGTGGTGTATTGCGCATTGGCTTGCCGCCCGTGGGCTGCGGCGTGCTGTTTGCCGCGATGTTCGCCGCTTACCGCAGGCGGTATCCGGACATCGATATCGAGCTGACCGAGTATGGCAGCAAGAAATTGCGTGAATGCCTGGAAGCCGGCGAGGTCGATCTGGCGGCGCTGCTGTTGCCCATGGATGAAGATTTCGACTACCAGTCGGTGCGCAACGAACCCCTGATGGCCGTGCTGCCCATGAGCCATCCACTCGCCCAATGTACGCGCATTGATTTCAACGACCTGGCGGATTCGCCGTTTATCCTGTTCGAAGCGGGTTTCGCCCTGAATGCCAAGATCCTTGCGGCCTGTGAACGCAAGGGCGTGACGCCGAGGGTAACTGCACGCAGCGGCCAGATCGACTTTATCGTCGACTTGGTGGCGGCGGGGCTAGGCGTCGCTTTCCTGCCGCGCATGCTTGCGCACAAGCATCAGCAACCCGGCATCGCGCTGATTGCGCTGGACGAGGCGCACACCGATTGGCACATCGCCTTGGCGTGGCGCGCCAGTGCACACCTGCCGCCAGCCGCCCGCGCTTGGCTGGACCTGGCCAAAGAAATGGCCAGCCCGGTATAGACGTTTGCAGTGGTTATCCGAGGGAATTCTGGAAAATATGCCTCAGTGCTTGACTTCTTCTTTTTAATCAGTAACATACGGCGCATTCCGCGATAGCTCAGTTGGTAGAGCAAATGACTGTTAATCATTGGGTCCCTGGTTCGAGTCCAGGTCGTGGAGCCAGATAGAGAAAAGCCTGCAGAGATGCAGGCTTTTTTTTGCCTTGGATTTGGTGCGCCATCACGCGTTGATGCTCTCGGTTCGGCAGTCCTACGATCGCACTCGAATAGTGGCGCAAGGCTATCTCTTCATCATTCCCCACATCAACCGCACGATCCGAATGAATTGGTTCGCAAGCAAACTGAATTAGTGGAAGTGGTCAGCGAGCGCGTGCGTCTCAGCCGTAGTGCCAGGCGTTAATGCTTGCTCGGGAAACAGATGCGCGTGAACAGTCTTTGAGGATTTGCACCCGCGTGTTGGCGGCAAGTGCGTGGCGGATGGCCAAGTCGGGCAGATAGGCGATACCGATGCCCTGCACGGCAAAGCAAATCCGGGCTTCGAGGTTGTTGCAGACCATGGAGATCGGCAGCGCCAGATTGATATTTAAATCGCCTCGGCTTAAGGAGTTGCCTGTGACACCCTCACTCAGCGTATCCGCCGCGTCCGACCGCCTGCCCATCGGCGCATTGCTCGCGCTGGCCATGACCGGCTTCATTTGTATCGTCACCGAAACCCTGCCCGCCGGCCTGTTGCCGTTGATCAGCGAGGGCCTGGCGATTTCGCCGTCGCTGGCCGGGCAGATGGTCACCGCCTACGCGCTGGGTTCGGTGCTGGCGGTGATCCCCATGACCATTGCCACCCGCGGCTGGCGCCGGCGCAATGTGCTGTTGCTGACCATCGTCGGGTTTCTGCTGTTCAATTCCATCACAGCGCTGTCGTCGCACTATGGCGTGACCCTGGTGGCGCGCTTCTTCGCCGGCGTGGCGGCGGGGTTGGCCTGGAGCCTGCTGGCCGGTTACGCCCGCCGCATGGTCGCGCCGCATCAACAGGGCAGGGCGCTGGCCTTGGCGATGGTCGGCACGCCGATTGCGCTGTCGTTGGGGGTGCCACTGGGCACCTGGCTAGGCGGGCTGGTGGGCTGGCGCACCACGTTCGGCCTCATGTCGGCGCTGACGCTGCTGTTGATTGTGTGGGTGCTGGTAAAAGTCCCGGACTATCCGCCCCAGGCCGCGCACCAGCGTGTGTCGCTGGCCAAGGTGCTGACCACGCCCGGTGTACGGCCCGTGCTGGCGGTGGTGATCAGTTGGATGCTGGCGCACAACATTCTGTACACCTATATCGCCCCGTTCGTGGCGCCGGCCGGCTTGGGCGACAGCGTGGATGTGGTGCTGCTGGTGTTCGGGATTGCTGCATTGGCGGGAATCTGGCTGACGGCCAAGTTGGTCGAGCCGCTGTTGCGCCGTACCGTGCTGGTCAGTCTGGCGACGTTTGCGGCCGTGAGCGTGGTGTTCGGTTTTGTAGGCAATAGGCCGCAGGTGATTTACCTCGGCGTGGCAGTGTGGGGTTTGAGTTTTGGCGGCGCGGCGACCTTGCTGCAAACAGCTCTCGCGGACGCGGCGGGTGACGGCGCAGACGTGGCGCTGTCGCTGAACGTGGTGGCATGGAACAGCGCGATTGCCGGCAGTGGCGTGGTGGGCGGCGTACTGCTCGATACCTGGGGCGTTGCCTCATTTCCCTGGGCGATGGCGTTGTTGGTCGCGCTGTCGTTTGCGATTGCCTGGCGCGCGCGGACCCATGCGTTCAAGCCAGGCGCGCGCGGGGCGGGCAAGCCCGCCGTGGCGGGGCATTGACAGGGGTGCTGAAAAACGCGTGAAGAGGCCGCACTAAAATGCTTTGCGAGGGTCAATAAACCTCGCAAGATCATCCACTTGGCTCCGCCAGCGGAGCCTGCCGCTTACTCCCTTTCAAAGAAGTCATGCATGCACCTGCGCAAAATTGCAGTCGGGCTGTCAGCCCTTGTTTTGCTTTCCACCGGGGCAGATGCCCGTGGTTTGTTCGACCTTATCAAGCCACCCGCCCAGACACACACTTCACGCGCAGGCTCGACCAGCCAGCGCGCGGCCCTCGACCTTTATTCCAGCAAGCAACAGCAACCCACGTTCGCCAGCTGCGCCGATCTGTTCCCCGGTGCCACACCGATCAACACCGCCACCGTGCCCAGCACCATGAAACCCATGGCGTTGTGTTCCGATAATTTTGCGGTGCTCTACTCGCAAACGAGCAAGACGCCGCTGGTGGTGGTCGAGCGCTTGAACGCCGCGCAGCTCAAGAACGCCAAAGGCGAGGAACGCACCAACCAGTTCTACGCAGACCCGCGCATCCCCAAAGGCGCTCGCGCCGAGTTGAGCGACTACCGCAGCCAGCACCCGGCCGTGGACCGTGGTCATCAGTCCCCGGCAGCCGACGCGCCGAGCGCGAATGCCATGGCGCAATCCTTCGCGCTGTCGAACATGGTGCCGCAAGACCCTACCAACAACCGCAAGATCTGGAGCAAGGTCGAGGCGGATGTGCGCAAGTTTGCCGTGCGTGCCGGCGGCGATGTGTTTGTGTTCACCGGCCCGTTGTTCGACGCGGGCTACAGCACCATCGGCGACAACAAGGTCTGGGTGCCGACGCGCCTGTTCAAGCTGGTGTACGACGCCTCGTCGAAACGTGCCTGGGCCTATGTGCTGCCCAACGCTGAAACGCGCATCCAGAAGCCGATGGACTACGAGACGTTTGTGAAGAGCACTGGCCTCAAGCTGCTGGGCAATCTGCCGGTCACAGGGTCGGTGGGTCGGACTTGATCACCTGCGGCCGATCCAGCTGGCGCTTGATTGTGTAGAGCGCCACGCCCACCGCCAGGATGCCTGACACCGCGCCGACCACCAGCGCCCAGCGCGGGCCCAAGTGGTCGGCGACCCAACCGACGATGGGCGCGCCAATTGGCGTGCCGCCCAAGGCGACGGCGACGCGCAGGGCGATTACCCGGCCACGCATCGCGGGCTCGGTGGTCAGTTGCATCAGGCTGTTGGTGGTGTTGCTGAAGGTCATGGCGCCCACGCCGATGACCACCAGCGCAATCGCGAACGTCCAGTAATTGGGCGCCAGGGCTGCCAGCATGCAGCCAAATCCAAACACTGCCGCACCGGTCAGCAGAGACTTGAACCGGGGTCGTTCGCTGCCCGCGGCAATCAGCGCACCGGCGATGGTGCCGATGGCCAGGGTCGAGGTCAGCAGCCCGTAGCCGCGCGCGTCGGCATGGAACACGGTGACGGCCATGGTCGAGATGAAAATCGGGAAGTTCATGCCGAAGGTGCCGATCAGAAACAGCATCAGCAGGATCGCCTTCAGGTCCGGCCGTGCCCACACGTAACGCATGCCTTCGGTAAGGCTGCCTTTGGTACGCAGCGCGCGCACCTTGGTGTGTTGAGTTGAGACGCGCAGGAAAAACAGCGACGCCAGCACCGCAAAAAAGCTCGAGCCATTGAGCAGGAACGCCCAGCCGGTGCCCACAGACGCGATGGTCACGCCGGCCACGGCCGGGCCGATCATGCGCGCCATGTTGAACGAGGTGGAGTTGAGTGCGATGGCGTTGGACAAGTCCTTCTCGCCCACCAGTTCCGCGACGAAAATCTGCCGCACCGGCGCATCGAATGCCGAGGCGCAGCCGGATAAAAACGCAAACACGTACACATGCCACAGCTGCACGAAGCCGGTGATGGTGAACACGCCCAGCGTCAGCGCCAGCAGGCCCATCACCGCCTGAGTGAAGATCAACAGTTTGCGCTGGTCGTAGTGATCGGCAGCAAACCCGGTCCACGGCAGCAACAACAGTTGCGGCCCAAACTGCAGCGCCATCACGATCCCCACCGCGGCGGCGTTATGCGGCGTGAGTTGAGTCAGCACCAGCCAATCCTGGGCGGTGCGTTGCATCCAGGTGCCGACGTTGGACACCAGCGCGCCGGCGGCCCAGATGCGGTAGTTGGGGCTGCGCAGGGAACGGAACGTGCCGAGGAAACTCATGACGGCTTCAATTCCCGCGGTTGTCGAGCAACTCGATGATGGCTTGCGCCGTGCCCGATTCGCCCAGCTTGGGGAACACGTGCTGCAGGCTGTAGGCGTGGGCTTCGGGGCTGACGTCGGTCATGGCATCGATGGCCAGGGTCACGTTGAAGCCAAATTCATACGCCTGCCGCGCGGTGGCCTCGACGCCGGTGCCAGTGACAACGCCCGTGATCACCACTTGCGTGACATTGAGCGCCTTCAACTGCGCTTCAAGGTCCGTGTTGGCGAAGGCGCCCCAGCTGCGTTTGGTCACCAGAATGTCGCTGGGCTGCTGGCCGAGTTGCTCAATCAAATCGGCCCAATCGGCTGGCAGCTCAGTGCTGCGACGCGGCCGCTCGGTGCGTCCCGGCGCAAAGCCGCTGACATTCACCAGCACCACCGGCAGCCCGCGTTCGCGAAAGGCGTCGAGCAGTGCACGCGACCGCTCTATCACCTCGCCAATGGGATGAATAAAAGGGTAACCCACGATGCCGTGTTGCAGGTCCACGATGATCAGGGCGGTTGTTGCATCCAGCGAGGTGACAGCCATGCTATTTCCTCAATCGGGTGATTCAAAAGTCGGCGAGGCGCTCCAGCAGTTTCACCGCAGCGGCGAGTTCATGTTGTTCCTGGGGTGACAGCTGTTCTTGCAGCGCGTGCAGCAGCCAATCGTCTTTGGCGGCGCGGCTTTGGGTCAGGTGTTTGCGCAAGGTGGGCGTCAGTTCGATCAGCGTCTGCCGGCCATCGGATGGGTCCGGCTTGCCGCTGACGGCTTGCATTGCCTCAAGCCCGGCCACGGTGATGCGCATCGACTGCGGCCGCACACTTTCAGCGCGGGCGAGGGCGGACACGGTCGTCGGGCCATCGCGGTCCAGGCGCAGCAACACCGACTTTTGCGCGGTGGTGAAATCATCGGGGTGAGTCTGTTCGCGCAGGCGGCGGATCAGCTTGCCCAGTGAGATGCGCAGTTCGGCGGCCAGGGTGGCGGTGCCAGGAGAAGAGTCGGTCATGCCTTAACCGTAGCACCCGTGCAGGAAAACTCTACAGTTTAGCTGTATAAATTTTTCTTCATAAAGGCTACTTGTTGTGGCGAGCGGGCTTGTTGTGGCGAGCGGGCTTGCCCCGCGTTGGGCTGCGAAGCAGCCCCAGTTCGGTTAACGCGATTTTCCAGTAAGACCTCGCTGGCAGGTTTTAGGGCCGCTTCGCGCCCCAGCGCGGGGCAAGCCCGCTCGCCACAGGAAGCCCGCTGGCCAAAATAAGCGAGCGCACCACACCACGGCCCTCGGTTTATACTCGCCCCCCATTGCAAACCTTCAAACTCAAACAACCCGAGATCCCCGATGAGTACCTCTCTCTCCCTTGCCCCCGCGCGCAAACCCATCGCGCCGCTGGTGGCTTTTATCATCCTGGTGGCGGGCGCCGTGTTCCTGCAAAGCAGTGTCGGCTCACGCCAGGTGCTGTTGCTGGTGGTCGGCGCGGCACTGGGTTTGACCCTGTATCACGCCGCCTTTGGCTTTACCTCGGCCTGGCGCGTGTTCATCAATGATCGGCGTGGCGCCGGCTTGCGAGCGCAGATGGTGATGCTGGCGGTGGCGGTCGTGCTGTTTTTCCCGGCGCTGGGGGCAGGCACGCTGTTGGGTCAGCCGGTGGTCGGGTTGGTGGCGCCGGCTGGCGTGTCGGTGGTGTTTGGCGCGTTTATCTTCGGCATCGGCATGCAGCTGGGCGGCGGCTGCGCCTCGGGCACGTTGTTCACGGTGGGCGGCGGCAATGCGCGCATGTTGGTGACGTTGTTCTTCTTCATTTGCGGGTCGTTGATCGCCACCCACCATGTTGATTGGTGGTTTGCACTGCCGGCGTTTCCGGCGGTGTCCATCGTCAAAAGCTTCGGCGTTGTACCAGCGCTGCTCTTGAGCCTGGCGGTGTTCGCGATCATTGCAGCCGTCACCGTGCGCTTGGAGAAGGGCCGTCATGGCCAACTGGAAGAGGGCGTGACCAGCGAGCACACCGGCCTGCGCCGTTTCCTGCGCGGGCCGTGGCCCTTGGTATGGGGCGCGATTGGTTTGGCGCTGCTCAACTACGCCACCCTGGCGCTGGCCGGGCGGCCGTGGGGCATTACCTCGGCGTTCGCGCTGTGGGGCGCCAAGGTCGCCAGCGGTTTGGGTGTGGACGTGGCCAGCTGGGTGTTCTGGCAGGTGCCGGGCAATGCCAAGGCCCTGGCCGCACCGGTCTGGGAAGACATCACCAGCGTGATGGACATTGGCATCGTCCTTGGTGCGCTGCTGGCGGCCGGCCTGGCCGGGCGTTTCGCACCGAGCCTGAAAATCCCCGCGCGCTCGCTGGTGGCGGCGGTGATCGGTGGCTTGCTGCTGGGTTACGGTTCGCGCCTGGCGTACGGTTGCAATATCGGCGCGTACTTCAGCGGCATCGCCTCGGGCAGCCTGCATGGCTGGGTATGGTTGGTGGCGGCGTTTATCGGTAACGGCGTGGGCGTGCGGTTGCGTCCCTTCTTCTTTGCGGGCGAGCGGCCGCAGGTGGCGTTGAGCGGCTGCTGAGCGAACCAGTGAGGTATGCGGCATGATTCGAGAACTGAGGACCTTCGTCAGCGCGGCGCGGCGCGGCACTTTTGCCGCTGCCGGTCAGCAGGTGGGGCTGACGCAATCGGCCGTGAGCGCGCAGATCAAGCACCTTGAAGACGCGCTGGGGGTGAAGCTGTTCGACCGCACCGGCCGCTCCGCCACCCTCAACTCGGCAGGGCAGCGTGCGGTGCCGCTGGCGGAGCAAATCCTCGATATTTTCTCGCGCATGGGCACCCCCGACAGGGCCAACAACTTCCACGGTTCGTTGCGCATCGGCGCCATCGGCAGTGTGCAGACCGGCATCCTGCCCAAGGCGCTGGTGGCCCTCAAACAGCGTGCGCCGTTCATTGAAGTCAACCTGGTGCCGGGAGTTTCGCTGAACCTGCTCAGCCAGGTCGATGCCGGTGAACTGGACCTGGCGATCATGATTCGCCCGCCGTTCAACCTGCCAAAGGAGCTGAATGTCGAGGTCATCGCCCGCGAGCCTTTTGTGCTGATCACCGCCAAGGACGTGCCGGGCGATGACCCGTTGCAGATCCTGCGCGAGCAGCCGTTTGTGCGATACGACCGGGGCTCGTTCGGTGGCCGCCAGGTCACGCAGTTTCTCAAGGAACAAAAGATCCAGACGCAGCAGGCGCTGGAGCTTGATGAGTTGGACGCCATCGTCAAGATGGTCCGCAGCGGCCTCGGCGTGTCCCTGGTGCCACTGGCCGGCTTGTGGCTGGAACACGGCAGCGACGTGCGGGTTTTGCGATTGGACGAGCTGACTTTCCATCGCGAAATCGTCTTGCTCACCAAGTACACCCAGCGCCAACTGCCGCTCTTCGCGTTATTCAGGGCGTGCATCATGGAAGTGCTCGGTGCGCCGAAGTAGGGCGCGAGCATCGAAAAAATTGAGGCTCAGGACGAAAGATATGCGCTTTATCGCACGGTCTTTCTGGTGAAGAATCGGGTTCTGAATAACAGAACCCGCAGGTAGCCACCGTGAGCCTTTCGCCCTTTCATTTAGCTATTCCCGTCTACGATCTCGCCGCCGCCCGCCACTTCTACGGCGACGTGTTTGGCCTTCGCGAAGGTCGCTCCAGCGCGCAATGGGTCGATTTCGACTTTTACGGTCACCAGTTGGTCATCCACGAACACCCCAAGACTGAATCCCAGGAGTCGGTGCACTCCAACCCTGTCGATGGTCACGACGTACCGGTCCCGCATTTCGGCATCATCCTGCACTGGGATCAATGGGAAGCCCTGGCCGATCGGCTCAGAGCGCGTGAGACCCAGTTTGTGATCGAACCCTACATCCGCTTTCAGGGCCAGGTCGGCGAGCAAGCCACCATGTTCCTGTTTGACCCGTGCGGCAACGCGCTGGAGTTCAAGGCGTTCAAGGACATGAGCCAGTTGTTCGCCAAGTAGTTGTCATCCGCGCGACCGTCGCCACCCGAGCGACGGCGTCAATAAGATGTGAAGCTGCATGCCTGCCGCATGAGAGAAGTGACGTGATGTCTGACGTTGACTGTGATTTTCGGCCTGTGCGTGCCGAACAGCGCTGGCAGTTCGAGCCGTGTGGCGACAGCTGCATCGTGGTGGTGTTTGCAACGCTGTTCAGCGCGCAGGCCAACCGCCGTGCGGTGGCATTCAGCGCCACGCTGCATGACCTGTTGGCGCGCGGGTTGCTTGGCGGCGTGACCGATGTGATCCCGGCGATGGTGTCCGTGGGCGTGCATTATGCCCCGCCTATCATCGCCAGGCTGTACCCCGAATTGTTGCCCTACGACGCAATTGCCCAGGTGTTGGAAAACGCGCTGACACAACAGCACAACCTGACGCGCATCACGCCAAAACGCCTGGAAATCCCGGTGTGCTACGAGGGCGACTACGCGCCGGATCTGCTGGACATCGCCAACGCCTGCGCCATCACACCCAGCGAAGTCATCGCCGCACACAGCGGGCAGTGGGTCGATGTATTGATGGTCGGTTTCGCACCGGGCCATCCCTATATCGGCATGCACGAGCCTGCGCTGAAACTGGCGCGCCGCGCCGTACCGCGCACGCAGGTTACGCGCGGCAGCGTGGGCCTGGCCAATTGTCAGAGCGTGATTTACCCCGCTGATTTGCCGGGTGGCTGGAACGTTGTGGGCCGCACACCGTTGCCGATGTTTTCGCCGGCCAATCAGCCGCCTTGCCTGTTGAGCGGTGGCGATCAGGTGCGCTTCGTGCCCATCACCGCCCGTGAATTTGAACAACTGGCCGGAGCGCAGCGATGACCATCAAAGTGCTCAGGCCCGGTCTGTTTTCCACCTTTCAAGACACCGGCCGCGTGGGCTTCCAGCATTGGGGCGTGCCGGTCAACGGCGCCATGGACCAGGACGCGCATGCGCTGGCCAACCTGTTGGTGGGCAACCCGACCACTGCTGCAACCCTGGAAATCACCCTTCAAGGCCCGGTCTTGTGCTTTCAGGCACAGGCGCTGATCGCCCTGGCCGGGGCTGACCTGGGCGCGCGCCTGGACGGTGTTGCGCTGCAACCGGGGCACGCCGTGCGCGTCAAACCGGGCGCGATGCTTGGCTTCGAGAAGCGTGAGTACGGCGCGCGGGCCTATCTGGCCGTGGCCGGCGGTTATCTGCTCACGCCGGTGATGAACAGCGCCAGCACGTATAGCCGGGGAGGGTTTGGCGGGCTGTCGGGGCGCGCACTGCAAGCCGGCGATGTGATCCCCATTTGCTCATCGTTCGCAAACCCTGTGCGGTTGAATATTCCTGCGGGCTGGCGGCTTGGCGCGCCGACACGTCCAGCTTGCATTCGGGCGCTGCCGGGGCGCGAATGGGCTGACTTCACCGAAACGGCTCGCCATGACTTCTTGCATGAGCCCTATCAGCTGACCGCTGCCTCGGATCGCATGGGTTATCGATTGGACGGCGCCGCGCTGGACCTGACGCAGCCCCGCCAGCTGCTGTCCGAAAGCGTGGCATTTGGCACCGTGCAAGTTCCCGCCGGCGGTCAGCCGATTGTGCTGATGGCCGACCGGCAAACCACCGGTGGCTACCCGCGTATCGCCCAGGTGGCCAGTGTGGATTTACCCAAACTGGCGCAACTGATGCCCGGCGATGACATTCGATTCTCGCTGATTGATTTACCCACGGCTCAAGCGTTGTTCGTGGCGCGTGCACACGCGCTGGAACGACTGGAGGCCACCCACTGAGCAAAAACCGTCGCTACCGATAATAAAAACAGGAGCGCTAGATGATTAAGCCCACGTTCACACTTCTTACTGTCGAGCATTAAAACCCCTCGCAACCTGACGGGTTTACTTCTGGGTGGAACTGTCCACCTCAATAACTCAAATGACCAACGGTCAGAGTGGAAGGTGTTTATGTCTCGCGTGATCGCTACTCCCATCCCATCGCCGCGTTTGGGCGAATTCGACAAGACCGCTGACAGCAGCGCCACCAGGATCGCCAAGCGGGCAGCCATCGCTGCCGCGACGGGCACTGCGGTGGAGTATTACGAGTTCGGTGTGTACGGCTTTATGGCGACGATTATCGCGCCGTTGTTTTTTCCCAGTGATAACGCCGCCGCCGCGCTGCTGGCCACGTTGGCGGTGTTTGGCAGTGCGTTCTTGATCCGGCCGTTGGGCGGCATTCTGCTCGGGCGGCTGGCGGACCGCATCGGTCGGCGCAAAGTATTGCTGAGCACCGTCATCGGAATGGGCACCGCGACCGCGATGATCGGGCTGCTGCCGACGGCGGCCCACGTGGGGATTGCTGCGCCGATCCTGCTGGTGCTGATCCGGCTGGCGCAGGGCTTTTTCGCCGGCGGTGAGGTGATCGGCGCTGCGGCCTTTCTGGCCGAGTCTTCACCCAAGGGCCGCCGTGGTTTCTACGGTGCCTTCACGCCGGTGGGTGTTGCGATTGGCGGGTCGATGGCAGCGATCATCTGCGGCATCACCACCGGCCTGGTCGATGCACAGCAGCTGCAAGCCTGGGCCTGGCGTATCCCGTTTTTCCTGGCGATTCCTTTGGTGATCTTCTCGTGCATCATGCGCCACAACGTCGAGGAGACGCCTGAGTTCAAAGCCTTTCTCGCCGTGGAAAAGCCGCCCACCGCGCCGGTCAAGGAGGTGCTCACGCAGAACCTGCCGGCAGTGCTGCGCGTGGTGGTGTTCGCCTTTGCACAGAACGCCGGCTACTACATCGGCCTGGTGTTCATGAACATCTACCTGACCACCTACCTGCATTTCGAGAAGTCCAAGATCTATTGGGTCATCGCCGGCGTCAGTCTGTGCATGGCCGCGCTGATGCCGTTCTGGGGCGGGCTGTCGGATCGCATCGGGCGCAAGAAAGCCCTGGCCATCGGCTTTGTCGGTTATGCGGTGCTGGTGATTCCGATGATGGTGTTGATGAACAACAGCAGCCTGTTCATCGCGGTCCTGGCGTTTTTTGTGGCGACGCTGCCGATGCCGGTGATCCAGTCGGTGGGCTACCCGACCTATGCCGAGCAGTTTCCCACTCGGGTTCGTTACACCGGCATGGCCATCAGCATCAATCTGGGCGCCATCCTGGGCGGCGGGATCACGCCTTATATCGTCACATCACTGATCGGCTCGACCGGCAATTTGCTGATCCCGGGGTTTTTCATGGCCGGCGCGGCGGTCTGTGCGTTGATTGCCTTGACCACCCTGCGTGAAACCTCGCAAGGTGCTTTGCGTCGCTGACGATGGATGTCCGAATACGTCCTCAAGTGGTCCGGCACGTGCCTGTTGCTCACCTGCCGCACTGCCTAGTATGGCTTGCATTATTCACTGAACTGCACGCCAACAGGACACCTCATGAGCCGCAAAGCCCTTATTGTTATTGATGCCCAGCATTCGTTCCGCCATTCAAGCTACTGGTCCGAAAATGACCTGCCGGGTTACCTGGAAAAGCAGCAGGCCCTCATTGATGGGTGTGTTCAACAGGGCATCCCGGTGATACAAGTCTTCCATGTGGAAGACCAGGGGCATTTTTCGCTGGCCTCGGGCAATGTTCGGGCATTGGGCGAATTGTCGATCAACCCTGACCGGGTCATTCACAAGCGCTTTCACAGCGCCTTCGCCGGCACGC
The DNA here is from genome assembly GCF_007713445.1 of Pseudomonas sp. RGB. Classification (NCBI taxonomy): domain Bacteria; kingdom Pseudomonadati; phylum Pseudomonadota; class Gammaproteobacteria; order Pseudomonadales; family Pseudomonadaceae; genus Pseudomonas; species Pseudomonas sp. RGB. Next base: position 53,880 of record NZ_VMSH01000002.1, on the reverse strand, counting down.
CCTTGGCGGCGTGGCTCACGGAAATGGGAGTGACCACAGTGATCATCAGCGGCATTCGCACCGAACAGTGCTGTGAAACCACCACGCGGCAGGCGTCGGACAGTGGCCTGAGTGTGGATTTTGTCAGCGAAGCTACGTTGACCTTCCCGATGACCCACGCGCGCAGCGGCCGGGTCTATACCGCAGCCGAAATACGCGAGCGTACGGAGCTGGTGCTGGATGGCCGCTTTGCGCGCATCGTCACGGTCGCCCAGGCATTGGAGGATTGACCCCGTGAGCGTGCCGGTGCTGTTTGTGCTGTTGCCCAACGTGCTGATGCTGGACCTGGCCGGTCCCGCCGAAGTGCTGCGCCTGGCCGCTCAGGTCGAGGACTCGACGGCCGTTGAGTTCGACTTGCAGTACGTCAGCCCGGTTGAAACGCTGCAAACGTCCATCGGCTTGCCCCTGACCGGGTTGGCGCCGCTTCCGCCAACCCTGGCGCCGGGCACGCTGGTGGTATTGGTGGGCTCCACGTCGAAGGTCACCAAGGCGTGCCAGCAGGCATTTGACTCGGCCAGCAGCGTGCTGACCCAGTGGCTGCAAGCGGTGTTCGCGCCGTCCGGCGAGAAACTGGTCTGCGTCTGTGCGGGCGCCTTGAGCGCCGCCCGCGCCGGGCTGCTGGACGGACGCCAATGCACCACGCACCACGCGCTGTGCGCCTCTTTGCAATCCATGGCGCCCAAGGCTCGAGTACTGGAAAACCGCTTGTACGTCACCGATGGCAACATCAGTTGCAGCGCCGGCGTCACCGCCGGCATCGACCTGATGCTGCATTGGGTTGCCGAGCTGGCCGGGCCGCGACTGGCCTGCGCGGTTGCGCGGGACATGGTGGTGTACATGCGCCGCAGCGGTGCCGATCCACAGCTGTCGGCCTGGATCGCCGGGCGCAATCACCTGCATCCCGCCGTGCATCGGGTGCAGGACGCCGTCGCCGCAGCCCCGTGTGAGCCGTGGACCGTCACGCGTATGGCCAGCCTGGCCTGCACCAGCAGCCGGCACCTGGCGCGACTGTTTCACGAACACGTCGGCATCAGTCCGCTGGATTATCTGCACACCCTGCGTTTAACCGTGGCGCGTGAATTACTGGTTGAGTCGACCCTGGACATCGAAACCGTCGCCGAGCGCGCGGGCTTTGGTTCGGCGCGGCACCTGCGACGTATCTGGGGCAAATATGAAGCGGGGACGCCTTCAGCTGGGCGTGTCGGTGGCGGTGGTTGACGCTTGATCGGCCTGCGCTTCGAGTTTGGCGCGGTCGGCTTTGCTGATGTATTTATCTTTGCTCTTGGGGGCCAATTTGGCGCTGGCCTTTTTCGCTTTGGCCTTGAAGAGCTGCTGCAGTTTTTTCTGGCGGTTCATGGTGTGCTACTCAGCGGGTAATTGATCGCATGATATCAGCTTGAGGCAGTGCGTCAGGCCCCGGCCTTGTGGAGTCAACATATGCTCAGGTTCATCGTTGGCGTTGCCAGTCTGGTGTTGTTATCGGTGCTACCGGCCGCCCACGCAGGCGACGCCTTCTACATCAATCCCGAATCGAACGCTGCCCAGTGGGTAAAACACAACCCGCAGGCGCCCGACGCGGCAACCATCCGTGTTGCCATTGCCCAGGTGCCGAGTGCCCTGTGGCTGACCGGCAGCAGCCAGGGCAGCGATCAACTTGAGCCGCGTGTGCACCGCTACGTATCCGCCGCCGCCACGGCCCGCGCCACACCGATTCTGGTCGCCTACAACCTGCCGCACCGTGACTGCAGCGGCGGCGCCTCTGCAGGCGGCGCGGCCGATGCGGCAGCGTATCGCGCCTGGATCGACCACCTGATCAACGGCGTTGGCCGCAAACCGGCGATCATCATCCTGGAGCCCGACGCCTTGCCGGACATGCAGTGCCTCAGCCAATCTCAGCGAGACGAGCGCCTGGCGCTGTTCAACTACGCAGTCTCAGGTTTCAAGCAACGCGCGCCCCAGGCGGATGTGTACCTGGACGCTGGTAACGCGCACTGGAAGCCCGCCTCGCAGATGGCCGATACCCTGCATGCGGCCGGAATAAAAAACGCGCGCGGTTTTGCGCTGAACGTCTCCAATTTCTACACGCTCGATCAATCCCGTGACTACGCCGACCGGATCAACGCCAGGCTCTTTGCCAATCACGCCTACACAAAGGCCGTGGTCGTCGACACCAGCCGCAACGGCAACGGTGCCGTCCGTGGCGACTGGTGCAACCCGCCCGCGCGCAAGCTGGGCATGCTGCCGCGCGTCGTCACGCCCAACCTGCTGGCGCTGTGGATCAAGCTGCCGGGCAACTCGGACGGCGCCTCTTCGCCCATCGCCGACTGCCATGGTGGCCCGGCGGCCGGCACGTTCAGCGCGCCGTTGGCGCTGCGGTTGATCGAGGGCAAATAAACCCCTCTGCGTGAACCCGGTGCTGTTGGCGAACGCGCAACGGCCCTCGCCACAACGGAACGTCTTGGCATCTGGGTCGCTTTTCAGCGCCGATCTGTGCATTGAATCACCGGGTGTTTTGCCAATAATCAGGCCGGGTATTCAGCGCAAGCGGAAGCCATTTGATGAGCACGCATACCCGCACCCAACGCACCACCGTCCCGCAACTGGTCGCGATGAAAGGCCAGCAGAAAATCGTCTCCCTGACGGCGTATTCCAGCACCATTGCCAAGCTGATCGACCCGTTGGTCGACTTCATTCTGGTCGGTGATTCCACGGCCATGGTCGGCTATGGCCGGCCTTCAACCTTGAGCATGCAGCTCGAAGAAATCATCGGCCACACTCGCGCAGTGGTCGATAGCACGCGCCTGGCCTGTGTCATCGCCGACATGCCGTTTGGCAGCTACCAGGAATCCCACGCGCAGGCGTTTCGCAACTGCGCTCAGGTGTTGGCGCGCACCGGCTGCGATGCGGTCAAGCTGGAAGCCAACCAGGCCCTGGCCAGCACGGTTGAGTTTCTGGTGGCGCGCGGCATTCCGGTGATGGCCCATGTAGGGCTGATGCCGCAGTTTGTGAATGTGATGGGCGGCTTCAAGGCGCAGGGCCTCACGATTCAAACCGCTGCGGTGATCGCTGAAGATGCGCGTGCCAACCTGGAGGCGGGCGCTTTCAGCCTGCTGCTGGAAGGCGTGGCCGAAGGTGTGGCCCGGCAGATCACCCAAGACGCGAAAATGCCGACGATCGGCATCGGCGCCTCGCCCGCCTGCGACGGCCAGGTGTTGGTCACCGAAGACGTGTTGGGCCTGGGCGGTGAGCACCTGCCACGTTTCGTCAAACAGTACGCGGATGTCGGCGCGGTGATTCGCGATGCCTGCGAGCGCTTTGCCGATGACGTACGCCACGGGCGATTCCCCGAGGCGTGGCATTGCTACGGGCTTTGACGCATCGCCTGGGCCAGCAGGTTTACGGCCTGGGCGATATCCTTGCCCCAGTCGAGGGTGTAGCTCAGGCGTAGGTGATGGCGCCAGGCGCCTTGCTGACTGAACAGCTCGCCGGGCGCAATGACGATGCGCTCGGCCTGCAGACGTTCGAATACCTTGCGCATGTCGACGGCGGGCGAGGCCTCAAGCCAGAAACTCGCGCCGCCGTGGGGGCGGTGAACCTGCCACTGATCGTGTTCGCTCAGCAGCGCGCCAAGTTGGGTCATGCGCTTGAGCAGCAGTGCCCGCAGCGCTTTCAAATGTGGGTCGATGCGCTTGGACGTGAACAGTTTGGCGATCGCCTTCTGACGGATAGGCGACAGGCGGAACCCGCGCTTGAGAAACTCTCGCTGCAACTGCGAGCCTTGCCCGCGACTCAGTACGTACCCATAGGGCGCTTCCGAGCCGATGACTTTGTCGAAGGTCGAAAACACCAACAGCTTCTGCGGGTCGGCAAAGTCGCGATAGCGCGCCGGTTGCGGCTCGAAATACAACTCGCCGTAGGTGTCGTTTTCGAACAGCCAGATATCTCGCTCTGCCAACCAGCGGCAAATTTGCTGTTTGTCCCGCGCAGGCACCACGCCCCCCTGGGGAATATTCACCGTCGACGACAGCACCGCCAATCGAATCGGCGCGCGCTGCAATAATCCTTCCAGCGCGGCCAGGTCGAACCGCCCGCGCGCATCCAGGTGCAACTCGATCACCCGGATATTCGCTGCCTGCAGCTGACGCAGGATCGCCCACGAACACGGCGACTCCACCAACGCCACCGTGCCGGCGAGGTCCAGCGCGTTGAGCGCTGCGTCCAGCACGCTGTGCAAGTCCGCGCCGATAAACACATGGTCGGCCTGCCAGTAACGGTCGGTGGACTGGGTGTAGCGCTCGGCCAGTGCGGCACGCAACTCGGGCTCGCCGAACGGCAGGTACAGCGGCGCCAGCGAGCGCGGGTGTTGGCGGGTGAGTTCACGCTCGAGCATCAGCAGCGGGTTTTCCAGCGACAGCAGCATCGCCGGGGCATCGCTGCTCAGCGCCAGCATCCCGGGCTGGCGGGCCGTGGCAAACACCTGGTCGAGCAGGCTTGATGTGCCTTGAGTCAATAACGGCGCAGGTAGCGATCGGGTGAAGTAGCCGAATTTGGCTTTGGCGTAGATCCGCCCTTGATCTTCAAGCAGCGCGTAGGCGTACTTGGTGGTCGACACCGACACACCCAGGCGCTCGGCCAGTTGGCGCAGAGACGGCAGTTTGCGTTCGCCGTCTGGCGGGCCGGCGTCGATCAACTCGACCAGGTAGCGGTACACCGCCTGATAGGCGAAAGCGCTGTGTTTAGTTCTATCCATGACCACTCGCGCTACTCGACCAGGTTATACGGGGAATACATCGGGGCTGGTGCCGGTCCAGTATTACTCAAGGCGATGTGATACGGAACTCAACGGCAGCCCCCGATGATCAAGCCGTGCACCCTTAACATTCCTGACGAGCGCTGTGCTTATCGGATTGGCAGAATTGAGCCGAAGCAGGAAATCATGGATGCTGCTGTCGGTTCGTTCACGGGCTGTACGATGCGTTCGGGCCTGATACTTTCATGTCGACCAGGAAAACCACACCATGCAAACCACGCCGCCCAATGGATTACCTGTTTACCGGCTACTGACGGGCAAGGATGACGCCGCGTTTTGTCACCGCGTCTCTGAAGCCCTTGCGCTGGGTTATCAGTTATATGGCTCGCCAGCGGCCACCTTCAACGGCGAGTACGTCGTGGTGGCTCAGGCCATTGTTTGGGGGCCTGGTAAGTAGGCACGTTTGCCTTGTCAGGTCAGCCCCTCGGCGACGTCCTTGGCCAACGCCAAAAAAGCTCGCGCCGCCGCCGGCTGATAACCCCCTTTGCGCTGCATCAACACGGCGGTGCGCTGCAACCGCTGCGGCCCCAGCTCAATCGCCACCAACTGCGGGTGCGCCCGTGCAATCGCCGCCGGCAACAGTGTCGACAGCGTGGTCCGGCGTACCACCTCAATCAGCGCGCCAATCACATTGGCTTCCATCACCACGCGTGGGCGAATGCCGTGCGTGCTGCAATAGCGGTCAATCTGCTCGCGGGTGGCGAATTCCTTGCCCAGCAAAATCAGTGATTCGCCATTCAACGCCTCCAGCCCAATAACCCGCTCCTCAGCCCGCGGGTGCTGCTTGCCGACGACCAGCGCAAGGGTTTCGACCAGCAGGGGCGTGGCGTCGATGTCGGGCGCGTGCACCTCATCAAACGCAATCCCCACATCCAGTTCGTCCGCCAGCAGGAGGTTTTCCATGTGTTCCTGGGCGACCTCACGCACGTTCAGCGTGATGTTCGGATAGCGGCCGTGAAAGGCCTCCACCAACGGCCCCACCAGGTAGGTGGTGAACGTCGGCGTGACGGCAATTCGCAACGTCCCGCGGCTCAGATCGGCCACGTCATGGATCGCGCGCTTGCCTTGCTGCAGTTCCTGAGCCGCCCGCAGCGCATAGCGCAGGTACACCTCACCGGCATCGGTCAGGCGCGTCTGGCGGCCGGATCGATCAAACAACTGGGCACCGAGGCTCTCCTCCAACTGCCGCACTTGCTGGGACAGCGCCGGTTGCGAGACATGCAGGGCCGCCGCCGCTTTGGTAAAGCCTTGGTGTTCTGCAACGGCCAAGAAGTACTGGATATGGCGTGCCAGCATGTTTGTACTCATAAGATTATCTAATGTGCTGGATCATATATGAGACTTTTACCTTATTGCACGGGCTCCTTAACCTTTGCTCCATCGCATCGCGATTCAAAGGAGTTACCCATGCAAGACATCATCGACGGTTTTCTGAAATTCCAGCGCAGTGCCTTCCCCGAGCGCGCCGGCTTGTTCAAAGACCTGGCCAATCAGCAGAGCCCACGGGCGCTGTTCATCTCCTGCTCCGACAGCCGCCTGGTACCCGAGCTGGTCACGCAGCGTGAACCGGGCGAGCTGTTTGTCATCCGCAACGCCGGCAATATCGTGCCGTCTTACGGCCCGGAGCCGGGCGGTGTGTCGGCGTCAGTGGAGTACGCCGTGGCGGCCTTGCAGGTCCGCGACATCGTGATTTGCGGGCATTCCGATTGCGGCGCCATGACCGCCATCGCCACCTGCAAATGCCTGGACCACATGCCCGCCGTGGCCAGCTGGCTGCGCTACGCCGACTCCGGCCGGGTGGTCAACGAGGCTCGCCAGCATGTCGACCAGCCCGCCAAAGTCGCCTCCATGGTCCGCGAAAATGTGATCGCGCAATTGGCCAATATCCAAACGCACCCCTCGGTACGCCTGGCACTTGAAGAGAAGCGCGTGACCCTGCATGGCTGGGTCTACGATATCGAAAGCGGCTGTATCCAGGCCTTCGATAGCCGCACCGGCACCTTTGTGCCGCTGGCCGATTACCCTGCCTGATACACCGAGGTGTCTGCATCGCAGCGGTGCGGCGATCCGACATGCCAGCTCGCACAGTTGAGCGTTGGCGCTTGCCCCATCAGCCGTTTTACCCACAGTTTTAACCACGGAGATAACCCCATGATCCAGTCACAAATCAGCCAGAACACTCGCCTTGCCCTGACCGACGTCATCCTGCTGGCCAAGGCCCGCAAAGACCTGTCGTTCGCCCAGATCGCCGAAGGCACCGGCCTGCACGAAGCCTTCGTCACCGCCGCCTTGCTCGGCCAACACCCACTGCCGGCCGACGCCGCCCAAACCGTTGCCAACACCCTGGGCCTCGACGCGGACGCCGTGCTGCTGCTGCAAACCATCCCCGTGCGCGGCAGCATCGGCAACGGCGTCCCGACCGACCCGACCATCTACCGCTTCTACGAAATGATTCAGGTCTACGGCACCACGCTCAAGGCACTGGTTCACGAGAAGTTTGGCGACGGCATCATCAGCGCGATCAACTTCAAGCTGGACGTCAAAAAAGTCGAAGACCCGGACGGCGGCTCGCGTGCGGTGATTACCCTGGATGGCAAATACCTGCCGACCAAACCGTTCTGATCAAGCATCACACGGCCCGGCGCTGCGAGGTGACCGGGCCACGGCTGTTGCATAGGTTGGGCCAGTGCACCACGCCTAGGTGTTGAGATAAGGCGCGACGGTGTCTTCAAGCAGCTCCATCAGTTCAGGGTCCATGTAGCGAAAGTCATCCGGAATATCCAGGCAGTAAAGCGGCTTGTGTTCAAGCAACCGCGCGTAGTCTGCCTGCAGGCGATGCAGGTGTTTACGCTCCATGACGAAGATCACATCTGCCCATCGAATATCCGCGGCGCCGATGGTTTTGCGCGCATTCGGGCTGGTGCCCGCCGAGCGCGCATTGAAGCCGGGGCGACGGCGCCAGATGGCCTCTGCGGTAGGGCTACGCCACTGGTTGCGGCTGCACACGAAGAGCAGATTGATTGGGCTATTCATTGCCTGTCCACACGTCTTGGTTAAGGGTGAATGGGCCGTGCCAGAAACCCAGTAATCAGCGCCACCACCTGCTGCTGAATCACCGCCCGTGGCCGCGCGCCTTCGCCATCCCGGCAAATCATGCCATCGCCCGGCGAGCTTTCTTCTATCAATGCCATGCCACCCGGCTTGCAGATCGGCATAAAGCTGAAGTGCGTGGCGTCGCTGATCTCCACGTACTGCGTGGAGGGTGTTGGCATGCGCTTGACCATGTCGGCGGATTCCAATTCGGGCGACATGTCCTCGGTTGGCACGCCCCCGGCGATCACCAGCGCTGGCACCGGCAGTGCGGCCAGGCTGGCGCGGGTGAAGCCTCGCGACAAGCCCAGGTCCAGTGACACAACTGCGGTGATGCGTTTGTCGCTCAAGTCAGCGGCCAACTGGGCCTTGCCGGCGGGCGTGGCGGCGGGGTTAATTTGCTGGTAGCCGATGCAGCCGCCCAACTTCGAGTGTTCGGCGCAGTCGCGGCTGAACAGGTCGGGGTCGAAGCGTGCCCCGGCGATTTCCATCACGGTCCAGCCGCCGAGGGAGTGGCCCACCGCAGCAATCCGGGTAGGCGCGACCGCGCCAAATTGCTGCGGCTGAGCCAAGACCGCGTCGATAGCGCGGCTCAGGTCGGCCGGGCGCTGCCACAGTTGCGCGGCGGCTTGCGGGCTGCGGTCTTTGGTGGTGGTGCCGGGGTGATTGACCGCAGCCACGATATAACCCTGGTGCGCCAAGGCACTGGCCAGCCACACCTGTTTACCCCAATTGCCGCCGTAGCCGTGGGACAGCACCACCAACGGATGCTCGCCGGCAGCCGGTGGCGCGTCGGGCACGGCGAGGGCGCCGATGAACACCGCGTTGTCGGCGATCAGCTCGGGTTGGGCTGTGGTGGCGGCGGGGTACCAGACCACCAGTTCCAGCGGGCGCTGGTGTGTGGCATCGGGCAGCGTGGCGGTCTTGAAACCCACCGGGCTTTCGGCCGCGAAGGCGGGCGTGGATAGGCACAGCAGGAACAGGGCGCGCAGCGCGGTTTTCATTGTTTTTATCGTCCTTGATTTGGGTGGCGCATCATTACCTGAAATGCCCTCGCAATGCATCCCTTACCGGGCCGCCTGCAATGATTGAAACGCGCTTCTACGGCGCTTCGAAACCCTCGTAATCCAGGGAGATCTCATCGTCTTTCGGGTAGCTGACGTACACCACCACCGCGTCGCTGCTGTCGACCAATGCGTAAGGCCATTTACCGTTGGCCTTGCGCATGTGCTCATACAACGGCAGGAAAAAATCCTTGGTCTGACCGCGCGGGTCGTAGGGCGCTTGCACCTGGAAAATCGGGTAATGGCCGCCGTTGCACAGCTGGATGCGTTCGAGCTGGAAGTTGTTCTTCTCCAGCAACGCGCGGGTGGGATGCTGCCAGGTGGCCAGGTTAACGTCCTCGCAGTCGTGGACGGTGGTGGTGTAGAGCGTGGTGTATTTCAGGGCGGGGAGGGCGTAGGCCAGGCTGGGTAAAAGCGAGAGCAGAAGGGGGAGAAGGCGCGGCATGGCGAGGTTCCGAAAAAGATGGGGTTTGGTTGGAGTGCTTTTACCAGAGTTATAGGTGTGAAGCGTTTGCTATCTGGTCGAGGTGTTTTGGCTTCACGGGGGCTGTTGGCTTATGGTGGTATGCGCTGCGAGATAGGCTGCTCTCGACCCAAAGCTGCCCTTTACGGAGGGGCAGCAATCGGTCAATAGCGTAAAAATAAGCTGCCCGTCATTCCTATGCATAGGAGAGAATGTGACCTTCCCTTATACGCTTAGGCCTTGCACACCATGGACGACTCTCGTTTCACACCGGGGCAGGTGGCGTCGCGTTCTAGTAATGCTCAGGTGGATAAGGATGTGAAGCAGTGGTTAGTGGGCCTTCCAAACGCTCAGAGACTCGATTTTCTAAAGCAATTATGGCCACTGAACTTTCGGTACTCACTCAGACTAATCCAAGCAGCACAGCTATCGCGGCAGGAAAACGAATACATGTTCAGGCACTGGCTGCGTGTTGGCCATCACAATACAGCGCAGGAACTCATCAAGCGGTTTGAGCCGGTTCTTGGGGAAAGAAAATTCTGGCAGATTGCTTCACAAGAGACGCTTTCACCGACTATGCGCGAATTCATGAACTACTACGGTCTTGGACGCCTGAACTCACAACACGAAGGTAATCAACCTTGAGCCTTCTATAAAGTCTGTTTTCGGCGCACCCGGATATTGCCGCCATTGGCGGCCACTGTTCTGCGCTGGGTTGATTCCTCCTCTTGTGCTACGGCAAAAAGCGACCATTAGCAATCGGGGGAAAAGATGAACGAAGAATTTAGCTATGTCTGGCTATTACCGCTGCTTGAGAAACCTTTCGAAATGGCGGTACTCGATTTGCCAGATGCGGTAAGCGCTCTTAGCAAAAAATATACGCTACCTACTGACATTGCGTTGCAGCCGCTGGTGATCACAGCCTTGACGTCACATTCCGAATATTGGTCGGGACTGGCGCTTAAATGGCTGGAGGATGGCTTTCCTGTAGACATTGCGATGACCGCGCTCCTGGCTCACTGCGCCGAGGACAAAACGCTGTCTCAGTCTCACCGTCAGAGAGCACGCAGGCTTGTTGGCCGGTAAAATCATGGGGCTGAATCCTATGTCTGGCCGCAATCGGCCAAAAGCGGACGTCAGAGTCGTGCAAACAAATGTGCTCCCTTTATCGTTCCTGGCAAGTTTTCAGCCGCGAAGAAAAACTATCGAAAGACAGTTTGCTGCCCGTACTTGACTTACGTTTCGTAAGCAATGGCGTAGGTGCTCCCTGAGCGCTTGATATGAGCAAAGCCGAGCGCTCCTAAGTGCATGCCAGCGACCATCAAGTTATCTGAACTGGCCAAATCCAGCAGTCTCGTTCGCGTGGCCGCCGATAGCAGGGGATCTTGGTCGAAGGCAATCGTGACATCGGGGCGCGCAATCTGAATCTGAGGAAAATGAACAATATCGCCCCATATCAGCAAGCTGCGTGCACCGGACTCAAATCGGTAGCCGCAATGCCCGACGGTATGCCCAGGCAATGGCATCGCGCTGATGCCCGGCAAGACATCATCGGTGGCGAACGGGCGCAGATTTTTCCGGTACCGTTCGAACACCCTTCGTGCAAACAGAAAGTTTCCACGCGCACGTTCACTGGCCTTGCCAAGGTGACCATCGTCCTCCCAGAACGCTAGCTCTCGCTGATGCACAACCAACTCAGCATTACCAAAGGCCATGTCTCCCTCTGCGTTTAACAAGCCACCTACGTGGTCGGGGTGCGCGTGAGTCAACAGAACCGTATCTATGTCGGCAGTCTGCACTCCGGCCAGTGCAAGATGCGTCAGCAACTCGCCGCCCCAGTGATTGAATCCACCGGCGCCGGCGTCGATCAGAATCGTTCGGCCACGCCCACGTACCAGATAGCAATTGATATGGATCGACGCAGGCTCCCTGATTCCGGCGGCTAACTGCAGTCGGGCCGCCTCCGAGGGAGCGATGTTGGCGAGAAAATCCAGGTTCGCTCCCAAGTAGCCGTCGCTGATGGCTGTGATCGAAAACTCACCGACTTGCTGGCTGGGGAGCCTCCAGTTAGGTATTTCTGCCTTATTCATGACTGTAGCTGCTCCGTCATGGCGCGATAGACATTAAGCCCCTGCAGATCGTTGGCTTTGGCCTGAGTGCAATCCAGTTTGGCCAGCCAACGGTGTGCAGGAGACTTGTCCAACGCAAAGGCGTGCAGTGCTACAGGTGTAAGGCCTAGTTCAATCAGTACGTGAGGGCCTTGTTCACTGATCAACAGGAACTCGTCCGCGCCCACGGCAACTGCACGGCCTTCTGCGGCATAGAGGTTGCGTTTCCAATCAGTGATGTGAGAATGCCAGCGAGAAAAATTGCCACCTCCCTTTACGCGGTATTCGTCGCTCTGCAATACAGCGAGCGTCTCAACGGAATGCAAGGCCAAGTAGGCCGGGCAATTGCCGCTCAAGGCTTTGAAACGCTGTGAAGAGCTGAAACCGCTCACCGAAATCAGCGCGGGCAGTTTTTCCAGGGTGTAAAACTCATTCCACTCGGCTTCGCTGTCAGGTTCAGCGTAGTTGCATTCGACTGTGTAAATCATAAAGTCACCACATAGATTGATGTTTCATCATGCTAGTGGTGTGGTAATACCTGATAAAACGAATTTTCGGCACCCATCAGTGACTTAACATCAAGTTGGTTATCTTGACTCAAGGAAAGGACCATGCGTCGAAAGCTACCCAGTAACGCTGCGCTGATTGCCTTTGAGACAGCAGCCCGTCATGGCAGCTTTGCCCGCGCCGCCAATGAGTTGGCGTTAACCGAGGGCGCAATCAGTCGGCAAATAGGTCGCTTGGAAGTCTTTCTGGGAGTCACCCTTTTCGAGCGCGTGGGCAACCGCGTGCGACTCTTGCCTAACGGTGAGCGATACGCGGTGCAAGTTCGCGAACTGCTCGATCGTCTAGACAGGGACAGCCAGTATTTGATGGGCCAGCCCGAGAACGGTGCAAGTCTGGATATCGCCGTCAGCCCGACCTTTGCCTTGCGCTGGCTCATCCCTCGTTTATCTGGCTTTAGCCAGCAACACCCGAATATCTGCGTACACCTCTCGGAACGCATGGAGCCGTTCGTACTTGCTGGTAGTGGTGTTGATGCAGCCATCCATTTTGAGCACCCGGCCTGGACAGGCATGCACACGCATCGCTTGTTGAACGAAGTGTTAATTCCGGTTTGTCATCCTGTCCTACTGAAGCAGGGAAAGCAGGCAACGGCGCTGGATTCACTGCCGCGATTACACCGACGACAGAACCCGGATGCGTGGCAGCGCTATGCCCAGGAAACCGGAATTGTCCTAAGTAACCCAGCGATGGGCGCACGCTACGACTTGCATGCGATGTTGATTGAGGCAGCACTGGCTGGCCTGGGTGTGGCACTCGTACCGCGGATGTACGTGGAGGCGGAGTTGGCGCAGGGCCGGCTGGTTGCCCCATGGCCGCAGAAGGAGAATGTCGCCAAGACGTTTTGCCTCGTGTTACCTGAACCCCTTGAGCTGAGTCGCCCGCCCATCCAGGCATTTGCGCATTGGCTGTTGGAGGAGGCGCAGTGAACCGCCCCTGATTTTGTAGATTGAGTGACGGCTTCTGGCCGATTGCTGTCTATCGCGAACGGCTGAAAACGACTCAGAGAAGAATAGGAGAAGAATAGGGTCAGACCACTATTATAAAAGGTGGTCTGACCCCGTTTTTACAAGAAATACTCTGTTGTTTTGGTCGATTCAGATGGAAGGCACATGCTCTATCCGATGAAGAGAACAATAGGGTCAGACCACTATTATAAAACGTGGTCTGACCCCGTTTTTACTCTGTTTTAAACCGCAGGTTTTGAGCTGCTCGGCGGGTGTTTTCACACAGCCTGGTTCATTAGCGGTCAGCCAACGTGTCTCAAAAGGGATCGAGCCGTGCGTCGATGCCAGCCTGCTTGGCCAGCGCGATCAGGTTTTCGACGCAGTCTTGCTCAATGATGCAACCCACATAATCGGCGCCGCCTGTATCCACATGCAGAAAGCGCTTCCCGAACCCGGTCAGCCATTGATCGAAATCGATCAGCACTTGCATCAGTGATGGCGTCTCTTCCAGCTTGTAGGCATAAACCTGGTCAATACCGCTGGCTTCAACCAGTTTCGGTGCCAGGTACTTGAAATCATCGAAGCCGTGCACGTCCACGGCCATGAGAACCAGATTATTGAGTAACTGGCCTTTCTCAGCGTCCAAAAGACCACTGACCAACGCGGTGGCCGGGTCTTCACCCAGGTTGTAATAGCGCGACACCCTTCTCACGAGACGCGCACGTTCCTTGTCAGGCAGCCGCGCCAACAGGGCCTGGGTGAACGTTTTCAGTTGCGCACCGAATGGATAAAGCTCACGCATAATCGCGGCATCGCTCAACCGTGGTTCATCGGGTGGGGGTTGTGTGAAGCGATCGCCGAACAATCGACTGAACAAGCCCATCGCCGTCTATTCTCCTTGCTGGGGGAAGCCTGTGGCGCGAAGCTTACCCCAGCGGTTCGATAACGGCGAATAGGGTCAGGGCTGATATCTACCAGTCTATAAAAATCGGGGTCAACCCCATCAAGACGTGCGCCGGCCTTCCAGGCTGGAAAACACATACATACCCACCAGCATCGCCACTACGAAGATGAGAATTTGCCAGTGCCCGGTAAACAGAATGGCGACCGCTGGCCCAGGGCAGATACCCGCCATTCCCCAGCCAATACCGAACACCACGCTGCCCCCTATCAAGCGCATGTCCAACTCCCGGTTAACAGGTAACTGCATGGGCGCCGCGAGTAAGGACTGCTTGTTCTTGCGCGCCCAACTCATAGGGATAACCGCCACGGCGATGGCCCCGACCATCACCAAGGTGAGTGACGGGTCCCAGGCCCCGGCCACATCGAGAAACGCCAACACCTTGGCGGGGTTGGCCATGCCGCCCAAGAGCAGGCCCAGGCCAAAGATCAGCCCGGCGAGAAATGCGGTCAACTTGAGCATCAGCTTCAAACTCCCAGCACATGGCGGATGAGGTACACCGTTGCAAAGCCGGCGGCCATAAAGCACACAGTCGCCACCAGGGAGCGGGGTGACAATCGAGAGATTCCACACACGCCGTGACCACTGGTACAGCCGGAGCCGTACCGGGTTCCCAAGCCGACGAGCAGGCCCGCCATCACCAAGGCCGGCCACTGTGCCGCGATCTCGATCTGTGGCAACACGCTAAACAGCCCCCACAGCAATGGCGCAATCACCAGGCCAAGAAGAAACAACGCTTTCTCGCCCCAGCCCTCACTGCCAAACCGCATCACGCTTCCCAGCAAGCCGCTGATACCTGCGACTCGGCCATTGGCGAGAACAAACACGCTGACGGAAAGTCCGATCAAGGCGCCTGCGCCTAATGAAGTCCAAGGCGTGAAGTTGATCCAATCAATGCTCATTTTGCATTTCCTGCACAGTAGGGTGGGTGAGGGCTGTCGATCAGCGAAGCATCATAACCATCCGTGCGGGTCTGGGTCTGCGCAAATCAGGTTTTGCTGCCGCCCCCATGAAATGGTGAAGCGCTGCTCCCAGTCCCTCCGTGAACATAATGGGCATTGCCCTGTGCGCCGCCACCGGCATGGACGCACTGACCCACGCCGTCGAAGCCTAAGTGTCGACCGCGGCCACGCCGATGCTGGAGAGAACGCCCCGCCTTTGGTTGAAGTGCGGGGTATTTGGTTTTGCTCACAGATAGGGTTGAAGTGGCTCACTGGCTTGGCCGGAAGTGGCGTGTCATAGCGGCTACTGTCGCCCAAAAACAGCCTTTAGACGCGACTACAAAACCAGCTACGGTTTACTCAAACCGCAGACGCGGCCAACCCCAGCTTCAACAGTTCCTTGCGTAGCAGCGCGGGCTCAAGCACCGCCATTGCGGCCTGCCATTCGATCGACAGCAAATGGCTCAACTTTTGTTGGCTGACCAAGGGCTCAGCCAGAAAGTAGCTTTTGCACTCGCGGATGCTGATGACGTTCAACAGCCAGTCTTCACCCTGCGCCGCCAGCCAGTCACCGATCGCTGCACGATGCGTTCGGATGAGCGCACTGGCATCCCATACCGCCAGCTGCGCGAAAACCTGCGGCAAGTTGCTCTCGGCTTTCAGTCGCTTCACATCAACCGCCAACGCGCCAATCAGGTCTGACTCGACAGTGGCTTGGCACTCGGAGAAATACCGCTCGGGCCAGTCGGCCTCCAGCTTCGCCCGCTCTGCGAGGACTTCATACGCCCGGATATCCGCTTGGGTGGTCAACTGCCCGGTGAAATTCAGGGTATTGTCCAAAATGGCCGTGGCCAGCAGCGCAGCACTTTTTTCGCTGATCAGCGGCAACAGCTCTGCCGCTTCCCAGCGCTGAAAAATCAGCGTTGCCGCTGCGCCGATCGGCAGGATGTCTGCCGCCGGTCCGAGCTTCTGCGCCCAATAGTTTTCAAAGCCTGGGTGATGGTCAATGACCTCCACCACCTGTTCAAGCACCACCAGCGGGTCGAAATGGTGGTAGTCGGAGACATCCACCAACACGAACTCATCACCCGCTCCCGGCCGGTAATCGTCCAGAGATGATTGCCATTCGAGCACGGTCCTGGAGATGCTGACATTGAGCGGGGCGCTACTGACGGCCCGAGCATCAACGCCCTGGAGATTCAACAGCTCGGCGTACGCAATGCAGCAGGCATACGCGTCGATGTCCAGGTACGCCGAGCCTGAGGTCACCACTCTCATAACACGTGGTTCGCAGTGTGAGCTGCCGGGACAGTCGAAGACAGCTTCAGCGCTTGGGCGATGCCCGCCAGAATCCGCTCATAGGCGAATTGACACTGTGCTTCGTCGATGGAAATGCGCACCGTGGCCCCGGCGATCCGGTCGGGATATCCCAGTTGTGTAACCGTGTTGGACAGGCTCAGTTTCTTGTCCGAGCATGCCGACCCACCGGTGATGTAGATCGACTGCGTGTTCAAGGCCCACTGCAGTTTTTTTGTATTGACCCCTGGCAATGCAACAAAACTCACACAAGGTACACGCGGTGCTTGCTGACCGATCACGACCACTTCGCCCAGCATCGCTTGCAGCGTACGTTCAAACGTTTCCCGGCTCTGTTGTACCGCGACTCTGCCGGTGCCGTAGGTGTGCTGTTTTTCCTGCAACGCGGTTTCAATCGAAAGAATGCCCGGATAGTTCTGAGTACCCCCGCGCAACCCGCCTTCCTGGCCGCCGCCAACAATCAATGGCGACAACCCGTAGCGGCTTCTGGCGTACAGAAAACCGGCACCGGGCAACGCCCCGAACTTGTGTCCTGACGCAATGGCGAAATCAACGCCGGATGCGTGCAGGTCCACAGGGATTTTGCCGATGGCCTGGGTCATGTCCGAAAACAGCCAACCACCTCCAGCCTTCACTTGTCGGGCGATGTCTTCGATCGGTTGAATCACGCCGGTTTCGTTATGCACGGCCATAACGCAAACCAGGGTCGGACGACCTGCATGGGCACGCAGCAGCTGCTCCAATTGGTCGGTGTCGAGCAGTCCGTTCATTTGATGCCCGATCGCTATGGCTTGCAGGCCTTCCAGGCCGTAGCGGTTTATGTTCTGCAGGGTGCAGGCGTGTTCGATCGCTGAGTACAACACCAAGGGTTGCTCATGCTTGTAGCGTTCGAAAAAACCATGAAACACCTGGGCACAGCCCTCACTGGAGCCGCTATTGAAAATCAGGCAGTCGGCGTCCACGTTCAAAAGGCTGGCGATGCTGCCACGCGCCCGTTCGACGCGTTCGAGCAACGCAACGCCCAAGGCGTGATTGGCATTGGGGTTGGCGCATTGGCGGGTCGAAAACAACGCCTGAAGCATGTTGCTCACACCCATTGAAACCGGTGCCGACCCACAGACGTCGGCATAAACTGCATCCACAGCAATATCCATATCAAACACTTCCAGGTTTTCTTTTTTATGTCATTCAGGATGCTGCTCGCAGGTGCGAACAGAGACTCACAGGTCAAATAAGCACGCGCAGCATGAGTTGGAGCGAGCACAGCAAAACGAAAGCATTCAGCGCCTGTTTCAGGTGCCGCGAGTCCAGCCGATGAGAAAGCATGGCTCCGAGCAAACCCCCCACCAATATCCCCAGTACCAACTCACCGGTGTAGCCGAGAAAGTCCATGGTTGAACCCACTCTGCCGAACAACGCCCCACTTGCGCCGATGATGCCGATCAGCGCCGAGGTCGAAATGGCCTGCTTTATCTGCAGACCAAACAAGCTGATCAGCACAGGCAAGTAGATAAACCCGCCGCCCTGTCCAACCAGGCCGCACAATACGCCCAGCACCAGCCCTATCAGTGGCAACGACAGCGATTGATGGTTGCACAACAGGGCCACCGGTTTACGGAACAGGTACGTGACCAACAACGACATCAACCCCAGCAGGCCGAAGACGAACAGGATGAAGTTTTCGCTGAAAGCATCAGCATTCAGCGAGGCAAAAAAGTTGGCGACAGCCATCGGTACGGCAAAGCTTCTGATCACTCGCCAATCGGGCTGAAACTTGATGCGGTGCAGCGCGAACGACACGAGGGACGAAAAGAAGCCCTGTGCGGAAGACAGCCCCGTCACGACTTCAATCGGCAGTTTCTGACCGGACAATATCGGGTAAATCAGCACCAACAGGGGCGTCACGATGATGCCCCCACCGATACCGAACAGACCTGACATAAAACCCGCCATCACGCCCACACCGACCATCACCGGGTAGATTGTCACGACTACCATCTCAGCAGACCTTGATCTTGCCGGTCCCTTCCTTCATCCGACCAATAACAATCAGATCAGGGCAAAGCGCCTGCCACGCTCGACGGTTCGTTTCAAACCCTTCGGCACTCACCGTGAACAGCAAACCGCCATTCGTTTGCGGGTCATGCAACAGAAACTTTCTAGCCAAGGGAAGATCAGCCAGGTACTCCACGTTCTGCGCGTACTTTTTTAGGTTAGAAAAAATACCGCTGTCAGCCGACGTCACCGCCACCGCCAATGACTCTGTACCGTCATAAAAAACCAGGCCGCTCGTGTCCAGGTCAACATCCAGTTGCCCCAGCCCGACCATCTCACTGATATGGCCGATCAGGCCGAACCCGGTGATATCAGTCAAACTGCTGACTTCAGGACTTTCGCTCAGCGTGCGGCCAAACGCGTTGTCGCCGGTGATCTGGGCAAGCGTCGACGCGGCAATATCCTCTTGCTCAATCACGCCGGTCTTCAGGGCATTGGCGAGGATGCCGACACCGATCGGACGCGTCATGACCAGCAAATCTCCGGCCCTGGCGGTGTTGTTTTTCTTCAGCCGGTGTTTTTCCACCTCACCAATGATCGAGAAACCGTACAAGGGCTGGCTGTTCTTGATCGTATGGCCACCGACGATGCTCACATTGAACTTGTTCATCACCGACTGGGCGCCCAGGATCATCTGCGTTACCTGCTCGGCCGAAATCAGTTCCGGGTCGAACGCCATGATCGAGTTGGCAATCAGTGGGCTCCCG
Source organism: Pseudomonas sp. RGB (assembly GCF_007713445.1). Taxonomy (NCBI): domain Bacteria; kingdom Pseudomonadati; phylum Pseudomonadota; class Gammaproteobacteria; order Pseudomonadales; family Pseudomonadaceae; genus Pseudomonas; species Pseudomonas sp. RGB. The sequence goes on along the minus strand of NZ_VMSH01000002.1, from coordinate 34,814 downwards.
CCTGAAGCAAAGATATCGCTGACAGCATTGCTGGCTGCCAATTGGCCGAAGACATAAGGATCGTTGACTATCGGGGAGAAAAAATCGGTGGTGAATAAAAGGTATTTTTCACCTGCGTCATAGACGGCGCAATCGTCAGAAGACTCAAAGCCCAATACCACTTTGTCATCCGACACCGTATTGGCTGCTGCAGTTTGCGACAGAATCTTCGTTAACACGCTGGATGGGATCTTGCACCCGCACCCACCACTCTCAGATTTATCCATAATCTGACAAAACATCGACATCGGCTTTCCTTAAAGTCCATTTTCCATAATTAAAACAGCGGCTTAGCGTGCTAGAGCTGGCTGTTATGTCCTATTTCCGCCGACAAAAATCGCATGGTTTCATTGCAGAAATATGACGCAATGGCGGCATTTTGAAGTCATGCGGATGTCAGCGCGCAGTGGCGTATGAACCATTGCCTCACGGCTGCGCAGCGCTGTGCGGCCATTTTGCTGGCCGGGAATTTTATGAGTGAGGCGAGCGCGACCCGACGTTCACCCTTGCTATTGCCCAGCGCAGCCCCATAACTATCCCGGTACTCATTCAGCACAAGGGCAGACCATGACCAACCAAACCGAAACCGCAATCCTTGCCGGCGGCTGCTTCTGGGGCATGCAGGACCTGTTGCGGCGCTACCCCGGCGTCCTCAGCACGCGAGTCGGCTACACCGGCGGCGATGTGCCGAATGCCACTTATCGCAACCACGGCAATCATGCTGAAGCGATTGAGATCGTGTTTGATCCTGCGGTGATCACGTACCGGCAGATTCTCGAGTTCTTTTTCCAAATCCACGACCCCAGCACGCCTAACCGCCAGGGCAATGACCTTGGGCCAAGCTATCGTTCAGCGATTTATTACCTGAGCGAACAGCAACGCGACATCGCCGAAGACACCGCTGCCGACGTGGATGCCTCCAAGTTGTGGCCAGGCCGTGTGGTGACTGAGATAGAACCCGCAGGGCCGTTTTGGGAAGCGGAGCCGGAGCATCAGGATTATCTGGAGCGCATACCCAATGGCTATACCTGCCACTTCATCCGGCCGAACTGGAAGTTGCCCAAGCGCGCCTGAGCTTGAGGTGCGCTTAAAAAAAACAAGGTAGACCACGCTTCGGGAAACCGTATAAACGTGGTCTTACTCCTGCGCCTATATAGAGTGCAACGTCATGCCCATCACACGCGATCAAAACGCCCCCGTCAGGTTAGTCCTCACTCAACCCGGCGACGTGGACGATTTGGTTGCCATTCGAATCGAGGCGATGCGCGACAGCCTGGAGCGTGTCGGGCGGTTTGATCCGGTGCGGGCGCGTGAGCGCTTTGTCAGCGGATTCGAAGCCCACAACACCCGTTACATTGAGGTCGCTGGAGACCGGGTCGGCTTTGTCGTGGTCAAGCACTATCCCGATCAACTCGTGCTCGACCACCTGTACGTGAGGCCGAGTGCGCAAGGGGCAGGGGTAGGTGCTGCGGTGCTTGCTCAGATTTTCAAAGAAGCGGATGCGGCTGCACTGCCGATCAAAGTGGGTGCTCTCAAAGAAAGCGCCTCGAACCGGTTTTATACCCGCCATGGTTTCCAATTCGTCGAAAGCAGTGAATTCGACAATTATTACGTCCGTCAGCACCTTACGGCGCGCGGCGTAACTGGCCCGTAGGGTGAAATGATTTGAATCCTATGCATTCCTTCTAGAGAATCGCCGTCTTTGGCTCGAAGGGATGCGTGCGATGAAGTTCGAAGGGACTTTCCAATACATAGGCAATCACGGGATCGTTTTCAACGTATCGCAGATCACCCTTACCGACAACGAACGCGGCCGCCTGCGCGAGCTGCATTTTGGCGAGGCGAAAAGCGCCCACTATGAGGTCAACAGCAAGGTCGTCGAGGTGTACGACAAGATGTTGGCCAAGGGCCGGCCGTGCATGAGGATGATCGGCATCTCCAAACCTCTGACTCGGCAGCAGGGCGATGTCCTCAATGCCCAGCGCACCCAGGTCGCCAACCTGGCCGCCACGGCCTTCGCTTCTGCGACCTCCTATGTAGCATCCCCTTACGTGGGCGCTCCCGTCGGCGCCGGTGTGCGCATGTATGCCAATTCAATCCTGCCCACCTATCATGCGGGCGACATACTGGTCAGCATCGAAGCGCAAGTCAGCGGCGGTATTGGCCCGCAACGCACGGCTTCCACGCTGATCATCAAGACCTGACGGGAGACGCCCATGTTCGAAATTACCCAGCTGGCCATCGTCCTGGTGCTGTTCTTTCTGTTGGATCGGTTTCTTAGGTCATACCCGCTGCGCAAGTGGCTGGGGGTGATATTGGTGGTGGGTGGCGCGGTGGGTTGCGTTGCTTCGAGCCAAACCCACGTGTTCGGGGTTGATCTGGGGTTGCTGTCGATTTTTGCCGTTGCGCTGGGAGTGGGGTTGTTCGTGAAGCGGCGGCGGTTTGAGCAGGTTGGCTGAAGGCTGTAGGCACCTTTTAGACCCGGTCTAACTTCGTTTTTTTGATGCAGGGAACGATATGCGCATGGCATGGAATTGGAGCCAAAGTGGGCCCGCACATGGATAGACTTGATCGTTTGAACGAGCTGCTGCGAGAGCATGACTGTGTCATCGCCATCGACATACAGTTCGAAGACTTCAAATACGACCTGGCGTTGACGTTGTCCGTCGATACAACAGATTGGGATGCGGTGACCCTACATTTTCAGGATGTGAGCGCGCTCAACCTGAGTGAATTTGGCGGTGGGATCACCCAATTCATGCGCCTTAACGTTACCCGTGTAAATGATGGGCTCGACAGAATTCGGTATGAGCTAAGAGATGTCAGGCACGAGAAGATAGCGTTTAAATTCTTCACCTTCGGTGGGCCAATGTTTGAGGACGCGGCGGCGAGCGCTTTAGCCGGCTGATGAACACTGTCCGCAGCCTATTGATGTGGCATCCCACCTCCAGGCTCGCGAGCCGCCGCGCGAATACCAAGAGTGCGCCGGCTGGCAGGTACAAACTGATGGCGCTGCTGACTAGCGTCTCCAAACTGAACGCCAGTCCGAGTGCCAGGCTGATTACGATGGAGTAGATGAAAAACACGACGTGCGCCATAGAAGGCTCAAAGCCAGCGGAAATCGGCGTTTTATCATTGCTTCAGATAGCTGTGATGCCAGCAAAGTCGCCATTGTGGGCTCAGGACGCGTGTGAATGGAGGGCACGAGGGGCTGTGCATCGCAAAATCGTCATCGAGGCCGGCTTACGCTAACCCCTTGATATCCGAACAAGGAGCGCTTCGATGATTCGTCACGCCTCACCCGCAGACGCCAGGGCGATTGCCCAGGTGCACATCAGCAGTTGGCAGGACGCCTATCGCGAGCTGATGCCCGCCGACTACTTGGGTGCGTTGAGCTCGACGTTGGCCAGGCGCGAGTCATTTTGGATGGCCTCGATTGAGTCGGGCGAATCAAAAGTCTGGGTGGCGCAGGTTAACAAGCAGGTAGTCGGCTGGGTGTCCGTCGGCGCCAGCCGTGATGAGGATGCTGCTGCGCAGAACGTAGGTGAAGTGATGGCCATCTACGTGGTCGCGGAGCACTGGCACACGGGCGTCGGGCTGGCGTTGTGGAACGCGGGCTTACAGTATTTGGCTGAGCAAGGGTTTGAACAGGTAACGCTGTGGGTGTTGGCCCGTAATGAAAGGGCTGTCCGGTTTTATCGCCGGGTAGGCTGTGTTGAGGAGGCGGGCAGTGAGCGCACGCTTGAAAGGGGCGGTGTGCAGCTGGTCGAGGTGAGGTATCGGTTGCCGTGTATTCGGTTGAATTAGACAGAACAGGCGGCAGGCCACTGCTTTAAAGGTGGCCTGTTCCCCACACCAATCAGTCAAGCGCAGAACCCCCTGTGGGAGCGGGCTTGCCCGCGAAAGCGGCGGGTCAGTCGACATCAATATTTGCCGGCCCGACATGTTCGCGAGTAAGCCCGGTTGTTTATTCGGGTCATGCAGTTGAAAGCTCAGCTACCCGCTACAGCAGCCTCCCGCTCCATCAGCCTGTCCATCAACAAAACCCCCAGCTCACTCAACTGGTGAATCGCCAGCGCCACATCGCGCTGTTTCCCGGTCAGGTCCTCCGACAGGTCAAGCAGCAAGGCGGTTACCGAGGAGAAGGTTTCATAGCTGTTGGTGATCAGGGTTTCGTTGCTGGCGTCGGCGGCAACGCTGAACAGGCCTGTCGGTGGTAAAGGTGGGTCAGTTTCTGGATTGAGATAGCGATTAATCGCGCGATGCGCCGCCTGGTTCAGCTTCAGGTCCGGCTCGTTCGGAGGGTTGGGTGTGACTTTGAACATGTGTGTTGTACCTGATTAGGGCCAACACCTCTTCGCTACTAAACGATGGGGTGGCAGCTGTGCGCAGGTTAGTAGACCGGGGAAACACACAAAGCCGGCGCGCCCGAGGGCGCCCTGCACACAGCCACCATCAAGCACAGACAAGAACATCTGACAGATGAGGCTCATGCACTTTATGTTATCGCTCGGGCTACTAAACCCGATCACTGAGTGTTCAGCGACCGAGCAACCTTAGAGACGCCCACCCAAGCGCACAAGCCGGCGGATTCTGACGCAAGCGTAGGCAACGGAGCAAGGCGCTGTCGCCTCGGACTTTGCTGTTTCAGGGCTTGGTGTAGGACATGTACTCATTCTGCAAAACAATATGGTCGGCCACGTACTTCGCGTCGTGCCAAACCCCGTAGATAAACGACGACGCGCGGTTCACCAGATTGGGCAGGCCGAGGAAGTAAATCCCGCTCTGCGCCGAGATCCCGCGCTTGTGAAACGGCTCGCCTTTTTCGTCAAACGCATCGACCTTCAACCAGCTGAAATCGAATTTAAAACCGGTTGCCCAAAGGATAGTGGTTACGCCGGCCTCGGCCAGGTCCAGGCTGAGGGTCGGGTTAACCAGGCATTCCGGGTCGGGCAGCAATTTCCAGGCGTCGGGCTCCAACGGGAACGGCAAGCCGTTGGCTTCGATGTAGGCGTCGGCGTCGCGCAGTACATCAAAGTAGGCGCGGTCACCTTCGGCCACGTTGTCGGCCAGGCCCGGTTCGAAAGTCATGACGCCCTCGTTCCACGCGCGCGTGACGCCGACCAGGTGGATGCCCTGGTGCGCCAGGCGACGGAAGTCCACGGTCTTACCGCCTTCATAGCCGCTGACGGCAAAGGCCACGTGCTTTTTCTTCGGCTGAATTTTGACTTCGTCCCACAGGCCCAGCGCGCCGAGCCACCAGCAGTAGTCGCGGCCGCGGTACGCGCGGGGCGGGCGGTAGTGTTCGCCCACCGAGAGGTACACGGTTTTGCCGGCCTTTTGCAGCTCTTCGGCGATTTGTGAGCCGGAGGCGCCGGCGCCGACCACCAACACGGCGCCTTCGGGCAATTGCGCAGGGTTTTTGTAGGTGGAGGAGTGCAGTTGGTGCACGGGCGCGGTGGCCGGGACGATGGTGGGGATCGATGGGCGTTGGAACGGGCCGGTGGCCGCCACCACATTGGCGGCTTCGATGATGCCCGCGGAGGTGGTGACCTTGAAGCCGGGGCGGCCCACATGGCGTTCCACGCGCTGGACTTCCACGCCGGTGCGCACGGGTGCCTGTAACTTCTCGACGTAGGCTTCGAAGTAGTCGGCCATGCGCTCTTTCGGCGGGAAGGCTTCGGGGGAAATGCCCTCGAATTTCAGCCCGGGAAAGCGGTCGTGCCAGGCCGGGCCGTTGGCGACCAGTGAGTCCCAGCGCTCCGAGCGCCAGCGTTCGGCGATGCGGCTGCGCTCCAGCACCAAGTGCGGCACACCCATCAGGGAAAGGTGCTCGCTCATGGCGACGCCGGCCTGGCCTGCGCCCACTACCAGGGTGTTGATTGTTTCCACTGACATGTGCGTTTCCTAAAAGTGAACGACCTCGGTCGGTTTGGGCGACGCGCAAGCATCGACAGCCTCAGTGTGATCACGCAGTGGAAGGAGCGAAATTATGCTTTTTGAAGGCAGAGGTTAGGAAAATCCAAACCCCATGGGGCAGTCGTCAGCAGCGTCATTCTCGATGCATCACTGATGCACCCTGAATACACGCTTTTTCAGCCTGATTTTTTCGACGGGTGGCTGCGTCAGCCAGTTTGCGATGCAGGTGCACAGGTAATCAGGTGCACTGCGGTGATCCCTTCGCCGCGTCGCTAAAGCTCGACAGCGCCCACAGTTGATCTGCGGTGAGGCGGCTCATTGGGTTATCAACAACGTGGCCACCGCCGTAAGCGCCAGCTCATAACCCAACGCCCCAAGCCCTGCGATGACGCCGGTAGCCGCCTTGGATACGTAAGAATGATGCCGAAAGCTCTCGCGCTTCCAGATGTTGCTCATGTGCGCTTCGATGATCGGGCCGTCGAAGGCCAGCAATGCATCGAGGATCGGTACCGAGCTGTAGGTGAGCCCGGCGGCGTTGATCACGATGGCGTCGGCGTTCAGTCGCGCTTCCTGTATCCAGTCCACCAGCACGCCTTCGTGGTTGCTCTGGCGAAAGTCCAGGGTCAGGCCCAGCTCAGCGGCGTGGCGTTGGCAGCGCGCTTGGATACTGGCGAAACTTTCGCTGCCGTAGGTGCCGTTTTTGTCCAGCCCGTACAGGTTGGCGTTAGGGCCATTGAGAAAAAACACGCGGTGGTGCATGGCTTGCGCTCCAGGTTATTGCGCGACGGTCAGCACGACTTTGCCGACGTTGGCGTTGGCCTCCAGCAGGCGATGGGCCTCGGCGGCGTGCAGCAGTGGCAGCTGCGTGTGGATCTGCGGGCGCACCAGGCCGGAGGCGAGCCAGGGTAAAAAACGCGAGCGGATGCACACCGCCAAACGGGCTTTTTCGGCGTGGCTTTTAGGGCGCAGAGTGGAAGAGGTGAGGCTGAGGTTTTTGCGCATCAGTACCTGTAGATCCAACTCGATCTTCGCGCCTTGCAGGAATGACAGGCTCACATGCCGCCCGCCCATCGCCATGGCGGCGAGGTTGCGCGCGACGTAAGCGCCGCCGACGTTATCCAGCACCACGTCCACGCCGCGCCCGTCGGTGCAGTCGTTCACTACCTCGACGAAATCTTCAACGTGGCGATCCACCGCGCGCCACACGCCAAGCGCTTGCAGCATCGCGACTTTCTGCGCGCCGCCGGCGGTGGCAATCACCCGCGCCCCGGCGGCATGCGCGCACTGCACGGCAAAGCTGCCAACGCCACTGGCGGCGCCGTGGATCAGCACGCTGTCGCCGCTGCGCAGGCGGCCCAGTTCAAACAGGTTGTGCCACACGGTGAACGCCGCTTCCGGCACGCCTGCGGCATCCTGAAGTGACAACCCCGCCGGCACCGGCAGGCAGTGCGCCGCCTGTGCCACGCAGTACTCGGCGTAGCCGCCGCCGTTGAGCAGCGCCATCACGCGGTCGCCAGGGGCAAACTCGTCTACGCCAGGGCCTGTCGCGACCACAATGCCCGCCGCTTCCAGGCCGAGCACGTCGGTGACGCCAGGCGGAATCGGTGCGCCGCTGCGTTGCATCAGGTCCGGGCGATTGACGCCAGCAGCCGCCACGCGAATCAACACTTCGCCGGCTTCGGGTGTCGGCATCGGGCGCTCTACGCAGTGCAGCACCTCAGGCCCGCCCGGCTCACGGGCAATCACCGCCTTCATACGGCCCAGTCATCCGGCACAACGGCGATCACGTCGATTTCCATCAGCCATTCCGGCTGGCCCAGGCCGGAAATCACCAGCCCGGTGGAGATCGGGAACACGCCTTTGAGCCACTTGCCCACCTCCTGATACACCGGCTCGCGGTAACGCGGGTCGATCAAGTACGTGGTGGTCTTGACGATGTGCGACAGGTCGGAGCCGGCCTCTTCAAGCAGTTGCTTGACGTTTTTCATCGCCTGCTCGGCTTGCGCGCGCGGGTCGCCAAGGCCGACCAGTTTGCCGTCGAAATCGGTGCCGATCTGGCCGCGCACATAGATGGTGTTGCCGGCGCGCACGGCCTGGCACAAGTCGTTGTCCAGCGCCTGGTTGGGGTAGGTCTGTTTGGTGTTGAACATGCGGATGCGGGTGTGGGTGGGCATGGCGGGCAACTCATCGGAAGCGGGATACAACAAGCTTCACATCGCCCCGGAACTCGCGAAACCAGCATTTGTGCGCGGTAGTGCTTAGGAAAAACCGAAGCCCGTGCAGGTCATCGGTTCGCGCCTGACCCGGCACGAACCCTGCAACACCCCGCGTACAGTCATTGTTGAGGGGCAGGCGTAATGCTCAGTCGTATTACTCAGCGTCAACTGGAGTATTTCGTGGCGTCAGGAGAGGCGGGCAGCATCAGTGCTGCGGCTGAACGCATTCATGTGTCGTCGCCGTCGATCTCGGCCGCCATCACCCATATGGAAGCCGAGCTGGGCATCCAGCTGTTTATCCGCCATCACGCCCAGGGCATTTCGCTCACGGCGGTGGGGCGCCAGGTGATGCAGGAGGCCAAGCTGATTCTGGAGCAGATGACCAACCTCTACACCATCGCCTCGGAGTCGTTGAACACTGTGCGCGGGCCTTTGCGGGTGGGTTGCCTGGAGTCGCTGGCGCCGATGATCACCCCCGAACTGGTGTTTGGTTTTGGCCGCGCCTTCCCCGGCGTGCGGCTGACCCAGGCCGAAGGCAACCACGAGGAATTGCTGGAAAAACTGCGCAGCGGCGAGCTGGATATCGCCCTGACCTACGACCTGGTGACCAGCCCCGACATCGACTTCCAAGCCCTGGCGCACCTGCCGCCGTATGTGATGGTCGGCGAGTATCACCCGCTGGCGAGCTTGCCGGCGGTGAGCATGCAAGACCTTGAAGCGTATCCGGTGGTGCTGCTCGACACGCCCTGGAGCCGCGACTATTTCCTCAGCCTGTTCATGCAGGCGGGCACCACGCCCAACATCATCATGCGCTCCACCAACCTCGAAACGGTGCGCGCGATGGTCGGCAATGGCATTGGCTATTCCTTCGCGAATGCGCGGCCCAAATCCAATGTGTCCCAGGATGGCAAACGCGTGATTCGCCTGCGTCTGGCGGGCTCGCACCGGCCAATGCGGCTGGGCTACGCCACGGCGAGCAACACCCAGTTGTCGCGTGTGGTGTCGGCGTTTGCCGAGCGCTGCCGGATGTTTGTGTCCGATCAGTACATCCCCGGTATGGCGCCGCCGAGCTTTTTTGACCCGCATGCGGTGCGGGTCTTGAGTGGTGTGAGCTGAGATTGCACCAAAAGGTGGCGCGGGCTGCGCCACTTGCTCGGCGCTGCACCCTTTTGGCCTGACCCTGCGACCTCAAGGACAAAATCAATCAAATGTGGGAGCTGGCTTGCCTGCGAAAGCGGTCTGTCTGTGCCTGATGCGCCAGCTGATGCACCGCAATCGCAGGCAAGCCAGCTCCCACAGTGGAGTTTTGGTGTTTTTGGGTTGCATAGGTTCTGCCTACCCAGTGGGCCGGGTTTTACGAATTGACCCTGCCCCCCCGTCCCCACGACTCTCATCCCATCGATGCAGATCAATTTCTTTTCAGCAAGGCACCGCGACGATGACATTCGACTGGCACTACATGTTTGGTTTGCTCGCCGATCCCGAGTTCTGGCGGGCAACGTGGACGGTAATCAAGCTCAGCACCCTGACCTGGGTCCTGAGTATTGCCCTGGGCTTTCTGCTGGCGCTGGCCAAACAATCCAAACATGGGCTGCTCAGCGTTCCGGCCCGAGGCTATATCTGGTTGTTCCGCAGCCTGCCGCTGCTGGTGCTGCTGATCTTTATCTACAACCTGCCCCAGGCGCTGCCCGGCACCTCGGCCGTGCTGGCCGACCCGTTCTGGTCCGGCCTGCTGGCGTTGGTGATCTGCGAGACGGCGTACGTGGCCGAAATCCACCGTGGTGGTTTGCTTTCGATTCCCAAAGGGCAGGGTGAAGCGGCGCGGGCGTTGGGCTTGAAGTTCTTTGGCACCCAATGGCGCGTGGTGATTCCCCAGGCGTTGCGCGTGGCGTTGCCGTCGCTGGCCAACGAGTACATCTCCATCGTCAAGCTCACCTCGCTGGTGTCGGTGATCTCGCTGACCGAAATTTTGATGGTCGGCCAGCGCCTGTATTCGCAGAACTTCCTGGTGATCGAAACCATGGCGGCGGTGGCGTTTTTCTACGTGTTTATCGTCACCGTGTTCGACTTCCTGCTCAAACGCCTGGAGCGCTTTCTCGACGTCAACCAGCGCAACGTGTCCCGCGTGCCGGATGCGGCGGTGCTGGCATTGGCTACCCAACAACGCACGGCGCCGGAGCGCCCGGCCAACACTGGCGTCGCCGCGCTGCAAGCCGCCCGCTTGCATAAGGCTTACAACGACATTGAAGTGCTGGGCTCGGTCAACCTGCAGGTGCAGCCGGGTGAGGTGGTGTCGGTGATCGGGCCGTCCGGGTCGGGTAAAACCACGCTGATCCGCCTGCTCAACGGCCTGGAGCAACTGGACAACGGCGAGATTCATATCAACGGCCTGCCGTTCATTCACTTGCACAAAGTCGGCGCGCAGAAACCTCAATTTATTGAGCACGCCGAGCACCGCCTGAACATCGGCATGGTGTTCCAGAGCTTCAACCTGTTCCCGCACTTGAGCGTGCTCGACAACCTGCTGATGGCGCCGAAATACCATCGCCTGGGGCGCACCGATGAACTCAAGCAACAGGCCTACGCGCTGCTGCACAAGGTCGGCATGCTCGACCACGCCTGGAAGTACCCGCACCAGCTGTCCGGCGGCCAGCAGCAACGTGTGGCCATCGCCCGCGCCTTGATGATGCGCCCACAGATCATGCTGTTCGACGAGCCCACCTCGGCGCTCGACCCCGAGAAAGTCAACGAAGTGCTGCAGGTCATCGAAGCCCTGGCCGGGGAGGGCATCACCATGGTGATCGTCACCCACGAGATGAACTTCGCCTTCAAGGTTTCCGACCGCATCGTGTTCATGGAAAAGGGCCGCGTGGTCTGCGACGACACGCCCCAGGCCCTGCGCAGCGGCCACAACCCACGCGTGGAGGCGTTCCTCAAGGACGTCTCGCTGGCGTGATCTCGTTAATGTTCAGGACTCACTAAAAATGATCGAGCAAGCTCAAATCGAAAAATTCCAGCGCGACGGCTTCCTGGTGGTGGAGGGCGTGTTGTCGCTGGACGAAGTGGCCGCGTTGCAACATGACTTCGACCAGTGGGTGGAGGAGAGCCGCAGCCACGACCAGGGCTGGGGTGCCACCGTGGATGGCCGAGCGCGCTTCGACCTGGAAGGCGATCATCGCGCCGATCACCCGTCGTTGCGCCGCGTGAGTTCGCCCACCGAGATTTCCCCGGCGTATGAGCGCGTGGCATTGCACTCGCGGATGGCGGCGATTTCCGCGCAGTTGGTGGGCGCTGGCGGCGCGCGTTTTCACCACAGCAAGATCAACTCCAAACTGCCGCACACCGCGACGCAGGTGAAGTGGCACCAGGACTTTCTGTTCACGCCGCACAGCAACGACGACATCGTCACTGCCTTGCTGATGGTCAGCGAAGTGACCCCGCAAAACGGCCCACTGAATGTGATCCCCGGCAGCCACAAAGGCCCGTTGTGGTCGCACTGGCAGAACCAGCGTTTTACTGGCTCGGTGGACGATGCCGTGGTTCAAGAACATTGCCAGCAACCGGTCGCCTGCTACGGCCCGGCCGGTTCCGTGTGCTTTATGCACACGCGCCTTCTACATGCTTCCAGCCCTAACGAGACCGAACTGCCGCGCACCCTGTTCATCAGCGTCTACGCCGCTGAAGACGCGCTGCCATTCGGCGAAAACCCGCTGCCCAGTGCACACGCCGGCCTGCTGGTGGCCGGTGAAGAAAGTGGCTTGGTGCGTTCCACCGACAACCACCTGCGCCTGCCGCAGAAACCCCGTGGCGCATCGTTCTTTGTGCAACAGGCCGGCCAAGACTCCGCGACTGCCTAACCCCCTAAAACCCTTGCAGGTAATGACCATGACAGCGTCTCAAAAAAGTCTTCGCCCTCTTGCCGTGTGCCTGTTGGGCGCCGCGGTTGCACTGACCTCGTTGGCGGCTTCGGCGTTCCAGCAGGAAGGCAAGATCATCGCCGGTTCCGACGTGACCTTCTTCCCGTACGAGTACATGGATAACAACACGCCGGCAGGCTTTGATATCGAGTTCATGGACGGCCTGGGCAAGGTCATGGGGCGCAAGGTCGAAACCCTCGACACGCGCTTTCCCAACCTGATCACCGGCCTGCAGGCCGGGCGGTTCGATGTGACCAACTCGTCGATGTACATCACGGCGGAGCGGGTCAAAGTCATCGACATGATCCCTTACCTGAAAAGCGGCGAGTCGATCCTGACCCTCAAGGACAGTGCGTTCCAACCCAAGAAACCGGAAGAGTTCTGCGGCCACAAGATCGGCTCCATGGGCGCCACGTCCTGGCTGGCGCAGATGCACAAACTGTCGGATGAGTACTGCGTGGCCAAGGGCTTGAAACCGATTGCGATCAGTGAATACAGCACCGACCCGCAAACCACCCAGGCCTTGCTGGCCCACGCCGTTGAAGCGCAGATCACCGATGCCGCCGTGGCGCGGGGTGTGGTCGACAAGCTCGGCAGCCGCGTGGTGATTTCGTCCGACACGCTGATCTACCCGGTTCTCAACGGCTTCGGCGTGAAAAAGGGCAACGACGAGGTGAAAAAAGCCCTGCTCGACGGGCTGCAAAAGTACCGCGCGACCCCGGAATACGCGGCCTTGCTCAAGAAGTACAACTTTGAAGCGCCGACCGATGCCGACATCGCCGCGTTGATGCCCAAGTAAGCCTATTGCGCGGCCGCAGCCTTGCGGTCGCGCCTTGCGGAGACAGATTCATGGCGTTATCCCTTGAAGAACAGGCGCGCATCGACCTGGCGGCAACCTTCCGCATCATTGCCCACTTGGGCATGCATGAGGCGGTGGCCAACCATTTCAGCGCGGCGGTATCGGCCGACGGCAAACAGTTTTTGCTTAACCCGAAGTGGAAGCATTTTTCGCGCATTCGCGCCAGCGACCTGTTGCTGTTGAATGCCGACGACCCGGCCTGCGCCGACCACCCGCATGTGGACGCCACCGCCTGGTCGATCCACGGGCAGATCCACCGACTGCTGCCGCAAACCCGCGCCGTGCTGCACTTGCACCCGGTCTACACCACGGCGGTGGCGTGCCTGGCCAAACCGCACATTCCGGCGATTGACCAGAACACCGCGCGCTATTTCAACCGCGTGGCCGTGGACGAGCTGTACGGCGGCATGGCTGACACCGAAGCCGAAGGCGCGCGCCTGGCCGCGCTGCTCGACGGCAAGAGCCGCCTGCTGATGGGCAACCATGGGGTGATGGTCACGGCCGCGTCCATTGGTGAGGCCTTTGACGATATCTGGACCCTGGAGCGTGCCTGCCAGATCCTGGTGACGGCGTGGTCCACCGGGCAACCGTTGCGGGTGTTGTCGGATGACGTGGCGGAGAAAACTGCACGCGGCTGGGAAGGTATCGCGGACTTTTCGCGGCAGCACTTTGAAGAAATGAAGCAGTTGATGATCGACGCCGACCCTTCGGTGCTCGACTGAGGGCTTTTTATGACGTTTTCCGTTGTCGCTCGCTGTGCCGAAACCGGCCAGTTGGGCATTGCGATCAGCTCTTCAAGCATTGCCGTTGGCGCCCGTTGCCCATGGCTGCGACCCGGCGTGGGCGCGGTGGCGTCGCAAAACATCACCTTGCCGAGTTTGGGGCCGCATATCCTGGATAGGCTAGGGCAGGGCCTGGCGCCGAGTGAGGCGCTGGAAACGGTGCTGGCCGGCCAGGATCACAGCCAGTATCGCCAGGTAACGGTGATCGATAACCAAGGCCGCACGGCGCATTTCAGTGGCACGCAGACCCTTGGCATTCATGCGGCGTTGAGTGGTGAGCAATGCGTGGCGGCGGGGAATATGCTCGCCCATCCCGGCGTGATCGAGGCCATGGTGCGGGCGTTCGAAAACGCCTCCGGGCACCTGGCCGACCGATTGCTTGCCGCGATGCAGGCGGGCCAGGCCAAAGGCGGTGAAGCCGGCCCGGTGCATTCAGCCGCCCTCGTGGTGGTCGATGACCTGCTGTGGCCCATCGTCAATTTGCGCGTGGACTGGGCCGATGACGACCCGATCGGCGCCCTCGACCAATTGTGGCAGGCCTATCGCAGCCAACTGCAGGACTACATTGATCGCGCCATCAACCCACACCAGGCACCGGGCTATGCGGTACCGGGAGATGACCGATGAGCAACAGCCGCGACCTGCTGGCGCAACTGGTGCGTTTCGACACCACCAGCCGTGAATCCAACCTGGCCTTGGTCGACTTTGTGCGCACGTATTTACAAGGCCACGGCGTGGCCTGCGAGTTGGTGTTCAATGCGCAAAAGAGCAAGGCCAACCTGCTGGCAACCCTTGGCCCGGCCGGCGTGCCGGGGATTGTGTTGTCCGGGCACACCGATGTGGTGCCGGTGGACGGTCAGCGCTGGACGGTGGCGCCGTTCGACCTGACGGAAAAAGACGGCAAGTTGTACGGGCGTGGCACGGCGGACATGAAGGGCTACATCGCCTGTGTGTTGGCCTGCGTGCCGGCACTGGTGCAGGCGCCGCTGCGCATGCCGGTGCATATCGCGCTGTCCTATGACGAAGAGGTCGGCTGCCTCGGCGTGCGCTCGCTGATCGAAAGGTTTCACGCGCAACCGGTCAAGCCGCTGCTGTGCGTGATTGGCGAGCCCACCGAGCTCAAGCCGGTGCTGGGCCACAAGGGCAAGCTGGGCATGCGCTGCCAAATCCATGGCGCGGCGTGCCATTCGGCCTATGCGCCGTCCGGCGTAAACGCCATCGAATACGCGGCGCGGTTGATCAGTGAGCTGGTGCGGCTCGGTGAAACGCTCAAGGCTGAGCAGCACCTTGATGCCCGATTTGACCCGCCATTTTCCACCGTACAAACCGGCGTGATAAGTGGCGGGAAGGCGTTGAACATCGTGCCGCAGGATTGCAGTTTTGACTTTGAAGTGCGCTCGTTGCCGACCCAGAACCCCTGGCAGGTTGCGGACCAGTTACGCGGCTACGCCGAACACACGCTGCTGCCGGCAATGCAGGCAGTGAGCGCGCAGTGTGCGATCAGCTTCAGCGAGTTATCCAGCTACCCGGGCCTGGCGACGTCGCTGCAGAGCCAGGCGGCTGAGTGGGTCGCGCAATTCTGCGGCTCGCGCGACTACGGCACTGTGGCTTTCGGGACTGAGGGCGGGCTGTTTGACCAGGCAGGGATTCCCACCGTGGTCTGCGGACCGGGGAGCATGGAGCAGGGCCACAAGCCCGACGAGTTCATCAGCCTGGAACAATTGGCGGCGTGTGACCGGATGTTGGCGCGGGTGGTTGCGTTTGTGAGCCAGTAAGCCCACCCCTATCCAATGTGGGAGCGGGCTTGCCCGCGATGCAGGCGCCCCGGTCTTGCCGTTAAACCGAGGTGATGCCATCCCAGGCAAGCCAGCTCCCCCATTTGCTCTGTGTTGTTTGATCAGGCTTTGGCCACCCCCACGCGCCACTGCGCCGGCGGCAGCAAGCCATTCACCAGGTAATTGCCCACAATCCGCGACTTGTACACGCGCGGGTTATGGTTCGCCAGCGTGCGCGCATTGCGCCACAGCCGGTCTAGCGCCTTGTTGCTGGCCGTGGCACTGGCGCCCAGCGCGTCAAACAGTGCGGTGGTGGCCGCAAGGGTCGCGTCCACTACCGGGTTGACTGCCAGGCACACTTCCAGCTCCGCCAATGCCACGTGTGGGTCATCGTCGTGCAGCACTTGCTTGTGGGCGATCACAGACTGCGCTGTCTGCTCCAGGCGCTGCGCCGCTTGCTGGGTGATGGCGTGCGCGGCGTAGGCCTGGCTGGCGACTTCGCCGATGACTTGCAGCAACTGCACGTCTTGCGCTGCGGTGTCGGCGTTGCCAGTGGTGAAGGTCCTGGCGCGCTGGCTGAGTTCTTGTGCACCGCTCAGCGCCGCACGGCGAGCAATGCCGGCGAGGGTGCTGAGGTGGTAGATCTGGTAGAACGACTGGCCGTAGCCGAAGCGTTGGTGAGTAGGGCGCAGGTCGTCCTCCACCGGGGCATTGTCGAAGATACAGGTGCCGCTGGCGGTGAGGCGTTGGCCGAAACCATTCCAGTCATCGACGATGTGCACGCCGGGGGCCTTGAGGTCGACGACGACGGAATACACCGTGCCGTCCTCACCCGTGGCGACGGTGTTGATCAGGTCGCTGTAGAGCGCGCCGGTGGTGTAGAACTTTCTGCCGCTGATGCGCAGGGTGCCGTCGGCATCGCGGTGCAGACGGGTTTCGAAGTCGCCTCGGGTCTGGTTGCCGACTTCGGTGCTGCCTGGAGAGAGCAGCGCGCCCTGGCCGAGCCGGTCCAGCCATTTGGCGCGCCAGTCGAGGTCTTTGGCACAGAGGACGTCCTCGCAAAAACCAAAATGCCCGCGCAGGGCCTGGGTGATGTTGGAGTCGGCGGCGGACAGTTCGGTGAGCAACGCAAGCAGTTCGGCAAAGGTCGCGCCCTGGCCACCGTGGCTCACGGGCAAGCGCCAGCGGGGCAGCCCCAGTTCGTTGAGTTGGCGGATAACAATCGCCAGGCTGGCGCGTGTCTGATCAGCCTCTGCGGCTTGCGCAAGGATCTACGCAAAAAGTGGGCGAAACGGTGCAGCCAGTTGTTCATAACGGGAGGAGGGCGCAGCGCCCCAAATATTCAACGCAGAAATCGACATGCAATGGACCTTGCAGAAAGTGGCTCAGGTGCTGGGGTCCAGTGGTCTGGTGCCGTCACCCTAACCCACGGTTCGCAAAGTTTTTAATACGAAAAATAGCTATCAAGCTGTGCGGCGGTTCTATCGATAGTGCGCAACAGTATTAAACCCCGTGATTTTATTGCGTTAGCTTCTACTGGCGCCGTACTTGGCGACCTTCCAATCCCTTTTCTCATCACCAGACTGCACGCCCACAGATGGTTGAGTCAGCCCTCACGTGTGTGGAGTGCGTTCATGATCAATCGTCGACACTTGCTTGCCCTGCTCGGCCTGGCCGTTCTTACGCTGCACGGGCCTTCTGTCGAGGCGGCAGCGCCCCTGACGCTCACCGTGGGCGATCAGTTTTTCTCCAACCGCATTGTTCTGGAGCTGTCAGGCGAGTTGAAGGACTTGCCCTACAAGATCGACTTCAAGCGCTTCAATACCGGCTCCCCTGTGGCCTCGGCGGTTGCCAGCGGCGCGCTGGATGTGGGGATTGTCGGTGACACGCCGGTGATCAGCCTGGCGGCCAATGGCGCGCCGGTGAAAGTGGTCGCCAGCACCCAGACCAGCCTTGACGGCGTCGGCATCGTGGCGCGCAAAGGCATCCGGTCGGTGGCCGATCTGAAAGGCAAAACCATCGCAATCTGGAACGGTTCGTGGAGCCAGCAACTGGCCTACAAAGCCCTCGACGAAGCCGGCGTGCCGCGCAACAGCGTGACTTTCAAATACCTGCTGCCGGCCGAGGCCAGTCTGGCGTTGACCCAAGGCGACATCGACGCGTTCGGCACCTGGGAACCCTACGTGTCGCTGCAGGAGAAAGAGGGCAGCAGCCTGATTCGCAACGCCAAGGGCTTGATGAGCGCGCCGACCTACATCGTTGCGTATGAGCCGGCGCTGGCGCAGAAAGGCGCAATCATCAAAGACTTTGTCGCACGCCTTACCGCGCTCGTGTGTGGAGCAACAGCCATGTCGACGAGTACGCCGAGGCCTGGTCGAAAGCCAACCAGTCTGCGCCGCAGATCGCCAAGGTGTGGTTCAAGCGTGACGCAATCAAGGTGCTGCCGATTTCGCCGACGATAGTCAGCGAGGCGCAGGCCACGGCGGATTTCCTGGTGGATGCGCAGATGCTGAAGCAGCGCTATGACGTGACGCCGCTGTTCGATCGGGCACTTTAAACGTAAAGGACATAAGCGCTAACAGTATCGACAGTCTGATTATGCGTGGGCTGAGCTAGGTTTTTTGTTCCGGATCGCGCCGGAACAAAAAATTAACTAGCATCGGCAAGGAGTAGCCAGTAGGCTACATGTGAATCTGTGACTAACTTGATCGGCAGGACGCCGGCGTTCGATACATGGCTCGACGGTATGAAGGATATCTGGGGGAAAACGGCTGTTCTGACGCGCTTGGACCGCGCCGAAGACAACAATTTTGGTGACTGCGAGCCAGTCGGCGAAGGCCTGAGTGAAATGCGTGTTTTCGTCGGGCCTGGTTACAGGATTTATTTTGTACGGACGGGGATCACCGCTTACCTGATGTTATGGGGCAGCGATAAAACCGATCAGAAGCGGGGAATCAAACGGGCAAAAGAGATACTCGATGCCCTGAGAGGTCAATGAAATGAGTGAATTGAAATTCAAACCCGAGGACATGCCGATCCTCGATCTTGATACCTCCGGCACACAGGTTTATGAGGCGTCGCGCTTTCTCGACAGCCCGCAAGTTATCAGTGCTTATCTGGCGCAAAGCATGAAGTCGCAAGACCCGCAGGTGTTCATGAAGGCGCTTGCCGAGGTTGCCAAAGCCCAGGGCGTGAACAAGGTGGCTGAGGCGGCCTTGGTCAACCGCGAGAGTTTGTATAAAACCCTGAAGGGCGGCTCGAAGACCCGCTATGAGACGATCCACAAGCTGATGCTGGCGTTAGGCGTTGAGCTGACTGTGCAGCCGATTGCGCTCAATCAGGCGACAAGCGCTAAGCCAGTGGTCGCCGGTAAACCATGATGGCTTAACGGCGCCCACATTGACCGACTTTGCGCTGAGGCTCAGCGCACCAGGCACGGCTGCTTGTTATTGAAGCGCCAGCCCGGAATCAAGAACTGCATCGCCACGCTGTCATCTCGCGCCCCAAGGCCCATGCCTTTGTACAGCTCGTGGGCCTTGGCCACTGCATCCATGTCGATCTCCACGCCCAAGCCAGGCTGGGTGGGCACTTTGACGTAGCCGCCTTCGATTTTCAGTGGCGCCTTGGTCAGGTGCTGGCCGTCCTGCCAGATCCAGTGGGTGTCGATGGCGGTGATGTCTCCCGGTGCGGCGGCGGCCACTTGGGTAAACATCGCCAGGGAAATATCGAAGTGGTTGTTGGAATGCGAACCCCAGGTCAGGCCCCATTCATTGCACATCTGCGCCACACGCACCGAGCCTTGCATCGTCCAGAAGTGCGGGTCGGCCAGCGGGATGTCAACTGATTGCAGCTGGATCGCGTGGCCCATTTCGCGCCAGTCGGTGGCGATCATGTTGGTCGCGGTTTTAAGCCCGGTGGCACGGCGGAATTCAGCCATGACTTCGCGACCCGAGTAGCCGTTTTCTGCGCCGCAGGGGTCTTCGGCGTAGGCAAGCACGTGGTGTTGGTCGCGGCACAGGCGGATGGCTTCTTTGAGTGACCACGCGCCGTTGGGGTCAAGGGTGATGCGCGCATCGGGAAAGCGTTCGGCCAGGGCGGTGACGGCTTCGATTTCTTCATCGCCACTCAGGACGCCGCCTTTGAGCTTGAAGTCGTTGAAACCGTATTTGGCCTTGGCGGCTTCGGCCAGGCGCACCACCGACTCGGCGGTCATGGCTTGCTCATGACGCAGGCGGAACCATTCATCATCGGCGTCCGCCTCGTTGCGGTAGGCCAGAGAGGTGGTCGTGCGGTCGCCGACATAAAACAGGTAGCCGAGCATTTTTACCGCATCACGTTGCTGCCCTTCACCCAGCAGCGCCGCCACCGGCACTTCCAGGAACTGGCCCAACAGGTCGAGCAGCGCTGCTTCCATGGCGGTGACGGCGTGAATGGTGATGCGCAGGTCAAAGGTCTGCAGGCCGCGGCCGGCGGCGTCGCGAGCGGCAAAGGTGCTGCGCATCTGGTTAAGGATGCGTTGGTATTGGCCAATTGGCTGGCCGACCACCAGGCTGCGCGCATCTTCAAGGGTTTCACGGATGCGCTCGCCACCGGGCACCTCGCCGACGCCCGTGTTGCCGGCGCTGTCCTTGAGAATCACGATATTGCGGGTAAAGAATGGCCCGTGGGCGCCGCTCAGATTGAGCAGCATGCTGTCGTGGCCTGCCACCGGGATGACTTGCAAATGGGTGACTACGGGAGTGTTCATGGCAATGTCCTAAATAAGCTCAAAGAGGTTTGCTGATGGCGGCGCCGGTTGGCGCAGCGCTGGCAGAGGTCAGTAAGGGCGAGGGCGACGTCTTGGCGAAAAACACCAGGATCGCGGCAAGCACTGAGGTGCCGGCCAGGCCGTAGAGGCCGCCCTGGATCGAGCCGGTGGTTTGTTCCAGAAAGCCAAACGTGGTCGGGGCCACGAAACCGCCCAGGTTGCCGATGGAGTTGATCAACGCGATCACGGCCGCGGCGATGCGCACATCCAGATAGCCTTGGGGAATCGGCCAGAACAGCGACGAGGCGGACTTGAACCCGATCGCCGCGAAGCAGATCGCCACAAAGGCAAAGATTGGCCCGCCGGTGGTGGACATGAACATGCCCGCAGCGGCAATCAACAGCGCGGCGGCCACCCAGGCTTGCTGGAACTTGAACTTGCCAGACAGCGAGGCGAAGGCGTACATGGCGATGATCGAGATCAGCCACGGGATCGAGTTGAAGAACCCGACCTGTATGTCGCTCAGGTCACCCATTTTCTTGATGATGCTCGGCAGCCAGAAGGTCGCCGCGTAGATCGTCAGTTGGATACAGAAGTACAGGGCGCAGAACAGCAGAATCTGGCGGTCCTTGAGCAGTTTGCCGATGGTCGGTTTGACCGTGGTCAGCGCTTCCCGCTCACGTTGTTCCTGGTCGATGGCGCCGACCAGTGTGTCCTGCTCTTCGCGGGTCAGCCATTTGGCGTCGTGGGGTTTGGAGTCCAGCCAGAACCACACGAAAAACCCCAGCGCCACGGACGCCAGGCCTTCGATGGCGAACATCCATTGCCAACCGTGAAAGCCGAAGCCTTCGATTTGCAACAGTGCGCCCGACAAGGGGCCGGAAATCAGCGAGGCGACCGCCGAACCGCTGAGGAAGATCGCGATGGCCTTACCGCGCTCCACGCCCGGCAACCAACGAGTGAAGTAGTAGATCACCCCAGGGAAAAACCCGGCTTCGGCCACGCCCAGCAGAAAGCGCAGGATGTAGAACTGTGTTTCGTTCTGGATGAACGCCATCAGCGTGGCAACGATGCCCCAGGTGAACATGATGCGCGTCAGCCAGATCCGCGCACCGACCTTTTGCAGCAGCATGTTTGAGGGCACTTCAAACAGTGCATAGCCAATAAAAAACAACCCGGCGCCCAGGCCATAGGCGGCCGCGCCGATGCCCAGGTCATGCTCCATGTGCGTGCGCACGAAGCCGATATTGACCCGGTCGATGTAGTTGAGGATGAACATGATCACGAACAGTGGGAGCACATGGCCCTTCACTTTGCTCACGGCGCGCGTGAGTACTGAGTCGCTGGGTGAAGCGGCAGATACATGGTTTGAATTGGTCACAATTCAAAACTCCCCTGATTTATTTTTATGCGGGTTTGTGTGTCTTGTTGATAGACATCATACAAGTGCATTTCTTTTTTTCGCAATGCGGCGTGGGGTGTATTTGTTCTTATAAGCGCAGCGTTGGAATAGGTATTTTGGTTATTTGCCCAGCTTTACTGGGTTTTTATACCGTTTCGCGTGTGTCGGGAAGGTGTAAGCGTGACCCGCTAAGCGACACTGACGCCCTTTGGGTTAAGCGCTATAAAGTTTAGTTGTCATACAAGTATGGCGTTTTTTGAATCAACTCAGCGTCGCCGCCAGGCGGGGTGTTAAGCTCCGTCCAGCCCAACCCCGTGGACCCTAGCGATGCCCATTGAAAACGGAACCCTGGTCCGTAGACGTTCCAATAACCTGGCCCAAGGCGTGGTTGATGCGCTGACCCAGCGCATCCTGCTCGGCCAGCTCAAGCCCGGTGAAAAACTGCCGTCCGAATCCACCATCGTGCTTGAGCATGGGGTAAGTCGCACGGTGGTGCGCGAAGCCATTTCCAAGTTGCAGGCCTCAGGCCTGGTAGAAACCCGCCACGGCATCGGCACCTTTGTACTGGAGCAGCATGCGCAACAGGGCTTGCGCCTGCATGTGGACACCGTCGCCAGCGTGCGCAATATGCTCGAGCTGCGCCTGGGCCTGGAGGTG
This sequence comes from Pseudomonas sp. RGB, assembly GCF_007713445.1. NCBI lineage: Bacteria > Pseudomonadati > Pseudomonadota > Gammaproteobacteria > Pseudomonadales > Pseudomonadaceae > Pseudomonas > Pseudomonas sp. RGB. Next base: position 12,501 of record NZ_VMSH01000002.1, on the reverse strand, counting down.
CAAGCGGTGGCGCTGGCCGCTGTGCGCAGAAGTGACGAGCAACTCGTGCGCATGCGCGAAGCGCTGGATGACTACCAGGCTTCGCTGGCCAACAACGACAGTTGCGTGGAGGAGGACAAGCGCTTTCACCAACTGATCGCCGAGGCCACCGGCAATACCTTCTTCACTGAAATCATGCTGCACCTGGGCAATGCGATGATCCCGCGCACGCAGGTCAAGGGCGCCGAGCGCGGCGGCGCCGATTTTGCCAAGCTCGGTCAGTTGGCGAACCTGGAGCACGAAGCGATCTTCAATGCCATCAAGCGCCAGGACCCGGACGCCGCGCGCGCGGCCATGGTGCTGCACCTGACCAACAGCCGGGATCGGTTTTCGGGTGTGTAATGTTGTGCTGATAAGGAACAACCGTTGAACGAACACACATTGTCCATGCGCCTGGAGCGCGTGGCGGCAAACGTGCCGGCCGGTGCGCGCCTGGCCGATATCGGCTCGGACCATGGCTACCTGCCGGTAGCCTTGATGCGTCGCGGCGTGATCGCGGCGGCGGTGGCGGGGGAAGTGGCGGCCACGCCCTTTCACGCGGCCGAACGTACGGTACGCGACAACGCTTTGCAGCAGCACATCAGCGTGCGGCTGGCTGATGGTTTGGCGGCCATTGAACCGGCGGACGCAATCACCGCGATCACCCTGTGCGGCATGGGTGGCGAAACCATCCGCGACATCCTCGACAGCGGCAGGGCGCACCTGAACGGCCAGGAGCGCCTGATCCTGCAACCCAATGGCGGCGAACAACCCTTGCGCCAATGGCTGATGGATAACGGCTACCAGATCGTGCGCGAGGAGCTGTTGCAGGAGAACCGGTTTTACTACGAAATCATCGTCGCCGAACGCGCTGAGCCGCTGATCTACACCGCGCAACAGCTGTACTTCGGCCCGCTGCAAATGCAAGCGCGCAGCCCGGAGTTCCTGGGCAAGTGGCAGCGCATGTTGCGTCAGAAGCACAAGACCCTGGCCAGCTTCGAGCAGGCCCGGCAGACGGTGCCCCAGCACAAGGTGCAGGAGATTGAACAGCAGGCGCGCTGGATCACCCAACTGCTGGCTTGAACTGGCAACAGTGAACAGGGTCACACATCCCAGACCGGCGCTTTACCCGGTCTCTTGCGCCGCCCATGATGGACGGCTCGCACCCATGGAGGACGCTGCGCATGTTCGGCTCTCTGCTCGACAAACTGTTCAATCGCCCGCTGACCCAAGACGCATTCGCCGAGAAAGTCATCAAGGCGGCTCGCGAAGCGGGTTTCAGCGAGCCTCTTGAGTACGTGCCCAAAGAGTTCCGCCTCAAACATGGCGACGGTAGCTACTTCAACCTGCATAACGCGTTCAATGACTATCAGAACGCCGAAAAAGCGCACAAATCTGACGTATTGAAAGGGTATGTATCGACATTGCTCGGCTACAAAAAGCCAGCCCTGCCCACCTTTGAAGGCGTCAGGCCGCTGTTGCGGCCGGTGATTCGTAACCTGGCGATGCTCGAAGAAGTGCGCCTTTATCACGTACGCAACAAGGGCTGGGATGCGCCTTACACCGCCGTCCACCGGGCGCTGGGCACCGACTGCGTGACCCTGCTGGCGGTGGACTACCCCGAGACCACGTCCACCCTGACCGAGGGGCCTGATCCACAGTGGGGCGTGAGCCTGGACGAGGCGTTGGCGGTGGCGGTGAGCAATCTGCGTGAAGCGACCCAGGACGCGTTTGACGAAATTGTGCCCGGCCTCTACCTCGGCCGCTGGAATGACGGCTATGACACCAGCCGCGTGCTGCTGCCGGATGTCCTGCAGCGTGCGGCCATCAAGGGCCGCCCTGTGTTCATGATCCCGACCCGCGACATCCTGATGGTGACCGGTGACAAAGATGAAGAGGGCATTCGGCACATGGTCGAGGTCAGCTTCAAGGCCATGGAAAGCGGGCGTGCGGTGTCCAGCCAGGTCTACACCTATGACGATCAACGGATCGTGCCTTTCATCAGTCAGGATGAAGCGCTCAAGGCGCGCATGGCGAGCCTCGAACACATGCTGCTGCAGGGCAACTACCACGCGCAGAAAGAGCAGCTCGACACCCTGCACGATGAGCAGAAGATTGACGTGTTTGTCGCGACCTATACGTTGTTCGAGTTGAAGGACAGTCACGGCAAGACCTTCTCGATCTGTAGCTGGACAGAAACCGTCGACACCCTGCTGCCCAAGACCGACCGCGTGGCGTTGGTGCAGATCCAGCCCGATGGCACCGCCCAGACCCAGGTGGTCGAATGGGCTGAGCTTGAGGCCAAGTTGGGTGATCTGCTGGCGCCGGCGAGCTTGTACCCGGCGCGCTATCGCACGCTGGGTTTTCCGACGCCTGCGCAATTGAGTCAGCTGACGCCGCTGGTTTAACGCCGGCTTGTCACGCCTCACCCACCTGTGCAAGGATCGCCCATGACTGAATTTTCGCAAAGCAACCGCCATCACTTCCACGGACCTTGCCCAAGGTGCCGCGGTTGCTTGCGCTCACTGACTGACCAGAACCTCTGATCACTCGATGAACCACCACCCAAGGCGCCCACGGCGCCTTTTTTATTGCCTGCAGAAGGGAGATTCAACGGATGACAATGCTACGTGGTACCCGAATAGTGACTGGCAAAGAAGCCGCGACGATGCGTGAGATCGAGGCGCGTTTTCGGAGCTATCTTCATCGACGCGGGCGCTGAAGAAGCCATCGTGCCGGCCCTGTGGGGCCAGGACACGTTTATCGAAAAAGCCGGCGGCAGTGAAATCATCGGGCAGATGTGGGCCTTCGATGACAAGGCGGGACGTCAGTGTTGCCTGATCCCGGAAGCCACGGCGCTGTTCCAGGAACGCAACACGCAATTGCTTGGCACGCGCGAGGAGGCGATGTTTTTCTACGTGGCGCGGTGTTACCGGTATGAGCGGCCGCAAGCTGGGCGCTACCGGGAGTTCACTCAGTTGGGGCTGGAAATTCTCAGCCCTGAGCCCGCGCTGGCGTTGCAGCGCAGCCAAGCGCTGTGCACCGGTTTTCTCGACACGCTGGGCCTTGACTATGAGCTTAACCTGGCCGTCAAACGCGGGTTGAGTTACTACCTGCAAGGCAATGGCTTCGAGGTGCGTTGCCCCGCGTTGGGGGCTCAGCAACAAGTGGTGGGCGGCGGTGCATACCGCGAAGGCGCCGGGTTCGGCATCGGGCTTGAGCGTCTGGTGCTTGCGTTGGCGTGACGTGCAAGGACGCCTCCACCCGGAGGCGTCTCCTATCCGGCCGCTGGATATGCTCCAATAGCCGCCATCATTTGCTCACCCGGGAACACCGCCATGGCCGACACCACCGACCAAGCCTTCTACGACCGTGCAGACGCACACATCGAACTGTCGAACGAACAACTCAAAACCTGTGAAAACCTCGGCGAGGTCAGCGCCTCGATGATGTTCGGCACCACGCGCTTCAATGCCTGGGCCAGTGCACGCAACTTCAAATCCGGCGCCGAAATGGCCGAGGCGCGGGAAGCGATGCTGAAGTATTTCTGTGACCAGTACCGGATGATGCTTGAGGACAATCTGGATGATCACATCAATAATTTCAGTCAGTACATGTTGGTCAAATAGCTCGCCGGCACCGATTCCACTTGCTCTTGTGCGTTGAGTTGTCTTTTCTTCAGCAGCCGTTGGATGTCCATGGCGGTTTCAGATGTCCTTGCACGCTAGGCCGGGCAGCTCAGTGCCGAGGGCACTCCAGAGCACGCCAGCCTCTCTGGAAAGCCGGGTTACCGTTCCACTCTGCACACTGAGTGCTTTTGCCCCATTTTCGCGCATGCCACCGCGCTGTCACCTCGCCAAGCCGCCTATTTCGCGACCCGCCACCAACGGCCCGTATCTTGCTAGTACCTTCCCAATCAATGACATGGCATTTTGCTTCTAGTCATATCCAGGTTGTTTGGGGGAGTGGGTCGGCCATGCACAGTCTTTTATCACCGGGTATCCGCCTGCTTGGCCGTTTCGGTTTTGCGCGCAAGTTTCAGATTCTGTTTTTCCTGTTCATGCTGCCCCTGGCCGGTAGCCTGTGGCTGATCGGCCAGGACTATCGCGACAAATTAGCGGTGATTTCCAGCGAGCAGTCCGGCGTGCGCCAACTGCTGGCCCTGGACACCCTGGATGGCCAGTTGACCGCACAACGCAACCTGGCTGCCCGCTGGAAAGCGCTGGATATTCTGCACACCCCAACCCCCGCCGCGCAGGCCGCGATGGACAACGTCGATGCCGGCAACCCCGCCATTGTGCAAAGCTTGCAAGCCTTGGGCGATGCGCTCAAGACCCACAACGCCAGCGCCGACACCTTGGCCCGTTTTGAGGCCTTGCAGGCGACGGTCAAGGGCATGGACACCCAATCGCTGCGCACCGTGGGCTGGTGGCCGGACGGTTATGACCGCTTCACCGCCGCCCTGACTGCGATGCAAACCTTGCGCGAGCAGATCACCCTGGAATCCGGCCTGATCCTCGACCCCTGGCTGGAAACCTACTTGCTGATGCAGATTTCCACCCAGCACACGCCGGACCTGATCGAGCGTATCGGCCGCACCGCGAGCGTCGGGCAGTCCTCGATTGCCTCCGGGCAATTCACCTTGCAAAGCCGCTTGCAGATGCGCGACCTGCGCGGCCGAATCGGCGATGCACGTGACCAGTTGGTCAAGGCCGCCGCGTCGCTCAAAGCCAAGCAATACGCGGGGATGGAACCGTGGACGGCGCAATACGACACCAGCCTGCAATTGCTTGATAACGAACTCAAAGGCCTGGACGACGGCGTGTTTGGCGGCACCATCAAGCTCGACACCGCAGGCTTTGATCGCAGTGTCGACAGCATCCTCGGCGCGTTGGGCGCACTGCGCAGCCAGTCGCTGCACTCGCTGGATGAGCGTTTGAGTTATTACCGTGACCGCTCGCTCAGGGAGTTTATTCCGGTGGTGGCCACGTTCAGCCTGCTGGTCTTGGCCGCGTTGTACTTGTTCATTTGCCTGCAGGCTTCGATTCGTCGCAGTGCCAGTGGCATCACCACGCTCGCCGAGTCCCTGCGTGACGGCAACCTGTGCGTCGAAGTGGCGGTGGAAGGTCGTGATGAACTGGCGGCGATCAGCACCGCGCTCAACGTCGCCGTGGTGCAGCTGCGTACCAGCCTGCTGGGCGTCAACCACGAGACCCAGCAACTGGGCTCGGCGGTGCTCACCCTCAACGCGCAATCGGGCAGCACCCTGACCGACGTCGAAGACCAGCAACACCAGATCAGCCAGATCGCCGCCGCCGCCACGCAACTGGCGGCCACCTCGATGGGCGTCGCCAAAAGCTGCGAACAGGCTTCGGGCAGCGCCCAGCAGACCCGGCGTATCGCCGAAGACAGCAGCCGCGACAGCCAGCGCACCACGGCGAGTATCCAGCAACTCAACCAGCGCCTGACCGACACGGCCAATGCACTGGAACAAGTCAGCCAGCAGGGCCAGCAGATTCAGTCAGTGGTCGACACCATTCGCGGCATTGCCGAACAGACCAACCTGCTCGCACTGAACGCCGCCATCGAAGCGGCCCGCGCAGGCGAGCAAGGCCGCGGGTTTGCCGTGGTGGCGGACGAGGTGCGCAGCCTGTCGCAACGCACCCAGGCTTCTACGGCGCAGATCGCCGGCACGGTGGACAGCTTGCGCGCGACGGTGAGCCAGGCGGTCACGCTGATGGGCGCCGCGTGTGACCAGGCGCTGACTGACGCCGAGTCCGTCACCGGCTTGGGCACACGCCTGGGCGAGATTGCCGGCGCGGTGCAAAACGTCACCGACACCCTGGCGCAGATCGCGGCGGCGGTGGAAGAACAGGCGACGACGGCGGATGAAGTCAGCGGCAATATCCAGCAAGTCGATCAGGCCGCAGGACGCTTGCTCGACGGCGCGCGCGCGGTCAACCAGGCGGCCGACACCTTAAGCAAAGGCAGCCGCGCCCTGAGTGAAAACACCGCGCGCTTTCGCCTGGACCGATGATGCCCTCCTGTGGCGAGCGGGCTTGCCCCGCGTTGGGCCGCGAAGCGGCCCCAAAACCAGACCTGTGGCGAGCGGGCTTGCCCCGCGTTGGGCCGCGAAGCGGCCCCAAAACCAGACAACGAGGCCTATCAGAAAACCCCCATCGCTCCAATTGATCCTGCTGCGCCCCCCAACACAGTGCGCCCTGAGTAAAAGCACCACGCGCTTTCGCCTGGACCGATGATGCCCCCCTGTGGCGAGCGGGCTTGCCCCGCGTTGGGCCGCGAAGCGGCCCCAAAACCAGACAACGAGGTCTATCAGAAAACCCCATCGCTCTAATTTGATCCTGCTGCGCCTCCCAACACAGTGCACTCTGAGTAAAAGCACCACGCGTTAGATGAACCTTCAGCGCCAACAGGGCTCACTTATCAAGTCGCCCTGTTTCGTTGCCGAAAGGAATCCGCATGCCTTCGACCCCGCCATCCCTCGACCTGACCGCCCCCGTGGAACGCGAACTCAGCCTGCGCGCGGTGATTACCGGGATCGTGCTGGGCATCCTGCTCACGCCCTCGAATGTGTACGCGGGGCTCAAGATCGGCTGGTCGTTCAACATGTCGATCATCGCCTTGCTGGTCGGCTACGCCATCTGGCAGGGCCTGGCCAGACGCAGCCCCGGGCAACTGCCGTGGACACTGCACGAAAGCAACATCAACCAGACCGTTGCCTCGGCCGCCGCCTCGATTATCTCCGGCGGGCTGGTGGCGCCGATCCCGGCCTACACCTTGTTGACCGGCCACACGCTGGACGCCTTGCCGATGATCGCCTGGGTGTTCTCGGTGAGCTTTCTCGGGATCTGGATCGCCTGGTACCTGCGGCCCTCGCTGCTCAATGACAACGCGTTGAAATTCCCCGAAGGCATGGCCACTCTGGAAACCCTGCTGCACATCTACAACCACGGCCGCGAAGCCGCCACGCGCTTGAAGGTGCTGCTCGGCGCCGCGTTGCTGTCCGGGGTGGTCAAGTGGGTGGACACGTTTATGTGGGCCTTGCCGCGCTGGTCGCCCAGCGCGGCGTTGGAGCGCCTGACGTTTACCGCCGACCCTTCGCTGCTGTTGCTGGGCTTTGGCGGCATCATCGGTATTCGCGTAGGCCTGACCCTGCTGCTTGGCGCCTTGCTCGCCTGGGGCGGGCTGGGGGCGTGGCTGTTGGCGCAAGGCCTGGTCAGCCTGCCGGCAGACAGCAGCGGCCCGCAATTTGCGGCGCTGGTGGAATGGTTGTTGTGGCCCGGCGTGAGCCTGATGGTGTGTTCGACGCTGGCCTCGCTGGCGATCCGCCTGTGGGCCTTGCACACGTCCACCCAAGCCGGCGGCGGCACGTCCTGGGCGATCCCCAAGGCTGGGCCTGCCGCCGGTTTTGCACTGGCGATTGTGCTGGTGGTGAGCCTGCAGGCGCTGTTGTTCGGCATCAACCTGTGGATGGCCTTGCTGACCATTCCTCTGGCGATTTGCCTGGCCGCCGTGGCGGCGCGCGTGGTCGGCGCCACCGGCATTCCGCCGATCGGCGCCATCGGGCAATTGTCCCAGTTGAGCTTCGGCATCGTTGCGCCGGGGCAAGTGCCGATCAACTTGATGAGTGCCAACACCGCCGGCGGCTCGGCCGGGCAATGTACGGACTTGATGAACGATTTCAAGGTTGGCAAGGCGATTGGCGCCACGCCGCGCAAGCAAGTGATCGCGCAGATTCTGGGGATTTTTGTGGGCAGCATCGTCGGCGTGTTTGCCTACCTGGCGTTGATCCCCGACCCGCAAAGCATGCTGCTCACCGAAGAGTGGCCGGCGCCTGCGGTCGCCACCTGGAAAGCCGTGGCGCAAACCCTGACCCATGGCCTGGATTCATTGTCGGTGAGCATTCGTTGGGCGATTGGTCTGGCAGGCGCGGTCGGCGTGTTGCTGGGCATTCTCGACAGCACTTTGTCGGCCCGACGCGCCCGGTATCTGCCCAGCGCCGCGGCCTTGGGCCTGGCCTTCGTGCTGCCGGCTTCGGTATCGCTGATGATGGCCCTCGGCGCGGTGCTGACGTGGTTGGCGAGCTGCCGCTGGCCGAGTCTCACCGAACGTTTTGCGATTACCGCGGCGGCCGGATTGATCGCCGGGGAGAGCATCACCGGAGTCGGCGCGTCGTTGTGGGCGATGGTCGCGAATTAATCCATGGCACTCCACCGCGACAGCGTAGTCTCTTACCTGGATACCCACTCTCGTTCAGCGGAGCCCTTATGATCACTGTCCACCACCTCAACAACTCGCGTTCGCAACGCATTCTGTGGCTGCTCGAAGAACTCGGCCTGCCTTACCAGATCAAGCGCTACCAGCGCGACCCGAAAACCAACCTTGCCCCGCCCGAACTCAAGGCCATCAACCCGTTGGGCAAATCCCCGGTGATCGAAGACGGCGACCTTGTGCTGATCGAATCCGCCGCGATCATCGACTACCTGATCCGCCGTCATGGTCAGGGCCGCCTGCAGCCCGATCCGGCCACGGCCACCTACGACAAATACGTGCAATGGCTGCACTTCGCCGAAGGCTCGGCGATGCTGCCGCTGATGCTCAACCTCTACGTCGGTCGCCTGGGTGAAGCGGGCGCACCGTTGCATCCGCGCATCGAATCGGAGTTGGCCAACTACCTGGGCTACCTGAACGACGTGCTGGCGGACACGCCATACCTGGTGGGTGACGAGCTGAGCGGCGCGGATATCCAGATGAGCTTCATCGGCGAAATCGCCAAGGCCCAAGGCAAGTTGCAGGCCTACCCGAACCTGGCCGCGTGGGTGCAACGCTTCCAGGCGCGCCCGGCCTACCACAAGGCAGTGGAGCAGGGCGGCGAGTACGCCTTCGCCAAATAAAAGGCTCAGCAGGCGCGCGTAACCCTCGTGTTGAGCGGGCTCGGTGTGGCAAACGGGCCTGATGTGGCGAGCGGGCTTGCCCCGCGTTGGGCTGCGAAGCAGCCCCAAACCAGCCGCCGGAGTAACGTCTGGCACACTGCATTTTGCCTCATTGGGGCTGCTGCGCAGCCCAACGCGGGGCAAGCCCGCTCGCCACAAAAAGCCCGCGCGTCACAAAGCCTTAGCCCCTACAGACCACCGAGAGCTGTGTGCGGCTTCTCAGCTGTTCGCAAAGCGCTTCAACGAAAACGACGACAAATCCAGGTCACTCGAACCCAGGATGCACCACTGCGCAAACCCTTCACCCAGCGCCGCCGAGTGCTTGAAGCCATGCCCCGAACACGGCGACACCCCCCGAGTTTGCTGATCAGCCATGACCTGGCCGTGGTACGCGCGTTGGCGCACGACTTGATGGTGGGAGTACGCAGCAGCTGTTTGAGGCGCCACAGCATGCTTATACACGAGATTTGCTGGTGACCTCGTCATTGCGGCCACTGGAATGATCAGCGCCCACGCAGCATTGGCGGGCAACAACGATCTACTGTGGGAGCTGGCTTGCCTGCGATAGGGGCGTGTCAGCGTAAGCCTATGCCACTGATCCACCGCTATCGCAGCACAGAGTGCGCTGTTGTGGCGAGCAGGCTTGCCCTGCGTTGGGCTGCGAAGCAGCCCCAAACCCAGACGCTGGGTTCTTTCAGGAAAATGGCAGTGCCTTTACTGGGGCTGCTTCGCAGCCCAACGCAGGGCAAGCCTGCTCGCCACTGGGAGAAATTGGTTGCCTTCAAAAGTTGTGTAGATATCCAGGGCGATCGCAGGCAAGCCAGCTCCCACATTAGAGCCGCGTCAGGCCAGTCGCACCCGCCAATCACCGCCATGCTGGAGGTTGCAGGCCTCTTCAGAATCAAAGCGTACACAGCGCTCGATTTTCACCGAGGCCACCTCGGCGTCTTCCAACGCAGCAGCCGTCAGTTCGCGCATACGTTGGTCCGCCCCGTTTGCCAGGGCCAGATCCTTGTTGGCCCGCGTATCGAACACCCAAATCACCCGCAGGCTTTGCGGGAACGCAGCGTAATCAACCGTGTGAGTCAGCCACTCGAAGCCCGGGATTTCAGCTTTGGCGGTTTCGCAGGCTTCGGTCAGCGTGGCGACCAGGCGGCGTTCGAGGCGGGCGGTGTCGCGTTTGGTTGGTGGCATCAAAGGTCCTGAGATTCAATAAAAGTCATCACATCATCCGGCCCGTATTCACGGGTTAGCCAGTGGTTCCCATCGGTTCGAAGTGAAACGCCTTAGACCTGAATGTCACACCACGCCTCAACGGCGTGCAGCCGCAAGGTCAGACCCGATGCGAAGCACACAACCACGTGATGGTCGGCGGGGAAGGTGTCGCAGAGGTAGAACGTTTCTGTCTGGGCGTCGGCTGCCACAATGCCGATGGCGTGAAGCACCGTGTCATCCTCAATCGGGCTGTCATGGCGCCCTTCGGCCGAAAAATAACTCACGCCATGGAAGGTGACGGTGATCTCCCTTGGCTCTTCGGGCGGCACCCAGTCCTCGGTCCGTCGTGTAAACCTGAGCGACAGCGTGCGCTCAGACAGCGCGTAATGGATGTCGCTGGCGACATAGAAATTGTGCAGGTCACAGGCGCGTCCTTCGACCTCAACCTCTATATGCCCGAGTACAAAACCGTGAAATTTCATCGCGCTTGCCTATCGCTGCTGAAAGGCCACCTTCAGCCCCAGCCCCATAAACAGCGTGCCGATGATTTTGCCTTCCCAGCGACGCAGCTTTGCCAGCCCCTTGATCCCGCGACTCAACGGGCGAATCGAGATCGCCAGCAAGCTCGTGTAAATCGCGCTCAGCACCGAAAAAATCAAACCCAGCACCGCAAATTGCACCAGCGACGAGCCGGATTCGGGATGAACAAATTGCGGCAAAAAGGCCAGAAAAAAGATCGCAGTTTTCGGGTTCAACACCTCGGCCCCGATCGCCTGGAAAAACGCCTGGCGCGGCGTCACCGCCGGCAACTCAAGGCGAGCGTGCGTGCTGGTTTTGGCCATGAAAGCCCGCACGCCCAGGTAGATCAGATACGCCGCACCGGCCCACTTCACCGCGTTGAACGCCGCCGCCGAGGTCATCAAAATCGCTGACAGGCCCAGTGCCGCGCACAGTGTGTGAATCAAGTCGCCGCAAGCCACCCCCAGCCCGGTGGCGATGCCCACCTTGCGCCCGCCTTGAATCGTACGCGTGAGCACCAACAGCACCGAAGGGCCGGGGATCAGGAAAAGACCGATCACCACGGCGACGTAGGTGACGAGGGAGGCGAGTTCAAACATGGCGGCGATCTCTGAGTCAGGCACGGCCTACAGTAATCCTCATGTAAAGGGGTAATGCAACGCCGCTCAAGCAAACGCCGCCAGCATAAAGGCTTGCAAGCCTTTTTCTTCCAGAATCTCGATGGAGAAATGCCCAAAGCGCTTGGGCAACCAAATGATGCGCGTGCCGGATGGCGACTGCAGATCCTCCAGGGCCAATGGCCGGCCGTTCTCATCCTCCGGTTGCACGCCCTTGGCGACCAACTCGGCATACGCCACCTCGATGTCCGGCGTGGTGTAGCAGTGCCGGTAAATCATCCCTTCGCCGTGTGCGTCCAACAGCTCGCGCAAGTTACCCGCCAGCGGCTGCACCAGCATAAAACGCTCCTGGCCCATCAGCACAACCGCATACCGCACATGAAAGCCGCCGCGATTCCAGACTTGAGTGGTGGAGATGTTGGCGTTGAAAATGTTGGCGTAGTACGCGCACGCCTGTTCGAGGTCCTCGACCAATACATCGACGTGGCTGAATGTCAGCTCCATTGCATGCCCTCTGGCGGATGTGGGTTCAGGCGACACTAGCCGATTTACAACTGTTTACGTATTCAAAGAAACCTTCGATATAGGCTTTGAACAGCCCCGACCCACTGTTCGCTGAGCCAGCCGCCGTGAAACTGCCTGCTATCGCTGTCGCGTTTTTTGCACTCGCCACCTTGCAATCGCCATGGGCGCAAGGCGCGACGCCCATCACCCATGTCGCCATCTACCGTGGCCCGGCGGGGTGTGACGACTGTTCCGAGAACATCAAAAACGCCCTGCTGCGGCTCAGCCCGAACTACCAGATCGACTTTGTCGGCGCGGACGAAGCCATCGACATCACCCCGCAAAACCTCGCGCGCTACGACCTCTATGTTCAGCCGGGCGGCGGACAGGATATTCCCGCCGCGCTCGACAGCTTCGGTGATGCACGCGTGGATGCCATTCGTGAATACGTGGCCAAGGGTGGGCGCTACCTGGGGTTATGCATGGGCGCTTATCTGGCGGACAACAGCAACTTTGGGTTGATACCCCAGGACTTGGACTCCGAAGCCGGGCGGCCAGGGTTTGAAGTGGCGGGCATTGAGGATGCGGCGGTGCGGGTGGTGTGGGATGGCAAGCTGGACAGTGTGTTCTATCAGGACGGGCCGTACTTTCCCAAGGTTGATGGGCACGCGCCG